>CAJTPM010000046.1 GCA_910578085.1 uncultured Lachnospiraceae bacterium | reverse complement strand
ATAACGGATAATGGAGCAGTTTGTTCACATTTTATTTACTCATGCGTTTGTCGTGAGCTTTAATTCCCGGACAGGATTTATAACTTTTCCCTACCTGCGACAATAATTCAGCTCTTGTCCGTCATACCCCCTGCAGGAGTGAACTGCCACCTGCGGCATAACAAGTTTTGGAAAATCACTTTACAAAATATACCTGTTATGATATTATCAGTTTCCAGCATCGGCTGGGAAATAGTAAGATAATACAGATCTATAAAGCTATGCAGACAGAGCAGTCCGGAGAAAAAGATATATGAATATGCGCCGTAAACGAAACAAAAAAATTTTCCGTCTCCTTATTAGTATTGCAGTTATCTCATCTCTTTCCCTGTCTTTATCCGGCTGCAGAAACAATATGGAACATGCAAAAAGCGAAACGGCTGTCCCATCTGATATTCAATCAGTACAATCTTCCGAGGATAAAAGTGATTCAGATACCTCTCCTTTGTTGGATTCTGCATCTGCTGCCCCGGAAACGCCGGCAGTAGGTTCTGCCAAAACCGACACACAGACAGCTAAGACACAGCCAGATACAGAAAATGTTTCCCTTACTCCCCCTCTGCGTGTAACCGGCTCCCGCCTCACAGACAGCAACGGGAATCCGGTTCAGTTAAGAGGCATCAGCACCCATGGTCTGGCATGGTTTCCGGACTATGTCAATAAAGACTGCTTTCTTCAGTTGAAAAATGAATGGAGCGCAAATGTCATCCGCCTTGCCATGTACACAGCTGAATACGGCGGATACTGCACCGGTGGCGACCAGGCGCAGTTAAAAGAACTGGTTAAAAACGGTGTGCAGTATGCCACCGAAGCAGATATGTATGTAATCATTGACTGGCATATTCTTTCCGATGGCAATCCCAATACTTACAAAGAAGAGGCAAAAGCCTTTTTCGCGGAGATGGCCGAATTATATGCTGACCATAATAATGTTCTGTATGAGATCTGCAATGAGCCCAACGGCAGCACGTCCTGGAACGATATCAAATCGTATGCCGAAGAGATCATTCCGGTTATCCGTACCTACGATCATGATGCCGTCGTCATTGTCGGTACGCCCAACTGGTCGCAGTATGTGGATCAGGCTGCTGCTGAACCTATCACGGATTATGACAATATCATGTACGCTCTGCACTTTTATGCAGCCACGCACACCGACTCCCTGAGAAACACCATGGTCTCCGCTGCGAATGCCGGCCTTCCCATCTTTGTCTCCGAGTATGGCATCTGCGATGCCAGCGGAAACGGTGCCATTGACGAATATCAGGCAGATCAGTGGATAAATACCATGGATGAATACGGTATCAGTTATGTGGCATGGAAACTTTCCAACAAAGAAGAAACTTCTGCCATCCTTTCCGGTAAATGCAGTAAAACTTCGGACTTTATCGAGAATGACCTGAGTGCATCCGGTAAGTGGCTGTACCGGATGCTCACGGACAAAAGTTAAGATCTTTCTGTCCCTCAGCTCCGTATTATGAAATGCCAGAATAGCCAGCCTGTAAATACTGCCACAGCAAATAGCAAATAACCTATGAGCACCCTTCCAGGTCCTTCTTCCGCCATCTCATAATATGCCCAAATAACTATTAACGCCAGCAGCAAAGTCAAAAGCATATGAAAATTATTACCAGTCTCCCTATGCGCCTGCGTTCTTCCCTCTTTATTTTCTCTTTCCTCCAACAGTACTTTCTTATCCCGCAGATCAGTTCTCCCAACACTATGGGCGACCACATTATTTCCCGAAATTCTTGCGACATCAGATAGGGTTTCCATTCCTCGTCGCGCATTACCCTGTTATTTGCCCACACAATGATCAGGCCTCTTCACCACCTGCTGAAATATGCTATTTTTTGCAATCTTGCCCGCTCTTTTTCTGCTGCTTTCGAGCCAAAACCCAGCTTTTCATACTCGCTCTATTCTATTCATCCTGCTCTTTCCTCTGACCCGCATGACCCCCCTCAAAGGGTATCTCACCCTCATCTGTTCTCCCACCCGAGGATTCATATTGCGACACCTCCTGTTCTCCTTCAGGCGCCACCTGTTTTCCGTTTATCTGCTCTCTCAAGGATGCATATTGCAGTGCTTTCTCATAAGCTTCATGAAGCATCCGAAACTCCTCAGGCTTTTCTTCAGGATGAATCTCTTGCGTCAGGCTGGCATACGCTCTTTTAATCGCTCTTTTGTCTGTCGTAGGCTCTATCTGTAAAATACCCTATATCTGCCGCATTCTCCTGTATCACTCCTGATATCCTTTTTCCCCGGAAGATCAAAAAGCTTTCCGCCTCTGTCTCTTAATGTCTGTCTGCAATTCTTCAAGATAAAGACTGTCTCTGCAGAAATGCTCTTCGCCTTGATATACTTTAATCACCATTTTCGACTGACAGTCCAATGTATTTGTATAATATCCCTTTTTTGAAGAAGGTAAGATGTTGTTTCTTTCAATAATCGGTGACATGATCGAGTTATCTCTTTCCGCATAATTGATCACATCTATACCCATCGTAAAGGGACAGATATCCGTCAGCAGCAGATCACTGATCTCCTCCCTGCGCTCCTTGATTCCGGCATAGATCCCCTCCCCCATGGCCACAATTTCATCCGGAGAGGCTGCGGCATGCGGCATCTTCCCGAAAGCAGTCTGTAAAAAGAAACCGACCGCCAGCATTTTGGAAGAACCGCTCACCAGAATAATATCATCCAATTCCGCCATTGTCCGGCCGCTGTCATTCAGGACCTGGGTTATCACCATCGCCAGCCTGTCAAACAGATCCTGTCGCAGCTTCGCATGCACGCTGAGGGCTCATTGATCAGTCTCCCGACTCTGAGACCCGCTAACTCCCCCGCTTCCTTCGTAGCATACCGCTGATTGTCATTAAAATAAACGGGCACACCGACCACGCTCGGTGTCAAAGCTTTTCCAAAAATATTCGGAATCAGCCTGGCTGCATTGTCTTTATAGACACATACCAGGCTGTTAGTTGTCCCTAAGTCAATCCCTATAATCGCCATCATCAGTCTCCATATTACAACTGTTTTAATGTGCTCTTACTTCAATATCTGTTCATACAGATCGTTCCCATTCGCATCCATCACAACAATAACCGGGAAATCCACCACTTCCAGCTTTCTAATCGCTTCCGTTCCCAGATCCTCAAAAGCGATTATTTCCGACTCTGTGATCGCCTTTGATAAAAGAGCTCCGGCTCCACCGATGGCTGCAAAATATACACAGCCGTTTCTAATGATCGCCTCCTTTACTGCCGCGCTTCTTTTCCCTTTCCCAATCATACCTTTTAACCCCAGATCAAGAAGTTCTGGCGTATACTTATCCATTCGTCCCGAAGTCGTTGGCCCGGCGGAACCGATCGGTCTTCCCTCACTTGCCGGAGAGGGACCAAGATAATAAATAATATTATTTTCCAGTGTGATCGGAAGCATCTCATTTTTCGCAAGAGCTTCGCTCATTCTTTTATGGGCTGCATCTCTCGCCGTATAGATCGTTCCAGTAATATACACAAAATCCCCTGCTCTCAGACCGCTTATCGTTTCTGCGTCCAACGGAGCATGAATATACTTTTCCATGTACTCGCATCTCCTTTAGTTTTTTCCGACATACATCGCGACTTATCAGGCTTTGCCCCTGAAAATTCCTCTCACACTCCACCATTCTACAGTATTCTCATCACATGTCTGTTTACGTGACAACAGATATTGACTGCCACTGGCAGCCCTGCGATATGTGTTGGATATGTTTCGATATGTACCGCCAGCGCCGTCGTTCTTCCCCCCAGGCCTCCCGGTCCCATTCCCGTCTGATTAATCTTTTCAAGCAGCTCTTTTTCCATCTCTTTCACATAAGGAATTTCCGAAAACTCCTGCACCGGTCTCGTCAAAGCCATTTTTGCCAGGATCGCACACTTCTCAAAAGTTCCTCCAATACCCACACCAACCACCATGGGTGGGCAGGCATTAGGGCCCGCATCCTTTACAGCTGCCAACACAGCCTGCTTTACCCCCTCTATGCCATCAGCCGGTTTTAACATGATCACCCGACTCATGTTCTCACTGCCAAATCCCTTGGGCGCCACAGTGATCTTCACGCTGTCTCCTGAAACGATCTGGTAGTGTATCACTGCAGGTGTATTGTCTTTTGTATTCTCCCGCAAGAGCGGATCTCCCACCACTGACTTCCTCAGGTAACCTTCCTTATATCCCCGACGCACACCCTCATTGATGGCCTCCTCCAGACTGCCGCCGGCAAAATATACATCCTGCCCTGCTTCAATAAAGATAACCGCCATACCCGTATCCTGACAGACAGGGATCATATCCTCGCCTGCAATTCTCATATTTTCGCAGAGCTTTCCTAAAATGTACTTCCCCGTTTCCGTCTCTTCTGTATTCACTGCATCCGCAATTGACTGCCTCATATCCGGAGACAGAAAATAATTTGCCTCGATGCACATTTCCTTGACCTGTTCTGTAATTTCCGCTACCTGTATTATTCTCATAAAGTTTTAATCTCTTCTGCTTTTCTATGTCATTTTCGGCAAAAGCGCCATCATCTAAGACTTCTCTGGCCTCTTAGGTGACACCTCTCCGCCCTGCTTGTCTCCCCTGACTTCATTTACTCTGCAATCGTTTTTCTCACTGCTTCCAGCTCAGCATCCTCAGGTTTACCCGGTTTCCAACCTATCACCTGTCCGTCACCCTCATAACGTGGAATCAAATGTATATGGAAATGAAATACCGTCTGCCCTGCTGTCTCCCCATTATTCTGTACCAGATTAAGCCCATCACAATGTAGTTTTTCCTGCATCCGCAATGCCATCTTCTTTGCCAGCACTATTGCCTTTTCTGCCTGTTCCTTAGGTAGTTCAAAAAGGTTTCTATAGTGATTTTTGGGCAGAATAAGTGCATGTCCCTTCGTTGCCGGTCCCAAATCAAGAATCACCCTGAACTCATCGTCCTCATACAACGTTTTTGACGGAATTTCTCCAGCGGCTATCCTGCAAAAAATACAAGTATCATCTTTCATAATCATATCCTCTCTTTCCCTTTTGCTTTTATTATCATTAAACTATTTCCCTTCTATTATGTTAAAATACAAAAAGCTGATCCAGCTGCCGCAGGAGTTTAAAATCTCCTTTCATCTTCATTGCACCGCTCATAAATCCTCTTTGAAAAGTCATTCTTCCCTGTATAATTTCATACATCACATCCTCATTCATCTGGATTTCCACATCCGCCTTTTCTTTATCATCATAACTGCACATCATATCATTCTGTTTCACTTCAATATACAGAGGAGATTTCCTTGTCTCAAAAACAATCTTATAACTTCCTTTAAAACCTGCTATCGGCCTGAAATGATCTCTCAATGCCTTCAAAAATACCGTCTGATCCTCCTGTCCCTTCTCTTCCAGCTTATTGCGGAAAATACTTGTCAGTTCCCTGATATCCTCTTTTGTCTTCTGGACATAACCGTCATCCGAAGCATATTGCGAGAGCTGTTCCGCCTCTTTTGGCGTAAGATCCATATTTTTTGTAATGGACACAAATCGGTTCACTGCCTGATTGCTGGCCGGCAGGGCGAGTATCCTTTTATTGATCGTGCGATACATATCTTCCGCCTTTTTCTCTATCAGTGCATTGTATGCTTCATTGTTCTCCAGGATCGCAATATCTTCAATATAACCGCAAAGTCCATCACAGGGCAATCCGCCAAGAATCTCCCAGGCAGAAGCCATATTCAACTCTCCATCCCTCTCTCCATATGTTGTGGACATCACTACCGGGCACATATAGATCTTTGCGATTTTTTCCTTATCACCATAAAGCCAGCAGGCGTCTAAAAACTGCATCATATAACCGCCTATGCCATACCACTCCACCGTGGTTGCAAGAATAATACCATCGGCATCTTTCAATGTCTGCGGCAGCATGGTGATACTGTTTTTCATATCATACAGCATAAACCTCTCCACCACAACACGGAGTTCTCTGAAAACACTTTCCATCTTCTCGATCACATAAAGCGTCGGATCATCTATCAGTCCACGCCCGCCATAATAAATATTGATCTTCATCCATATCTCCTTCCACTATGCCCGTCTCTGATCAGTACATAAAAAACTGTCAATATCACTCCGCCAAGCAACCCTCCAATATGTGCCGCATTATTCACATTTGATGTGCGGAATCCCATATAAATCATATAGGCTATCATAAATATCATTCTGCCTGTTGTGATACCAGCATACTTTCCCTTATGATGTACCACAATAACAAACAGTGCCCCTATCACTCCAAATACCGCCCCGCTTGCTCCTATGGAATCTACATATTTACCGGTACTGAATTCATATAACGCATAAAACAGTGATCCGCTTATCCCACTTACAAAATACAGGATTGCATACTTCCTCTTTCCCACATATTTTTCAACCAATTCCCCCGCCAGATACAGCATCATCATATTTCCGACCAGATGATCCATATTCGCATGCAAAAACAAAGATGTAACAAAACGCCACCATTCCTGCCCCTGTAACAGGTACCGAAGGCTGAATGCCCCTTCATTATACAATAAATCTCCACTAAATGCACTAATGACATAAAGAAGTATATTGATTACAATAAAACCAACTGTTGTAATTGTCTCTTTCCATACAGGTAAATTTTTCCGGTACATACTCTCCGTCCTTCCCTATGCCCATTTTACTATAAAACTGTCGTTCTTTACAAGCAGCTTCTATCATGATGATATAAATTCTAACGAAAAACAAATTGTGCCTGGCCAAACCCTATCTCATCCTCCGCCTCCAGTATTACTCTTTCATTGGGACTTAGCCTCATTCCATTATGATAGGTTCCGTTTGTAGAATTTAGATCCTGCATCCAGACTGTTTCTTTTTCTGCAAAAAACCTGGCATGCATTCTGCTCACCGAGGCGTCTGTAATAATATGATTTACCAGCGCTTTGTCCTTCCCTACCAGACAGGGGAGTGTGTCGAGAAAGATTCTTTGCTGTCTGAACTTTCCAATACCATACAGTTTTCTCTCCTGCTCCCTCCCTATGTCCATATAAACTGTTTTTTCTTCTGTCGTACCCTTTTTCCCTTCATATTCTTCCCCCTTTTTGCTCTCCGGATTATTCAGCCACTCTTCCGGTTCCGTATATATTATATCCTCTGCTTCACATGCTTCATTTTTAACTTTTACTTTTCTCTTCATCAATATGATAATCAGACATATTGTCAGCATAACAGTCACTGCCATTCCCGCCGGCATCATTTCCGGCACAAGCCTGCCCGCTGCCAATGTTACTCCTGCAGCCGCACAGAAAAGTCCGCATACTATCATCACTGCCTTTTTACTGCTGTTTCCATATTCTGCATTTGATTCCCTTTCCTGTTCTCCCTCTTCATGTACCTCATAATCCCAGCTCTCTGCCTGAGTCCCTTTTTCCTCTTCCTCCTCCGTTTTTCCCTCCCGTTCCCACATGTCATCCCTTTCAGACGCTATTTTTTCTTCTTCAAAAGCAGAACATATTTTGGGAGAAAACACCTTCCCCGCATATATTTCCTCATAAAAGCGATACACCGTCTCACTCAGATCCCTGTCCGCATTATCTATATGCATCACCAGAAATTCAGCCAGCTTTTCTTTTTCTCTCTGAATTTCCGCCGTCTCTCTTCCGTTCGTTCCCGGTACATATATAAATTTCCAGTGCTCCTCATCCAAACTCCAAAATAGAACCGATGGTTCCAGACAAATTCCATTTCCCGGCAGAAACAGCTCCCGGCTCTGTTCTATGGCTTCCTGAAGATGCCACATAAACGTCTGAAATGCGCTCCTGTCCATGGGTTTTTCCGCATAAAGTATTTCCATGCTCTGCATCCCTGATATCTTATAATAAAGAAAAACTCTCCCGTCCAGTCGTCGAAGTTCCATATCTGAGAAGACATCCGTTATATTTTCCGTCATCATACGCAATGCGAAATCCTCTTCTCTTCCCTCATACGGAATCGTCAGGTAATTGCAGCACAGATCATTTATAAATTCAAATTCCCCCATACTTCCCTACCCTCCTGCATGTCCTGATAAATTGTACAGGATCATACCTCTTCGCCTCATATTCTATCGCATAAGAAAAAGCATTCAGATTCCCTTCTTTCAGCAGACCTTTTAATAATGTGTTTACCCTCCCATTTATTGTGATTTTTGCTTTATCCCTCGTCACATAAAGATCTTTATGAACCCCTTCGCCAAACAACAATTTCTTCTTTCCGGCAAGCTCTCCCTTTTCCATCACTGTCCGAATTACTGCCGCCTCATCTTTCCCTCTCATTTCAGCCGCCCGAATTGCCAGCAGTCTGCCATCCTGTTCCACAATACATCTGTCATATTGAAAAAATCCTGCAAAAATCAGAAAAAATACTGTAAACCATACTGCTGGCATTAAAAGTGCCGCCTCCAGCGTCATATAACCATGTAATGTATCCTTCATAACTCTCATCCTTTCTGCATTATCATCTGCCCTATCATCCCTGCTGTTAAAAACGGAACAAACGGCAGTGTTGTTTTGCGATCTGCTTTTTTTCTCACCAGCAATATTATGCTGCAAATGCTCAGCAGAAACAGTCCACCTGCTATTGCCCCAAATAAAATTTCAACAGAAACCACATTTCCGAGAACTGTCAGGCAGGCGGCATCACCATACCCGATCTGCTCCTTTGTCATAAACGCAAGAACAAACGCCAGCATCCCCGGCAGCATGCCGGCCACCCTCTGTCCATACGATATTTGATCAAACAGGTGAGACGATATCATAAACAATGCGCCGGATAGCAGGAGCATCTTTACCGAAAGTTTTTGTTCCTTAATATCCTGCAGACTGCAAAGAATCAGAAATGCAAATATCCCTGTCACTTTTACGATCCTCCACATAAGTTTCTCCTTTCTCATCCGCCGCATTTACTGCACGCACCTCTTCCATCCACTTCCTTCAATTTCACTGCATAAACTGTCCGTTTAAGTCCGGAGCATCCAATACTTTTATGATAATTTGCCCCATAATCTGTTATATAATAATTTCCGGCTTTCTGAGACGCATCACAAAGCCTGCAGGCATAATAGGCACCACCGCTTTTATTTCTGAGACTTTCTATTTCTCCCTCCTGTACACATTGAATACTGGGATTCAAATAGCTGCAGCTCCTGTTTCTGTGATATACAGTCCCAGTTTCTGTAATATAGACATATACTTCCTCCTGCGCTTCCGCACTACCATCATGGATATATCCAACCCAGGCATGTCCATAGTAATGATTTTCCAGCTCTCTTGTCACAGGTGTAAACGATTTAAACAATGGGTGTATTCGATATCTGCAGTTTATCTGCACTGTACCATCCTCCCCCTGTTCTCCTGATACCAGGAATCCCGCCCTTCCTCCGGCAACAATCTTCTCCCAGACCGGAAAGCTTTTCAGATTTTTCAGAATCTTATTCTGTGTGGAAAGTGAAGTAAAAAGAGTCCCCAACTGTATACCATTCATTTTCTCCGGCACGTCCACTATCTCCTCTGCCGCATCTCTCAGGAACAAATTTTTTGCTGTCTCTCTGCCCTCCTCCCACAAACTTGTCGCAACACTGCTGTGGATCCGATATACTTCTATGACAGAAAGCAGATTCATAAGCAGCATCATAAATATTGGCAAAATCAGAGAGGCCTCAACAGTCATTACCGCTCTTATTGTTTTTTTACTTTTAATTTGTTTCATATCGCTATCCATTTTAAAGTTTCAGTCTGATAAAAGAGAGCAGACAACAGCAGCCTTTTGCATCATTGGGGAATTTTACAAAAACATAGGCCGTGCCCGGAGAGAATTTTATTGTTGTTATTATTTTATTTTTCTATAAAAGTTGATACAAAAAGCCGCTGTTGTCCACTCTCTTTTCAGTAATAATAAGACCTGAGAAACGAGCAGTTTCCACTGCTGTCCTCAAATTCCGCCGCAATCCGAAATCCACTGGCACACCCATCCATCCGGAAATTCTCATGATATATTGTTTTTCGGATGTCCATCTCCATCACATCCATCATTGGCGGCAGCAATTCTTTATCCTGTTCCGCTAACAGTAGTACCGACAGATACTGCTGATAGGTAAGTCCTTGAGTCTCTTCTCTGCTGACAGAAGCGCCTGCAAAATTCAATATGCTGTCCAGATCGGTCTGCCAGTCCGACACTGTTTTCAAAATTGGGACTTTTCCACCATCCAAAAGCAGTTTTACATCCTGAATACTTTCTATGTAGGCCCACGCAAAGAGAATGGATGTCTCCAGCAACGGCTGCAGATAAGGAGCTAACGTTACTGCAGAGACTGATGCTGCCATTGCCGATATTTCCGCTTTTTTTGTGACATCTCCATACAGATACACTGCATTCGCCGCTTCCCGGAGCAAAACTAATTTTCGCACCACGACTCTTAAATTTTCTATGTCCGATCCTTTGTTTCCAAGCAGATACTCTACTTGATACTCCAGCGCTCCATTTTCCTTTGCCCGTCCGTAATACCCGTACTTCTGGAAAATGTAAGCATTCAAAAGTATCTTTTCTTCGCTTTTCCCAAGGAAAGAGATTTCTTTTTTTCGTTCCTGCAAAAGTCCTGTTCCTTGTAAAAGATCACTGCGATGGGAAACATATTCCTCCGGACGTATGGCCTTTCCGGAAATTTTTGATGTATCATCCACCACCAGACTTAATATTCCCCGCTTCCTGAGTTCATTCACATAAGCCGCCGGATCTTCAATCGATACCTCTTCCTTTTCTTCATAAATTTCCATTTCCCCGGATTCTTCATGATATCTTTCCTTCTCTACAGTCCTGACCGGTGGTTTCTCTTTAGAAAGTTTGTCCGCATTTTCATCCCGCTTTTGAATCAGTTCCTCTTCTCCGATCTCTTCAGTTTCTGACCACTTATAATCCGAAAACAGCTGTTCCAGCGCTTCTATCCCAAAATAATTTTTTTCATAGTCTATAATTTGCTGTTTTAAAACCTCGCCTCCGTTGTCCGTTGCGAGTTCCACTTCCTGTATATCTGCACAAATCATTTTACTTTCAAACAGCTTTGTATTTTCCAGATTTTTATTGGCGTAATTCATTACATGATCGCCGATCTTTTCCGTTCTCGCATGATCGGTTCCATAGGAAGTATCTATAAAAAAGAGATCATATTGTCTGAAAAGTTCCTGATCATATTCCGCAAGCGCCGAATTTCCCGCCGTATTCAGCGCAAGTTCTTCCTCCATACGAATAGTATTCTTTTTTACTCCTGTAAGAAGTACCATGACAACCGCAAGCAATACCGTAAGAGAAAGCGTCATATAAACTGTCAGATATGCTTTTACTTTCCCCGCTTTTCCCATTTTCATATTTGTTTATTTTAAATACTGCTGCTCTGAGATGATATTTTCGAGAAGATATCGTTTACAATCTTTGTCAGTTGTTTTTTGAAGATAATCACAAGGCCAATTAACACCACAAATATATTTACTATGGGATTTCAAATGCAGTGTTATCAAGGGTTTCAACACGATACACACTGTATATACTGTATGAACTTTAGAACTGAATAACAGAATTTATAGATTTTTGATGAAGTTTAAATCCTTTTTGTTTAATGCCTTTTGTAAGTCCTGATTCTTTTTGGTCAAGCTGCCATTCTCACTTTTGAGTTTTTCAATCTGTTGCTGTAATATCTGCAACTGCTTATCCATTGCCTTATCAAGAATTACTTTTTGAGGTTTGGAATAGGCTTTCCCATCTTGTAAGTCCCTTGCATTTTCCAACGCTTTACTGACTTCCTCATTTTTATAAAAGAACCCTCTGGATAATCCGGTTCGTTTTACCAACTCTCCAACTGTTACCTGAATGTTTTCAGATAACATCTTTGCAATCTCGGCTTTTGCTTTCTCAATCTTTGCTATACTCGTTGCCTTGTTTGTGGCAACCATTCTGTCATACTTAGTCACGATTACCACCCCTTTATCAAGTTTTGTAAGATTTCATCCATGCTCTGCCGGATTTCTTTTGTTTCATCTGCCAACTGGGTATTTGACATCTTACGATAATATTTTACTGATGAAGTATTTGCGTGTCCCAGCAGCTTTGCTATTTTGGCATCATCCACGTGCATATCTGTAAGTTTCTTTCCATATGTATGCCGGAAAATATGAGTCCCAACGCCAAACAGTTCTCCGTTATCATCCCTTAAATCTCTCTCACTGATAATCGCCATGAGCTGGTATTGCACCTTTGTATATGACATAGGGCGGCCGGCATCTTTATCATGAGCAAATACATAGGAACTATCCGGGAAATGCTCTTTAGTGTAGGCTGTAGCCGCATTGATAATAGCAGCCACATCCTCATTGATTGTCTTATGATACGATCTACGGCTTTTTATCTGATATATCTTAATCATCAGCTTACCGTCTTTTTCATATACACAATCCTGCATCAGCGTTAGCGTATCAGAAATTCGTGTACCTAACATTTGATGAAGAACCAACGCCCTTGCCACCTGCACATCCACTTCAACAATTGCACTATTTAATCTGATAAGTTCTGCATCCGAATATGCCTTATACAGTTTTTCCGCTTGTTTTGGAATATCCGATAATAAAAACAGATTGCACAACTCCGTCTTTCCTATCATCCGCCCTACCAAATCCATGACAGATTTTAGATGAAATACATCTGAACGGTAAGACTGCCTATCAACGGCTTCTGTGTTCAGATAAATAATATAACTTTCCACCACTTCCCTATCCACATCTGCAAGAGAATGTACTTCCGCAAAGTTTTCTGCAAGATAGGAGCAAAAACGGTTCACTGCCACAAGCTCTGCACATACCGTACCCACTGCCCTTGTCTGCAATTCCATATAAAATGCATCCTTAACTTCCTGCCTGATACCGTCCTGATGGATTTTTGTGAAATTCAATGTTTCCGTATTTTTGATAGGATTATCTGTCAGCATCAGCCCCAGTTTATCCAATCTCCATACATCCTTTTCCCTTTCCGGTCTGTTGTCTTCCGGTTCGAGAAATTTATATGCCTTACGGAGATAGCGTACATAAACGCTTTCATTCATTTTGTCTTTATTCATGCGTTTGGAAGTCTTTCTGCTTGTCACTGACCTGCCATTTTTCATCAGCCATTTTTTCATTTCTTTTACCAATGTGTCTTCTGACTGCTCTAGCAGACTTTCCATATCTGAAAATCTGTCAGACAAGAACTGACATACCACACCGAACTGTCCTAAATCAGATCTCATGCTAAGGAATGTAATAACCGTTGCCCTATGCATGATAAAATCAAAAAACTCTTTCTGCAGTCCTCTGGTAGGTAGCTTATCAATATGAAAATGATTATTTCTAACCTTGTAAGCAAGTGAACCTTCGGATGTATCCGCTTTTTCATAGTTTGGCAAATCCCCAAGCCTAATTTTCATTTCCATTGCCGCCCCCTTTCCGTACTGCTTTTGCAATACTGTTCTCATTTTTACTGAAATATTTTTCGTTTGCTTTATCAATCTTATCCGGCAAATAATCTACATACTGCTTTGTCATTTCCTCTGACTTATGCCCCAAGAAATCACGGATAGCCTGCAGGGATGTTCCATTATCATACATTGCTGTACTGATGCTGTGCCTGTAATCATGGGGGCGAAAAACATAATCTCCACAATCAATCCCTAATTCCTTACACTTATCCACCATCTGCTTCTTAAATGTTCCACATTTGTATGCACCACCCTTTTCATTCTGGAATACATACGCATCCGAGGCTGTGTGCATTTTCCCTATATACTGTTTCATCATATAGTAAAGTGTGTTAGGTATAGGTATGGTCTTTTCTGCTTTCATTTTATTTTGATACAGCCGTATCCATGTGTCCCCTTTCATTTCATAGTAAGCATTCCCTTTTATGGTACATACTTCATTGATCCTAAGTCCCAGACACCACAAATGCAGATACATGAGCCTTAAATGCTCCGGGAAATGCTGCAGATTCGCAAGCATCTTTTTCACGGTTTCCTCCGGTACTGCTCTGTCATGATGAACAGGAACCACATTCTTTAGATAATATTCCATATTGAACGGAACTTTTTTTATATAGCCCTTAACCACCATATACCGAAAAAACTTATATATATCAGCCACTTTAGCGTTATAGGTAGCCGGCAATATGTCATAGTCAATATGCCTCATATAGGCATCCATATCCTTTGCCGTCAATGAATGTACGGATAATTTTTTAGCATCACAGTATTCCATGAACCCCGACACCCTGTAAAACTGGCTGCGGATATTTCCTATGGCAAGTGAAGTGACACCTATCATATACTGCATAAACCCTTGCAGATACTTACGATTTTCCAAGTCATGCACCTGCATGAACGGGATACGCACCACTGGGTTAGCCGGATTCATTCGGTCACTTTGCAGATTAAAACGCTCCATGTACCACACATTTGCATCCCAATTTGTTTTTCTTGCCCTTAAAAACAGGAACTTCCTTATGTTATCCACAATCTGGATATAAATATCAGCCTTATCAACCTCTAATCCATCCAATACCTCACAAAAGTCTTCAATATCCTTTTCTTCCAGCCGTTCCAAATCCTCTATGTCCTGATCAACGCAGAACTGATACAGGAGCTTTAGCGGAACTATGAACCGTTCCCTTCTCTGTTTCCAATCTTTTTCATTCTCTAAAATATAATTAAGCATATGAAATATCTGATACTTAACCTGTCCTTTTGCCGGTAAGGAAAAATCAAACAGCAGCTCTCTCTTATCTCTTATATAGTAAAACGTCATTGCCATTTCATAATCCGGATGGTACAAAAGGAATATCTTGCCGCCGTTATAAGCCAACTTTCTTTCCTTAAATGTCGCTTTTTCGCATTCACGCCTGATGGCGGCCAATTTCATATTGTCAAGCACTTTTACCATTTCCATTATCTTTGTTTCCGGCACATAGGCTTTGAGGTAATCTTCATATTTTTCCCTGACCTCATAAGTTATCTGGTCTGTACTTGTAATCCCATGTGATAAAAGGTAAGTTTCCGCTTTTCTGATGTTGCAGTCCTGCTTTCTTCCATCCTCTAACTCTTTTAAAAATTCCTCATGCAATGGTGCATAATGGGAAAACTCAATCACTTCCAAAGACGTTCCATACAATTTTTTCTGTGTAGCAGAAAAGTTCTGCTTCAGATTGATATAAGCCCTGAAATCCTGTTTGACTTCATCCGTAATATCCTCTACGGAATAAATGCCCTGCTGTAAGAGGAACTCCCTGACAACTGCCCTTTGCCTGCCCTGCACATTGCTACACGCATTCAGCTGTTCATCCAGCTCTGCTATCCGGGCAGCCATATCAAACTGCAATATGCGTAACGCAACCATCAGCAACACCCCCTTATATCAATTTATCTACCATAAATAATGCCTTATTCTGACTGTAATACTCATCTGTTGCCTGACTAAGCTCATCTGCATCTAAATTCAGATAACTCTCCGTTGTACTGATATGCTTATGCCCCAGTGCTTTAGAAATCAAAGGCAGGTCCCAGCCGCTTTTACGTCTTTCATTTGCGAAATAATGTCTAAGCATATGGGGCGTAGCCTTGATTCCGGTCTTATCTTCCAAACGGTTTAACATTGCATAGACCGTATTCACATTTTCCGGTTCCCCAATATTTTCTCCGGTCAGATTGATAAACAGATAATCGCCATCTTTTAAAAGTTTCCTGTTTTCTGCCAGATAGTACATCAGGATGTCAAATGTATCCTGACTTATCTTAGCCCTTCGGTACTCTGCATTTTTGGCTCTTGCAAAATTATCATTATCCTCACGGTACATAACCCTGATGGTTCGCTTGTTGTAATCAATATCCTGCGTATATCTGATGCCAAGAATTTCCCCAATGCGGAAACCTGTTTCAGATAACAGCAAAAGCATCAGCTGGTCACGGCAGTTCACACACGCTTCAAGCAGCGTAATGATGCTGTCCTTTTCAATGGTACGCCCGATATGCTCATCCTCTTTAAAATATCCCTTAAAGGTGCGGCAAGTGACAGAGAATCTGACACCTACATTATTTGAAAAGGATACCACTCTGGAAGATAATACTTTCAAATCATGGAACTGCTCATATTCCAGTTCCAAAAACGTGAACCATCCGAACACATCCCTGAGATAAGTATTGCAAGTGAAATTACTCGGCTGTTTCCTTTCTTTTTCCCCATTGTGATTGCCATTCTTTAACCAATACAGAAATTCTGTAAAGTGTGTATGCTGCTCACTGTAAGCAAGTTCCGATACCTCCCCAAGCATCACGCCCTTGTCTTCCAGATAACTCATATAATACGAAATGGAAAAAGCTGTCCGCTTTACTGTATTGGGAGATTTTCTTGCCTTAGTCATATGCGTAAGATATTTGGTAGGGAGTGGCATGATTGACATATCTTCCATACAGCGGATAAAGAAGTAAATTACTGAACCATCCTGTATCTTCTCAACTGTGTATGGATTCATCTGACCACCTCCAATATTCATTTCCTACACAATACACATTATACACAACTTGATATGATATGTCAATTATTTATTGATATTTTATATCAAGTTACATCAATTTTTTCTTAATCTGAAAATATATCAAATTGACTTTTTACGTCAAAGAGATTATTATAATATCGGAGGAATCTATTATGAACCAGTTATACAATCCACAGGAATTTGCTGCACTGGTCTTACGTGCAGTAGGAAATACAAAGAAAAAGGAATTTGCCAGACTGATTGAAGTAACGCCGGAGCATTTCTCACGGATACTGAACAATAAGCTGGCAAATCCTCCTTCCATAGCAACTATACAAGCCATTGCCAGCCACGCATCTAATGGCGTAACCTATGCACAGCTTTTACAGGCTGCCGGTTATCCGGTTGATGCAAGCGGCTCTTCATCCATTGATGCCCCGAATGCCCTTTCGGATCATGCGAAGAAGCTCATGCAAGGCACAATCCTTACAGCACTTCCCTCTTTAGGCATTCCTTGTACAATGGATCAGGTAAATAAGGACACCGGCTTTCATCTGTCGGTATCCTTTTCAAATGGTGTAGTATCACACTGGCACTTCTATTTCTTATATAATGGAAGTCCTGAACTCATGAGCAGTAAATTAAGCTCTTTGTATTCCAGCCTTATTTTTAAATCCGTATCAGAAACAGAAAAAATCAGTTTCGTTACCACAAGCGAGGAAGAATTTGCCCTGTACTTAGGAAAAATACCGGCAAATCTAAACCTCAACCTCTCGGTAATCCTGATTGAGGAAAACACCCTTAGTGTTAAAAAAGAAACATGGCTGCATTCCACCCCATCCATATCCGATACGGATATTTCCCACTACACATTATCATCCATCCGAATTTAACAGCAAAATTATATAGCGGAGCAAGACACTAAAAACTGCTCCGCTACATCGTTTTTACTGTTAAACAGAATAATGTTCATAATTTTGTTCGTCATATTTGCCACGCACCCCTGACCGCATTCGTTCCATAAACGAATACAGGGAAAAAATCAGCCCATCCGTGTAGGTCTTTGAATGTCATAGGTAATTAGCCTCTCCGTGGTTCTCACCAAGTTGCACTTCTGCAAAAGTATCATTATGCCTATCGTGTATAATCGCAGACAGTCCGTACCAATAGGACTGTTTCAAGTTGCCTAATCTCGCACAAGGCGTAGGTCTTACCTGCTATCACAATAGGGGTAGTAACTGATTTTCCGTGTATTCAGTTTTCAAGCTGCTATGAAGCGGTTTATAACCCCTTCACATATAAGCCGAAAATCCTGCATGGTGTCCGAAACTTTTTCAAAAAATTTTCCTCTAATTTTTTGCATGAAAAAAAGCATACAGATTTATCATCCATATGCCCTGTTTTATCCTCAGTATCCTATTTCTTTATAGTTCTCTGCCCCACCCCTTCCGCTGCCGGACAGCGTAACCGTTTGCCATACCCGATTTTATGGGGGCTACTCCCCCATACCCCTGTGCATTTGCGGAAAAAGTTGTGTTAAAAAACAACACAACTTTTTCCGCAAATCTGATGGTGTTCTCAACCTATCTGCTGTGCCAGAATATCTACCGTGTCCTCCTTCAGTATAAGATGCAATTCCTGAAAATCCTTCAGCCCCTGCAAATAAGCAATTCTTGTCAGCCTTGCACAGTATCCCACAAATATGGATTCCATTTGCAAGAATACCTCTTTATCTATCCCCTCTCCCAACGTATAAAACCCTGCCTCAATATCCCTTAATTTTTCATCCTCCCTCACTGCCTCATTACAATGTTCTACATCCTTTACTAAAATATCCGTCAATAACATAGTTATCTTTTCCCTTTCTTTTTCACTATCAGTATTGTTGCAATACACAATGGTTTCAAATACGCCATACTTTCTTCACAACATTTAAGACCAGCAGCCACATTAAACCGTCCTATGCCGGACATCTCCACTAATGCAGTCTTACCGTAACATAAAACACTTTTCTACTGCCGAAAATCAACCATCATAACTTATCATTTCTCCGGGTATCGTTCCGGGCAATAAAAGATAAGTAAGCTCATGCTTCTGCTTTCCTCATTCTCTCTTTGTTCCCTAAGTTCACAGGATACATAAAAATCCCCCAAGCTGAATGCCCTCATGCTTTCAGCAAACAACTTAATCCGTCCGGCGGAAAAATCAATAACCCCAACGCCAAAATAATCATCATCCCAGCAATCCTCCAAAATGTCATTCAGGCATTCCGTACAAAGAAAGGATGCTGCCTTATCCAGATCCAGCTGTTCATCCTGATAAAAGGTCACTAAACCACTGGCGTATCCACGATTGCTGTTTTCTGTAATCCAACTGGAAAAGCCTTCCCGTCCGCATCTGCTCATTGTACTTGACATACCTCCAGACGCTTCTTCTATCATATTTCCGCAATCATCATAACGGTTAATCCCTATATGGGAAATCTCAAAGCTGTTTAAGCTGATAATCCCCACGTTGTCTTCCCCCTCGTATAACGAGAATAATGTCATTTCTTTTCCATTCCCACACAGCTGACAGTCCTTCGGAAGTGTATCTGATACGTACTGTGGTTTTTCTGTTTCCTCTCTCTGCTTAATCTCTGCTGTACTTCCCTCCTTCTTTTCCGTTGGAGCTGCACAGCCGGATAACAAAACTGTACATAACGCCACTTCCAAAAGCATTCTCCATTGTTTATTTCCCGCAATATACATCTTTGTCCCCCGCCCCCTCTATCCTGTTATTTCCTTTGTTACCAAAATTATATCTACTACAATCTGATAGGTCAATTCAAATATCTGTTTTAACAAGATATTTTATGCAAATGTGTAGGATACAATCATATAAAGCAACCAAAAAGGGGTGTAATATGTTTGAAGAATTATTTTACCAGCGATTAGTACAGCTCCGTACAGAAAAAGGCGTATCTGCAAGGGATATGAGCCTGTCAATCGGTCAGAGTGCCGGTTATATTAACTCCCTTGAAAATCGAAAGGGCTTTCCTTCCATGCAGGTGTTCTTTTATATCTGTGAATATCTGAATGTTACGCCATCTGAATTTTTTGACGAGGGCAACAGCCATCCTGTACAGTACCAAGAAGCCCTAGCGGACTTAAAAGCTCTGGACCATGAGAACTTCCAAAACGTAAAAGCCATCATCAAAAACCTAAAACGATAGCGAAAACAATCAGGATGAGGGAATCATTCTTTATGATATTCTTCATCTTTATTTTTTCATACGGATATAATGTTTCATCCGTAAACTGATAAAACAAAAAATCCAACTTATCAAGTGGAAACGCAACTTGACAAGCCGGATTTTTTATTTTTATGGCTAATCAAGCCCTTTATTAAAAAGGTGCTGCCGGCTGCAATTTATGTTGTGATATATTACCCAAGACCAAACGCAATACATTGTTTACCGTTCCGGTTCTCCCTTTGCCTTATCAGGCGGCTTTGTTTCCGGAGCGTTTGCAGCTTTTTCCTGACCGGTCTTAATCTTTCCTCTCACAGATGCTTTTTCCGTATTTCTCTGCGGCTTTTTCTCTGCCCTTTCATCTGCGGCATCCATAGCAATGTCCTTTGCCTGACGGTAGGTGCTGATGATATTTTCATTAAGCTGTTCCCTGAACTTTTTTGTGATCGGATAACATACATCACGGTACTCCGGATTGCCATACCCATCTGTTAATGTGGTCTTGATGCTCGGCATGGATACAAACAGCTCCCCATCCTTATTTTCCTTAATGGAAATATTATTGACCACAAAACCTCCATCCAGACAGATTCTTGCAAGTGCCTTTGTTGCACTGTCCCCTTCAATCGGTACTGCCGTGATTTCCACCTCTGGAGTATCCCTTCCACTTCCGGTATCAAATTTTACATCCTGACCGGTTCCAAAACTCTCCAAAATTGCACCATACAGCTGCTCCCGGAACTCTTTTGTAACCGGATGGCAATAATCCTGAAAGATAGGGCGTTCATTTTCGTCTACTTTCCGGGTGGGATAGCTCGGCATAGATACAAACAGCTCATTATCCCTGCCCTTAATAATGTTCATGCTCCTTGCCTTGAACACATCTCCAAATGTAACATTCGCTACTCCCATCTTTCCGCTTTCCTGATTTGCATAAGGATTCGTTTTTACTACTACTTCCATCTTTTCCTGCCTTTCTAACAGCTTACACTGTTTCAACATATTTTTTGTAAGAGAATTTACCTCTTACCTATAAGCCGAATAAAAGGCACGGTGTCCAAAAATATTTTTAGTTATCGTTCCCCCATAAACAAATGCCATATAACAGTATCGCCTCACTCTTATGATCATAATATGTACTTCTATCCATCTCTGGCAATCTACATATTATTTCATCTTGTGATAGCATTGTTTTATCCATATAGCATAATTTTACAATCAAATAATATAATTCTCCATTTTTAGGGTACTCCTTCAGTTTTAACAAAGCATCATCCATCATACTAATCAAATATCTCGAATGATACATAGAATATACCTTTTCGCTAAACTCTCTTTTTGTAGGTGAAGGTGAAAACTCATATAAGTACATTAACCCCAAATCAACATCATTACTGCAAAATGAAATCGCTTCATTTTGACACTCTTTGCTTCTTTTGCAAATCGACCAACATATATCTCTATACAGCGATAACAATAATGCCGTCTTTGATTTTAACTCTTTAATATCTATTGATTTATATTTGCACAAATTACATATACTTTGCATTGCTATTGTATTTTTACGCCCCATCTTTCCTCCAACGCTTTCCAATTTGACACAATATCAATGCAGACAAAAGGGTGTACTCTTTGCAGACTACACCCTTACAAAACATTATTAAATAATATCTTATAAGCCTGCACGAAAAGACTTTATGTTTTCACTTTACGTTTTCGAAGTTCGTAAAGTCTGTTTATACTTCATCAAACACATACATCTTTTGAAGTATATTATCACATTCTTGTAACACCAAATTCAATAGATGATTTTTCCAGTATTCTTCATCTGAAAATTTTTGATTGAACAAACGTAAACTCTTCTTAAATGCACAATCATAGGAACAATTTGAAAAAATCTGTGTTAATTCTGACTGTAGGCAATCATAGGAAAGTTGTTTTGCTACTTTACCCAATATATAATTCCAATTATAAGAAACAAGATTTCTGAATGTACTTGTAAACGTTTCCTTTAATTTCTCTAATTCCGTCTCTTCAATTCCAGCTGTATCCAAATATTTATAGGATATTTCAATGTCATGTAACATATCATCCTTTGGAATCATTTTTCTAATCCAACTTTCAATCATATTTTTCAAATACAGCTTAAATGAACCATATACTGCTGCTCGTGTTTCATGCCCCTCTCCCCAACTTAACTTATTATAGAAACAATATACCGAGTTCCAATGATATACAATATCATTTCTATCATATTGCGTATATTGATTTTTCTGCTGCATATTACAGGTAACTAAAGCATTACTTATCGTTGTACTTAATGCTGACGCACTAGAACTGATGTTAAGTGGCTTATTTTTCAAATCCGTACTATATAACCACATTCTATCATTATTCCCAACATATTTTTTGTCAATTTCTTTCATTATATCAAACAATATAAAAAATACCTTAGAAGAATCCAACTCTCCATTTGTAAACACTTTTCTCATATCTTTAGACATATCCGGAGCCGTACAGAGATACTGTATTGGTAAACCACCGCAAATAGTATATTCATCAGCTCTTTTTTCTTTATTACATTCTAACTGCTCTTCTCTGAATTTTTCAAAAGCACTCTGCAAATATTTTGGATAACTTGCCTCATCAATTTCATTTTTACCTGTATCTTTACGCCATTGATTCATCAGCTTGTTTCGCAATATCTCATCAGCTTTCGTCCTACATATTACAAATACTTTGTTTTCGTATTTCTTTCTCTTTGACATTAAGAGTGATATGCATTCATCATATGTGGTTGGCAATTCATTTGTAGCACATAAAAACAAAAATGCATCCGTGGGACGTTGAAATACTTTTTCCATTTCATTACTAATATCATCTCTTTCAGTCGATACCTGTGTTACTCCCATTGTATCAATAATATTTATCTTCAACTTTCTTCCAGTATTTCCCAGCTTCTTTTGTTTCACATTTACATCATATGCTTCTATAAACTTACTTGAAGGAGCTGTTACATAATTTACTTCGTCAAATACTAACGAGTATGCACTTTTTTCATCATATATTCCCTTTATAATTTTCCCAATAACACCACTATTTTTTTCTGAAATTTTTCCGCAAGCAATATACGCCTCTATACAGCCATTTTCGCCTTTAATAATATGATTCCAGTCATTTACAAAACTGCCTAAAAGAGAATCAACCAAATCATTGTACCACCTAAATAATGATTCTTTTATACTCTCATCACTATGGAATCGCTTATCAACAATTTCCTCATATACTTCTGACTTTTTAAGTTCTTTATTGATCTTTCTTCTGCTTTTATACTCTGCATCCGCTTCATCACTTAACAATTCGGGGGCATTTATAATACTTTGAGTGATTTTCTCCATCATCTTCACAAAGTCTCTATGAATGCTTTCATCTGTAATTACATATTCATAACAATGATAACTACGATTTGTTGGATTTAGAATATTCTTTACTATCTTTTCATCTATATGGCAATCTTCCAGTTCATCCCTCATTTCATACAGAAAACGTTTCAACTCTTTCTTAATTTCTAACAAGAAAATCAAAAACATTGTTTCTCTATCACTATATGGAATGCAACGTACAATTACATCTTCGCTATCCATCCTACTATTAAGCATCAGTACCAAACGTACCAATGTAGTTTGTGCCACATCCCCCACATTGTATCCAAGCAACATATTACTTGCCGCCTCTAATAACTCCGTCATAATAGTGGATTTTGTACTTTTTGTCGGTCCAAACATTTCCACCGTTGGAGCACTCTCCTGCTTCATAAAAAAGGATCTAACCTCATCAACATTTTTTTTAAAATTTTCAATCAAGTAATTCATTCTTTCCTCCCTATATTGTCAAGTGATTTTCCTTAAAAAATCAAGGAATTTATAGTTA
>CAJTPM010000045.1 GCA_910578085.1 uncultured Lachnospiraceae bacterium | reverse complement strand
CTTTAAAATAGGAGATTCTGGAGCAATTGTATTTTGAAAATGGGGAAACTCAAATGGCAGCAGTTATTAATCATTAACAATGTTGATGCAAAAGAATAAATAGAATGCAATTGATATTCGTTGATAAATTCGATACAATATTAAATATCAATGAATAAAGGCTGGTAATATTGATATTAGCAAATATACGTTTTGAAACAAAGCAAATACTTTAGCATATAGAATATGAAACGGATACATTATTCTTTTTGCATCAACACTTACAATAAATGTAAGAGGAGAGGAACGAAAGATGCCCACATTAGACTGGATCGGAAAAGATAGAGTAATAAATCACCATATGGATGTGCCCTATCGTGTATTGAATCATGTGTACAGTTATGATTTGAGTGGGCGGCATAGTGAAGATAATGGAAGCGGGAATAAAATTATTCATGGAGATAATTTGGAGGCATTGAAATCTTTATTGCCTGAATATGCGGGGAAGATTAAATGTATTTATATTGATCCGCCGTACAATACAGGTAATGAAAGCTGGGTTTATAATGATAATGTCAATGATCCCAAAATAAAAAAATGGTTAGGAGAAGTTGTAGGAAAAGAGGGGGAGGATTTGTCCCGCCACGATAAGTGGCTTTGTATGATGTACCCGAGGCTGCGGCTGCTTCATAAATTGTTAGCAAAGGACGGGGCAATTTTTATCAGTATTGATGACAATGAACTATATAGTCTGAAAATGGTTTGCGATGAAATATTTGGGAGCAACTGTTTCGTGGCTGATGTATCATGGCAGAGGACATATTCAACCCGAAATGATTCCAAGGGGATTGTCAGAGAAGTAGAGCATATTCTTGTCTATAGCGGGCAGCCCGGGTGGAATCCTGAAAAATTGCCAAGAACAGAAGAAATGAATTCAAAGTATAAAAATCCGGATCATGATATTGCTATGTGGCGCTCCGACAATGCCTATGCGCCTGGGGCAGCAACGCATCAGGGGATGGTATACGCAATACAGCATCCTTTTACAGGGGAAATGTTGTATCCGAGTAATGGTTCATGTTGGCGATATCAACAAGATACCATGCTGGAAATAATGTGTGGCTGGTGTGATTATGAATTAAAAGAGCTTGATGACGCAGAGAGAAGAGCCGCCATTTGTGGAGTCGCGGAAACGGAAATTCGACAGGGCGTACAGGCGATCGTGTTATCAGAACCTTTAGAGATTTCTTCTGCTAAAGCCAAAGCAGTGTATGAGAAAGGTCCCTGGCCCCGTTTTTTCTTTTCAAAAGGGGGAAAGGGTGGCATTGCACGAAAAACTTATCTGGAGAGTGTTGGAGGGAAACCGCCTACAAATTATTGGAGTTATGGAGAGGTAGGGCATACAGACGAAGCTGCTAAGACATTAAGAGCGATTTTTAACGGCAGGGCAGCATTTGACACACCGAAACCGTACCGGTTGGTAGAACATATTCTGCAAATTGCTACAGATGAAAACAGCATTATTCTTGATTCCTTTGCGGGTTCCGGTACCACTGCCCATGCGGTTCTGAATAGGAACAGGGCAGATGGTGGTAATCGCAGGTTTATTCTGATTGAGATGGAAGATTACGCGGACAGTATTACAGCGGAACGTGTGAAAAGAGTAATCCATGGATACGGGGAAGGAAAAAACGCTGTGGAAGGAACAGGCGGAGATTTTTGTTTTTATGAATTAGGTGAGCGGCTGATGCTTGAAAACGGTGCCCTCAATCCTGACATGGATATTCATAATATCAGAAATTACATATGGTATTTGGAAACAAAGAAATCCCTGCCTGATACAGGGCAGGATGACAATAAATATCTTCTGGCGGTAGACGGAGATGTGGCTTATTACTTTTGTTATGAGAAAGATACGGTTACAACGCTGGACAGGAATTTTTTGAGAACGATCAGGACAATGGCAGAAGGCTATATTATTTATGCCGACCAGTGTGCAGTTTCAGACAAAGAACTACAGAAACATAATATCACGTTTAAGAAGATACCGAGGGATATCGTCAGATTGTAATTGTATTTTGGCTAAATGTACTTGGAGGTACGGTATGGAACTGAAAATTTACCAGAAGAAAGTTATGGGAGATTTAGAGCGGTTTTTAACCTTGCTGACGGAAAAACAAAATATAAAACTGGCTTATAGCGCCTTATGGGAAGAAAAAGGGGTAGAGGTCAGTATGTTAGAGACGCCCGGAACCATTCCGTACTATAAAACAACGCTTCCAGGTGTTCCTCAAATATGCATCAAGGTTCCTACAGGCGGCGGTAAGACTTTTTTGGCGGCAAATGCCATAAAGCCTATTTTTGACTCCATGCCAGGCCATCATCCCAAAGCGGTTGTCTGGCTTGTGCCTTCGGATGCCATATTAAAACAGACAATTAATACATTGCAAGACAGCAATCATTTCTATAGACAGAAAATAAATGTGGATTTTTCCGGTGCGGTGGAAGTATATACGAAAGAGCAGCTTATGAATGGACAGAATTTCAATCCTGCTGAGGTGATGGAACACTTGTCTGTTTTTGTGCTCAGTTATGATTCTTTTCGGACGAGTAAGAAAGATGGCAGGAAAGCTTATCAGGAAAATGGAAAGTTGGCTTCTTTCAGCAAATACCATGTGAATAAGGCAGATTTATTGGAAGGAACAGATGAAACAGCACTGATTCAGGTGATTCGCCAGCTGAATCCGGTTGTTATTGTAGACGAAAGCCACCATGCCACATCTACATTGAGTATTGAAATGCTGCAGAATTTTAATCCGTCCTTTGTGTTGGATCTGACGGCGACACCGAAGCGGGGCAGCAATATCATATCTTTTGTGGACGCAAGACAGCTGAAAAAAGAAGAGATGGTCAAGCTGCCTGTTATTGTATACAATAGAAAAAGTCAGGGGGATGTATTGTTTACAGCTATCAGCCTGCGGAAACGCCTGGAGAACGAGGCGAAAAGACTGGAAGACATGGGTGGAAAGTATATTCGTCCAATTGTGTTGTTCCAGGCGGAGGCGAACATAAATGAGAACAGCACTACCTATGGGAAAATAAAAAGAGAATTAGTGGAGATGGGAATTCCAGAGGAAGAAATTGCGATAAAGACTGCAGATAAGGACGATATCAGGAATCAGGATCTGATGTCGAGAACGTGCCCTATCCGTTACATTGTGACAGTGAATGCGCTGAAAGAAGGCTGGGACTGTCCCTTTGCCTATATTTTGGCTACCATAGCGAATCGAAGTTCTGTCGTTGATGTGGAGCAGATCATAGGAAGAATCCTCCGGCTGCCCAATACAAAGAAAAGTGAAAGCGCAGTACTGAATTTGTCCTATGTCATTACTTCTTCAGCAGATTTTTTTGCCACATGCAATAAGGTTGTGGATGGATTGAAGGTTGCAGGATTCAGCGATAAAGATTACCGGGCAGAAGATGTTTCTTCTACAGCGGAGGAAGGTTCGGAGGCCCCGCAGATGGAGGCGGAGCAAATAACATTTTCTACAGAAGAGATGCAAATTGAGTCAGAACATGATAGGGGATCGGAACAGGCAGCTGATTCAGCAGAGGGTACTTTTCTTTATACGGATGTATTAAAGGATCAGATTAGTCGTGCGCTGTGTGAGGACACATTTTATGAAGCGGGCAATAAAGAGTCTGATACCGGATTTTTTGCCGGGGTGGATGACATTATCGAGACAGCTGAAAAAGAGGATAGAGCCTGTTGGGAAGATATTGTTACAGATGAAAAGGATTTTATGGAAGATGTTCCGACAGAGGTGAGAGATACAATGAAAACATATCCAATCAGGGCAGAGTTCAGAGATGAGGCGCTTGCAGTTAAATTGCCCCAATTTGCATTACCTGACGCACCGAGCCTGTTTAGTACGGAAGAATATTGTCTGTTGCAGAAAGAGGACCTGTATGTCGGCTTCACGCTCTTAGATAAAGATACGAAAATTGATTTTTCTGTGCTGGATGTGGAGATGGCTCAGGTCGATGTGGAAGAAAGCGAGAATTCAAGTCCTAAGGCATGGCAGCTGCAGGGGTTTGAAAGTGCCTATATGAAAGAGTGGTTTGAGTCCCAACCCTCTGAGAAGAAAAGAAGAATCTGCAAGGATAGAATTATAAAGCGAATTTCCAAAATAAATGCTGTGAATGACGCGGAATTAGATGAATATGTTTCCAGAATCATGCAGAATATGACAGAGGATCAGCTGACGGATTTGGAACAGTCAGATTATTTATATATGCAAAAGATATACGATAAGGTGAGGCAATTACTGAATGTCCATGCAAAGGAAACATTTTATAAATGGATTGAACAGGACATGATTTCCTGCCAGCCGTTGTATTCTTTCCCAGTCGGCATGACAGCTGCAAAAGTGAATGATGTCATACCAAAGTCTCTTTATACAGCGGAAGAGGATGTGAATGGATATGAGAGCAAAGTTGCATGGGAATTATCTGCTTTGTCCAATATCAGATGGTGGCACAGGAATATATCGAAAAGAGGTTTTGCCATCAATGGGGCTGTAACGGCTTATCCTGACTTAATTGTTATGACTGAAAGCGGGAAGCTGCTTTTGGTAGAAACAAAAGGGGATCACCTAAAGAATGATGAGTCAAGGGAAAAGGCAGAGATGGGTGCGACTTGGGCTGCAAAGGCTTCGCAGTTTGGCAGGATATATAAGTATTTCATGGTGTATGAGACAAAGAAGCCGGGGTATGCAGGGGCGTATTCTCATGAGAGATTTATGGAGATTGTGAGAGGGTTGTAGGATTTGAGTTTGCAATAGGATTCATAGTAAATACAAAGAAGTATGAATTAGAATATCCAGACGTTGCACTGATTGAACTGAAAAAGGGATTCAGAAATTGATTATGGAGGATAAGGCAAAATATACAGATTAGCCTACCAGTGAAGATATTAAAGCGAATTGATTGATGGATTTTATAGCGGTAAATGATATTTGCATAGAAGTTTTAGATTTGAGTAAATGAATTTATGAAATATGTAAACTGAGATGCAAAATATAGATTAATTCAAAGAGCAAGAAAAGAATGGGAGGAAATGGTTATATGCAAGTAGAATACGATGTTGCAATCAAATCGGAGGAATGCGAAAGTTTTAAAGAAGAAATAATGGATTTTGCGGATTTGTTTTGTCCCAAGGAACAAGTGCTGTACGTGTTGAAAGATAAATTAACAGAAGCAATATTTTGCGAATGTCATGTACCAGCAGGAGAATTGATTAAAAATTGCACAATTGATGTACCGCTAGATCCAGATGATCAATCTGATTATCGAGCAAACAGAGAACTGGTAGAGGACAGTAGTGCATATGCACAGATGAAATTGGACGCAAAGGGTGGAAGGATTTTTAGCAACATAGTAGCAGAATATAATATGGAGTTCGATGAAGAACATCCATTAAAAATTATTGGGGGACAACATCGCATTAATGCAATATTGGAAGCATTAGAACAAGGGGTAGATGAATATCATGGGATAAAAGTGTATTTTAATCTTAATATGGATCAACGATTAGATGTGCAATTGATTTCTAATACTAACATAGCGGTTTCAGCAGATTTACTTGATAGAATGTTGGAAACCGTAAAAGGTCCTGAATTGCGAAATTGGTGTCATGAAGTTGGTTTATTGAACAAAGAAAGCGATTTCGCGGACAAAAAGCAACGAGGGGAGTGCATAACAGTTAGAGAAGCCAGAACATTTATTATAAACTATTATTTAGGCTGTGAGATTGTTGATTTTGATAAAGAAAAAACGGACGGAATAATTGCAAAGACCGGCGGCAATGATGAACAATGGGATAACATAAAAGAAGAGCATCCAGAATTATGGGAGGACCGAAAACTTAAATGTGCAGGTGAAGCATTTGCGAAGTTAGCCAATAAGCAAAGGAATTTTTTCTCTGAGGATGGTCAAAAACCTTCTCGTGAATATGCAGATAAAGCATTTAACTATGCGATAATAGCGGCTTGGGCTTTTGTAGCAGGGACACTGTCCAAAAATGAGGTGAGATGTAAAAGACATTATGAATTACCAGATCATTCAAAGAAAGATCCTTTAAATGCAGAAGCTTTGGCAACGGCAAGACATAAAAGTGATCCGGAAAATTACCGGGGGTTAGGAACAAGAACGGATGCTAAAGAGAGAGGGCGTCTTATAGAACTTTTTTATCTACAAGCTGAAGATGGAAAAGGAATAACAAAAGGACTTATTAATTTGGCTTTAAGTAAGTATTTTGCAAAACAAGCTAATTTAGAAGTACAAAAAGTTGAGAAGAAGGTACGGAAATGACGAATTTTGATTTTTTTGGTGAGATGTTGTTTGAAGAAGCAAAGTTTTATTTAGAGATTGCGAAAAATAAGGAAAATGTTATGGGTGAAGAGGATGCAGCGCTTCATGCGAGTTTACTTCTTGCAATGAGTGCATTAGAGGCATATATTAATGCCGTTGCGGAAGAGTTAGTTACTACTTTTGAATTAAATATGTTCGAGAAATCAATTCTCGCGGAGAAGGATATTAAATTGCACAAAGGAACCATAAATCTGGGAAATGGACTAAAAATGTATCGACTCATTGATAGGATTGCATTTATCTATTCTAAGTATTCTAAAAAGGGAATTGATGACACCGATACGTGGTATATGGAGATAAAACAAACAATTGATTTGCGAAATGATTTAGTGCATCCTAAAAATATTGTGCAAGTGACGTATCCACAGGTGGAAAGAGCTTTGTGGAGCATACTTAATACTGTGAATGAAATTTTTTTGGCAGTATATGGGAGAAAAGTTCCTATTTTCAATTATGGTATACAAGCAATTAAACTTGGTGAATAATCAAAATGGGATATACTCAATTGTTCCAAATCTATATGCAGAGCGATTTATATTATATTAGAATTTTTGGGGAAATGGTTGAGTTCAAATAATAGAGGGATATAAGTTGAGGAGTTTAATAGTTTTTGGTGAATATAAATTTGCGAAAAAGGAAGCAAAGGCTTAGTATTTTTTAATTTAGGGAATTCGAGAAATTAAAGACATGATGGGGGAGGTATTATTGCTTTATGGAGCAACCGAACTTTAAAAATATAGACACATTAAAAGACTGGATTATCAATGTCCATGAAAAAGATATTATTGAAATGAAGAAAGCCCAGGAACTGCCGGTGTCTTTCTGGGAGACATATTCTGCATTCAGTAATACATCGGGAGGATGGGTTTTACTTGGGGTTATGGAAGGTAATCCTATGAACATAATTCAGGGAGTTGGTAATATAACCAAAACACAAATGAATTTGTGGGACATGTTATCAAACCCAAATAAGGTAAATTACAGAGGTGTGGACAACGAGGATGTTCAGGTGGTCAAGATAGATGGGGCCGAGGTAATGATAGTGTATGTGAAAGAAGCTCCCGAGTCGATGAAACCGGTATATTTCAATGGGAAGAGAGAAAATACGTTTATCAGAACCGGCGATGGCGACCGCAGAGCTACGAAGCAGGAATTAGAAGCATTTGAACGAAATGCAATGCCCTGTCATGACAGCTTGCCAGTAGAACATTTTACGATTGATGATTTGGATATGGATTCTGTGATTACCTATAAGGAAAAGGTGAATAAGCGTTTTCCGAAGAAGAAATATATTGAAATGTCAAATCAGGATTTTTTGATCGAGATAGGCGCCTGTTTTGTGGATCGTGTATCGGGAGAAGTAAAACTCAGGCGGGGAGCATTATTGTTTTTGGGGCAGGAACGCACAATAAAAGAAGTATATCCGCATTATCATTTAGACTACTTTAATCGAAAAGGATATAATCCCCGGTGGATAGATCGGGTATCGGATGATGAACCGGGCGATTATGAGATGAATATATTTAACTTCTATTCGATTGTGTATGAAAAAATGAAGATGCTATTAAAAGAGTCGTTTGAATTAGATGAAGGACAGATTCGGATGCCGCTCTCGGATTTTGATGAAGTGCTGCGGGAATGTTTGATCAACTGTCTTGCTCATGCAGATTATGTACAGGCATATCCGAGTATAAAAATTGAAGTTTTTGATGGTTGGTTTCATTTCCTGAATCCAGGAAAGATGCTGGTGTCTTTGCAACAGTTCCGGACTGGGGGAGATTCCAGACCACGGAATGAAATTATCATGAAGATGTTTCGATGGCTGGGGGCTTCAGAGCGTCAGGGTTATGGCGGGCCATTGATATATACGACAACAGCTTCGGGAGGTGTGCATACCCCGGAGATATATACGGATATTGAAAAAACAGACTTGAGAATATGGAATATAGATTTTGCTGATTCCTATCCTGAACTGGACGAAGAAGCAAAAATTATTTTAAGAGTTATTTTAAAAAGTGATATGCCAATGTCTGTTTCAAAAATTCGAGAAGAGATTGGCCTGTCAGACTATAAGGTCAGAAAGTGGCTGGATATATTAGATGAGAAGAAGCTGGTACAGAAGATTGGAAACGGACCGACAACGAAGTATGCAATTAGGGAAACAGCAGATGAGAAAATAACACAGCTTCAAATTGCGTTAAACAATCTTAAAACGAAAGAATAGAATTACTATCTTTTGAGTATCTTTTTAAAATATTCAAATGATACTCAAAAGATAGTAAGAATGCCCATTTTAGAATAGTTCTATCTTTTGAGTATCTTTTGAATATTTTAAAAAGCCAAAGTGGGATTCTGAAATCATTTGAGAATGATAGTACATTTTTTGTGTTCATATCGCATATTACTCTAAGAATATGGAAAAGCAGCAATTCATAATGGTGGGCCATTTGTTTTCATCTGGGCGGCCGCCTGATTATCACGAAAGCACCCCACCATCTATTGACTTTACAATACCCCCTATATTATATTTAATATAGTAGAATCCGATAAAAAACCGATGAAAAGAAAGGAGCACTTTATGAATATTGTTGTCATCGGCGGGGTTGCCGCCGGCACCAAAACCGCCGCAAAGCTGATGCGCCTTGACCGCAGCGGGGAAGTCACCATTTATACGAAAAGCCGGGACATTTCCTATGCCGGCTGCGGCCTGCCCTACTATGTGGGCGGCAGTATTGAAAGCCGTGATGAACTGATCGTTAACACGCCTGCGAAATATACCGGACTGACCGGCGTGGAAGTAAAGACAGAGATGGAGGCCGTGGGGATCGATGCGGCTGCAAAGACCGTCTCTTTCGCAAACGGCGAGACGGTCTCCTATGATAAACTGGTCATTGCCACCGGCGCAGTGCCCTTCGTCCCTGATGTGGCAGGCACCGGGCTGCCCGGTGTCTTTACCATGCGCACCCCGGATGACGCCATTGGTCTGCGGGATTATATAGACGAAAATAAGTGCCGTTCCGCGGTGGTGGTGGGCGGCGGCTTTATCGGTCTCGAGATCGCCGAAAATCTCTCTGCCAAAGGATTGAAAGTCACGGTGGTGGATATGGCCAGTCAGATCATGCCGAACCTGTTTGATGAGGAGATGGCGGACTATCTGCGCCGTAAACTGCAGAGCGGCGGGATCCGCATTGTCACAGGCGCGGGCCTTACGGAAGTGATGGGCAGCGAAAAGGCGACAGGGATCCGCACAAACGTTGGCACATTCGAGGGCGATGCGGTGGTTTTGGCCATCGGCGTGCGTCCGGCCACCGGATTTTTGCAGGATTCCGGTCTGGAACTGTTTAAGGGAACCATTCTTGTGGATGAATATCAGAAGACAAATCTGCCGGATATTTACGCTGTGGGCGACTGCGCCCAGGTTCACAACCGCATCACAGGCAAGGGACAGTGGTCCGCCATGGGCTCCACGGCCAACATCACCGGCCGTCTGTTAGCAAAAGGCATAAGCGGACAAAGCGTTCCTTACGGTGGGTGTCTTGGCACCGGCGTGGTGAAACTGGCGGAAGGGCTGAATGCCGGCCGCACCGGCCTCACCGAGGCGCAGGCTCTGGCAGCAGGATTCGATGCCGTGAGCGTCACCTGTGTCACCGATGATAAAGCCCACTACTATCCCGATGCAGCTGCCTTTGTCACCAAACTGATCGCCGACAAAAACACCCACAGGCTGTTAGGCATCCAGGTGGCGGGAGCAGGCAGTGTGGATAAAATGGTAGATATCGCCGTGGCAGGCATCTCAGCGGGCCTGGCGGTGGAGGATTTCGACACCATGGATTTCGCCTACGCACCGCCCTTCTCCACAGCCATCCATCCTTTTGTGCAGGCCTGCTATATTCTGGAAAACAAGATGTCCGGCGCTTTCGAAACCTTCACTCCCGCGGAATATGCGGCAGGGAAGGCGAGAGGTTATCAGGTCATCGACGCCCATCCCGCGGCGACGATCCCCGGCGCAAAGTGGGTGAACCTGAGTAAAGTCACCGGCTCTGTGGAAGGTCTGGGGAAAGAGGAAAAACTGCTGCTTGTGTGCGCCAGAGGAAAACGCGGCTATTTTCTGCAGAACCGGCTGAAAGCCTACGGCTATACGAATACCAGAGTACTGGAAGGCGGCGCTGCCTTCAACACAGTGAAAATACAGTTTGCGGGCGGCGTCATTCCGCCGGAGGAGATCAAGCGCGTGAAAGGGCTGGGTTGTCTGCAGGATAAACGCTACCCCGACGTGTTCAATGTGCGTGTGATCACCAGAAACGGAAAGATCTCCGCCGAGGAGCATAGGACCATTGCCGAGGCTTCCGAGAAATTCGGGACCGGAGCGGTTACCATGACCACCAGGCTGACCCTGGAGATCCAGGGTGTTAAATACGAGAAAATACAGCCTCTGATTGATTTTTTGGGCGAGCATGGCCTGACCACCGGCGGTACGGGTTCTCTGGTGCGCCCGGTAGTATCCTGTAAGGGCACCACCTGTCAGTACGGTCTGATCGATACCTTTGATCTGTCCGAAAAGCTGCATGAGAAGTTTTTTGTGGGCTATCACGGCGTGACGCTGCCTCACAAGTTCAAGATTGCCGTGGGCGGCTGTCCCAACAACTGTGTCAAACCGGATCTCAACGATCTGGGTATCATCGGCCAGCGGGTTCCGATGGTGGATTACGCGAAATGCCGGGGCTGCAAGAAGTGTCAGATCGAGGAGAGCTGTCCGATTAAAACGGCAAAACTGGTGGACGGTAAGATCAACATCGATCCGGAGACCTGCAACAACTGCGGCCGTTGCAGGGGCAAATGTCCTTTCGGGGCGTTAGAAGAGTACACCGAGGGGTATCGTGTCTATATCGGCGGACGCTGGGGCAAGAAGGTGGCTCATGGCATTCCGCTGACGAAGATCTTTACGAGTGAGGAGGAAGTGATCGATGTGGTAGAGCGGGCCATCCTTCTGTTCCGGGACGAGGGTATCTCCGGTGAGCGCTTTGCCGACACCGTAAACCGGCTGGGTTTCGACTATGTCAATGAGAAACTGCTTTCCGGCGCTATTGACAAGGCGGCTGTTTTGCAGAAGAAGGTGAAGGGCGGGGCAACCTGCTGATGGGGAGATAACGGAATTCAGGAATCGTTATAAGGCTGTTATGAGCCCTTGTACCGTGGGAAAGGACCGGTCATGGGAAAATGGCTTGTCCTTTCTGAAATACTGCAGAGAAAGGTTAACCTTTTGAGGTAAAAATGCCTGCGACAGGACTGCCTGATGCCAGTGTGCTTTCCGATGCACAAATGGATGCCAAACTGGAGAAAGGATATGCTGATATACAGACTGGAAGCATAAAGTAAGGCCTGTGTAATCATGCTAAGCGAATGATGAAGTGAAGATGATTTCACTTCATGGGAATTTGTATATTCCAGGAAGCAAAGAACGCTTCCTGTCATTAGATTTGCGGCGCATAATACGCGCCTTTTATCGTAACTTGCGCTGCAAGTTACGATAAGCTATATTATAAGGAGTATATATGAAAACAGAACAGTTTACATTTTCTACATTGGAATATAAAAGGCCGGATTTCCAGGAATTTGCAGCCTTTGCGGAGAAAACGAAAGAGCGCATTGAGAGCGCAGGCAGTTATGCGGAGGTAAAAGAGGCGTTACTTTCCTTTGACGGGAAGAAAAAGGATTTTTCTACGGATGTGACCATCGCCTCGATCCGTCATACGTTGGATACCCGGGATAAATTTTATGAGGGCGAAAACGAGTACATCGAGGAGACTTTTCCAACGATCATGCCGTGTCTTCTGGCGGTGGACGAGGCGTTGATGAACAGCCCTTTCCGGGCGGATTTTGAGAAAGAATACGGCAGGCAATATCTGGCGCAGAAGGAGTTGGAGAAAAAGGCGTTCTGTGAGGCCAACATTCCACTTATGCAGCGGGAGGCGAAGCTTGCCAGTGAATATGAGAAAATGATGGCCACAGCGGAGATTTCCTTTGACGGAAAAGTGCTGAATCTGTTCGGTGTGCAGAAATATTTTGAACACGAAGACCGGGAGGTGCGGAAGGGAGCAGTCCGTGCATACTCTGATTTCTATCATAAAAACGAGCAAAGACTGGAAGAGATCTGGGAGGAGTTACTCAGCATAAGAAATGAGATGGGGCGCAACCTGGGCTATGAAGATTATATTCCGGTGGGCTATATGAAGCAGGGACGCACCGATTACGGACAGAAAGAGGTGGAATCTTTCAGAGAACAGGTCCGCACTGTGATCGTGCCGATCTGTGAAAGGCTTTACGAGGCTCAGGCAAAGCGTCTCGGCGTGGAGAAGCTGGCCTTTTACGATGAAAAACGGATCTTTCCGGACGGCAATGCAGTGCCTGCCGGCGATGATGATTTTATGGTGAGGGAAGCCGCGAAAATGTATCACGAGATGAGCCCTGAGACAGGAGAGTTCATCGACTTTATGATACAACATGAACTGATGGATCTGAAAAATAAGCCGGGCAAGGCGGCCACAGGTTATATGACTGATTTACAGCGGTACCAGGCGCCCTTTGTGTTTTCCTGTTTTAATCAGACCATCGGCGATATGGGGGTACTGACGCATGAGCTGGGCCACGCTTTCGCAGGCTTCATGGCCATGCGCAGTCAGCCTCTTTCAGATTACTATTCGGAATCCACCGATATTGCGGAGATCCATTCCATGTCCATGGAACAGTTTGCCTATCCTTACGCGGAGCGCTTTTTCGGGGATGGGGCGGAGAAGTTCCTCTTTGCCCATCTGCAGGAGGCAGTCACCTTTGTGCCCTTCGGCGTGGCGGTGGATGAGTTCCAGCATATTTGCTATGCGAATCCCGGCCTGACGCCAAAGGAGAGGACGCTTGCCTGGAAAAAGCTGGAGGAAAAATATATGCCCTGGCGGACGTATGAACCGGACGACTTTTTTGACAGAGGCGGATGGTGGTACCACAAGATCCATATATTCCTCTATCCGTTCTATTATATCAACTATACGCTGACCACCATGGGCGCCATGGAATTTAAGAAAAAGGAAAGAGAAGATCACGAAAGTGCATGGAAGGATTATCTGAATCTGTGCAAATGCGGCGGCAGCATGAGCTATTTGGAGACGCTGCGCTATGCGGGCGTTTCGAATCCCTTTGAGGAGGGAAGTGTGGAAAAGGCGATCAGCGTGGCGAAGGATGAGTTGATGGGCAGCAGGTATATGAGGGAGGCGTGAAACAGCATGGATTTAAAAGAAGCCATGCGGCAAAGACATACGGTCCGCAGATACACAGACAGGCCGCTCTCTGCGGAAATTACAGGGCAGCTGCAGCAATGTATAGATAAAATCAATGAAACCCATGGGCTTTCCATCGCCCTGAAAACGGAGGATATAAACGCGCTCCCCGGGGCCATCAGACTGTTTCTGGCAAAGGGAGTGCGGAATTATTTTATTATGGCCGGGCCGGATGCGCCGGATACGGATGAAAAGCTGGGGTACTGCAGCGCGGAGTTAATGCTGTATGCGCAGACGTTTGGGCTTAATACCTGGTGGATCGGCGGCACCTTCAACAGAAAGGCGGTGTCGGAGATGTGTCCGGACAGCAGAGTGGCGGGTGTGGTAGTTGTGGGATATGGACAGACGCAGGGGGCGCCCCACAAAAGCAAGTCGGCAAAACAGGTGTCAGACTATGAAGGCGAGGCCCCTGAATGGTTCAGGCAGGGGATTGATGCCGCCCTTTTAGCGCCGACAGCTCTGGGAAAACAGGCATTTTGGATAACAGGTTCCGGGAACAAAGTATCAATTAGATATGATGCAGGCGCTTTTTCCGGCATTGATACAGGGCTTGTGAAATATCATTTTGAACTGGGCGCAGGCAAAGAGAATTTTGTGTGGAGTTAGTGTTATGAAAATGTGGCGGCAGATCGGTTCGGATCCAATGTGGACAGATCTGCCGCCAGTTTCGCTGTTTTAAGATGCCGTCACAGAGCCGTCAGCTGTTTGCCAGTGTCTTAATACTTGCCAGCCCTTTCTGTACGGCGGGAATCGCCAGTATAATAATCGTCAGCACAGCCTCCGCCCCGATATAGGATCCGTTGTAGGCGAAAGAGTAAACCGGAATGCTCATCCCCCAGTCTGCGGCATAGGCGCCGAAGAAGATCATGCCGGAGAGGAACGTGAAAAAGAACCGCCCCAGTACGCCAAACAGATATCCTTTGAGCAGCCCGTGTTTTTTGCCGGAGAAGAGACCGGAGAGCCCTAAAGAACCGAAGGCGAAGAGATAGTCGGTGAGCATCTGGGGGATGCTGATAATATAGGGGTCCACGATCAGCTGTAAAATACCGTAGGCGCAGGCAGCCATCAGGCCGGTTTTTAAGCCGAACCAGTAGCCGATCAGGCAGATGAACAGCATGCTGAACAACGTGACGGAGCCGCCGTAGGGGGCGTCAAACAGTTTCAGGCAGGAAGTGACCATACCGAGGGCGATGGCCACAGAACAGAAGGCAAGTTGCTTTGTGCTGATGGACGATTTTCCCTGTTTCTCCTGTTTCCTGCCGGATAGGTAGCATGCGCCGAGTAAAAGTAAGAGCATAACAGCCACCAAAAGGCCGTAGCCGGCCGGGGTGAGATTAAAGTAACTTCCGTTCTGATCAATGATTTCTGTTGCAAAAAAAGACATAAAAAAACCTCCTTTGTGATTTGCCAGGAGGAAGGATATTGGAAAGGAATGTGCCGCGGATGTCTCATGGTCAGTCCATCTGATGATAACATCCGTTATGATTCCAACATGCTTCCCTACGCCAGTATTATCCGGTTCAGGTGATAAGGGTTAGGTAGATGTGCGCATTTTCGGGCACATCCGCCAGTCTCAGCATTCGCTCCCCTAGCAAAGTGTATGATTGTTGACTTTTTCTCAGTATAAAAGAAGAGGAAGTGGATGTCAAGAAAAACGTGTGTTGACTTTGACGTTGTGTAACGCTATGATTATAAGTGGAAACGCTGTGCAGAGAAAAACTGCCGTAAATATATGGCAGCAGGAAAGGACAATAATGCTATGAAACGTGGAATGCCTGCGATCTGGGTATTGATCAGGCCGCTTGTCATTTATTATGTGGGATATTATCTGATCCGTATGGTGGTGGGGACACTGCTTGCAGAAAGCGGGATAGATTTTCTGATGGAGGAGGGGAGTCCTCTGGTGAAAGGGATCGCCATGCTCGGCGGTATGGCGGCGCTTTTTCCACTGATCGGGGAGGAAGCAGAAGAACAGAGGAAGGAAAAAAGAAAGCGGGGAGAGGATACGGCGCAGCAGGAAAATGAGGGAGAGCAAAAAAGTGCGGACAGCGTGAGGCCGGTTTTGCGCTATCTGGCGTTAGCGGTTTTTGCCGTCGCTTCCATCGTTTTTTTTAATACCCTGATAAGCCTGTCGGGTTTGGCGGGACATTCCGCTGCTTTTCAGGAGACGGCGCAAAGACAGTATGGGGTGTCGGCAGGGATGGGCTTATTTCTCTACGCAGTCATATCGCCGGTGGTGGAGGAAGTGGTGTTTCGATTCCTTTTATACAACAGACTTCGCCGTACCCAGGACAGGGTGGCCTTCGGGGTGGTGACGAGCGCATTTTTATTTGCGGTCTACCACGGCAATATCGTGCAGGGGGTATACGCATTTATTCTAGGGGTGCTGATCGCCGGCGTTTACTATTATTTTGACAGCTTCTTTGCTCCGGTGCTGTTTCACGGGCTGGGAAACGCGGTTATTTTTCTTTCCAATATGATACCGGAGCTGTATGAATTCGTTTTTTCGCCGCTGATGTTTTGGATCTTTGGCTTGATCACGGTGGCTGGATGCCTGTATTTTGTGGGGACGCAGGGATGGATGAAGAAGAAGGAATGACAGGATGGCACAGGAAAAGCAGCAAAAAGAGTATGCTGCCTGCCCTGTGGCTCTTTATACAGAAAATTGTGACAGTGTAGATCATTCCAGGAGAATGCGGCATAATTTAATATGCCTGAGCATATCTCTGAAAGCGTCGCTGTCTGGCGATACTATTTTTATGCGCAGGTCTGCAAAAAGAAGACAGCTGCTCATGCAGTACGCAGGCTGCGTGGCGAGCTGGGAAAAAGCCTTCCCTGCCCGATTGCACAGAGGCGTCCAAAGGAAATATGCGCTACATCAAAGAAAGCTAAACAGCTCTTCGATCTCTTCCTTTGTCGTCCCCCAGCTTGTGGCAAACCGCACAACGGTATGCTCTTTATCAAAGGGCTCCCAGATCTCAAAGGCGACCTTTTTCTGAAGATCTTCCAGTTTCCCGTTCTCTAAAATAATAAACTGCTGATTCGTCGGAGAATTTAAGAAAAAGGAATATCCTCTCTCCGCAAACCCCTTCTTCAGAAGTTCCGCCATTTCGATGGCATGTCTGCTGATCTGAAAATACAGATCGTCGGTAAACAGTGTGTCGAACTGGATGCCGGTCAGGCGTCCTTTCGCCAGGAGTGCCCCATGCTGTTTGATCAGAGTGAGGAAGTGGCGGGGCGCATTCTTTTTGGTGAATACCACAGCCTCGCCGCAGAGAGCCCCCACTTTTGTGCCGCCGATATAGAAGATATCGCAGAGGTGTGCGATCATGGGCAGTGTCACGTCCGTATCATAACTCATCAGACCGTAGCCCAGCCTTGCGCCGTCGAGATACAGCGGGATCTCATAGTTTCTGCAGATGGCGGAGATGGCCTCCAGTTCCGCCTTTGTGTAGAGGGTTCCGTACTCCGTAGGATGGGAGAGATAGACCATGCCCGGAAATACCATGTGCTCATGGCTGCCGTCCGCCCAGAAGGTTTTGAGAAACGTTTCCAGCTCTTCGGCCCGTATCCTGCCTTCGTGGCCGGGGAGGGTTAACACTTTGTGGCCGGTGAATTCCACGGCGCCGGACTCGTGGGCGTTGATATGCCCTGTCTGGGCGGAGATGACGCCTTCATATTTTTGTAACACGGAATCAATGACTGTGGCGTTGGTCTGGGTTCCCCCTGTCAGAAACCAGACTTCGGCGTCAGGGCATCCGCAGGCCTTCTTAATCTTTTCTTTTGCGCTTTCGCAGTAATGGTCGTTTCCATAGCCGGGAAGTTTTTCCATGTTTGTTTCAAGAAGGCGCTCCAAAATTTTCGGATGCGCGCCCTGGGTGTAGTCGCAAGTGAATGATAACATAATTGTCCTCCTGTTTTATGTGTTCTATGCTGTACGGAAAAGGTTTTACTTTTTTGCACGTTGTGCAGCAGAATCATTGCAACGTATAAATTTCATATTATTTTAGCATGAAGAAACAACACAGGCAAGTTGGCGCTCTGGAACTGTTACCTGGAGATTCTATTCCACGGTATTTTATTTTTCCGATATTCAGTGAAAGTGTACAAAAAGGGCGATAAATAATTGTGATATTTATCAATTGACAGAAAATATAGGAGAAGGATATAATGAATTAAATAGAAATGAAGCGCTTCATTTAATGAACAGAGGAGACTGACGCATGGCTTCCTATAAACAGATAGCGAAACTTACAGGACTTTCCTTTGGCACGATCTCAAATGTGATAAATGGAAAAGGGACTGTTAAGGAAGAAAATGTTGAAAAAGTAAAGATGGCTATTGAAAAACTGGAATACCGGCCCAATTATCAGGCAAAGGCTCTGGCCTCTGATAAGACAGGGCTTTTGGGCGTTATAGTTCCTTCCATTAACGATGTGAGAGAAACAGAGATTTTCAGCTATATGGAGGAATTTGCGCGTTCCCGAGGCTACCGGATCATGCTCTCAACTTCCCAGAATTCTGCAAGGGAAGAGATCAATCAATGTGAGAATATGCTGAGCAGTCAGGTGGACTGTCTGTTTATTATGCCGTATTCGTCAGAGAACAGAGGATATTTTAAACGTCTTTCCGAACAGATGAAAGACCGTATTATATTTATCAATCGATATCTGGAAGATGTGGATATTCCTTTTACGGTTGTGGACAATGATTATGCCGCAGAGGAGATCATCCGGCATGTATATGAACAGGGCCACAGAAGTGTTACATTTTTAGATCTGAAGGACAGGGAGATCTCTTCCATCAGAGACCGGCGCAGGGGGATTATTAAATGGTCGGCCAGGATGGGAGTGGAATGCAATATGGTAGATGCAGTGAGCACGTCTGAAGATGAAGTGGCTATCGGATACCGTTATGCTGAAGAGGCGATCCGGAATTCAAATCTGCCTCAGCTGATTCTTGCACGGGACGATGCCATGGCGATTGGAATTTACAGCGCCTGCATACATCATAAAGTGCGGGTGCCGGAAGACGTGTCTATCGTTGGTTTCGGAAAGTATTATTCTGATTATATAACGCCCAAAAAGCTGACTACTTTCAATCGTGATTTTAAAAGTCTGTTAAAACAGGCAACAGATATGTTCCTGGCGATTACAAATGGGGAAGCTGAGAAGATAGAACGTAAAATTTTTATTAAAGGATATATGGAAAAGAGAGACACCGTCAGCAAAATATAATTTTTTTTGATAAAAATGAAGCGCTTCATTTTGGGGAATAATTTTAGAGAGAGGAGGGAATAAAGAAGTTAGAGAGATCATGAAATGACAGATTTGTCCGTATTGCGAGTTTGCTTTGCGGCAATAAAAAGGAAATTGTAAAATCAACAGCACACATGGAGGTAAAGGTAAATGAAAAAAATGATAAAAAAAGTGACCGTATTATTATTGACGTTTGTATTACTCTTAAATATTTGCGCCTGTGGCAGCGAGGCGGAGCAGAAAACGCAGGAAACGGAGGTTTTGGAACTGGAAGTGGAAGAGCAGACGGCAGAAACGGAAAATGAGGAAGCGGATCAGGCCCCTTTGGGGGAAGAGGCAAAATTTACCCCGGAAAAGGATATTTCTTTTATTGTGGGATTTGATGCCGGGGGTACAGCGGACATTCCTGCACGAATTGTGGCGAAGTATATGTCGAAGTATGCGGGGGTGAATGTGGTTGTCAGCAATATTACCGGTTCCGGTGGTCAGGTTGCGGCAGAGCAGGTAAAGTCGATGGAGCCGGATGGCTATACGCTGTTGCATGTGCCGGTGGGGTATTATCTGCAGGCAGCCCTTGGCAACGCTGATTTCACCTATGAAGATTTTACGCCCGTGACAATGTGGTGTGATTCCTGGGTAGCATTAGTGGTAAATGCAGATTCACCCTATGAAACGTATGAAGATTTTGTTGCTGCTGTCAGAGAAAACCCGGATACGATCCGCATGGGTACTGTTTCCGGCACACTCCCCCAGCTGGCGGCTTTAGCTATTCAGGAGAAGGAACAGATCTCTTTTAAAATGGTAGATATTGGGGTTGATACAAAGGCGACCGAGCTGATGAGCAACCGGATTGATGCTTATATTGACGGGGTGGGGAATTTGTCTCAGTATGTGGAGTCTGGTGATTTCCGTCTTTTGATGGCATTTTCCAAAGAAGATACGGTGATTCCCGGTTTTGAGGATCTGCCCTCGGCGGCGTCTCTTGGATATTCAGATTTTGACTATCTGCTCCAGTCCTTCGGCATGTGGATGCCCGTGGGAACCGATGCGGAGGTCGTACAGTATTATGCGGATCTGATCAAAACCTGTTCCGAAGATCCGGAATGTATTGCCGAGCTGAATGCGTTGGGATATGGAGCGCGCTGCGAGGATCCGGGGGTTTATGCACAGATCTGCGCGGACACGCAGGAACAGACAAATGAAGCGGTTGCAGATATTTTGGAATAACCTGTTTTGACAGCAAGTGGCCTGACAGTGCACAAATCGATTTACGGACGCGAATTTCAGCGGCCGGAAATCGATTTTGTCAGAAGTTGTACTGGACGAGGCCAATGCATCGCAAAAAGCGATGCATAGCGGTACTGGAATAGAAAGGGAGGAAAACATGGGAGAATTAGTTTTTCTGGCGCTGGCTTTGGCAGTATGTGGAGTGCTTTACGGTATGAGCTTTGACTTTAAGACCAGCGTCCTGGATACATCTGGCGGGGCGGCGTTCTGGCCCCGGATTGTAATTGTTTTTTTGGCGTGTTTTATCATATTTCGCGGGATTCAGGTGATAAAAAATAAGGATAACAGGCAGTTTGTATTTGGAGAACTGTTTCGGGGAAGCCGCCTGTTTTTTCTCCTTTCCCTGACAGGCTATATTGTTCTTTTTAAATATGTCGGCTATCTTGTATCGACCATGCTGTTTCTTTTGATTGCGGTAAATGTATTTTATAAAATTACCAGGGACAACTTCGGAAGCGTACGGTCTATTGTGACTCGAAATGCAGTGGTGGTGGCATTTGCGTTTGGCTGTTATTTCTTTTTCGCGAAAGTGGTCCACATCGCTTTGCCGCAGGGTACGATCTGGTCAGGCATTGTCGGTTAGAAACCGGGATAATCAGGGAAATACAGCCTGCTGTTACAGAAATACGATAAGGAAGGAGTAAAATAATGTTTGTAGAGGTTCTGCAAAATATACTGAATCCCACCAGTCTGCTGTTAATTCTGGCGGGGGTTGTCCTGGGAAATGTGTTTGGGGCCATACCGGGGTTAAATACGCCTATCGCCATTGCCCTGGTGCTTCCGATCACCATGATCATGGATCCGGTTCCCTCGGTATGCCTGCTCATGGGAATTTATATGGGAGGTGTTTCAGGAGGGCTTGTGGCCGCGATACTTTTGAAGATACCGGGAACGGCTGCCGCCGTGGCGACGGTTTTTGACGGATACCCGATGGCACAGAAAGGCGAAGGGACAAGAGCCCTGACCATCGGCGCTTTCGCCAGCTTTTTTGGAGGGATTTTCAGTTCCGTGATGCTGTTGATCCTTGCGCCGCTTCTTTCAAAGATTGCGCTTACCTTTGGCCCCTGGGAATATTTTGGGGCAAGTATTTTAGCACTGTCGTTGGTCACTGTTCTGGCAAAGGGCAATATGGTCAAGGGCTGTATTTCACTGGGGATCGGTCTTCTGGCGTGCTGTGTGGGACAAAGTCCTATCGACGGCGTGGCGTACCGCTATGCATTCGGGAGCGCTCATCTGAGGAATGGATTTGCTCTGGTGGCAGTGGTTATCGGCGTTTTTGCTCTGCCGGAGATCGTCAATAACGCGGCCAGAATGCGGGAGATTCCGGTGGTGGAAAAAGTGGATAGAAAGTTTTTTCATATGCTGGATTTTCAGAGCATCAAAAAATATATCCGCGCGTTTTTGCGTTCTTCTGTTATCGGGACGGTGATCGGTATTCTTCCCGGGCTGGGAGGAGGCCCTGCCGCCATGGTATCCTATGCGGCGGCAAAGAAGGCCTCTAAAACACCGGAAGAGTTCGGAAAAGGCTGTGAGGAAGGGGTGGTTGCAGCGGAAGCTGCCAATAATGCCACAACAGGCGGGGCACTAATTCCTCTTTTGTCTCTTTCTGTGCCGGGAGATACCGCTACAGCGGTGATGATGGGCGCCCTGGTCGTACAGGGGATCGCCCTGGGGCCGAAACTCAGCATGGATCAGCCGGTTTTGTTCCGCACGATCATCTTTGCCGTATTTATTGCTAATATTTTCATGTTCCTTTATCAGGCGTCGACGCTGGGGATCATGGCGAAGATCCTGAGCGTTCCGAAAATGTATCTGATGCCTTACATTGCCGCCTTTTGTATTACAGGAATTTTTTGCCTGAATTCCAATGCATTTGACCTGTACTATACAATAGGCTTTTTGATCCTGGGCTATGTCCTTGATAAAAACGGGTATCCCACTGCGCCGTTGATCCTGGGGCTGATCCTGGGCGGTATGGTGGAGGAAAATCTGCGCAGATCCATCGTCTATTACGGCAGCTTTGCGGAGTGCGCTTTCAGAATGTCAGTAGGGACGGTTCTGTTTGCCATAGCGGTACTGGTGCCGGTGGTTACGGCGGTGAATGCACTGCGCCACCTGAAAAAAGGACGGAAGGAGGAGATGTGATCATGAGGGCGATTATGGTTATGTTTGATTCGTTGAACCGCCGGTTTCTGGAACCCTATGGATGCAGCTTTACTGAGACGCCGAATTTTAGGAGACTGGCGGAAAAAACTGCCTGCTTTGATAACTTTTACGCGGGGAGTCTGCCCTGTATGCCTGCCCGCAGGGATCTCCAGACAGGGCGCTACAGCTTTCTGCACAGAAGCTGGGGACCAATGGAGCCCTTTGACAACTCCATGCCGCAGATTTTAAAAGAGCATGGCATTTTTACGAGGCTTGTCAGCGACCATGGGCATTACTGGGAGACCGGGGGCTGCACTTATCATACGATGTACTCCAGCTGGGAGTGCAAGAGAGGGCAGGAGGCGGATCCCTGGGCGTTACGTTCGGATGATCCGGAGATTCCGGAACATGTGCCCACCATGCGCGAATTTACCCATCCCGAGTGGTGGAGAAATAACTGGTGCAACCGGGAACTTTACAGACAGAGAGGCAAGTGGCCCATGGACAGTGTGTTTGATGACGGGCTGGAATTTCTTCAGTTAAATGCGGGGAAGGATAACTGGTTTTTGCAGATCGAGACCTTTTCGCCCCATGAGCCGTTTGATGTCGAACAGGACTGCGATCCGGATTACACAGGGCCTCATTTTGACTGGCCGCCTTATGCTCCTGTTACGGAAACTGAGGAACAGGTGCAGCATATACGCAGGCGGTATGCCGCAGTGTTGTCGCAGTGCGACAGGAATCTGGGAAGAGTGCTGGACTTCATGGATGCCCATGATATGTGGAAAGATACGATGCTGGTTGTGAATACGGATCATGGTTTTCTGCTGGGCGAGAAAGACTGGTGGGCCAAGTCTGTAATGCCCTGCTATAATGAACTGGCTAATACGCCGTTTTTCCTGTGGGATCCGCAGGTTCCTGTCAGAGGGGAAAGGCGGGAAGCGCTCTGCCAGAGCATTGATATCCCGGTGACGCTGCTTGACTTTTTCGGAATTAAGGCTGCGCCGGAGATGCAGGGAAAATCTCTGAGGCCGGTGCTTATGTCGGACGAAAAGATCAGGGATTATGCGCTCTTTGGTTTCCATGGCTCCTTTGTCAATATCACGGATGGAAGATATCTCTATATGAGGGCTTCGGCCTCCGTCGGCAATACGCCTTTGTACGAGTATACGCTGATGCCGACTCATCAGGATACCATGTTTGGACCGAAGGAACTGGAAAAGATGGAGATCTGCGGGCCCTTTTCCTTTACAAAGGGAGCGCGGTTGATGAAGATCCCGGTTCCGGGCAGGCTTGCCAACGCTACTTTCTGCAATTCCTTCCAGTACGGGAATTTCCTGTTTGATCTCCGGGAGGATCCGGAGCAGTTAAAGCCTTTGGATGATCCGGCCCTGGAGGCGGAGATGATACAGGCCCTGCTTCGTATGATGGAGTTAAGCGATGCTCCGGTGGAGCAGTATGAGCGTCTGGGACTTGACAGGAAAACGGCGTATGATGGAAACCTTGTGCTGGAGGAGCGTGAGAGACGGCCGGGGTTTGACAGTTTTCCCATCACGAAAGAGTATCAGTGGGAGGCAGACGCAAGACAGATCTTTATCGGCATGCTGTCCCTGGTGGGCGAAGAACGGGTGGAGGAATATTTTGAGGCCTTCCGGGAAGTGATGGAGAAAAGTAAAGATAAGACCGTCGGGCGCAGGCATTTTGAAACACTGGCAAAGCGGTTTTATTCGGAAGACGAAAGTAAGAACTTTTATTTTATAAATAAGCTTGCGAGGGTGCGGTAGGATACCCATTATTTTCTGATGGGAATCAGTATTGTGCTGTTGCTGTTCTGGATAAGAAAGAGAGCCACGACAAACGCATGAGTAAATAAAATGTGAACAAACTGCTCCATTATCCGTTATAATGGAAATAAAAACGGAGATGGTGATATGGAGCAGTTACTGGAATGGATGGAGATCATCGAGGATGTCAGGCAGCACAGAAAAGTACGCCACAGTGTAAAGGATATTTTGATCATTGTGCTTTTTGCAACTCTTGCCAATGCGGACACATGGGAGCAGATCGCAGATTTTGCACTGTGGAATGAGGAGTATCTGAGACAGTATATCGAATTGAAGAATGGAGTTCCGTCTCACGATACCATACAGCGCGTTATGGGGATGATACGCCCGGAGAATCTGCAGCAGCT
>CAJTPM010000044.1 GCA_910578085.1 uncultured Lachnospiraceae bacterium | reverse complement strand
CTGTCATAGTTCAGCACGAACGGGTTCGCCCCTGTCAGGAAAGTGCGGGATACCTTCCTCCCGAAAAAAGAGCGGTACATCTTCTGTGCCTCTTTCAGATCCGCCTCTATATCCTCCATCGGTGACATCCTGAACTGGAAGGGCAGGTCTGCGTAAAGCGTACAGAACTTGCATCTGTGGTGCGTACAGCCCGCAGTAACTTCCAGCAGCAGGGACGATGCTTCATAGGGCGGCCTCCATATGGTTCCTGTATAGTGCATCATTCATTCCTCCTTAAGTCTTTCCTCTTTTGCACTAAATTACCTCTAAAATTCCATGAAATCAAGTACTGTCTTTTTTAGTCGGTAGTATATTTTTTCATACTTTTGATAAAAAGTATACTATCTGTCAAAAATAACCGTATCTTGATTTTTTTCCACTGCCGGGATATACTCATGGGAAAGAGGTGGAATGAAATGGCTGAAAACAAATTCAACAACGAGGAAACCATTGCCCGCTGCGTCCCTATGAGCAGGCTCCAGTCCGTGATCGGCGGCAAATGGAAAATCCTAATTTTATGGTATGTGTCCTTTTACAGAGTCCAGCGGTTCGGGGAACTGATGCGCCGCCTTGACGGCATCACGCAGTCCACGCTCACCAAGCAGCTCCGGGAACTGGAAAGCGACGGGTTCCTCCATCGGGAAATTTACAAAGAAATCCCGCCGAAGGTGGAATATTCGCTCACCGAGTTTGGGGAGAGCTTCATCCCCGTCCTGCAGACGATGATGGCATGGAGCGAGACATACCTCTGCCCTGATTACAAGAACCCATATGAGAAATAGTGCATGGGGATTGGTTCATTTTGCAGATACAAATCCCCCGCTTTCCAAGTAATTTCCCTTATCAGGCCGCCCGGCCGGCCTGGGAAAAAAGCAGACCGCCGCATATGGTAGATGAAGTCCATAGTGCGGCAGTCTTTGTATTTCATATTATTAAATATGTATCTTAAAATCTCCAAAGTCAAATACACCATTCCCTTGTTTCAGTTTCCCTTTATCGGCTAACTTGCTGAATCCACTTTCTATCCTGCCAATTATATCAACAGTTATACTCAACCGATGATGTCCGGGCAAAATCCGATTTATACTTAGATTCTGTATTTTTCTCACAGATTTATTAAATAGTTGTGGGTCTGTGGACGGATAAAATGCATCAAGGCATCCCTCATATATTAAGTCGCCGGAAAACAGATATTTCCTATCCGGCTCATAAAAACAGCAATGTCCTGGTGAATGTCCGGGAGTATGGATAACTTTTAATTTCCTGTTTCCTAAGTCCAGACAATCCCCATCATGCAAAACCTGCTGCGGCATCCCCGTGAAAATTTGGTAATCATCAAGTATAAAATCTTTCGGGAAATCACATGGTTCACACATCAGATTTCTTTTTACTACTTGTAAAGGAATTGGAAATCTGACCGATAACCAGTCCTTCTCTGCCTTATGAACTGCTAGATTCTCAAAATATTTATGCCCACCGATATGATCCCAATGAACATGGGTGGTGACTGCCATAACAGGTAAAGATGTAAGGCTATCCACAACCGATTTTATATTGCCAATCCCTAAACCTGTATCAATCAAAACAGCCTTTTCCGTTCCACATATTAGATAGCAATGAGTTTCTTCCCAATGCCTATATTCACTGATAGCAAAAGTGTCCTTATCTATCGTTTCAACTGTAAACCAATCCGTCATATTCACATCTCACATTCTATTTTTATTTTATTCCATCTCCCTGAACGTGCCAGCCATTCCACCCACAAGGCTCCACTGGCGCTGCATATAAGATTTCAGATTTTCTGTACTTTGCCGATAATCCTCACAAGCCATTTTCGGATTATTAAAACTACACACTCTGCCAGAGCAGCATACAGCCCTGAAATTCAGCCGACAATCTCCCGGTATCCTTCAGCCATGAAAGGTAAGACCGCACCGTGCTTCCCACCAGCACATACTGCTCAAAATTCATGGAAAGACCATAGCCTTTGAAAACTTCCTGCAAAATACGCTCAAAAAATATCGGCTCCTTGCAAATAGACAAAATCTTCTCCGCCACTTCATGTACCTTATCCCTGTTGTATCGGACAAGTTCCTTTATATCGACAGACGCCTCCGCATGGGCGGGAACGAACATGGCCGCTTCCATCTCTTCCACCATATCCAGTGTTTTCAGATATGCCTCCACGTCATAAATGAATGAAACGGCATATTTATCCAGCGTCTCCCTGCTGCTGATGCAGTCAGCAAGGAACACCACATTATCCGGCATACGGAAACCAACCATGTCAAAGAAATGCCCCGGCAAGGGTATCACTTCAATCTCCTTCGGAAAACTTTCATCTGAAAAATCCGTCACATCGCTCTCCTGCGCCATCAAAAACTTGTGCCGCAAATCCTTACACGGATAACCACCATAAAGGAAAGACGGCTCCAATATCGGGTATTTTGTAAAAGCCGCTTCAATACCACTGGAATAAATCTTACATCCCGTCTGCCCCTGCAGATACTTGTTTCCGCCGATATGGTCTGCGTTGGAATGAGTATTCAGGATTGCCGCCAGATGCCATCCGTTATTATCCAGTATCTGCCTGACTTTCCTTCCCGCATCTTTGTCATTCCCACTGTCCACCAGATAGACGTTCTCACTGGCCGCCACATAGACGCCTATCTTCGCCGGGCAGTTTATGTAATAGCATTTCTCACTGGCCTGAACCAATTCATACATTTTCCGTTTCCTCCTTTAATTATTCGGATAAAATATCACGTTATAGGCGGTGCAGGCTTTATCTGAAACATTGTGGTATGCATGGGAAACATCCGCCCGGAAGCGTATTGACTGTTTTTCCTCCAGCAGCACTTCCTTCCCGCCCATTACCATTTTCAGCGTCCCCTGCACCAGAAAAACATATTCTTCCACGCCCGCCACATGGGGAAGTGATTCATGGCGCACTCCTGCATCAAACTCAATATAGAACACCTCCACATTCCTCACTGGGTCAAAGGGAAACAGCGGGTAAGCCCGCATCCCTCCGTTTTCCTCCGTGATCACATTTTCCCCATCAAGCCCGGCGACCATGTATTCCGCTTCTTCCTGTTTGCAGAAAAAGGATAATGGGATTTTGAGCCCTGTTGAAATCTTCCATAAAATGTTGATGGTGGGCGAGGACTGCCCGCGCTCAATCTGTCCCAACATGGGCTTGCTCACGCCAGTAAGTTCCGCAACATCATCCAGCGTGAGCTGCCTTGTATTCCGGATTTCTTTCAGCCGCTCTCCTATCTTCAATGAAACCTGCTCCATGATTCCTCCTTTTGTATGTTTTATTAAAAAAAATATATTATAACATATCAAAGGACAAAATGAAAGAGCCTGACAGCCCATTTATGCCATCTACCTGAACGTGCCAGCCATTCCACCCACAAGACTCCACTGGCGCTGCATATAAGATTTCAGATTTTCCGTACTTTGCCGATAAGCCTCACAAGCCACCTGCGGCGGTTAGCTTATTATTTGACAAAACCAGACTGGCCTGGCACCCTTTTAGCATCTACCAGCAAAACTATCAACAACGCAGAGTACCATCTATTTTCCATTGACGGCTCCACCGTTTTCAAACTCATTTCCATATGACCTGATTTCTTCCTGATAATTTTGCTTTATTTGTTCCAGCATTCTATTCCGGATATTTTTGAGGTGTTGAATATCTGTTGTAACATATCTTCCAGTTGTTGATTGCTTCACGAGTATTTTCTCATCCTGCAGGACTTGTAAGGCCCTTTGCATTGTATTAGGGTTCACCCCAGCCTGTTTTGCCAGTTCCCTTGTTGATGGAAGTCTATCCCCCAACCTATAATACCCATTAAATGTTTTTTTCAATAATTCAACCGCAAGTTGATTATACCTCTTTGCACTGTCTGCCTTAATCATAGCATCACCTCTTTTTTTATCCTTTGAAAGCATCCTAATAGATCGATAGCTGTATTATTTCTTTCTGCTATACCCTATCATACTTACAATCATTGAGATTATAAAAAGAACCGCTACTACAATTCCTGCCACGACAGCATAAGAGAGTATAGAACTTGTCATAGCAGAAAATCCAGCCCCATCTTCAAAATATTTGACAAAATAGAACATGGGAATTACTACAATAAGCCCCATTGTCTGCGCAGAACGGAAACCAAACCAATAGGTTAATGGCAAACAGATTTCAGTCCATAATAACGGAACAATCAGGGATGCAGCAACAGACACTCCCCAAACAGTAACATTGAAACTCTGAAAAGCAATACTGGGTAAAAGATTTAATATAATGCTTCCAACAATGCTGACTGCCAAAGTGCAAATAACGGAAATATATTTACCTGCGACTACTGAAACTGCGTTTACAGGCATTGCTAACTGATATTTTTTCCAGCTTGCCTTTTCATCGCTTGCAAAACTCATTATATTCTGCATACCTGTTGTCATGGCGAGCATTACAGAAGCAAGCAGCCCCGCATAAACGCCGGTATTAACCATGAGCAATATAATTGCACCAACCGCTATCAGAACCAGTTTTTTGTCAATACTCTTAAAAAAGAGTGTAATATCTTTGTAAATCAATCCTTTCATGCTGCACCTCCTTTGATGTAGAAAAGCATAATATCTTCCAGTGTTGCATTATCAACTACAATATCTTTGTATTTGCGCCTTATCGCTTCTTTGTCACGAACAAGACACTCAATGCTCACATTTGTAATCCTGTGGATAATATAATCATCCGGGGAAATGGAAGCAAACTTCTCCCTCCCGCACTTCACTATCCCAAAATTATAAACAAGGTCATCTTTCTGTTCCTCAAAAATAATCTTGCCTTGATGAATCAAGATTACATAATCTGCAATCTTTTGTATGTCCGATGTGATGTGGGAGGAAAAGAAAATGGAACATTCCTCGTCTTGTATAAATTCTAAAAATAAATCTAACATTTCATCACGCACAACCGGATCAAGCCCCGTAGTCGCTTCATCTAAAATCAACAACTTCGGTTTATGCGCCATAGCGCAGATAATGGATAACTTCATCTTCATGCCCTTTGAAAAAGAGCCTATTTGTTTTCTTTCGGGGATTTTGAATTTTTTTAGGTACTGTCTGTAAAGGTTGCTATCCCACGACTTATATACGCCGGATAATATTTTTTCAATATCTGACACATTAAATACGTCATGGAAATTGCACTCATCAAAGACAACTCCAATGTCCTCTTTGACAGCGGAAATTGTGTTTTCCTTACCGAAAATCTGTATCTGTCCATTATCCCTCTTTAATTCATCAAGTATCAGGTTAATGGTCGTACTCTTACCTGCCCCGTTTTCGCCAATGAAGCCGACAATCCTGCCTTTCGGAACTTGAAATGAAACATGGTCTAACAAAAACCCGTCAAACTGTTTACATAAGTCCCGTACTAAAATGTTGTTTTTTTCCATACATTCGCCTCCTGATTATTCCTCGTAAAACAACTTCAAAATATTGGTCATTTGTTCATAACTGATTCCATGCGCCCTGCCGATTTCCGCAACCTTTTGTAACAATTCCTCTGCCACACGCAACTGTTCTTCTTGAATAAACTCTTTGTTTTGTGCTGCAACAAAGCTCCCTTTTCCAGATACGGTTTCTATAAATCCGTCACGGGTCAAATCTTCATAAGCTCTTTGGACAGTAATAACGCTGATATGCAAGTCTTTAGCTAATACCCGCATGGACGGTAACGCTTCACCCGGAGATAAAGTTCCGTTCATAATCAGATTTTTAACCTGCATACATATTTGCTCATAAATAGGCTTGTCACTGCTGTTGCTTATGATTATTTCCATTCATTCACCCCTTTCCATGCGTACTGTTTGTAATATGCGTACTTAGTCAATAAGTACAGTATAGACGTTCTTTGATTTATTGTCAATATCCTTTTTATTTATTTTAAAAATTAGAGGTTGAATTACTAGAAAAACAAAAAAGGAGCCATCAAGCAGCCCCTTTCCTCGTTTCATCAATATTTCATTCTGTTTTCATCATTAATCTGCATACTATCACGGAAACCCTTATATTATCACGAAAACTCCCATCGGATTTCCGTGATAATAACCAACTTTTGCCTACGAGTACATACTATCAGGCAAAAGAACGCCAGAACAACCGTTCGCACCCTCGCCAATGTAAAAATACCCTTAAAAGCACACGGAAATAATGTAACTTTGGAACCTATGTAGTGCCGAAAGTACCGTGTTTACGGGCTTCCTCGGCTTTCCGTGTCCGTATCTGCCGGAACACCTTTGGATGCCAGAGTTATCGCTCTTTTATCCTGTCTTGCAAATCCTAACCTACATCTGCCATCACTGCCCCAAAAATCTGGCTCCACGCCCACATCTCCCATATTCATACATCTTCATGGCAAGCAACTTGGTAATCCTCTCCATGCCGTTCAGGATAGTCTCCACATCTTCATCCTCATCTTCTCCCAGACGTTCGCACAGATTACGTCCTGCCTGGTACACATCTTCATACAAAAGGCAGCACTCTTTCCCCTCGGCAAATTCATCCTCAATGTCAGCCTGCTCCGGCAGGGAATGTGATCCTTCTGCCAGAAATCCGTTCATCTTCTCAAAAATCTGTTCCTTCTGCATAGTGCATCCTCCTTTTGTCTCACTTTTACAACCGATTTTAATATGGAATGCTACTAAAATCAATAGTAGTGGTGCAAAAAGTGAGACAAACTTCTCGACACATTTCGACACTAATGGAGGATACTATGCCAAAACCAACAGGATCATCAGGAGAAAAGAATCTGGTCAGCAGCCGGCTCATAGAACTCAGGAGACAGCAGAACCTCTCGCAAAGGGATCTTGCCCATAAGCTGCAGCTTGCCGGATATGACATGGACAAGAACGTGATCACCCGTATCGAGACCAACAAAAGGTATGTGACGGATATTGAACTGCGGGCATTATCGGAGGTGCTGGGCGTCAGCTATGCCTATCTGATTGACGGGACGGAAAGATAAGAACAGGATGCCGTTGGCCATCCACTGGCCGGTATCCTGTTCTTCATGCCATATTTCACTGATCTCCATTTTCCAGGGCCATCTTTCAATGCACGTCCATCTTCCCTGCCCACCTCAGCCCCTCGTTCTCCTTCAGGAGTCCCATATGGAACAATACCTGGATGCAGTCCGCATAGCCCTGGATGTAGGCACGCTTCTCCTGGGCAGATGAAAAATCCTCCAGGCACTCCTTCATCTCCTCTGCCCTTTCCTGTCCGTCTGCAGGCAGGCTTTCCAGAAATGCCTCCCATTCCTGCTCCGTCTCCTTCCATGCCTCCAGAGCCGCTTCATATTCCGGCGTGCGCACATAGCTCTCCCGTTTCACATTCTCCCCATTCAGAGTGCCTAAAAACTGGGCAAACTTTAACCATACATCATTTAACATTTCACTTCTCCTTTTTCTGTTATATTTTCCATGTTTCCTTATATTTTTACTCTTACTGCTCATTATACATATCATAGGAGAGTTTTATCAACTATAACCGCTTAATTATTTATGTCATAGCAGATAAAATTAGTCCATAGCAAGGAGGTAAGAGGATGGAGGATTTATTAAATCAGATCGGCAGCCGCATATTGAGCCGCAGGAAACAGCTCCGCATGACACAGGAGGAACTGGCGGAAAAAGCGGGCATCACCCCACAGACAGTTTCTTCCGCGGAACTTGGCAAAAAAGCACTGCGCCCGGAAAATATTATCCGTATCTGCTCTGCCCTTGACATCAGCACCGATTACCTGCTCCTTGGTGAAACAAATGCCAGTGACCATTCCATACTGCTCACCAAAATTTCAGACCTTCCTCCCATACAATACCGCCATCTGGAGGATATAATCAACAGTTTTATCCTGGCACTGGAAGAAAGGGAAGCACAGAGCGGAAAATGACCTCCCTGTGCTTTTCAGCTGCTCCGAAACGCTGACATGGTATCTGCAATCAACGCAAAGGTTGCCTGATCTATTTCTTCCCGTGGCTCCTCTCCCTCCGTTCTCTTTTTCGGTCTTACAGTCCTCCGCTCCGCTATATGCTCCCTGCCTGTATCTGACATGGAACTGTTCTGCCTTATATCCTCTTTCCCTGCCAGAATCTCCGCAACGATTTCTTCGATTGCCGCCCTGTCTATGGTCTGGGGAATGGCAATATCCGGTGTGTCCGGGCAGTTGATATAGTGGAGGACCGCATTCACAAGAAATTGTGCCTTACTGCGCGGCCCCTGTTTTTCCAGCAGACGTATCACGGCGTCATGGGCCGGATCATTTTCATTAAATTTGATACTGAACCGCTCCCGGTCTTTCTTTCCACCCATAAGCTCACCTGCCTGCCGTTTCCATCTTATAGAGAAATTCATACCCCTTTGCATTGGCATTGATATCCTCCACAAATAGTGCATTTCCCACCTTCCCGGAAGCTTCGATCTGCCGGCGCAGAAGGATGGCGCCGCCGCCCACAAACACCACCATGCCGGACATCAGATCCAGCATACGCTCCCGCAGGCTGTTTGCCAGGTCATTTACAAAATCCTGCGCCAGCTTTTCCACAAGGGAGGAGACTTCCGGGGCATAGGTGCTCTCACCGTCCTTTAAGATACCGTCAATATCCGTTTCTTCCAGCAGGATGTCAAATTCTGAATTGGCCTTCGTCCGAATCCGGTTATAGAGCAGGATCACTCCGTTTTCCAGGGAATCGCAGATACTCAGATCCGCCCGGCCAGAACGCATCATCAGGTAGTCTGCCGTAAACCCGCCGATATCTACGATAAGCACCCTCGGCTTATCTAACAGCCTGTCCATCATGGTCACTGCCGCCGCAAAAGCCTGTGGATAGCAGCGCACATCCTCAATATAGATGGTGTACGGGTTGTCGCGGTACTGGAAGTTTACAATGCCCCTATTGGAAAAATACCGTATAAAGGACTGGTTCTGCGCCCCATAATGTGCTGGCGGAAGCCCCACTGCAAGAGAGACATGCACCACCTCTTCCCCATACCTTTCCTTTAAATGGAGTTCTTCTGCGATCCCGAACAGGGTAAGGATGAAAAAGCGGTCATCCTCCGTCTTATCTCTTTTATAAGGAATCCTCTGGTTTGACAGCGTATAAAACTTTCCCTGGTATTCCAGGATGTCGCTGCCGAACGGCCTGGCAATGCTCTCCACCAGCCCGGACACAAAGGGCCTGCTGTGGATCGTCTTCATCTGTTTGTTCCCGTGGTCGATTGCAATTAACATAGTTTTTCATCTCCTTTTTTCCTTTATACTTATTCTTTACGCATTGAATACGTCTTTTTTCAACAAAAAAATAAAAAAACAGGACCAGCAGCATATTGACTGCCGTGTCCTGTTTTTTACACCATAACTTGTCCTGCCCTCTCCGGTCAGGTATGTATCCCATAGTACGCCTTTTCCAGATTCTCCCGGCCGTGGAGGATGACTCCCCCGCATATGCCGGCCCCATAGGGCGTCTGTTCCCGGAAGAAAAAGCTGTACGGTTCAAAATCATCATACACCGTGATCTGCCTGCTGCCTTTCCATCGCAGGAAATGGTCAGCCATGAACTTCCCCAGTTTTTTCCGCAATGCCTTCGTCTCCGCCACTGCTTTCAGATTTCTCCTGCTCTGGAACTCAATCTTTGGCCTGCCGCTTTCCTCTAAGGACAGCATCTTTATCTGCATACTGTCCTCCCGGCTCTGCTTTATGGAACTTTTAAATTTCTTATAGGAAAGCCGGACCGTTTCCGTCCTGCCGGACACCTTCCCTCCCCCTGCGTCACTGAGCCAGGTAAATTCTATTTCCAGAATCTCTGCCTGCTCGAAAGATTTCCGTAATGACACTTTTGCAAAGGAGTGGATATCGGATACCGTCATATATCTTTTTTCTTCCAGTTCCAGCAGTTCCTTCTCCGTAAGGACAAAGCCCTGGGGAGAGTGGCAATCTTTAGAGAATGTCCGCAGAGTAATGCAGTCCTCGGATGCGGATAGTTTTATCATCGTCCTGTTATTCATCTTATAGCCTCCTTCCAAACAGGGGAGAGCATCTGTTCCCTCTCCCCCGTATACTATGATTTACTTGTTTCTGGCCGCAGCCTGTTAAGGGGTATTTCACTCGCCTGCCATCTGGAAAAACTGTGCCGGCGTCAGGACCTTTATCCCCAGTTCCCTTGCCTTTGCCAGCTTGCTCCCGGCATTCTCCCCGCAGACCAGGTAATCCGTCTTTTTGCTCACCGAGCTCCCGGCATGGGCGCCCAGGGATTCAATCATTTCATTGATGCCGCTGCGGGTATAGGGTTCCACCTTTCCGGTCACCACGATGGTTATTCCCGCAAAGGGATTTTCCCTTACTGCAGCCGTATTGTCTTCCGCTGTCCTTTTTTCGATATGCAACATTTGCTGTAATACCTCCCATATATACAGATTTTCTTCATCATAGAACCACTCATGGATATTGTTGTGCAGGGTATCCCCAAAATCGGGGAGCTGCGTAAAATCATACTGCCGATGCACTGCGTCCTCAAATTCCTCCAGGTCACTGTGGAACACCCCGGCAAGGGTCCGGCTGGCCGTATTCCCCACCATAGGGATATCCATGGCGATGAGATACCGCTCAAAGGTGGTGTTCCTGCTGCCCTGGATGGCATCCCACAGGCGCTGCCAGGATTTCTCCCCAAAGCCGTCCATCTTCACGATCTCATCCTTATGCCGGTCAAGCCCATAGATATCCATGCAGGTGTGAAGCCATCCTTTTCCAATGAATTTTTCCAGAGTGGCCTCGGACAGTCCTTCGATGTTCATGGCTTTCTGGCTGGCAAAATGCACGAACTGGCGCAGGCGTCTGGTCTCACAGCTCTGGTTATCGCAGAACAGAGTCTTAGTAATCTTATCTTTTCCATTTTCCACGGAACGGCTCTCATGGATGCGGGCAGGTTCCCCACAGCAGGGGCACCTTTCCGGAACGGCCTGCTCCATGACAAAACGGCCACGGTCCAGATTTTCCTCCACATGGGGGATGATCATGTTCCGCTTGCTGACCAGTATCCGGCAGCCGGGCATCAGCTCCATCCCCTCGATAAAGGAAAGGTTGTGCAGGCTTGCCCTGGATACCCCGCATCCATCTATCTCCACTGGCTGAAAAACTGCCACCGGCGAGATCTCCCCGGAACGGGAAGGGTTCCACTCAATGAAGAGCAGCTTTGTCTCGTGGAGTTCATCCCCAAATTTAAAGGCCAGTCCGTCCTTATAGTGGTGTCCTGTCCTGCCGCAGGACCGGGAAAAGGCAATGTCATTATAGGAGGCCACGATCCCGTCAATGGGGATGTCATTGTCCTCTGCAAACTGCCGCAGATTCCCGATGCCGTCCGCCATCTCCTGGCTGGTCAGCTTCCTCCTGCTGATGACAAATTTACAGACCTGGAAGCCCAGTTCCGGGAGTTTCCGCAGTTTTTGGGATTTTGATCCCATTTCCTGAAATCCTTCCACCACGGCAAAGGGCATGAACATCACCCTGCGCTCCCGGCAGACCGCCGCATCCAGAAGGCGCACGGAGCCGGCAGCCAGGTTCCTTCCGTTCTTGTAACGCTCACCGCTGCTGTCCGTCAGGGTTTCCTGCAGTTTCAAAAAATCACCGGGGCGGATGAACGCCTCCCCGCTCACCACCAGACGTTCCCTGTGGGGAATGTGCTGTGGTATCCCGGAAATGCCCCGGACATTGTGTGTCACCACTTCGCCGGTATCTCCGTCACCACGGGTGGCAGCCTCGGCCAGTTTCCCGTCCTCATAAGTCAGCTTGACCGTCAGGCCGTCCAGTTTTAACATCAAAAGGATCTGATGCTCCCCTGCAAAGGAGACCAGTTCCTCCACGCTTTTCGTCTTGTCCAGTGAGAGCAGCGGGATCGGATGGCCTGTCTTTTTAAGCTCACTGACTGCCTGAAAGCCCACTGTCTGGGTGGGAGAATCTGCCATCCATATCCCCGTTTCCTTCTCCAATGCTGCCAGCTCGTCATACATCCGATCATAGACTTCATCGGTAACAGACGGGGCATTACTGTTATAATACTCATCCCTGTACCGGTTTAACTGTGCAGTCAGCGCCTGTATCTTTTCCCATGCGTTCTGTGTCATTTAAGCCACCTCCTGTCCTGTGATGCGGAATGACATGATGAGATATTTTTCCGTCTTCTCCTTATCGTTACAATATATACTGCATATCCCGTCCTCGAATTTCCAGAACGGGGCGTTGCTCCACCAAAGGACAGACCCCCTTCCATTGTTGGCAAGGGTAACTTTACACTCCGGTTCCTCCGGCACGATGCTGTAAAACCCCTGGGTGTTTGCCACTGTGACCTTCCGTTTCTGCCCCACGTACTCCGGACGGCAGTGGGCGGTGATCTCGAAACAGGTTCCTTTCTTCAAAGTCTTTTTCAACTGGCTCAGATTTTTTACCATACTTATCTCCTTTCCGTTTCAATGTTTAACTTTATGAAAAGAAAGCGGATACCATAAAGACATCCGCTTTCTTACCTATGCAGCAGCCGCAAGTGCGGGGGCATGCAGAATCTCTTTTTCCCATACATCCAGAAATCTCCTGACTGCGGGGGAAGGGGACTGATTGCCATAACAACGAGCCTGCGCCAATTCCCCATTTTGAATCTCAACGGTACAGAGAGATTTACTCTGTTCACTGGCTTTCCGGACAAACAGGATGGTACTTTCCCTCTTAACAACCTTCTTTACATAGCTTCCTACACAATGATGCAGGTTCTGCCCTTCTTCCAGAATCTCCTTTGCAGTATGGGGAAGGAGTACAACAAACCCATATTTTACAAAATGATACTGCTGATTCATCTCCTCAAACTGTTTCTGTATCTGCCTGTCATAGACCAGGGCCTGCTCTTTGTCCGAAATATCATTCACCTTGTCATGGGCTTTCTTTAAATCAGCCGGAAAAAGGACAAAACTGTTTTTCAGATCTAATTCCAATCCTTCGCTCATGCACAGGTAATCCCGGTAATCTGTCAGGATATCTTCCATTTTGTAATACCCCCCACTTTGGTAAGGGCTTGTTTTACAAAACTTTGCGTACTGTTCATTTACATACTTCATCAGCTTATACGGTGTCATATGTTTTAATGGAACAAGTACATTTTCTGCCCTGCTGATATTGTAATTCCCACACCAGCGCAGCAGTTCTTCATCCAGCTCCAGGTTTGCATGGAGAAACGCCCGGATCAGTTTCATCTGGCCAAGTCCCGGATTTACCCTCTTGAGCAGGGGAAGGTGGCTTTTATTGAGCCCAAACACTTCCTTTAAATTCTTCCCATTTGGATTAAAACCGGAGTCTGAACTATAATAATGATTATCATGCGCAACACTCTCAGCCAGGCGGTACAGATGAAGCTTTACCAGATATTCCAGCATCGGGTAACGATTATATCTCATTAAATACTGGATAGCATAAAGGGGTTCCCTATCTGCCAGATAAAATTCTTTCAGCTGGGAATACTGCCATGGGGATTCTTTCAATACCTTATGTAAATTTTTTACATACAGAAATCCCGTCTGATCAGCTTCAAAATTATACACCCACCTGTTGATTACAGGACGTTTTCCCGGTTTCCACGGCGTAGGCCTGTCCCTAAAACCGTAGCTGTAGTAATAGCATTCTTCCGAAATGTTCCCGGCGTCATCCCAGTAAAGGAATGTCCTGGCATTTTCATAAATGCTTTTATACGGTTCCCTTTCATCTCCATACTGATAATAGATTTTAATGAACCGTACTACGACCTCATTCCTGGAAGTACGCTGAAGTACCTGCAGCGTATTCTGGTCAATGATCATCCCACGTTTTCCACGGCTCTTAAAGGTTACCTTTGCCTTACAAACAGGGCATACGCCTTTTTCATTATGTTTTACACCTGTTATCAGCACTTCGGCTTTACATGCGCTGCAGAATCCCTCCATATCCTTTCTCTTCCTGTTATAAGTATAGAAAAAATAATGCGGTGCAATCTCACGTTCGATCATATTTCCGATATCTCTGGGTAGGGCAGGAACTGCCTTCATTCTCTCACGGATTTCTTTTTCTTTTTTTAATTTCCGCTCCCACTGTCTTTTTTCGATGATGTCACTCTGCAAATAATACAGGCTGGTAAAACCTTTAACTCCTTTCTTTTTACAAAACTTTGTCACACGTTCCTCATCACCGGCCATATAAAAGGCACACCGCCTGCTGAAATCATAATCCCTCTGCAGGTTACAAAAGGCGGCCGCACTCCAACGGGTGCTTCCATCCTCTCTGCGGCATAAAGTGACATACTCTGTCCGGCTCTGGAACATGGTCAAGACAGGCTGGAAATTCCCTGCTGCCGCCTGCTCCCTCAGATAGATATACAATACCAGAAGTCGTTTTCTACCGATATTTTTCACTGCTGTCCGTACAATGTATTTCACTTTCTCCGCATGGAGCAGCCCGTGATTCTGGTTCATTTTAAACCCCGGATCTGCAAATTTCCGGCATTCTCTTTTATTTATTTTCATCTGCATTCCCCCCTATCCTGCAAGACCTGCCAGAGTCATCTGTTCAAACTGCCCGCCATCTGCTCCTTTCTCCTGCGGTTTCTTTTCTTCCTTTTTCCCATTCTTCTCTTTTCCTGCAGTTTTCTTTCCCGCAGCCTTTGTATTTTTAGACATAACACTGGATTTACCGTTATATGCCCTGGGAACAAATTTCTCCTCCTTCTCCTGATCCTCTTTTGCATCCGGGTCACGGAAATATTCCTCTGCCCACTGGTAACACAGATCGTCCGGCACATCACTTCCATAAACGCCGTTTTCCGGCTTGATATCATTATCCTTCATCTCCTGCTCCACAAACTCCCTGGCTTTCCGGTTGATATAATAGAAGCAGTGAATCATGGTCCTGCGGGGATGCATGGTCAACCTGGCAAAATCCGGATCTTCCAGGCATAAAGTCTGGATATATTCTGATACGCACTCCTTCATATTCCTGCGGGTAAGTCTTTCTGTATCAGCGCCCACACGTTTCATGGCTTCGGCTGCCACTTCCTCGTCACTCAGGGCAGACATTTTGGCAAGCTGTGCCTGTTCTGCCTCCCTTTTTGCCCGCTGTCTGGCCTCCCATTCCGCTTTGCGTCTGGCCTCTGCCGCCTCATGCTCCGCACGCTTTTTATCCTCCGATTCTTTTTCCGCACCAGAGGCTTTTGTTCCGCTCTCCACGTCCTCGGTATCCTCTGTTTCATTGTTTCCCGGACCGGATTCTTCTTCCCCGTCCTCATATGCTGCATCCGGATCAGTTTCCTCCTGGACCGGAAGGGAAACCGCAGCCGGTTCCTGCCTGTCGGTGTCAAAGGGCACCTCTCCGGCCAGATCCCCGCTGTCGGTAAATCCATCGGAGAATCCGCTATCTTCCTTTTCGGGATCGTCCGCCGGCAATCCCCCGTCCTCAAAAGGGTTTTCTTCCATACACACTTCCATGTTCATATCTTCAAATGCACTGTTCATATCTGATCTCCTTTCATCAAAAACGGCATGGAGCGGGGAAAACCCATTCCATGCCATAGCTGCCGTCCGCCCCTCATCCCCTCATTTTTTCGCAAGAAAAGGAGAAAAGCGTACAGGTTCAAATGTGCTGCCGTCTATGTAAAAATAGCGGCGGCCTGTTCCATCGTCCAGCTCCACCACATCCGAAGATGCAAGGGGGCGTCCTTTGTATCCTTCCGGCACCTGCTTTTTGTAGTGTGCCGAAATCTGTTCCAGTATTTCCGTATCTTTCCACTGTTCCGGACAGGCAAGCTCCGAATCGCATACCAGCCGGTAATCCGAAGCCGGGGGCTGTTCATATCCTGCCCTGTGCAGATCCTGAATCCCCTTAAAAGCAAAAGGGATAGTCTCCCGGTCTGCGTCAAAGGAAAGCTGGTAAATGCGGAACCTCCATCTGCGGTGTGGGAAATTCAGAAGTTCATCTGACAATCCCTTTCCTTTCTGGCAGAAAACCGCCCGGCCTTTCTGTAAATTCTGATCCCCACCTTCTTTCTGCTGTTTTTCTTTCCGGAGTGCAAGCTGCCAGTCATCGATCCCCTTGTAATTGGGATTCCAGGTCAGCCGCCGGCACTCCATTCCCTGCTGCCTCGCCAGCAGGTATATCTTGGAACTTCCTTTCGCGATCATCTCATTGCTGTACTTGTCCATGTCGTGGGCCTCGATGATCAATTCCGTACCGTTCTGCGCCAAAAGCCCGAACAGAGGCCCAAGCTGCGCTACATTGTTTGCCCCTGCCACCGCCACAAAAGAACGGTTCAGCAGTACATGGGCAATGTCCGCTTTCAGTATCCCCTCCGTGACATAGATGGTCCGGGCAAAGGGATTCCCTATGAAATGCACCGGGCTCCCGGAAGTGACTCCCATATTTTTCGTGGAGGAGGAAAGCCAGATATATTTCGTCCCGGCCTTCTCCGGCGGGTCATCCTTATCCTTAAAGGGAACATCCAGGAGGATCTGCATCCCCCGGATCAGCCCGTCAATGCCGATGGCCGGTATCAGGATGCCCGCCGTGCGGCTGCCAAACTTTGCAGTCCAGTATCCGCCCTCATGGAGATAGAACCCTGGAACTCCCTCCACCTTACATCCCTGCTTCATCAGCCTCTCCGTCAGGGAGCGGCACAGAAAATAGGGCGGGGTACTCTTAAACCCCAGGCTGTCGATCTGTTCATCCGAAAGCCCCCGCTTCTCTGAACGCAGGTGCGCCCGGTGTGCGGAAGTCAGGGACAGCATTTCCAGCAGTAGGGAATAGGTCTGGTGTATCTCCTGGGGGCTGGCACGCTCCGCCTGGGAAATCCCGGTTTCCTTTTGGCTGCCGGCGCAAAGGTTCCCTGACGGAACCCCTGCGCCGGGATTTATGTTCTCTGCCTGCCCGTATCCCCAGGAAGTATCCCCGGCCTGGAGGGCGTCACAGATCTCCCGATAGGCTTCGGAATTGGTGGTATTGTTGACCCTTGCATACAGGTTCAGCATCCCGCCGTGTTCGCCGCAGTAGTTGCACCGCCACACGTTCTTGACAAAATTGACATTCATCTTCCCTCTCCGGTCGCCGCAGAACGGGCAGTCCGTATAAGCGCTGTCCGCCTGCCTGCGCCGGATATGCAAATGCAGCAGTTCCACCACATCCATGATCCCGAACGGGAAATCCTGTGAAAACGAGCCCATCGCCTGCACCCTCCTTCCTTGCTGTCTCCTTTTGTGCGCTCCATTGCCTGCGTTTATCCGGCTTTTTTAGCAGCCAGGGAATCCAGCATGATCCGGGCCGCCGCGCGGAGGATATTGTTATCCCCCCGGTAGCCGCCGTACAGATAGAATTTCAGGCTGGGCGGCCGCCGTTCTGCCACTTCCGCTATGGTCTGCCCCTTGCAGACGCCGGTATCCACTACTACCTTTCCGGCTTCCTCAAAGGTCATCAGCTTGACGATCTCTTCCACTGGCATATCCGGCGTATACCTGGCATCTGCTTTTTCCTGTACCGTTTCCCCGGATACAGGCAGGCCCAGGACTTCCGGCTCCGGACCTCTGCCTTCCGCATTTTCCGCACTTGCCGTATTTCCACCGGCAGATACGGCAGCCTCTGTGGGAACATTCTGTCCGCTAAGCAGCGCCATCACATCCTGGACTGCTTTCCCGGTATCTCCCTCCATATCCTTCCTTTCGGAAACAGGGAGGTTATTTCCCGTTTCTCCCGCCGCAGGCATTTCTGCATTTTTCTGTACCGGAAGGGATTCCGGTTCCCCTGCCCTTACAGGCTGTTCCCCGGTCCCGGCAGGCTGTGCCGTTCCCTGAACCTTTGTTGCCTGCAGTCCCACCGGCAGGCTGCTGTTTTCAGCCGGCTCCTGAATCCTGGCTGATGGTTCCGTTTTATTCTCTCCACTTGCTTCCATGGTCTGCACTGCTCCTGCAGAGGGCTGTCCTGACGGTTCCTGTGCGGCGCCGGATTGCACCGGGAGCGTTCCGAAACTTTTTCCCGGACCTGCCGGAAGGCATTCTGAGCCGCCCTGGGAACCAGCCGGAAGGCTTGCCGCAGCATTTACAGCCGCCTTTGCGCCCTGGATGGGCAGCCCGGAGGCCTGTGCCGGGTTTTCCTGCTGCGGTATCTCTTTCTTTTCCGCTGCAGCCGGGAACGCTGTGACCGTACTTCTGGCAGACGCCGTATCCGGCTGTTTCCTTTCTGTGGAAACCGCAGCTGTGCCCGTCAAGGCAGTTGTTTCCTTCTTCTGGGAAGTTCCATTGAAAGGGATCCTGCTCCCGTAACGGCTCCCTTTTGCGTCCATGCCCACATCGGCGAACTGGATGCCAAAGCCTGCATCGGACAACGCCTCATCCATAGCCGCATACTGTGCCGCCTGGATATACTGCCCTCCCGGCGCCTCTTCCTTTGTACAGCTGGAAGTAAAGCTGCCAATGGGGTTTTCATCGGTGCGCTCCAGAAAAACCTGTGCCTCATAGATCGCCATCTGCTCCGTGATGCGCAGGGCGTTCAGACGGATGCGGCCTTTGGGGTTCGCAAGCCGGAACCATAACTTTTTATAACGGAGATCCAGCTGCATCATTTCCTCCCCGTTTTCCGGGGAGATGATACGGCGGAGCAGTTTCAGGGGGTTAAAGCCCGGCACCTTGTTCAGCTCTGCCACCGCAGGGATATTCTCGTACATGGTTGCTGTCTGTTCATTCTTGTTCATCTTAAAACTCCTTTCTTTAAATAAATAAGGGATACCCCGTGCATTTTCTGCACCTGCATCCCATTTTTAACCTGCTGCCTTCAGTTTTTCTTCCAGGAACCCCGGCACCGCGATCCCGGCGCTCCTTGCATAAGCCTTGTAATACAGGCAGATGCGCTCTCCCAGAAGGGTATTCCTCCTGCTGATCTCATTCTTGTGGATGGCCATGAACAGCACGCTCTTTTCTCCTGCCAGCACCACCCTCTTCTTTGCGCGGGTGATCCCGGTATACAGAAGGTTCCGGTAGAGCATGATATAATGGGCCTTCAGTACCGGCATCAGCACGATGTCATACTCGGAGCCCATGGCCTTATGGATGGTGGTCGCATAGGCAAGATCCAGGTTCACCAGATCCTCCGTGCCGTATTCCAGGCTGCGGTCCTCCCCAAAGTCCAGGCCAATCCGTTTCCCCTCCGGCGTATCCTCCACATAGCGGATAAATCCCAGATCGCCGTTGGATACCTTATCGGTGTTTTTAGTCTGCATGATGCGGTCTCCCACACGGAATGTCTTTGAACCCACACGGATCTCATCCTCCGTGGACTGGAACGGATTCACGATCTCCCGGATGGCGGCGTTCAGATGGTCCGAGGATGCCGCCCCTTCTGTCCGGAATGGTGAGAGGATCTGCACATGCTCGATCCCGTTGCTCTTGATCTCCTGGCAATACTTATCAATGATGGCCGCTGCTGCGTCTGCCTGGCTGTCACAGGACAGGAACTGGAAGTCATCCCCATAATACAGCTTGGTACTGCCGTCATGGATGAACCGTGCGTTATGGGCGATCAGGCTGTCCTTTGCCTGGCGGAATACCTCGTCCAGCACTGTGACCGGCACAAGGCCGCACTGAATCAGTTCCTTGAACACATTCCCTGCGCCTACGCTGGGCAGCTGGTCCGGGTCACCGACCAGGACGGTCTTCGCCCCTTCCTTCAACGCGGGAAAGAACTTGCCTGCAAGCCACATATCCACCATGGAGAACTCGTCCACAATGACCAGATCCGCGTCCAGGCTGTCCTTTTTTCTGCCGCGGCTGCCCTCATCCTCCTCACTGACAAGCCCAAGGCCGCTGTGAAGGGTGCATGCCCCGTCAAATCCGGTACTCTCCGCCATCCTGCGGCTTGCCCGGCCCGTAGGCGCCATAAGGACGATCTTCCTGTCGGGATGCATCCTGCGGTAAACCTCCAGGATGATCTTCAGAACGGTCGTCTTGCCCGTACCCGGCGAACCGGTGATGATGGACAGGTTATAAAGAAATGCCGTCAGGACTGCGGCTTCCTGTTTCCCGGAAGTACGGAGGCCCTGTTCTGCCCTGACCGCCTCAATGATGGCGGTAATGTCTTTTGCCTGCGGCCTTTCCTCCGCCAGAAGCCTTGCGATCCGGCTGGCAGTCTCATCCTCCTGCGCGAATGCATTCGGGTGGTAGATGCTGTCCCTCATGGAGACCACGGAGCCGCCCAGGATCATAGCGTCCAGTTCCCGGCCCACTTCCTCCTGGCGCACACGCATTTCCGGAAGCGGGATCTTTTCATTCAGCATCTTAAAAGCTGCCTTGCACAGTTCTTCCCTTCCCAGAAACAGATGCCCCTGCTTTCCCTTTGCCTCGTCCAGTGTGCAGTGGAGCGCGCCCCTGATCCGCATGGGGTCACGGGGGCGGTTATCGGTTTTCCTTACAATGGCATCCACCCTGCGGAACCCGAAACCCGGTATCTGGCACAGCTCGAATGGGCTTTTTTTCAAAATATCCAGACAGGCCGGCCCGAAATGCTGGTAGATCTTCAGCGCCGTCTTCGGCGTCAGCTTAAAGGGCGCAAGGAGCGTCATGATATCCCGCAGCATCCGGCTCTCCGCAAAAGAAGTCCGGATATCCTCCAGTTTGTTTTCTGTTATCCCCCGGACCTCCAGCAGCCGTTCCGGGTGCTTTTCCAGTATGTCCAGCGTATTTGTGCCGAACTTTGCCACGATCTCAGCGGCAGTTTTCTCCCCGATCCCTTTGATAAGGCCGGAACCGAGATAGCTCAGCACGCCTTCCTTTGTCCTCGGTACAATCTCACGCCACTGCTCCACCTGGAGCTGCATGCCGTATTTCCCGTTGACCCATTCCCCTTCCAGTTCCAGCTCCACGGCATCCGTCATGGGGATCTCATAGCCCACAGCGGTGAAACGGATCAGGTGGTCTTTATACCTTCTCTTATCCCGTGCCTGTTCCGGGATGGCAGTATCTGCGGTCTTCACAATGACAATGCAGAATTTATTTGACGGGTTATGGAATATCTTTCCGTCATAAGTACCTGTATAACTCATTCTCTCACCTCCATAAGAGCCATAACACAAGCAGGCCCGTAATGACTGCCAGGACAGCTCCCAGCAGGGGATACAGCGCCAGACCGCATCCCAGGCGTATCAGCTGGAACGCGTCCCTTATCAGGAGGAACAAAAGAAATCCCCCTATGCACCCTGGTATCCATGTTCTTCTTCTCATTTTCACCTTGTCCTTTCCATAATGTTCTTTGTTCTCAGGCGGCATCCACAGCACTGACCTTTACATGGAACGTCCGGAATTCCGATACCGTCACAAACTGCTCATAGATCTCCGGGTACTGCAGTTTCAGCCTTGCCAGGTTGTCCTTGTCAACGATCATCTTGCGCACCGGGTTGTATGTCAGCGTGTAACGGCTCCCGTCCATATCGCAGATGGCCGTACAGCTTGTACCCATCTCCGCAGCCAGGATCGCTTTCAGCCTCTGGATATCGGCCTCCAGCTTTTTGGAATATTTATCTGACTGTTTCTTCTGCTCCTGGAGCTGCATATAACGCATCAGTGTGGACGGCATGGTCCCGTTCAGGACAATGGCCCCGGCGTCCTTGTCCGCCCTGCCGCAATACTGCCTGGCGCTGGCGAGGATCACATCCCCGTCCTCCAGATAAGGCGGCGGGATCTGTTTCTGCACGTGGCTGTTCCAGAATTCCTGTTCCAGGAATATCATCTCTTCCTCATAGGCCATGTCTCTGCGGAGTTCCCGGATAATGACCTCATCTTCCGTGTTGCCGTACAGACAGCAGAAAAATACCCGGTCCATATCCATGACGGCCATGTAATGCCTGCCCTGGGCTTCGTAATGGACCGGCACGGTCTCCCTGCCATCCTTCCACCAGTGGTCTTTTGCATTATAGTTCGTGGTCTTGATCTCCAGGACGGCTTTCGTGCCGTCCGTCATGGTGATGAAGTAATCCACGTCTGCCAGCATGAACGGATAAAGGGGATGCCGGAACATCTTTTTGACCTGATAGATCTTAAGCCCTGTCTTTCTTTCAAATATCTTTGCCACAAGGTCTTCCAGGAGATGGCCCATTTCCATAGCCACCCAGTTGCCTTCATTTTCCTCCACCGCCGCAATACCCACTTTGTCATAATAGATATCCCGTGCGGTGCGGAAAGGGGAGATCCCGATGATGGCAGAGACGTCACTGCCGCCGATCCCGCGGCGCCGCCAGTCCAGCCATTCTTCCCTGGTAAGGTCTTCCGTATCCACCAGCACCAGCGGGCTGTGCCTTTCCCTCTCCATGTTCGTATCGGGCATGGTCACGCCCCCCTTCTGGCCCTGTGCGTAAAGTTCACTGTACGGATCGTGGTACAGTTCTTCCAGTACTGGTCATTGGCTTTCTGGACAGCGGTATCCCTGAACGGGTATCCTGCCGCCTGTTTCTGCCAGCTCCTGCCGGCCTTTTTGTTTCTCATGCTCATTCTTTGTACCTGCCTTTCTAAAATGTTTTATCCTCAAAGCCGTTACCGGCATTTGGGCAGAAAATAAAAAAGCGGAAATGACCATCTGCCAAATCCCTGGCGTCCATGGATTTCCATGAACCATAGTCATTCCCGCTCTTAAAGGGAAAGTCATCCCTTTTACATAAAAAAGCCAGTAAACCACTGCCTGGAGGGCATAATGGTACTACTGGCACAAAAATACAAACTTAACAGCGTGTGCAATGCGGAAAGTTCTCCGCATACAGCCTGAACGGACTGCATTTCCCTTACGGGCTACGCACAAAAATCAATTACAAGGACAGTTTAGCACAAGATATTGATTTAGTCAAGTTGTTGATACTATATATAGTGTTTTATAAATAACCAACAAAAGAAAATGCGCTCACACCTTTAGCCAGTTCGAGATTGTAAATATCTTCTGGCTCTTTACATCAATCATTGCACTCATGTTAAACACTGATAACAAAAGATTCGTTATAATACGGAATCAAAGTATCATGTGTCATAAATTTCATTCCTTCTGATTTTGCCTGCGCAAGCAAAATCCTGTCAAAAGGATCTTTATGCGGTGGAGCATCCTTTGGCCTTACCAAAGATTCCAGCTCAGCCACATGTATATTAAATACAGGCAGCGAGACAAAACCATTCTCTTCACATCCTTTCTCCAGGTATTTCCCACTAAATAAAAATGTTTCCGGATGTGCCATATGCTTGATTGTAACCTCCCACACGGAAGCGGTACTGTAATAGATTTCATTGTTCTCGTCAAGTATCATTGCCCTGGCTGTATTCGACAATTCCTCCGAATCCAGTACTGCCCATATTGCAATATGTGTATCCAGCAAAATCTTCATCAACCATCCACCTCAAATAATCTGGCTATTTCATCATTGCACTCGTCTATATCATGACCATCCGCAATAAATTTCTGCCCTTTCATACTTCCAAGCCTGCGTTTTTTGCCCTGTGTGACAACGCCATAATTTATACTCACACTCCTTGACTCTGATGGCAGCACAAAGCGCTGTATCATATCAAGAATAAAGCGCAGGCTGTCATCCGAAAGTCCTTCCAGAGATTGTGTAATCTGATTCTGCAATGTTGACATAACAGACACCACCTTTCTACATGATTTAGAAAACATATATCTGATTAAATCTTTACCTTCTGTCACGGTTTTATTATACTAAAGAAACCGCTTTTTATCAAGAATATCCAAATTAACATTACAATGGTATGGATGGTTGTATAAAAATACTGGCATGAAAAATATTATTGCTGCTCCAGGCAGCCTTTCCTTTATCTTACAGAACTTCCATATCAAACAAACTTAATTGCACTGGCTGCTCCCTTCTCTCTTTCTCTTTTTCCAGGCGCATCTGTTCCAGTTCTGCGATCCGTTCCTCTCCCAGCCATTTATCCGCATGGCGCCGGTCTACACTGAATTTTTCCAGACTTTCATATCCGTTCTCCAACAGTTTCTTTTCCAGACGCCTGACCGCAGACTCCCGCGCCTGCCGCCGTCTCTCCCTTTTATTCTCAGAATCCCTTTTTTCCATATCAGAAGCATGCACGATCTGGATTCCGTTCCGTATATCCTCCAGGTCCTGCATCAGATCCCGGCTCTCCCTGCGTTCCGCACGGACATTCTGGATCTCAAAGGAAAAATGCCTGCCGTGGTATTCAGAGAAAAACAGCTGCGTAAAATAATGTCTCCGAACTTTCTCCCTTATCCGATCCTGGCAGAGCCTGGCGCATATCTTACCGATATCCATGCTCACCGGATGGTCAAAGAGCTTTTTCCCCTTGATGATCCGGGTATCCACCTGTCCTTCAAACAGTGTGCCGTTCAAGTCATTTCTGAGATAAGATATCTTCACATCATAAAATACATTCCCCTTTTTCTTATCCAGCTCATGCCCCAGGACCGGGCACATCCCTGCACATCTGCTTGATCCGCAATAATAAGGGTCATAGTTCATCTCCCATTCCAGGGTATCCCGATTGAACCTCATATGCTCACGGCAGACTCGTCCATTTTTCTGCAGCCTGAAGCTGACCTCCTGTCTCCGTATCTCATCATCATGCAGCTTCAGGATATGCTCTACGCTCCCTTCATAGCAGTATTCATCTTTCGTCATATGAACCTCACACTCATACCTGAGTACCTTATTCTCCTGAAGGTATTCGTGTTTCAGCTTGCATTCCTTCTTTTCATAAGGACAGCGGATGGTAGCCATATCATTCTCAAAAGTCCATTCAATCCCCATGTAGCTCATGTTGCTGTGACACTGGAGTCCTTTGCACTGCAGGCCGCAGGGCGTCCTGAAAGTCTGTTCAAAGATCCACCAGCGTTCATAGGTAAACCCTCCATCATAATTATCAAGGGTTTTCTCCTGCCACATGGGAACATCAACCCTTACATAATCCGGATGATTGTCCACGGTATAGCCTTCCTCCAGCAGCCGCTTTGTCAGCGCATTGTATTCCTCATGTTCCTTTTCTCTCATTCCATTCCTCCTTACAGCCCCTGGCATGGGCGCATCCCAAAATAGTCTTCCATACGGTCCCGCAGTTTCTCCGCTGACATATCATATTCCCCGGCGATGCAGGATTCACAGCATGGGTATTTATATGCCAGAGTCTTTGATAACCGGGCATCCCAGCTGTTTAACTGCCTGCCGCATTTGTTACAGTCCTGATCCAGCCATCTTACTTTCTGCAACCGTTCTTCACCTTCCTTTCCTTGTTAGTGTTGTCCTATCCCTATAAACCTTCCGGTTTTCAGGCAACAAAAAAGCAGGAATGACTCTCTGATATTCCTGTTGTCCATAAATTCCTATGAACCAGTGTCATTCCTGCTCTAAAAAGAGATTATAATGAATTTTCCCAAATAAAAACCAGCGGTATATCACTCACAGGGCGTAGTGATACTGCTGGCACAATCATACAAACTTAACAGCGTGTGCAATG
>CAJTPM010000043.1 GCA_910578085.1 uncultured Lachnospiraceae bacterium | reverse complement strand
AGCGAGGGATACGAGCAAAAAGCGAAGCGTTTGCGAGTCGACTAAGAGCAAAGCGAGGGATACGAGCAAAAAGCGAAGCGTTTGCGAGTCGACTAAGAGCAAAGCGCTTGCAAAATATTATGAGGAGAGAATTTATGAGTAAGGGAAAAAAGATAGGTGGAATCATTTTAATTATTTTTGGTACGATTGGTCTGGTGATCGGTCTTGCGATCGGCGGACTTTTCGGAGCGATGAACGGCGCTATGGATGAAGCGGTAACTCAGGTAGAACAGGAGATAGAAGATGCCAGACAGACAGGTGTAACTACTTATGGTGAGATCACGGATATCGACAGTGACAGCATGGCGACTATTGAGTTTTACTGCGAAGAGGACGGCTATACCTATGAGACTTATATCATGGTGTTAAGCGATGAGTATCATGTGGGAAGTACCGTTGAGGTATGCTATGATTACAGTAAATTCGGTGATCCGAACTATTCTCCCATAGTACCGGAGCTGTATCTGGATGCCATGGGTATGGTTGGCGATACGGTGCCCGGCGTAGGGATCGGCGTTGGCGTTGTTTTCGGCGGAATTGGGCTGGTTCTGTTGATTATCGGTATTGTGATGCTTGTTACCAATAAGAAGGATAAGAAATGGGTAGATGATATCAATGCCCGCAATGCATCCCAGGGAATCGGCGGACAGCCTGCGGGTCAGCCTCTGAGCGGTTATGGCCAGCAAAGCGGAGGTGCGCCGAATTCTTACCAGAATAATAATCAGAATATGTAAACAGTTTAAACCACTTCTGTAGATAACATTCCGTCAGAGATTCCGGACACCGGGATGAAAATGCTGATTTGACGTTATGGGTTCAAAACAGAAGTGCATAGGGAAAAGGAGAAGAAGAAATGGCAAGAAGAAAAATCGTGGCTGGTAACTGGAAGATGAATATGACGCCCAGCCAGGCTGTAACGCTTTGTGAAGAATTAAAGGATCTGGTAAAATCCGACAGCGTAGATGTTGTTTACTGCGTACCGGCAGTTGATATTGTTCCGGTTGTGGAGGCTGTGAAAGGCACGAACGTGGAAGTGGGAGCCGAGAATATGTACTTCGAGGAGAAGGGCGCTTACACAGGCGAGATCTCTGCGGCTATGTTAGTAGATGCGGGTGTAAAATACGTGATTATCGGCCACTCCGAGAGACGTGATTATTTCAAGGAGGATGACGTACTGTTAAATAAGAAGGTGAAAAAGGCTTTTGAGGCGGGCCTCACACCGATCCTTTGCTGCGGTGAATCTCTGGAGCAGAGAGAGATGGGCGTTACCATGGATTGGATCCGTTTCCAGATCAAATCTGATCTTGTCGGCGTAAGCGCAGACCAGGTAAAAGAGATGGTGATCGCTTATGAGCCGATCTGGGCGATCGGCACAGGCAGGACGGCGACCACGGAACAGGCGGAGGAAGTCTGCAAAGGGATCCGTGACTGTATCGCTGAAATTTATGATGAAGCTACCGCAGAGGCGGTGCGTATTCAGTACGGCGGATCCGTAAACGCAGGCAATGCGGCGGAACTGTTCGCACAGCCGGATATCGATGGCGGCCTTGTAGGCGGCGCATCCCTCAAAGCTGACTTCGGGAAGATCGTCAACTACTAAGGCAAATTCCGGACAGGGAATTTGCCGCTACTTCTCGTGGAACGAAGTGGAATGAGAAGTTTCTCGAACAAATTCCGGACAGGGAATTTGCCGCTACTTCTCGTGGAACGAAGTGGAATGAGAAGTTTCCCGAACAAATTCCGGACAGGGAATTGAAACAGGATGTAAACACTATATGCAGGAAATAGAAGTACTGCATATAGTGTTTTTTATGTATTGGTGTATAATTATGACAAAGTGAAGCAAAAGGAGGCAGAGATTTTGAATAATATAAATGATCTGGAATATCGTCTCTGGCTTTTACAGGGGGAAATCAATCAGGCACTGCAGAGTGTCAGTCAGTTTGATGCAGTGGATAGAAACCGATTAAACCATATGGAGGCGGAGATATGTTATCTGCAGGAACAGGTGGCAAGATTGAAGGGATTCGGACAGCCATCACCCTCCGGCCAGCAGTTTCCCTTTGCAGGTTCTCTGCCTTACGGGCAGCCATTACCACCGCCCGGCCAGCCGCAGTCGTTTGCCACGCCGAAGAAAAAGGACCTGGAAAAAACACTTGGTACGGGTATCATGGGAATCGTGGCTTCCGTGCTGATCTTTATCAGTATCATTATTTTTGGCGGCCTGCTGCTCCCCTATCTGACGGATGTCGTTATGGCGGCAGTGATGTTTCTGCTGAGCTTTATTTTATTTGGCGCAGGGTACATACTGCTCCGGAGAGACTCCAGAAATAAGTTCCACATTTCCCTGTGCGCCTGTGGAACAACAGCTGTCTGTGTGTCGCTTTTTGTGACAAGACTGTATTTCGGGCTGATAAAGGATGGTGTGTTTCTCGCCCTGATCGTTTTGTGGCTGGGATTGACAGCTTACATTTGCAGAAAATATCAGAATTTTATTTTTCGGATCATTGGGGAGATCGGTATCCTTCTTACCCTGCACCTGGGGATGGTAAATTTGGCGACAGGCGAAATGACAGGCGGCAGCTGGTTTATGTTTTGTATCCTGTTGTCTGTATTCGGATGCAGCACTTTCCTTTTTAACCGGATCATTCCCGCCGTAAGCTATGAGAAAAACGGATTTTCTCATAGTGTCAGAAGTATTGTGTTTCTACTGCTCTGTATTGTTTTTGCAAGAAAAGGGGATCCGGGTATCGGCATTTATGCGGGGGTTGCTTTCGTGACTGCTTATTTGCTGTTAGAAGTCTATATGAGTTACCGGGATGCGCTGCATGACGGCTGCCTGTTTTATTGTCTGATAAGCGTGGACAGCCTGATCTATTGTGCCATTCTGTGTAAAACCTTTCTGGTGGAAAGCGTTTTGCCATATTATTTGACCGCGATCCTGCTGGCGGTTTTTTTCGAGATAAAACGGAGTAAAAACAGTATGTTCGGGAGTTGCATTGTATGTCTGCTCTTTTTGTGGAGTGGATGGGCGTGGCTGCATGCGGGCATATTTTATACGATACTGGTGATGCTGCCGCTTTTTGCATATGGGTATTTTAAGAAGAGCGTAATACCTTTGTATATCGGTCTGTTCAGCATGACGGCAATACTTGCGGCGGATATCACGGTTTTGTCCATGTTTCTTTTATGGGCAGTGCCGTTTGTGTGTTTTGTAGTTTTGGCAAGATTCCTGAAAAATCAGATTTTTACAGCAGTGGGCTATTTGTTTCTTATGTTCTGTGGAGGGGTGGTATTTTTTAAATTACTGCGGGGACTTGGCTTTGCTGTTGAGGAAAGATGGATCATCGCGTTTCTGGCGGCGGCTGTGATGCATATACTGCTTATCAGGGCGAAGGCTTTTGCGGAAGAGGGCATGGTTTTTGAGATAGCTGCGGCAGGTATGAATCTGTGTCTGATGTTTTGGAGCGGCTGGGCGGTTTATCAGGAATACTTAAATGTTCTTACGATGTCTGCCATGCTGGGACTGTATACAATGAATACCGTGAATCTGCTGAAAAAATCGGAAAATTTCGGTTATTATATCGGATTGAAATATACGGTATTTATGATAATGCTTGTGGACGCGCATTTTGAGTTATCCATGCTGCTCAGCGTTCTGATGCTTCTGTCCGGCGCAGGCAGTATTACCTTTGGATTTTACAAAAATTATAAATCCTTCAGAATCTACGGGCTCATTCTTTCCATGGTGAGCGTATTTAAACTGATACTGTTTGATGTTTCAGGGAAAAGTGCATTATATAATGCGGCAGGCTTTCTGGTTTGCGGCCTGATCTGTTTTGGAATCAGTTTTTTATATAATAAAATAGAGAACAGAGTAAAGAGAAAATAGGAAGCGCTTTTTTCGGGTTATGAAGGGCAGTTTGCCTGAAATCTTTAGGAAAAATTCATTTATTTTTAAACGGAATGGGTAGTAAAAATTCGTAATAGGATTTATAATAAAGAAAAGCTTCACTTAGTGAAGCTTTTCGCTGCTTCTCAATTTACGAGGTAAATGGAGAAGTTTCTCGTGTTGCTTCACAGTTTACAAAGTAAATGGAGAAGTTTCTCGTGTTGCCTCATGGTTCAGGAAGTAAATCGAGAAGTTTCCTACAATCAAGGAGGTACTGGGATGAAGTGCAGGAAATGTGGAGCGGAACTGTTGGATACGGATACATTTTGCGTAAAGTGCGGGCAGAGGGTGGACCAGCCGATGTTCTGTGCAAGTTGTGGAGAGCAGCTTCGTGATGGGGAGCGGTTCTGCCATAATTGTGGTACGCCGGTGGAGCTTGTACCGGAAGACGATGAGATTCCGCTCAGTAAACAGAGAACTGTAGATATTCCCTTTGATCAGATTGAGCAGGCTATCTTAATGGAGGCGGAGCAGGCTGTTGTGAAACGCCCGGAAAAAGGGCGGCTGGAGCGGAGGAACCCGGAGGATTACAGCCGTCCGGGCGCAGAGGAGAAAACGGAGCGCAGGCAGCCCGGTGTCAGAGATAAGGACCTCTATGGGCAGCTGCCTGTGAGAGAACCGGCATATGATGAGGATTTTGAGGATGTCGAAGAGGAGCGTTATGAGATGCGCCGGCCAAAGAGACATACGCCGCCGCCCCGTCCCCGCTATGAAGAAGAGTATGACTATGAGGATGAGGAAGATGAGGACGATGACTCCGACGATTCTAAAATGAAGATCCTTACGATCATTCTGGGAATTGTGGTGGTGGCCATCGCTCTGGCGATCGGGTTTGTTTTCTGGCAGCGAAACCGCACGCCGGATTACGGCGAACCGGGAGAGACCACGGAACAGGGGCAGGAGACAGACGGAGAAGAAGAAGGCGGCGAAGGCGGAGAACTCTCTTCGGCCGATACAAAGGGCAGAATTCAGATCCTTTCCAATGTCAATGTCCGCAATAAACCGACTACCGAAGGCTCGGAAGTCATGATGGTCGCGAAGACCGGTGATACTTATGAGTATTATGAGCTGGTGGATGGTGCCTGGTATCATATTAAGCTGGAGGATGGCCGGGACGGGTATGTCTCCAAGAAGTATGTGGAAGACCTCAAGTAGAAACTTACCTGCCACAGATGAGGGGAACGGATGTAAGCGGGTATCGCTGAGCGTATCATATCAGCAGACATAAAAATCGTAACAGTGAGGCCCGGGGGCTTTGTTGTCACGAAAAATCAGTTTGAAATCCTGCGGTAAAGCCGGAGTTTTCATGTAAGAGCGGATATCTGTGGGAATATATTATTATAGAAGAGGAGAGAAAAGATGAGTAAGAAACCTGTAGTTTTAATGATTCTTGACGGCTACGGCCTGAATGACACGAAAGAACACAACGCTGTGGCGGAGGCGAAGACACCTGTGATGGATCAGCTGATGGCGGAGTACCCGTTTGTAAAGGGCGATGCCAGCGGCATGGCGGTGGGGCTTCCCGACGGACAGATGGGAAATTCCGAGGTGGGGCACCTGAATATGGGCGCAGGCCGAATCGTGTATCAGGAGTTGACAAGGATCACGAAGGAGATTCAGGATGGAACTTTTTTTGAGAATAAAGCGTTGCTTAAGGCGGTAAATAACTGTAAAAAGAACGACAGTGCGTTACATTTCTTCGGACTGCTGTCGGATGGCGGCGTGCACAGCCATAATACCCATCTCTACGGGCTGCTTGAGCTGGCAAAAAGAAATGGACTTGAAAAGGTATATGTACACTGTTTCTTAGATGGCCGTGATACGCCGCCGGAGAGCGGAAAAGGTTATGCGGAGGATCTGGAGGCGGAGATGGCAAAGACCGGCGTCGGAAAGATCGCTTCCGTGACGGGCCGTTACTATGCAATGGACAGAGATAACAACTATGACAGAGTGGAGAAAGCGTATATTGCGCTGACAAAAGGCGAGGGCTTGACCGCTGAGAGCGGCCCGGCAGGCATTCAGGCTTCCTACGACAGAGGCGAGACGGACGAGTTTGTGAAACCCACTGTTGTGATGGAAAACGGTGCGCCAGTGGCGACGATTAAAGACGGCGATTCCGTGGTGTTCTTCAACTTCCGTCCGGACAGGGCGAGGGAGATCACCAGATCTTTCTGTGATGATGAGTTCAAAGGCTTCGAAAGAGGAAAACGCCTGGATCTGACCTATGTGTGCTTCTCCGATTACGATCCGACCATTCCCAATAAGGAAGTGGCTTTCGAGAAGATCGCGGTGACAAATACCTTCGGCGAATGGCTGGCGGCAAAGGGAATGAAGCAGGCGAGGATCGCGGAGACAGAAAAGTATGCCCATGTGACCTTCTTCTTTAACGGTGGTGTGGAAAAGCCGAACGAGGGAGAGGACAGAATTCTTGTGAACTCGCCGAAGGAAGTGGCAACTTACGACTTAAAGCCTGAGATGAGCGCCTATGAAGTATGCGACAGGCTCTGCGAGGCGATCACAGGCGGAAAATATGATATGATTATCATAAATTTTGCAAACCCTGATATGGTAGGCCATACCGGTGTGGAGGCAGCAGCCATCAAGGCAGTGGAAGCGGTGGATTCCTGTGTGGGAAGAGCAGTGGAAGCAGTGAAGTCTGTGGACGGCGTTCTGTTTATCTGCGCAGACCACGGCAACGCAGAACAGCTGGTGGATTATCAGACCGGTGAGCCCTTTACGGCTCACACCACGAACCAGGTGCCATTCATCCTTGTAAATTATGATCCGAAGTACACGCTCAGAGAGGGCGGATGTCTGGCGGATATCGTGCCGACGCTGATTCAGATCATGGGCGAGACACAGCCCGCGGAGATGACAGGGAAGTCGCTTCTGGTGGAAAAGCAGTAGGATATGAGAGCAGGGAGAACCTGACAGCTTCTGCGAAAAGCGGAGGCCTGTATGACGAGTATGTGGATATCGTCTATCTGCAGAAAAAAACGTCTTCGGTGCCGGCGCTGTTGCTTATGATAAAGATGCGAAAGATGGTAGGAGAAAGCACACCTGTAAAATAGAAAAACTCGTTTTATCAGAAAAATGTGATAAAGTAATCTCCTTTGGAAATACTAAGAAAAATCGTATTTCTAAAGGAGGTTTTTTATGTCTGTGACAATGAGAATTATGGATGTACATGCAAGGGAGATTCTGGATTCCAGAGGAAATCCTACCGTGGAGGCGGAGGTGACAGTGATCGCCGGGGAGGATGCCTTCGGAGGTGCGTGTATCAATGGGCGGAATATGGCGGAGGCGGCCGGGAACCATAAGGAATCGGTGGGAAAAGGCGCCTGTATCGGTCCTGTGGGAGCGCCCTATCCGCTGTCGGGGAAACTCTATACCGGCAGGGCTTCTGTTCCTTCCGGAGCCAGCACCGGACGTTTTGAAGCAGTGGAACTGCGGGATAAAGAGAGCAGATATCAGGGAAAGGGCGTACAGAAGGCGGTAAGGAACGTTAATACTGTGCTGCGGGAGGCATTACTGGGAAGAAATGCCCTTTGCCAGGAGGAGATCGATAAGATCCTGATCGAGACCGATGGCACGGAAAATAAAGAAAAGCTGGGAGCAAACGCCACGCTCAGTGTATCCATGGCGGTGGCGAGAGCCGCGGCGGCGGCACTTCACATGCCACTGTTTCGCTATCTGGGCGGTATTTCCGCAAGGAGAATGCCCGTGCCGATGATGAATATTTTAAACGGCGGCAAACATGCCGACAATACCGTGGATTTTCAGGAGTTTATGATCATGCCGGTGACAGCGAAAAGTTTTGCGGAGGGACTCCGGATCTGTGCCGAGGTATATCAGAAGTTAAAGCAGCTTCTGGTGAAGGACGGACTTTCCACAGGAGTGGGGGATGAGGGCGGTTTTGCGCCGTCATTGAGGAATCCGGAAGAAGTGCTTGACTATATTGTCAAAGCGGTGCTGGCGGCCGGGTATCAGCCTGGCAGTGATATTAAGATCGCGCTTGACGTGGCGGCCAGCGAACTGTATCAGGAGGACGCCGGGATGTACTATTTCCCCGGGGAGACGAAAGCGCTTCATGGCAGCAGAAAAGAGGCGGTCAGCGCTTCGGATACGAAGGAAGCCAGCGTCCTGCGCAGCACCGATGAGATGATAGCGCTCTATGAGGAACTGTGTGAGAAATACCCGATCGTTTCCATTGAAGACGGTCTGCATGAGGACGACTGGGATGGCTGGCGGAAGCTCACGGAGAGACTGGGTGATAAGATCCAGCTGGTGGGAGACGATCTGTTTGTGACCAATACCGGACGGCTGGCGGCCGGCATTCGCCTGCACACGGGCAATGCTATTCTGGTGAAGGTCAATCAGATCGGTACGCTGTCAGAAGCCTTTGCGGCGATAGAGATGGCTCATAAAAACGGGTACAGGGCGGTAATTTCCCACCGTTCGGGAGAGACGGAGGATACGATCATTGCGGATATCGCAGTGGCTGTGAACGCCGGACAGATCAAGACCGGGGCGCCCTGTCGAACGGACCGTGTCTGCAAATATAATCAGCTGCTGCGGATCGAGGAGGAGTTAGAGGATGTCGCGGTGTATGAGGACCCGTTCCGGGAGTAGGAATTGAGGAGAGTTTGGTACGGCAGTAGTAAAACTATGTGGCGGGCCGCCGCATGGTTTTACTGCTGCCTGAGCGAAAGGGCTTCGGCAATTTTATCTGTACGAAACGGATAAAATCTGGTAAGATAGTGAAGGCACAGGAAAACGGAGTGAGGGCGGCGGTGTGGTTTTGGAATTTTGCCGCTTATGGAAAAATTTTTTGGTATTGCGCTATGGAATATGAAAACCAGAAGGAAAAAACTGCATATCTTGCGAAGGAAGTTCTGCGGCTTTCCAGGGACAGCATTATCATGAATATGCGGTTTCTGGATGTGGCGCTTTCCAGAATACAGCCGGCGTCGAAGTCCGGGCTTAACGGTGTTGCAACGGATGGGCAGAATTTCTGGTATGACGAAGTCTTTGTGCTGCGCCGTTATAAAAGAGAGCCGGCTTATATAGCCAGGTGCTGTCTGCACAGTCTGCTGCATCTGGTATTTTATCACCCTTTCCGTTACGGGGAAGTGGAGGGGAAATACTGGGATGCGGCGGCGGATATCGCAGTGGAAAATGTGATGCTGGAAATGAATCTGAATTTCTTAAAGCTTGGCAGGGATACGGAGCGGAAGGCAAAGGCGGCCGCACTGAAAGAAAAGTGCGGCGCCCTGACAGCGGAGAAGATCTACAGACATTTTCTGAAAACAGAACCGGATGAGGAAGAGCTTTCCGAGTGGAGGCTTCTGTTTCATCGAGATGAGCATAGTTACTGGACTGTGCCGGAGCAGATGGAAATATCTTTGGCCCAGTGGAAGAAGATCAGTGAGCGCATCAAAACCGACTTAAAGACTTTTTCAAGCGGAAAAGGAAATTCGGACTCCCTGGAAAAAAATCTGGCGGAGGCCACAAAAGACCGCTATGATTACGGGGAAATTCTGCGTCGTTTTATGGTGACGGGGGAGGAGATCCATCCAAACGATGAGGAGTTTGACTATATTTATTATACATATGGGCTGGATTATTACGGAAATATGCCGTTAGTGGAGCCCCTGGAGTATAAAGATATCAAGAAGGTAAAGGAGTTTGTGATCGCTATCGATACATCGGCCTCCTGCCGGGGGAAGATCGTGCGTGGGTTTCTGAATAAGACTTATTCTATTATGAAGGGGGCTGAGAATTTTTTCAGCAAAGTAAATGTCCATATTGTACAGTGTGACAATGAAGTGCAAAGCGATGTGAAGATCACCTGCGATGCGGATTTTGAGGAATTTATCAGAAAAGGGAAGCTGACCGGCTTCGGAGCCACAGATTTCAGGCCTGTTTTCAGCTATGTGGATGAGCTGATCGAAGAGGGAAGTTTTGAAAATCTGAAGGGACTGATCTATTTTACGGATGGGTACGGTGTTTACCCTGAGCGGATGCCTGCCTATGATGTGATCTTTGCTTTTTTAAACGAGGATGAACGGAGGCCCCCGGTCCCCCATTGGGCGTTGCCGCTGGTGCTGGAAGAGGAAGAGCTGGAGAGCGAAGAAACAGGTAAGACGGGATAGAGTTAGCGGATATGAATAGAGCAGCCGTTATTCAGGCGGCGATACGAGCAAAGAGCATAGCGTTTGTGAGTATGGGCATGAGAAAGAGTAAAGGAGAGGGAGAAGATAAACGGATATGAATATGAAGCAGGCAAAAGAGTGCATCAAGGATACGGTGCGGCTTTATCTGAAAAAAAATGAATTTGGGGATTACCGCATTCCCATTGTGCGGCAGCGTCCCGTTTTTCTGATTGGTGCGCCGGGAATCGGGAAGACAGCGATTATGGAACAGATCGCGCAGGAACTGTCCATTGCGCTGGTATCCTACTCCATGACCCACCACACCAGACAGTCGGCGCTGGGGCTGCCCTTCATCGATCACAGAGAGTATGAGGGAGAGCGGTACGATGTGTCGGAGTACACGATGAGTGAGATTATTGCTTCCATTTATGAAGTGATGGAAAAGAGCGGTCTGAAGGAGGGGATTCTGTTTCTGGATGAGATCAACTGCGTGTCTGAGACATTATCGCCTTCCATGCTGCAGTTTTTACAGTACAAAGTATTCGGCAGGCACAGTGTGCCGGAGGGCTGGGTGATCGTGACAGCGGGAAATCCGCCGGAGTACAATAAGTCTGTGCGGGAGTTTGATGTGGTGACGATGGATCGACTGAAAGTCATGGAGGTGGAGGCGGATTATACGGTCTGGAAAGAGTATGCCGCCGAAAAGGGTTTACATAATGCGATTGTCAGCTATCTCGATCTGAAAAAGGAGGATTTTTATCATGTGGAGACGACGGTGAAAGGAAAATCCTACATCACGGCGAGAGGCTGGGAAGATCTTTCCCAGATTTTACAGCTCTATGAGGAAGAGGGACTGCCCGTGGACGAAACGCTGGTGGGACAGTATCTGCAAAACGAGCGGATCGTGAAAGAATTTACCGCCTACTATGATCTGTACAACAAATATAAGAATGATTATAAGATAGAGGAGATTTTGTCCGGAGAATATTCTGATCGGGCGGTGGAGAAAGCGAAAGCGGCTGCTTTTGATGAGCGGCTATCTCTCCTTGGTATGCTGCTTGACAAAGTGCAGGGGGAGATGCGGGAGACCATGCGGTTTGCGGACTGCCTGAAAGAACTGCGTGGGCCTCTTAAGGCGCTTTCAGGATGTGCGGACACGGATAAGCTGACAAAGATGCTCCAGATGCAAAAGGAAGCAAGGGAAAAACTGCTTCAATCCCTGCAGGCTGCGGGAGCTCTGTCCGATGCAGACGGGTACAAAAACAAATTTGTGATCCGTTTTCTGACGGAAGCGGAGAGGGAAGTACGCACAGGCGATGTTTCTGACGGCGTGGCAGGATATGCTTTGATCAGGGAGAAGTTCGGGAGTAATACCGTTTCCCTGAAAAAGCAGACGGAGGAGATCCGCCAGCGTCTTCACTGTTTATTTGCTTTTGTGGAGACCGCTTTTGAGGCGGGAAATGAGATGTTGGTTCTTGTGACGGAGCTGACCGTGCATGATGACAGCGCCCGCTTTATCGCAGCCTTTGGCTGTCCGGATTATCAGAGACATAACGAGGAACTGATGCTGTCTGAGAGACAGAATAAATTTATGGATGAAATCGAAAAACTGGGGATATAGCAATGGAATATCGTTTCGCAACAAAAGAGGGCGTTCTCACAGTAAAGGATTATAAGAAGGGGCTGGAAGTTGTTTCCTACGAGGGGGAGGATATCTACCTGACTGTCCCCGGTGATTTGCGGATAGAGAAGGCAATGGAGCATGCGACGGAGGCAGAAGCGGAATTTGCACAGGGAATGGAACCTGCAGCGCAAACAGAGCCTGCAGTTGCGTCAAAAACTGAGAAAGGACAGGGAAAGCCTGTCATCTCGATCGGAAAGAAAGCCCTGCTTTCCTGCAAGAGTTTACGGCGGGTGATCCTGCCGGAGACGATGGAGGAAGTGGGGGACTGGGCTTTTGCTTACTGCGACGAACTCAGAGAGGTCTGTCTGCCGGAGAAAGCGATCCGTTTCGGCAGGGGAATCTTTCGGGAATGCGGAAAGATTCGTCTTGTCACGGTGGCGGGAAAGCAGAGAGATATCGGCGGGCTGTTAGCTGCCTCTGTGACGCTTCTCGATGCGCCCTATCTGTTTACGCCGGTAAGATGCGGCGATGAGGAGTGGCTACGGCAGTGGGATGCCCGTATGCTGCAGATTTTGCGGACAGCGGACAGGGACGGTTATTCCAAAATGGTGCTTTGCGGAGAAGAAGATTATGGCAGCAGGGAAAATAATCTGGATTATTTTCTGAATCAGAAGCGGAAGAGCAAGGTGCGCATCGCGTTTATGCGTTTACTCAATCCGGCCGGGCTGCAGAGTGAAGTGAAAGAAGAACTGGAAAATTATCTGCGGGAACATACGGTAGGGAGTGCCGCATCGGGCGGAATACTTTTCGGAAATAAGGACGCTGACGTATGGGATGAGACCTGGCAGGTGCTGTTGACAGAGCACGGAGAGGACAGCGGGTACTATAAGTTATTTACGGAGATCGGCTGCCTCACCGAAGAAAACTTTGACAGAATCCTGTCGGAGACCGGAGAAAATTTTCCGGAGATGAAGGCCTGGTTTTTGAAATATAAGGAGGAAACGATCGGATACACAGACTTTTTTGCGGATCTGATGCTGTAGGGCAGGACGACGATCACCCTGCATAGAGAAAAATGTTTTGGGGTGACAAACACAGGAAAAGTTTGAACGGAACTGTGATATGGCAGATACCGGCCTGAAATCGGATAATTTGTGATTGACCGATTTCCTTCCATTGGGTATGATAGAAAAGACAGTTCAGTTAAATTTCAGAATACCGGAGGAGAAAGTGAATGAGTAATGAAAAAAAGACGCAGAAGGTGGTGTTGGGTGAGGGCGGCATCTACGATGCAAAGCAGCTTGGCACACCGAAGATGTTGATACTGGGTGTGCAGCACATGTTTGCCATGTTTGGCGCAACGATCTTGGTGCCTATGCTGACGGGATTGGATGTATCTACAACGTTATTATTTGCGGGACTCGGAACCTTGTTGTTTCATCTGATAACAAAGGGGAAGGTACCCGCTTTTTTAGGCTCTTCTTTTGCTTTTCTGGGAGGTTATTTTGCGATCTGCCCGATGCTTATGGATGCAGACGGGGCGCAGACCATATCCAATGTGGAAATGATCCCTTATGCCTGCCTGGGAGTGGCCTGTGCGGGGTTAGTGTATCTGGTGATGGCCGGGTTGATTAAGGTTTTCGGAACGGGTAAGGTAATGAAGTTTTTCCCGCCGGTGGTGACGGGACCGATCATTATCGCCATCGGCCTGACGCTGTCTCAGTCCGCTATTGACGGCTGTGCCTCGAACTGGCCGATTGCCCTTGTGGCCATTGCGCTGGTGGTGGTCTGCAATATATGGGGAAAGGGAATGATCAGGATTGTTCCGATCATCATCGGCGTGGTGGGCTCCTACCTGGCGGCAGCCTGTTTCGGTCAGGTAGACTTTACGCCTGTGGTGCAGGCAGCCTGGTTTGGAAATCCTGTAAAATGGGATCATACAGTATTTTATCTGTTTGGGAACGGTGCGGACAGCAGCATGATGATCACAGCTGTTATCACCATTGTGCCCCTTGCGCTGGCGACCATGGTGGAGCATATCGGAGATATTTCCGCCATATCCTCTACTGTGGGGAAGAATTTTATCAAGGATCCGGGGCTGCACAGAACTCTGCTGGGGGACGGAATGGCGACGACTTTAGCTTCCCTGTTCGGCGCTCCTGCGAACACTACATACGGTGAAAATACAGGGGTACTGTCCCTGACGAAGGTGTTTGATCCGGCGGTGATACGAATCGCAGCCATTTTAGCAGTATTGTTTTCCTTTTCTCCCAAATTTGCCGCTGTGATCGGCTGTATGCCCACAGCTACCAGAGGCGGCGTATCGTTGGTGCTTTATGGTATGATCTCTGCGGTGGGTGTCCGCAATATCGTGGAGACACAGACTGATTTTACAAAGAGCCGGAATATTATCATAGCAGCACTGATTCTGGTGCTGTCCATCGGTATCAATTACAGCGCTGCAGGGGCGATTTCCTTTGCCGTGGGCGATGTGACGATCAGTCTTTCCGGTCTGGCGGTGGGAGCGCTCACAGGGATCCTGTTAAACGCTGTGTTACCGGGGAAGGATTATCAGTTTGACGAGGAGAAACCTGACGATACCGGAGTGAATTTCGGAACCGGCAGGTAAGTGGACGGCAAAGATCCGGCGTATGTTTCGCACAGGACAACAGGTGGCGAATTAAAACGGCTAAAGAGAGGGAAAGTGTTAATGAGAACAGTCGATATGCATTGCGATACCATTTCCGTTCTGCTTCAGAAGAAGCGGGCAAATAAGGCAGCAGGATTGCGGGAAAATGACTGCCATATAGATATCGGGAAGATGCGGGAAGGGGATTATCTTTTACAGAATTTTGCTCTGTTTGTGAACCTGGGTGCCTGCGGGGATCCCTGGCAGGAGGTGCAGGAACTTTTCAGACTTTACGAGCAGGAGATGTCGGAAAATAGAGATGTCATTGCGCCGGTGTTCACTTACAATGATATAGAAAAGAATTGTCTGAAAGGCAGGATGTCCGCACTGCTCACCGTGGAGGAGGGCGGCGTGTGCGGCGGAGATCTGGAAAAGCTGCGCAGGCTATATGGACAGGGTGTGCGGATGATGACTCTGACATGGAATTATCCCAATGAGCTGGGCTATCCAAATTTGGACGGAGAGCAGGGAAAGAAGCTTAAGGATGCAGAGAAAGGCGGCGGCACTCCCGCTTTGCAGCAGGAGACGTTACATTATCTGAATACGCCGAATGTGAAGGACGGTCTGACACAGACCGGTATCCTGTTTGTGCAGGAGATGGAAAAACTGGGGATGATCGTGGATGTATCCCATCTGTCGGACGCCGGTTTCTGTGATGTGCTTGCCAACACAAAAAAGCCCTTCGTGGCCAGCCATTCCAATGCCAGGACGCTGTGTCCCTGTGTGCGCAACATGAGCGATGATATGATCCGCAGGCTGGCGGAACGGGGCGGGGTGATGGGCCTGAATTTCTGCGCTGATTTTCTGACGCAGGTCATGCCGGGAGAACAGAATCCGGGCACGGTGGCGGCGGTGGCGGCACACGCCAGGCATATTGTGTCGGTGGGCGGCATGGAGTGTCTGGGGCTGGGCAGCGACTTTGACGGGATAGAAACCCATGCGGAGCTGCCAGGGGCCGATCAGATGGACAGACTGGCGGACACTTTGAAAAAAAGCGGATTTACCGAGGGGCAGTTGGATAAGATATTGAAAGATAATGTGCTGCGGGTATACAGGGAGATATTAAAGTGACCTGGACGGTATGGTTGTGGCAGAATTTATGCCAGAATTTTGCAAAAAAACAGTTGAAAACTGCCTGTTTATGTGATAAACTAAATTTTACGTGATGTCGGAAGTGTTATGGAGGAAAATATGGAAATACTCAGATATATACTGACAGCAATTTTTATACTGGATTGTGCCGTGTTGGTGGTACTCGTACTGATGCAGGAAGGAAAATCCTCAGGGCTGGGAGCTCTCAGCGGTTCCACAGAGACTTACTGGGGGAAGAACAAAGGGCGCTCAAGAGAGGCGAATCTGGCCAGATGGACAAAGATTCTGGCGATCCTTTTCATCGTTCTTGCAGCGGTGCTTAATATCAACAGATTTTAAGAGTGAGTAAAAAATCCTGCGGCCGCAGGATTTTTTTATGCACAGGAAAGCCCGGAGAAAATCCATGGGGAGATAGAAAATCAGACTGAGCAGAACAGGAGAAAAAATTGTTGGGGGAAGAGATGGAACAGCGGGAAACGCAAAAAAATCGAAAAGTAGTCGGAACCTATGAGCAGAGCAAAAACTATGGTTTTGTTGTGCCGGATAACAGGAGAATGAACCCTGCCGACATCTTTATTGCGAAGGAGCATGTGAACGGAGCGCTGGACGGGCAGAAGGTAGTGGCGGAGATTATCGCGGAAGCTAAAGAGAAAGAGCGCAAAAGCCCGGAGGGGAAAATTGCGGAAATTCTGGGAGATGCGGATGAACCGGGCATTGATATGCTGTCCGTTGTCAGAGGCTATGAACTGCCGGATGATTTTTCGGGGCGGGAACTGCGTCAGGCGGACCGGGTGGCGAGGGATGTCAGTGAGGCGGACAGAGCCGGGCGCATGGATCTTCGGAAGCTGCAGATGATGACCATCGACGGTGACGATGCAAAAGATCTGGATGATGCGGTGAGCCTGTCTGTGGAGGGCGGTATTTATGAACTGGGCGTGCATATTGCGGATGTGAGCAACTATGTGCAGGAATACTCGGCGTTGGACAGAGAGGCTTTAAAGAGAGGGAATAGCGTGTATCTTCCGGATCGGGTGATCCCAATGCTGCCGAAAGCGCTGTCTAACGGGATCTGCTCCCTGAATGAAGGGGAAGACAGGCTGGCGCTCAGCTGTCTGATACAGCTGGAGAAAGATGGAACGGTGCGGGATTACCGCATTGTGGAGTCTGTGATCCGGGTGGATAAGCGGCTGACTTACGGCGTGGTAAATAAAATTCTGGAAGCGGCTGACGACATGGCCGCAGCACAGAAACAGGCGGATCTGGGTCCGTTTGTGCCGATGCTGCGGGAGATGGGAAGGCTTTCCGTGATCTTGCGGAAAAACAGGGAAAAAAGAGGATCCATCGATTTTGATTTTCCGGAGAGTAAGCTTATCCTGGATGAGACAGGATATCCTGTGGAAATAAAGGCCTATGAGCGGAATGCGGCGACAAAACTGATCGAAGAATTTATGCTGTTGGCAAACGAGACGGTGGCGGAGCATTTCTACTGGCTGGATATTCCCTTTTTGTACAGAAGCCATGAAAGCCCAGAGCAGGAGAAAATCAAAAAGCTTTCGTTTCTGATGCGGAATATGGGATTTTGCATAAAAACAGGGAGAGAGGAAATTCATCCGAAGGAGATCCAGAAGCTTTTATGGCAGGCGGAGGGGAGCGAATCCGAAGCCCTTGTCAGCAGGCTGGCACTGCGCAGCATGCGGCAGGCCAGATATACGTCTTCCTGCGTGGGCCATTTCGGTCTGGCAAGCAGATATTACTGTCATTTCACTTCTCCGATCCGCAGATATCCAGACCTGCAGATTCATCGGATTATCAAACAGCATCTGCGGGAGAAACTGGACGAGGACCGACAGGAACACTATCGGGAGATTCTGGATGCGGTTGCAGCGCAGTGTTCCATGACGGAAAGACGGGCGAACGAAGCGGAACGGGAATGTGAAAAGATCAAGAAAGCGCAGTATATGGAAGGGCATATCGGAGAGAGCTTTTCGGGCGTGGTATCCGGCGTCAATTCCTTCGGGATCTATGTGGAACTGGAAAATACGGTGGAAGGGCTTATATCAGTGGGCGATCTGCCGGGGGATTATTACAGATACGAAGAGCGGGGGTATCAGCTGGTGGGGGAACATACCGGACGGTGCTTTTCGCTGGGACAAAGACTGTGTGTGGTCGTTAAGCGGGCAAATAAGCAATTGAAATATGTGGACTTTTTGCCGGCGGAGTGAGACGACAGATGTGTGGATGGTGTGAGTAACTGACTGTGAACGGGAACAGGTTGGAAAATATCTGTGGCCGGTGCAGGACTGGAGCGCATGGAGGAGGGAGAGAAGAAATGGCTAAGGAAGGCATGAAACTGGTGGCAAACAATAAAAAAGCTTACCACGATTACTTTATAGAAGAAAAATATGAAGCGGGGCTGGTGTTGCACGGTACTGAAGTGAAATCCCTGCGGCTTGGAAAATGCAGTATCAAGGAAGGTTATGCCGGAATTGAAAAGGGGGAGGCCTATGTGTACGGTATGAATATCAGCCCTTATGAGAAGGGCAATATTTTTAACAGAGATCCGCTGCGCCCAAAAAAGCTGCTTTTGCACAAACAGGAGATCAGAAAACTGACAGGGCAGCTTGCCGAGAAGGGATATGCCCTGATACCGCTGCAGGTGTATTTTAAGGACGGCAGAGCGAAGCTGGAACTGGGGCTTGCAAGGGGGAAAAAGAATTACGATAAACGGGAGGCGATTGCAAGAAAGGATCAGAGAAGGGAGTATGAGAGGGAATTCAAAATTAAAAATCTATAGACCTTTTCTGAAAGACATGATATAATATCGTCAGATATTATATCAGCGCCGAGCGAAGCGAGTGTGCATCGCGAAGCGTATCATGTCGGAAGACATGACATTGATCCGGGCTAGTCAAGGTTTCGACAGGGGTCTTGCAGCTGGAGAAGCTATCCGCAGGCGATGCGTCAAATCGCAAACCTAAATATAAACGCTGATAATAAATTAGCAGTAGCTGCCTAAATGCAGCTTGTCTGACCTGATGTACCTGCACGTCAGGATCCAGGCATCGACTTAGCAGGAAACGACATATACCAAGCTTTGCGTATATGGGCGTATCATGAAGCTACTGAAGCCATAAGGGTGTCGGTTCCCGTATGGCGGAGGGAATGAAAAAGAACTGACTATGATAGTAGAAGGACAGGGAATAGGCTTTTGGACGCGGGTTCGACTCCCGCCTGGTCCATCGGATGCTGTCCGCCTTGCAGGAGGCGGCAGCGACAGTACTGGGGAGAAGGTACTTTTTTGACAGAAAAACAAAGGGGTGCTGCATCATGGCTAAGACAGTAGTAGAATCTAAATTTTCCAAAGGGAAAGTCAACAATGAGATCGAGTTCTGCAAGGTAAATGACAAGAATGTCAAGACAGCGGTGGAAAGAGCGCTCCTCGGAGAGCGGATATCCTATTTTATCAAATGGGAAAAGCCGGGCTTTTTTTCCGGAGAGAAAAAGGACAGCTGCATTTTCTGCGTGAATGAATGGCAGGTGGAGGCGGCGGAAAAGGCAATTTCCGATCTTGGCGACGAAATAGAAAGTAAAATAAAATATATTATGAAGCGAATCGATAAAACCCTGTTTTAACAGCAGAGTATCATGTAAAATTGTTTGTCAGGAGATTTCTATGAACTGTTTGGCGCCTTCTATATTATCTGCAGATTTTTCCAGATTGGGTGAAGATCTGTCACTGGCAGAGAGAAATGGCATTACCATGCTGCATATTGATGTGATGGACGGTATGTTTGTGCCGAGTATATCTCTTGGATTTCCGGTAATAGAATCAATCCGAAAAAAAATAAATATGGTATTTGACGTACATCTGATGATAAAGGAACCGGAACGGTATGTGGAGAGGTTCGCGGAGAGCGGCGCTGATATGATTACGGTTCATGCGGAAGCATGTCTTCATCTTCACAGAACGATCGGGCAGATCAGACAGCTTGGGGTAAAATGCGGTGTGGCATTAAATCCGGCTACGCCATTATCGGTGCTTGACTATGTATTGGAAGATGTGGATATGGTGCTGCTTATGACGGTGAACCCGGGGTTTGGCGGACAGTCGTTTATTCCGGCCATGTATGAAAAAATAAAGACCCTCAGAAAGCAGATAACGGAAAAAGGGCTTAATACGGATATAGAGGTGGATGGCGGCATTAAAGCGTCTAATGCAGAGAGGGCTCTGAGGGCAGGCGCTAATGTGCTGGTAGCAGGTTCTGCTGTTTTTGAGGGCGATATTGAAAAAAACATAAAAGAATTTCAGAGAGTGTTGTAGGGTATACGGATGGCAGAGATAACGCAGGAGACAGAGGTAAAAAGAGAATATATAGTAGATGGATTTTTGTTTCTTTCTGCGGAAGATGCAGCGGCGGCCAGGGAAGAGCTGAAAAAGGCCAAATATCTGGAACGCCATCTGCAATACCAGAGTGCGGAGATGGTTCTGCAGTTATACCGAAAGGCATTGGCGGACAGAACATTTCAGACACCGGTTGGACTCGCCTTTGTGAATGAACTTCGTGGGATGCTGATTGAGGCGGGCGTTGAGGAATTCGAGATCGAACCGATTCCAGTTTATTATGACGTAACGCGCAATAAAATGCGCAGTGGCTTTGAGCCAATAGAGGAAAAAGAGGATGAGAAGCCTGAAAAGGGAATCAGCAGATTTGGGATTTCGGTTATAGTGAATATTGTTCTGGCATTGCTGGTGGGTGGTATGTTTTATGTGGCGATGACCGGAAATAATCCTAATATTTTAAATTATAAGAATTCTATTGTGAATAAATATGCAGCCTGGGAACAGGAACTTACGGAGCGGGAACAGGCCGTAAGAGAGAGGGAGAAGGAGCTGGGGATCGAGTAAAACAGTATGACGGAAAAATGTAAGATTCTGATAGTAGATGATGAGAGCCGCATGCGGAAACTGGTAAAAGATTTTCTTGTAAAGAGTGAATACCAGGTATTGGAGGCGGAAAACGGAGAAGAGGCATTAGATGTCTTTTTTGCCCAAAATGATATCGATCTTGTAATTCTGGATGTTATGATGCCAAAGATGGATGGGTGGCAGGTCTGTCGGGAGATCCGCGGAGTGTCAAAAGTCCCTATTATCATGTTGACAGCAAAGAGCGACGAGCGGGATGAACTGCTGGGGTTTGAGTTGGGGGTAGATGAATATATATCCAAACCATTCAGCCCGAAGATACTTGTGGCGAGGGTGGAGGCCATTTTGCGGAGAGCGGCACAGTTTTCTGCGGAAACAAGGCTTTCAGCAGGCGGAATTGAGGTGGATAAATCTGCCCATATTGTCACAATAGACGGAAAAGAAGTGGATCTGAGTTTTAAGGAGTTTGAGCTGCTCGTGTATTTTATGGAAAATCAGGGAATTGCACTGTCCAGAGAAAAAATTTTAAACAGTGTCTGGAATTATGATTATTTTGGGGATGCAAGAACGATCGATACACATGTAAAAAAATTGCGAAGCAAGCTGGGCGATAAAGGGGAAATGATAAAAACGATATGGGGGCTGGGATATAAGCTGGAAAATAGCTGATGGTTTTCAGACGATGATACAGGCAAAGCAAAAAGCGGTAATGAGTATGTATTTATATGCAGGTCACATTGTGGAAAAGTACATAATGTGACTTTTTTATGCCATATAGAATAGTGCACAATGAAAATTGGATATTTTTACCAAAACAGGAAAAGAATAGAAGTATATATTGACGAAAGTGAGAATAAAATGTTAGAATAAGAACAATTAAACGTGCAGTTTGTATAAAAACATTATTCTTTTCAGAGGGTGTAACATCAGATTTTTGCAGGAACAGGGCTGTAAGAATCTGGTTGTTTCAGGGGAAAATAATAAAAAATGAATTTATGGAGGAGAGAGATGTTTGATTTTTTGAAGGGAAAAAATAAAGAGGCTTTAGTTGGTTCTCCGGCAAAGGGAAAGGCAGTACCTGTTTCGCAGGTAAACGATCCTACGTTTGCGGAGGAGATTCTTGGAAAGGGGGTGGCGATTATACCTGAGGATGGAAAAATCTGTGCACCGGCAGCGGGAGAGATCGCCATGGTGTTTGATACGCTCCATGCGTTTTCCATGACGACCAGAGAAGGAGTGGAACTGCTTGTTCATATAGGACTTGAAACGGTAAGTTTGAAAGGAAAAGGGTTTACAGCTCATGTAAAAGCCGGTGATAAGGTAGATAAGGGTGATCTTGTGATCACGGCAGATCTTGATCTGATAAAGGGAGAGGGGTTGGATACCATTATTCCGGTGATTGTATGTAATACGGAAGAGTTTAAAGCGGTGGAATCTCTGGCAGGGAAGGACGTGTCTGTGGGGGATGACGTATTAAAGATTTCACTGAAATAAAACAGGTTTTGGGGCGGGGGAGAGACTGCCTTAAAATATAAAAAAGGGTTTTAAAACAAGGAGGGAAAGAGATGAAATTTCTTCAAAAGTTAGGGAAAGCCTTGATGCTTCCCGTAGCGTGCTTACCTATCTGTGGTATTTTGATGGGTATCGGCTATCTTCTCTGTCCTGCAACGATGCAGGGTGGTGAAATTACAGGTTTTGCAAATCTGCTTGGCCTGTTCCTCGTAAAGGCCGGGGGGGCACTTATTGACAATATGGCTATACTGTTTGTTGTTGGTGTAGGCGTAGGTATGGCGGATGACAATGACGGAACAGCTGGTCTTGCTGCACTGGCATCCTGGCTGATGATGACAACTCTGTTAAATACAGGTTTTGTTACTACAATTATGCCTTCTGTAGCTGAAAATCAGAATTCTGTGATTGCATTTGATAAGATTGCCAATCCGTTTATCGGTATTCTGGCGGGTGTGATCGGTTCTATGTGCTACAACAAATTTAAAGGCACAAAGCTTCCGGATTGGTTGTCATTCTTCTCCGGCAAACGCTGCGTTGCAATCGTAGCCGGTGTGGTATCTATCGTAGTATCTGCGGTATTACTGTTCGTATGGCCTCTTATTTTCGGTGCACTGATTGCTATCGGCAAAGGTATTGTAGGTCTTGGCCCTGTCGGCGCAGGTATTTATGCATTCTTAAACCGTCTGTTGATTCCGACCGGTTTACATCACGCTCTGAACAACGTGTTCTGGTTTGATACCATCGGTCTTGGCGATCTGTCCCACTTCTGGGCAGGTGAGACATCAGCAGACGTAACCTGGTCACTGGGTATGTACATGTCAGGTTTCTTCCCCTGTATGATGTTCGGTATTCCGGGCGCAGCGCTCGCGATGATTCAGACGGCAAAGGAAAACAAGAGAAAAGTTGCGATCGGTCTGGTTGCATCCGCGGCTGTCTGTGCATTTGTCTGCGGCGTAACAGAGCCTTTCGAATTTGGTTTCATGTTCCTTGCTCCGGTTCTGTATCTGGTATATGCTTTATTATACGGTATTTTCACAACGATCACCGTAATGCTTGGCTTCCGTGCAGGCTTCAGTTTTTCCGCCGGTGCAACAGACCTTCTGTTCTCCGCATCTCTGCCGGCTGCTGCTAAGACATGGCTGATCATCCCTCTGGGTATTGCAGCATTTATCGTATTCTATGTAGTATTCCGTTTTGCAATCACAAAATGGGATCTGAAGACACCCGGACGTGAAGATGATGATGATGAAGCAGAGAAGAGCGCAGTGCTTGCAAACAATGACTATACGCAGGTTGCTTCCATTATTCTCGAAGGCATAGGTGGTAAAGCTAACGTAGCATCTATCGACAACTGTATTACAAGACTTCGTCTTGAGATCAAGGATTATACGGCAGTGGATGAGAAGAAGATCAAATCCGCGGGTGTTGCAGGGGTTGTAAGGCCCGGTAAGAATTCCGTACAGGTAATCATTGGTACAAAGGTACAGTTCGTAGCTGACGAGTTCAAAAAACTGTGTAAATAAATTTAGTGAACCCTTTTTCGAAAGACAGCCGCTTATAAGCGGCTGTTTTCCGTTGTACAGGAAGATTGTTTGTATTTTCCATATTTTCTTTATACAGGCGGACCAACTTGCGAAACCTGATGTGGTTTGATATGATACTGGAAGTAACAGAATAAGGTGATAAGGCGGATTTATGAGACACAAAAAATTTACGATACGAAGTCAGTTTACTTTTATTTTTCTTATGACAATGATATTTGTACTGTTTCTGTATTGGCTGGCGGATACGGTATATCTTGGGCGCTATTATCTATGGAATAAGGAAAACGCTATTTTTAATGCCTATCTGCAGTTCAATGATGCAGCAGATAAAGGCGTGTTAAATACAGATGAGTTTGATATCACCTGGCAGAAGATCTGCAGTAAATACAATATCAGCGTGATTATTTTGGACGCAGATTCCAGAACCATAAAATGTTCCGGTAATGATGCGGAATTTCTGATGAAGCAGCTCAGAGACTGTTTTTTTAACACGGAGAGCATTGAGAAATACCAGAATCCGAGGATCATAGATGAAAAAAATAATTATACGATGCATATTGTACAGGATCCCCGCATGGGAACGGATTACGTGGAAATGTGGGGGGTATTGGATAATGGCAATCTGTTTTTGATACGAAGCCCTATAGAAAGTATTCGGGAAAGCGTGAGAATATCCCATCGTTTTTTAGTGTATCCTGGCATTTTGGTGATTATTTTGGGAGCATTGATTCTCGGCGTTCTGGCAAGGAGAATATCAAGACCGATTTTGCGGTTAGCCAATATTTCTGAGAGAATGGCACATTTGGATTTTGACGCGAAATATGACGGGAGCGGCGCGGCGGAGATAGAAGTTCTCGGGAGAAATATCAATGAGCTGTCGGAAACGCTGGAAAAAACGATTTCAGAGCTGAAGACGGCGAATAATAAACTGCAGGAAGACATTGAGAAGAAAGAAAAGATCGATGAAATGCGGCGGGAGTTTCTTTCCAATGTGTCTCATGAACTGAAAACGCCGATCGCGCTGATCCAGGGATATGCGGAAGGGTTGCGGGAAGGTGTGAACGATGATGTGGAGAGCAGAGAGTTTTATTGTGATGTCATAATGGATGAAGCGGGCAAAATGAACAGCATGGTAAAAAAACTGCTGACATTGAATCATCTGGAAAGCGGTACGGATGCAGTGACGATGGAGCGATTTGATCTGGTAATGCTGTTAAAGAATTATCTGCAGTCTGCCGATATACTGATCAGACAAAACTGTGCGACGGTACGCCTCAATACAGAGGAAAGAGTGTATGTCTGGGCGGACGAATTTAAGGTGGAGGAAGTATTCATGAACTGTTTTACGAATGCTTTGAACCATCTGGACGGGGACAGGATCATCGAAGTGAAAACGAAGCAGCAGGAGGAGACGGTACGCCTGTCTGTTTTTAATACAGGTGAGTCGATTCCGGAGGAAAGTCTGCCGCATTTGTGGGAGAAGTTTTATAAGGTCGACAAGGCGAGAACCAGGGAGTACGGCGGAAGCGGTATCGGGCTTTCCATCGTGAAGGCGATCATGGATTCATTCCATCAGCAGTATGGAGTAATCAATTATGATAATGGAGTGGAATTTTGGATAGAGCTGGAAAAAGCAAAAGACAGTAGCCAAAATCCGGAAAAAGAGGTATAATCATATATAGTGATGTAAAAGGCAGGAAATGGTTATGAAATTGAAAAATACTGAAAAAGTTATAGGAACAGGCAATATAAAAAAGATTTTTACACTTGGCATGGTATGCTGTCTGCTTACAGGCTGCGGTAATATGATTCCGGAACTGACGGAAGAGGAAGCTTCTCTGATCGCAACCTATGCGGCAGATGTGGTATTGGAGAACAGCAAGGATAATAATTCGAGATTGATGGATACGGAGGAGGAAACTGCGCGTCTGACGGAACTTTCGGAGAAGGTGGAGAAACTGAAAGAAAAGAAAGCTCTGGAAGAAGAGGAAGAGCGGGAAGAAGCGGAGCAGTCATCCGGCGGAAGCGGTGGCGCTTCGTCGAATGCCCTGACAGTGGATAGTATAGCCTCTTTTATTGGATTACCGGAATTTCAGGTGAGCTATGACGGATACGAAATCAAAAAAAGTTATGCGGCTGAAGAAGGAGATGAATGGGAACCGACCTTTGATGCGACTTCTGGGAAAAATCTGTTAATTATTAATCTGAAAGTGACAAATATATCTGATGCACCGGCTGTGGCAGATGTTCTTTCTAAGGACATGAAGTTTTCTGTCAAAGGAGATCAGGGAATAAACGGTATGGCTCTTGTGACATTGCTCCTCAATGATTTTTCATTTGCGCAGGATGAGATAGGTGCGGGCGAGAGTAAACAGTATGTGCTGATTGCACAGATAGATGAGAGTATTACAGAGGTAAATTCCCTTTCTCTGCAGATGAAGAAGGGGGAGGAACGTGCAGTTGTAACGCTGCAGTAAAAATTTTGAAGAATTTTGGAATTTTTTGAAAAAAACTGTTGACAAAGTGAAATTTAAGCTGTAAGATAGATTTTGCTGCTGATGAGAAAGCAGCATAGGACCTTGACAAATAAACAGTAATGCAGCCCTGAAAATAT
>CAJTPM010000042.1 GCA_910578085.1 uncultured Lachnospiraceae bacterium | reverse complement strand
AACGATAAACTATTCCAACATCATCAACCATGTGGCAAACAATGTGACGAACAACCGGAATATGCAGCCTGTAGTACATCAGGAAATCCATGTAACGCTTCCCAATGTGAATAATTATACTGCTGCCGAAACCCTGTTAAGAGATCTGCAAAGTCTGTCCACAAAGAAATATCAGGTAGACTGGTAGGATAACATAACTATATCCGAAAGCCGGTTGCCGCAATCATTTATAAAATGAAAGGAGGATCACACAGAAATGACGAATGTAGCAGATGAAATTTTAAAAACAATGAAGTATGCCGTTGATCGCAAAGCCGTCCATTGTGATATCACATACCCGTCAGTTATCACAGGAATTGACAGAAAAGGATATGTGATATTAGACAGAGCCGGCAGCGAGAGAACGGTGCGCTGTTCCATTCCGGGCATCGAGCTGAGACCGGGGCAGGCAGTATGGGCAAAAGAGCCTATGGGAAAACTGAATGAACTCCATATCTGCGGCGTGAGGGGCAAATGACACACTGCCCTTCTGCCCCCTACTATAAAATAGCGAGCTGCGCTCGCATTGCGAGAATGCTTCGCATTCTCCTAAAATCCGGAGCAATTTCCTATAGAATAAAAACTACTGAAAGAAGGTGAATTATGGCTGATATCATCACACACGAAGATTTGCGGACTGCTTTTCTACAGGCATTTAATCCAAGTCTGCTGTTAAAAATTGAAGTTTTAGATTCCGGGAAGAAAACACTGGGCATCCTGGAATGCGGCATACAAAGCGGCAGTATGTCAATAGACGGCCAGGCGGACGTCCGGCGTACCGCCGATATTATTGTGCAGCCTACGCTCACATCCAAAATCAAATTGATGGAAAACAGCCTTCTCTGGCTGAATAAAGACATACGAATGTCAGTGGGATTATATCAGACAAAAACAAAAGAATATAAATATTATCCGCTTGGTTACTATGTCTATACTGATACGGTTGGAACTTACGATGCGACAACAGACAATTTAACGATCCACTGTTCGGATTTTATGAAGAAACTGGACGGCACAAAAAACGGCCAGCTGGGCGCATCAATCATCAGTTTTCCGGCCTATAAAGAAAATGAGGAAACCGGGGAGGTGATCGAACACAACACGATCCGTGGCGCCGTTGAAGAAACACTGGAAAAGCTGGCAGGGGTAACGAAACACAGCGTAGACGATATCGGCTCTTATAAAGCCATGCCGGAATACAATGACGACTGGGAAAGCTACCGGGCGGAAAATCCTGCCTGGAATGCCATCCCCTTTGATCAGGAATTTGCCGCCGGATCCAGTGTTCTTTCTGTTCTGACGGCTTTTCGCGACCTGTATCCCGGCTATGAGATGTTTTTTGATATGGAGACGAACGCATTTATCTGTCGGCTGAAACCTCTCTGCTACGAGGACGCTGTTTATCTGGACAACAGCTTTATAGAGCGTGTTCTGATTGCTGAAAATACTACGGTGGATATGACTACGGTACGGAATATCTGTGAAGTCTGGGGGAAGCAGATTGAGGCTGATTATTATAGTGAAGAATGTACTTACTCTGGTAATTCCTACGTTTCCGCTGTTGCAGGTTACGGAGATGGATATTTTGATGGTGATGTAATTGCCTTAAAGATCCCTGCTGCAAATCAGGCTGACTGCAGCCTGAATATCAATGACCTTGGCTCCATTCCGATTTTAAATGAGGCTGATGATGAGCCGATAAAGGCCGGTGAACTGAAAGAAAATCAGGTATACAGCTTCCGGATCGGAAGAAAACGTATCGATAAACAGGATGTATTTCGTGCTTATCTGCTGGGACAATGGCAGGTACATGCGATCAATGTTCTCACCGACGGAAGCCACAGCAGAGAATTTGTGACGGCACCCGATGGTGAAACCTGTGAACGGTATTCCAAAGAATATTTTCAAAAATTCTATCACTGCGAACGGGTTGATCTGACGGTTACTCCAAACTCGCCTTTCACAGTGGAAAAAATCGGTGAGATACCGGATGTTAAAGTCAGTGGAGAATTTGAGAACATCACTTCCGACGATCTTGCCGCCGACAGGGCGAGGTGGGAGAACTGGAAGAACTGCAGATTGACTGATAATATTACCATCACTACTATTCTTCTGCCCTTTCTTGAGGTAAATAAGAAGGTGTCCTACAAACGTAGTGATGCCGACAGAGCGCATCAGTATATAATTTCTTCTGTATCTCATGATTTCACAGGATATAGAACGACAATTACCATGTACAGATTTTATCCATTGTACGAAAAACAGCGAAACGAAACCGGCACTCATAAAACTTTGCGGGGATATACCCATGGTGAATTAAGTAAATATACGCATAAGGCGCTTGCTGCTGTCAGAAGCAGGCAATTTAAAAACTGACAGGTCCATCGGTTTATGATGAGCCTGTTTTTATTAAAGAAAGGAGGACTAAATGGCCACATTTACAACTTACAAAAATCTGGAAAAACCAGATGTCTCCGAATTGTATAATATCAATGTCGCTAATAAGAATAACGATATTATTGACTCGGAACTTCATAAGATCGATTTGAACATGGCAAATCAAACCGGACAGTTTGCTTCAAAACAGGACTTGAGTAATGAAATATCGAGAGCAATCTCCGCTGAAAACGATATTCACAATTCTCTTCAAAGTCATACTGATAATACGGCAAACCCGCATAATGTTACCAAAGTACAGGTAGGACTGGAAAATGCAGATAATACATCTGATATGGATAAACCTGTATCTACGGCACAGCAAAATGCTTTGGACGCTGCAATATCTGCTCATAATACGGCTGAATCAGCTCACGGTGATATCAGACTTCTTGTCTCCGGGCTCACAACAAGACTGAATGTCCTGGCAGACAGCGACGACACGACACTTGACCAGTTGAGTGAGATCGTTGCTTATATTAAAAATAATAAAAGTTTGATTGACGGAGTCACCACAGGTAAAGTAAATGTATCTGATATTGTTGATGATCTTACATCTTCTTTTACAGATAAGCCGTTATCTGCCAGGCAGGGCGCAGTTTTAAAGGGATTGATTACAGATTTAACAGAAATTGTGGGAAATAAGGTTGATAAAACAGGAAATTCCGCAACTGCCTCAAAATGGGAAACTGCAAGAACGATCGATGGCATGTCCGTTCAGGGAGATGCAGACAGAAACACATATGGAGTCTGCTCCACCGCCGCAGGTACAGCAGGAAAACTAGTCCCATGCCCCGGTTTCGTTTTAGTCACCGGATCAAAGATTGATGTAAAATTCACTGTTGCAAATACAGCGGCAAACCCGACGTTAAATGTTAACAATACCGGTGCCAGAGCCATATTCTGGAATGGTAAATCGGTTGATAAGTCTGCTATTAAAGCAAATCATATCTATTCATTCCGTTACGACGGAACTAATTATATTATGACAGGAGACCCACCGGCTACGGATAAGATGCATCTCAAATATGCTGCCGGAAAAACCATACCATCTATTACGATTCCCTCAAATACATGGATCCAAATTCCAGGAGAATACTATCCGGACACTGAAAAAAACTGGATATTTGTTACATGCAGACACTGGAGTAATTCGAATGGAACTTTTTCTATCCATATGAGCGCAGGGAAGCCCTTTATAAACGGAGAGGCCGGACTGGTAATTACAAATCTGGATCTGTTGTACTTCTACTTTGAATAATGAAAAGGAGGACATTATGTCACAATATGAACACGAATACAGTAATTTCCCAAACCAAAAAATAATTCTGCATCATTTTAAAAATATAGATGATAATATTGCACCACTGATCAATCAAATCACTTCGCTCCGCCTTCAGGGGCAATGTGCACAGGCTGCCAATCTGGTAAAAGAAAATCAGGATCTTTTAATCCCCTACATTGTTGATGCCATTACCTATAATACATGGGAAGAGGAAATATATAATACACAGATCTATGCGCGTCAGAGAAAACAGGCAGTACATTTTGACGAATCTGAGGATGATGTGGATTGTATAGAAGGTGATATCTGGGTTGGAGGTGATAGATGATGCTTTGTAATCCTACATCATACTATCCTCAGAAAATAGATGATAGGGTATTCTTTCAGGATAATGATCTTGAAAGAACAGATGTCGTCAATCATTATAATAAGCTGATTTCCAGAGGGAAATATGATGAAGCAAACGATTATATCAATCAGCAAAAAGGTATTTACGGATTATTTCCTGATTATTTAAATCTAATAGAAAACCGCATATATCATTTGCAGGAACATCTATTAAATGATCCATCAAAAAATAATCCATTCTTTTTTTATGATAAAAAAGGTTATGGAATACATATCTTTACGGATACTGATGAGGAGGAAGATCTGCACGAAATAAAACTGTTTTCACCGGATGATACGGAATATTTCGATACAGAAACGCTTTATGTTTTCGACGATGCTGATTCACCAGATAATCTGAAAATATATGTAAATGAAACAGAGGAACAGGAGTTGGTTGAAATAGAACCACCTGTTATAACCGAAACTATGATTTGGATATAAAAATCATTCTTATTGTTTTTACATTACAAAAAATTATATGAAATATGAAAGGAGACGTTATGGCTATTAACGAACAAATTGTAAAAGGAAGAAAATTCAGAAAATGTATTGATGTAGTAAACAAAGTATGGCAAAGAATCTCTTTTTGGACGGATGCGTCCGATGTTGAGTTTGCTGATGGGGAAACCGCTGAAGATAAGGTTATGGCATTATCTGATCTTTTAGATGCATTAACTGCAAATGGGGCGATAACTGAAGTACGACTTGTCAGTTCTCTTCCCGCTGATGCGGCAAGTCACCCCACTACATTTTACTGGGTAAAGGGGTGATACTATGGCAAAAGGATATATTGGATCAAATACATATAAGTGTTTCCTCGGAAACGTTAAAATGAAAAAGGGATATATAGGTGGAACAAGAGTATATTCTGCCGGTGAAATTGTCACCTATATCATTGACACAGGCATTACAAAACAGGAAGAGGTAGATGAGGGATCATCTACCCTATCTCCCAAGACATTCACACCATCAAAAACCGGCTGGACATTTATCGGCTGGCGCAGTGATAAAACTGCCAATGGCTCTGTCCTCACAAGTAAAATAATGGGCGACAGTCCGATCACTTTATATGCTGTATTCAGGCAGACGATCACTGTTTCTTACGCTGGCAATGGGCATACGGGTGGAAGTACCGCAAGCCAGACCGGATATCGGTATTATAATAATGGTAATGTGGCTAATCCAAGCTTTACTTTGCAGAGTAATGGGTTTACAAAAACAAATTATTCGTTTATTAGCTGGACAAGCGGTGGAACAGATTATACCGCCGGACAGACGATATCCACTGCAGGCAACATGACAATGACTGCTAAATGGAGACAATATATTTATGAGATGCCTTCCGGATTGAGTGTTCAAAAACCTGTGGATTGGCCTCTTAAATATCATAATTGGCCTCCTTTCGTGTTTGGATCTAATGTTCTAGATCTAACCTATGTCGATTCCGTTAGCCTAACAATTCATTGGAAAGTATGGGATAAAACATACTATTATGATGATATCGGGGTAAGAGTTGGTATATTCTCTAGAACCAGTGAAGATTCCCCAGTTGTTACAACATATTCTCTCGGGCTGATTGGGGAATCCAGGTTTGGTAGCGAAACATATGAAGAAGACATTACTTTAACGTTGGATACCAAGGGGTTGTCTGGAAATTATTATGTTGGGCTTGCATTGATCGGATGTAATTCTTATGATAACGGCTGGAACGATCCAAACAAACCTGCGTCATATGATATGAAATCTTCGGCAACGGTGACAAAAATAACTTTAAATGGGAATAGCGGCACTGCTTCCATTATTCCAACACCTTTTGGCACTTATAGTGGAAAAGAGACTGGAGAAAGTGACAATCCTAAACCATATTGGAATTACGCATTTTCTTCAACACCAATTAATTTGACTGGGGTTAGTTCTTTGACCATCGATGTTTCTCCAACTATTATTGCATCAGCTTCAACAAATAAATATTACTATGATGCTTTAGCGATTATGGTTGGCGTTTCAAATTCCCCGAATAGTAATACTTTTTCAGTGGCTGCTTCAGAATGGGGGATATATGCCAATCAATATAAAACGAACACGATGTCGATAAAGAAAACAATTAGCGTTTCTTCATTGAGCGGGAACTATTATGTTGGTGTCGCTGTTGGAGCATATAATAGCAACGACGGCGAAGTTACTAAATCCGTTACTTATAATCCAATAATAAGCGCAGTTGTAACAAAGATAATAAAGTAAAAGCGTACTTAACGAAGTCCATATATAACTTTCTTTTTAAAAAGGTGTAAAGCCTTAATAATTCAACAGACTTTACACCTTAAAATTATAATAAATATCCTTTATTGTTACTCTTTTATTTTGTCCATATCTGTTAAATTAACGCCGGATACCTGCAATATTGCTTTTAACGAAAGATACTCGTCTTTTAGTTCAGCATATGATCACCTGCTTTCGATAGGCCGGACCTTACATGCTGCTGTATCACACCGTCCTGACACACCCCTCTCCATAATCCTTCAGCAGATGGTCGTGCGTCAGGAAAATCATGCCCTCGGTTTTTGCCTGGGCAATCAGCATCTTATCGAAAGGATCATTATGAGGCGGAGTGTTTTCCGCGCGGCTCAAGCGCGTCACCGCCATGGCATGTTCCTTTGTCACTGGCAGGGAAATCATGCCTGCCATATCACAGCCCTCAGTCAGCAGCTGACTGGAAACCGGTATCTTTTCCGGAGATTTGCTGTGTTTAATCCCGACCTCCCAGACAGAAGCAGCGCTGTAATAAATCTCGTTTTTCGGATCATTGACAATTGCATAAGCCTCACCCGGCAGTTTCTCATCAGCAAACAGAGCCCAAATCAAAATATGAGAATCCAACAAATATTTCATAAGCTATCTCCATAAAACAGTCCCTCAATATCATTATCAAGGGCATCAAAAGTTTCGTCAAAATCTCCTGGAAGGCTTACGGCTCCTTTCGCAAGACCAGTTCGTCGGAATACCCCGACCGATGCCTGATCCGCTGTGTTTTCTCTTGTAGACATAGTCTGGAGAAGGTCCACAATCAGCCGGATATTTTTTTCTGGCTGCCCTTGCATCAGCGTGTATGCTTCCTGTAACAATGTCATTATTTTCCGCCTCCCTTCTTATTAAAAAACTCCGCATCTGCGGAGTTTTTAAGCTGGAAAAGGGACTTGAACCCTCGACCTACTGATTACGAATCAGTTGCGCTACCGACTGCGCTATTCCAGCATTTTGTTATCCTCTCGGACAACGATATTATTATAATCGGTTTTCAAACTTTTTGCAAGACATAATTTTTATTTTACTTCCCATACCCCTTAAAAAAGTCATCCAGAGCATCCAGCATTTTCATCAGCACCGGTATATCCTTCTCATCTAACTTTTCCAACACCGCCTCTGTCATCTGGCGATGATACTCTTCATGATGTCTGTAGGCATCGACGCCCTTGTCCGTCAGTTTCACAAGAACCACTCTTCTGTCCTCTTCACTGCGGCTTCGCTCCACATACTGCTTTTTTACAAGATGGTTGATTGCCGTAGTCAAAGATCCCACCGTGATATTCAGCTTTTTGGCCACGGAAGACATATTGCTCTCCTTCTCCAGCCCGATCGCCTCAATCACATGCATATCGTTATTCGTCAGATCCTTAAACCTGTCCGTGATGATCGCTTTCGCTTCTAACTCCCAGATCTCATTGATCAGCTGTACCAGTATATAATTGATTTTTTTATAGATATCTTCCATTTCTCTCTTATTCCTTTTCCCTGTCAGTACGAGTATACAATAAAATCATCTTCCGGTCAAAAAATATTTTATTCCGAAAATGCCGGGGAGCCGTCAAAACAAAAGCAAGCAAATCCAATGCCGTCGCAAAACTGCACTGCCGCCTACGAAAGCAGAGAATCCATCACTTCCTTCACTGTCTCAATCTTTTCCGCCTTATAAGCGTAAGCTCCGCAGAACAGAAGTCCATCCTCCACCTCGCCCTTCGCCGCATGGATCAGCGAATCCGTAATGCAATAAGGGATTTCTGCCGGATTACAGTGTTTCAGACAGCCATGACAGGGACTGTGGGGAATCTTTTCTCCGGCATTCACCCTTTTCATAAAATCATTCAGGATCGCCCTGCCAGGCATGCCCACAGGACTTTTAACGATCACGATATCCTCCTCTTTCGCCCTGAGATAAGCCTCTTTATAGCGGCTATCCGCGTCGCACTCCAAGGTAGTCACAAATCTGGTAGCCACCTGAACCGCATCTGCTCCCAGGAGAAAGGCGTGCCGCACCTGCTCTCTGTTCTCAATACCGCCCGCCAGAGCCACGGGAATCTGTCTCTGATATCGTTTCCCATACTCTCTTACAACAGCGATGATCTCTCTGATTTCCTCATCATAATCCTCTGTGCCATCTCCCAGATAACTTGTCAGCTGCTCTCTCGTAAAGCCCAGATGCCCGCCGGCCTTCGGCCCTTCTATCACCACCAGATCCGGCACTCTGTGATATTTTCTGTCCCAGAATTTCAGGATCACGCCGGCCGAACGGGCCGTGGAAACGATGAGCGCCAGTGCGGTCTTCGTCCCTTCCGTCAGCTTCGGCAGCTCCGTGGGCAGCCCCGCCCCCGAGATAATAAGGTCCGCCCCCGCCTGTGCTGCTGCCTGCACATAGTCCTCATAATGTTTTAACGCCACCATAATATTAAAACCGATCACACCATGGGGCGCGATCTTTCTCGCTCTGTCATACTCCTTTTTGATGGCGCGGAGATTTGCCGCCACAGGATCCCTGTCAAAGTCAGGCTCCAAAAAGCCGATCTGGGCGGAAGAAATAATCCCCACACCGCCTTCCTTTGCCACAGCTCCGGCCAAACCGCCGAGACTGATCCCGACGCCCATGCCGCCCTGTATGATCGGCTTTTCTACTGTTAAGTTACCTATTTTTAACGGTTTTATACTCATGTTTTTCCTTTCGATATTTTCACGCTGCCCTGTCGCATCCTACAACTTCCGAAATCTCTGATATCTGTGCTCCAGCAGCTTTTCCCCGGACAGCGCGCCGTATTTTCCCAGAAAAGCCTGTATCTCCCTTTCCATTTTATCCGTCACGATACGGATATTCTCTGTGGTAAGTTCCTCCGGTTCCTCAAAAACCTGTTCCACAATATTCTGCCTGTACAGATTTTCCGCCGTCATTTTCATAACCTTCGCCGCTTCCTTCGCCTTGCTGCTGTCCTTCCACAGAATACTGGAAAATCCTTCCGGCGACAAAATGGAATAGACCGCATTCTCCAGGATCCACACTTCATCGGCCACCGCCAGAGCAAGCGCCCCGCCGCTGCCGCCTTCCCCCACAACGATTGACAGTACAGGCACGGAGAGAGCCGACATCTCATAGATATTCCGGGCAATAGCCTCGCCCTGTCCCCGTTCTTCCGCCTCAATGCCGCAGAACGCCCCCGGCGTATCCACAAAACAGATCACGGGCCTTCCGAATTTCTCCGCCTGCTTCATCAGACGCAGCGCTTTCCGATAGCCCTCCGGCTTCGGCATTCCGAAATTATGAGCAATATTTTCCTTTGTGCCTTTCCCCTTTTCCTGGGCAATGACAGTCACAGGCATCCCGTGGAATCTGGCGATGCCGCCCGCCACAGCCGCGTCATCCCCAAAAGCTCTGTCCCCGTGAAACTCTACAAAATCCGTGAATAACGCTTTAATATAATCGCTGCCCGAAGGTCTGTCGCTCTTTCGGGATTTGAGTACCCGGTCCCACGGCTCGATGCGTTTTTTCTTCTTTTTCCCAGTCGGTGTTGACGCTGCATCCGACGATATCTCTTTCTCCACCTGTCTCGATGTTGTATCTGAGAAGCTCTCTTTCCCCACCTGTCCCGACATGGTTTCTGACAGGAGCTCTTTCCCTACTCCCGGCACTTCATGGAGTTTCAGTATCTGGGATAAACTCTCCCTCAGCCGTTTCCGCTCCACGATCCCGTCCAGAAAACCGTGTTCCAACAGAAATTCTGACCGCTGAAAACCCTTCGGCAGTTTCTGACCGATAGTCTGCTCGATCACTCTTGGCCCCGCAAAACCGATCAGCGCTCCGGGCTCCGCCAGAATGATATCGCCCAGCATGGCAAAGCTGGCTGTCACACCGCCCGTTGTCGGATCGGTCAGCACACTGATATAGAGAAGTCCCGCCTCACTGTGTCGCTTCAGTACCGCGGAAGTTTTTGCCATCTGCATCAGAGACACGATACCTTCCTGCATTCTGGCGCCGCCGGAAGCGGCAAACAGGATAACAGGCAGCCGCATTTTTGTCGCTCTCTCCACCGCGCGGGCAATTTTTTCGCCCACGTTTTCTCCCATACTGGCCATCAGAAACCGGCTGTCGCAGACGCCAAACACTGCCTCTGTGCCGTCAATCTTCGCCTTTCCGGTCACCACCGCCTCTTTCAGTCCTGTCTTTTCCTGCTGCTGTCTCAGTTTATCCAGATAGCCTTTATAGCGCATGGGATTGACAGGCTTAAGCTCTCTGTCCCACTCCTCAAAACTGCCCTCATCCGCAATCATACGGATACGTTCCAGAGCGGGCATATGGTAATAACCGCCGCATTTCGGACAGATATAATATCCTTTTTCCACATCCTCCGCAAAAATCACCTTTTTACAGAGATTGCATTTCCGTAAAAGTCCCTCCGGCACTTCGGCTTTCGCTTCCTTCTCCGGCTCTTTCCCGGAGATTGCCTGACTTTTTTTGAACATATTATCTAACTTCATACGAATCACCAGGCCTCAGGCAAATGCGCCCGCCTGTCATCCCTTCCTCTTTTCTCTTTTACCCTTATATTCTCCGTCCTGACATTCTGCCAGCCGCTTTTCGGATATTCTCTGAATAAACTCCACGTCGATATTGCCATCCAGATAATCCGGATCATGCAGGATCTCATACTGATAATCCACATTGGTATCGATGCCCTCAATAATCACCTCGCCCAGTGCGCTCTGCATCTTGCGGATCGCCTCTTTCCTTCCCTTTCCCCAGACGATCAGCTTCGCAATCATGGAGTCATAGTAAACCGGGATCGTATAACCGCTGTAGACCGCCGTATCGATACGGATCCCCTTCCCGCCGGGCAGGTACAGATCCTCTATGGTTCCCGGAGACGGCCTGAACCCCTTCTCCGGATCTTCGGCATTGATCCTGCATTCGATCGCATGTCCCTGGATCCTGATATCCTTTTGCGTAAACTCTAACTTCTCGCCGGCCGCAATCTTGATCTGCGCCTTCACCAGATCTACGCCTGTCACCCACTCTGTGACCGGATGCTCCACCTGAATTCTGGTATTCATCTCCATGAAATAAAAATGATTCTCTTTATCCAGCAGAAACTCAATGGTGCCGGCATTGATATAACCCGCCGCTTTCGCCGCTTTTACCGCCGCCTCCCCCATCTTTTCCCGCAGCTTTTCCGTCAGCGCCATACTGGGCGCCTCCTCGATCAGCTTCTGATGATTGCGTTGAATGGAGCAGTCTCTCTCCCCCAGATGCACCACATTTCCATAGCTGTCAGCCAGGATCTGGAACTCAATATGGCGCGGATTTTTTACAAGGCGCTCCAGATACATCCGCCCATCTCCGAAACCGCCGATCGCCTCTTTTTGTGCTGTCCTGAAACACTCTTCAAAATCCGCCGGATCAAAGACTTCCCGCATTCCTTTTCCGCCGCCGCCCAGAGCCGCCTTGATCATGATTGGATAGCCGATCTCCTCTGCCGCCTTCAGGGCTGCCTCACAGTCCGTGAGCGCCTCTTTCGTTCCCGGCACCACCGGTACGCCCACTGCAGTCACAGTCTTTCTGGCTTCCTGTTTATTGCCCAGTTTTTCCATGACTTCCGCCGGCGGCCCCACAAAGACAAGACCACACTGCCTGCAAAGATCCGCAAACTTGCTGTTTTCTGACAAAAATCCAAAACCCGGATGCACGGCATCAGCTCCCGATACCATCGCCGCGCTGATGATCCGCTCCATGCTCAGATAACTCTCCGAGGCAGGAGCTTCCCCGATACAGATCGCCTCATCCGCCAGTTTCGCATGCAGCGCTTCTCTATCCGCCTCAGAATAGACAGCTACCGTTCGAATGTCCATCTCTCTGCAGGCACGGATGATCCGCACCGCGATCTCTCCCCGATTTGCGATCAAAATTTTTTTAATCATGTATGCTCAACCCTTCCGACAATACTTCTGTCAAATCATCACAGGCAGAGAATCCAAATTTTCACGCACTTTTCAAAGATTCTCTCACCCCACCATGAAAGTCAGTTCCGCGTTTACGACCACTTTGCCGTCCACGCTCGCCACAGCCTCCCCGATTCCCAGCGGTCCTTTCCGGTTGATGATCTTCGTCTCCAGCCGCAGCTTATCGCCGGGCGTCACCTTCCCGCGGAATCTGCAGTTTTTGATGCCGCCGAAATAGGCTGTCTTCCCATGGTTTTCCTCCATGCTGAGAATTGCCACCGCCCCGGCCTGAGCCAGCGCTTCCACCATCAGCACCCCCGGCATTACCGGCTCCCCCGGAAAATGCCCCGCAAAGAATTCCTCCCTGTAAGTAACACATTTATATCCCACCGCATACTCCCCCGGCTCATAATCCTCGATATAATCCAGAAGCAAAAACGGATGCCTGTGGGGTATGATTTCTTTTATCTGCTCTATGTTCAAGTGATTCATAACGTTCCTCTCTACCTGATGCGAAACAATTCCTGTCCGAATTCCACCGCCTGCCCGTTTTCGGCAAGTACTTCCGTCACAACGCCGTCCACTTCGCTCTCAATCTCATTCATCAGCTTCATGGCCTCCACGATCGCCAGCGTCTGGCCCTTTTTCACCGTATCGCCGACCTTCACAAAGGGCTCCGCCCCCTCCTCCGGCGCCGCATAAAAAATACCCACAAGCGGACAGGTCACCACGTTATCCCCCGCCGCCGTCTCCTCCGCCTGCACTGCCGATCCAGCCAGTACCGGCGCCACCTGCATCACCTGCACCGCCTCCGGCTTTTCCATCTGTACCTTTACGCCGCCTTCCTCATATTCAAATTTCGAAAGTTCCGAACGTGATACTGTCTCAATAAGCTTTATCAAATAATCCATTTCCATAAGCATTCGCTCCTTACCCCTCAAACTTCTTCAACACCAAAACCGCATTATGCCCCCCGAACCCAAGGGAATTACTCATCACATAACGAAGTTCCCGCTCCACCGGCGCGCCCAGCGTATAATTCAGATCGCACTCCTCCTCCGGCTCCGTGGTGCCCACAGTCTGATGCACAAACTGATCCTGCAGACTCTTTACACAGACAATAAACTCCACGGCCCCTGCCGCGCCTAACAGATGACCGATCATGGATTTCGTGGAATTGATCTGCACCTTCTTAGCAGCCTCCCCGAAGGCCAGTTTGATCGCTCTCGTCTCAAACAGATCGTTATGATGCGTGGCCGTGCCGTGAGCATTGATATAGTCGATCCGGGAAGGCGTAATTTCCGCTTCTCTCATCGCAAATTCCATGGCCTTCGCCGCACCGCTGCCATCCTCCATCGGGGCTGTGATATGATAGGCATCACCGGTGGCACCGTAGCCCACAAGCTCGGCATAGATCCTCGCCCCCCGTTTTTTTGCATGTTCCAGCTCTTCCAGCACTACAACGCCGGCGCCCTCCCCCAGCACAAAGCCGTCCCGCTCTTTATCAAAAGGAATGGAGGCCCGCAAAGGATCTGTCTTTGTGGAAAGCGCTTTCAGGGCGCTGAACCCCGCAATGCCGATGGGACACACACTGCTCTCCGTACCGCCGGTGAACATCACTTCCGCATCGCCGTACTGAATCGCCCGAAAAGCATCCCCGATGCAGTTCGTGCCCGTCGCACAGGCAGTAACTACGTTGGTACACTTACCCTTCAGACCAAGCTGAATCGAGACATTGCCGGCCGCCATATTGGAGATCATAAGCGGCACCATCAGCGGATTTACCCGGGAAGGCCCTTTTGTCAGTATCTTTTCATATTCCCGTTCGATCACCTGCAAAGAACCGATGCCGGAACCTACGATCACACCGACGCGGAACGCGTCCTCTTTCTCCATATCTAATCCCGCATCCTCAGAGGCCTCTCTTGCCGCAACCACCGCATACTGGGAAAAAAGTTCCATGCGCCTTGCCGCTTTGGCGTCCATACGTTCCTTCGGATCAAAGTCCTTTACCTCCGCCGCCAGTTTCACCTTATAGTCCGTGGTATCAAACTTCGTTATTTCACCGATGCCGACCGCGCCCTTTTTCACGGATGCCCAGAATGCATCCACCGTATTTCCAATCGGGGTTACCGCCCCGAGCCCTGTTACAACTACTCTTCTCTTCATGATTACCTCGCTCTTTATTTGCTTCTGCAGCTCTGTCTCCCGTACGCAGTTCAACCAGCAGCTCCTTTTGCTCATGTACGGGCGCTCCCTCGGAGCTGTAAAACTCCGCCAAACTCGTGCAAGCACGATTTGTCGCAATTTCACAGCTCCGGTTGAACTGCTGACGCTCACATGTTCATCCCACCGTCCACGTGGAGAACCTGACCTGTGATATAGGCGGCTTCATCCGACGCCAGAAAGGCTGCCGCACTGGCCACCTGTTTCGGTTCGCCCAGTGTGCCCATGGGGATCATCCCTGCGATCTGCGTCTTCACCTCATCTTTCAGCTGTTCCGTCATGTCCGTACTGATATAGCCCGGCGCAATGGCGTTCACGGTAATGCCTCTCGACGCTAACTCCTTCGCCGCCGACTTGGTCAGGCCGATCACACCGGCTTTCGACGCTGCATAGTTTGCCTGCCCTGCATTGCCCGACACACCGACCACCGACGCCATATTGATAATACGTCCGCTCCTTTGTTTTAACATCTGTCTGGAGACGAAACGGATCATATTAAAAGTCCCTTTCAGATTGACCTGAACCACACTGTCAAAAGCTTCCTCAGACATGCTCATTAGCAGGCCATCCTTCGTAATTCCCGCATTGTTCACCAGAATATCGATACGTCCAAACTTCTCCGTAATCTCTTTCACAAAACTTTCGCACTGTTTGAAGTCGGACACATCGCACCGGTAAATAAAAGCCCTGCCGCCCGCCTCAATGATCTCCTTTTGTACTTCTTTTGCCTTTTCTTCCGAGCCATTATAATTGATGATCACCTGTGCGCCGAGTTTTGCCATATGAAGCGCGATAGCTCTCCCGATCCCCCGGGATGCGCCGGTAATCACTGCTGTTTTATCTGTCAACATACTAATTCCTCCATGTCAGAGCCATTTTCTGCTTTGGGAGTTCCCTTTCCGCCTGGTTCTGCGCAGTTCAATTTACAACCGTCACTTTCTCCAGATCTTCCCACTTCGCCACCTGCAGCACCTTCGCCTGAGGTGCGATCTTTTTCATAAATCCTGCCAGTGTCCTGCCCGGTCCGATCTCCACAAAAGTATCCACGCCCTCCGCCAGCATGGTCTCCATGCTCTGCATCCAGCGCACCGGCGAGTACACCTGTTTTGCTAACAGCGCTTTGATCTCTCCGCTGTCTGTCACCTTCTTCGCCGTCACGTTGGTTATATAGGGGATATGCAGCGCAGTAAATTCCATGCCTTCCATCTCCGCCGCCAGCGCCGCACCGGCTTTCTTTAACAATGGCGAATGAAACGGCCCGCTGACATTCAGCATAATGCAGCGTCTTGCCCCCGCCGCTTCCAGTTTTTCCTTTGCCGCCGCCACCTGCTCTGTTTTTCCGGTAATCACGATCTGTCCCGGACAGTTATAGTTGGCGATGGTCACATCTTCCATCTCATCCAGAATCTGTTCGATCACCTTTTCATCCAGCGCCAGCACCGCGCACATGGCGCCTTCTCCGGCAGGCACTGTATTCTGCATCAGGATCCCGCGCTTTCTGACAAGCCTCACCGCCTGCATCCCGGTCATCCCGCCTGCGGCCGTGATCGCCGCGTATTCTCCCAGAGAAAGTCCGGCGGTCAGATCCGCCGAAACACCTCTGTTTTTCAGTTCTCCCGTGATGGCAAGACAGGTTGTGACAAGCGCCGCCTGGGTATACTCCGTCAGATCCAGCCTGTCGTTTTTTTCAAAACAGAGTTTTCTCATATCAAGCCCCAGCGTCTCGGAAGCTTCGTCAAACACTTCCCTTGCCAGAGCGCTGTTCTCATAAAAATCTTTCCCCATTCCGGCAGTCTGTACGCCCTGCCCGGGATACAGAAACGCCAGTTTTCCCGGGCGCTCTGTCTCACAGCTGCACTCTTTCTCTTCACTTCCGCCCGCCAGATAACCGCCTGACACTATTCCATTCATAAAAAATCCCTGTTCCTTTCCTTAACAACTCCTGCCGTCTGATTGCATTTTACCTTTACGCTTTCATATAAGCTGAACTGTTATTACCGGCACACAAATTTGTCCGCCGAACCTGTCAGCAAGGCCTCCGCCTCGGAAATCACTTTCCGGATCAGTTCCTCACAGCTCATGCTCTCTTTCACTAACCCTGCGATCTGTCCCGCCATCAGGCTGCCGCTCTTCACATCGCCTTCCACAACCGCCTTACGCAGGCCGCCTACCGCCAGAAGTTCCAGCTCCTCGAGAGAAGCGCCCTCTCCCTCCAGCTCCAGATACTTCCGTGTCATCTCATTGCGCAGAGCGCGCACCGGATGCCCCGTGCTTCGCCCTGTCACCCTCGTGTCGATATCCTTTGCGCCTAAAATACGATCCTTATAATTCTGATGTACCTGAGATTCCGTTGTCACAACAAAATGAGTTCCCATCTGTACGCCTTTTGCGCCCAGCATAAACGCCGCTGCAACACCTCTTCCGTCTCCGATCCCTCCCGCCGCGATCACAGGGATCTGCACTGCATCCGCGATCTGGGGCACCAGCACCATGGTGGTAGTCTCTCCGATGTGGCCGCCGGCCTCGCAGCCTTCCGCCACCACCGCATCCGCACCGGCACGTTCCATCCGCTTTGCCATGGCAACGGAAGCCACCACGGGAATCACTTTGATTCCGGCCTCTTTCCACATGTTCAGATATTTCTCCGGATTTCCGGCCCCGGTGGTCACCACCGGCACTTTTTCTTCCACCATCACCTTTGCCACCTCATCCGCAAAGGGACTCATTAGCATAATGTTGACGCCAAAGGGCTTTTTTGTCAGTTCCTGCATCTTCCGCACCTGGTCTCTCACCCAGTCCGCCGGCGCGTTGGCCGCCCCGATCAGTCCCAGGCCGCCGGCATTTGAAACAGCCGACGCCAGATGATACTCCGCTACCCAGGCCATACCGCCCTGGATCACCGGATATTCAATTTTCAAAAGCTCTGTTAATTCTGTCCTCATTTCAATACCAAACCCTGTTCTCTGTGCTATTCTCTGTGCTCCTCAATATACTTTGCCACGTCCTCAATACAGGTGAGGTTTTCCAGTGCTTCCGCCGGAATTTCAATGTTGTATTCCTCTTCCAACGCCATCGCCAGCTCAAACAGATCCAGAGAATCGATTTCCAGATCCTCCTTAAACTTCGCCGTAGCTGTCACTGTCTCCCGTTCCATGTTTAAATTCTCTGATGCGATCTCTCTGATTCTTTCTACCATTTCATTCATTGTTTTTTCCTCATTTCCGCGCCGCTTTTTGTATAGGTCAAATTTATGGCAGCGCTTTTTGTTTTTTTCTATAGATGAACCGGATATTTTCCGGTTATCTTCCGTTTTTCATGCCAGGTCCGGCAAATTTCATTTGCTGAAGCAAACTGCTCACAAACGCTTCGATTTTTGTTCGTATTGCCGCTCGAAAAGCAACGGCTCAATTCCGCTTTTCATGACAGGCAGTCTATATCCCCCACGCAAGAATACTGCCGCTCCAGGTCAGTCCTGCGCCAAAACCGGCCATCAGTATTTTCTCTCCTTTTGAAAACCTTCCGGTCCTGTTCATCTCATCTAACAGGAGCGGAATGCTGGCAGATGACGTATTCCCGTAATGCTGCAGATTCATGGGAAATTTCATAGCCGGCTCTCCCAGCCTCTTTGCCACAGCCTCCAGAATTCTGCTGTTGGCCTGATGCATAATGTACCATGCAATCTCTTCCTGATCCACAGCATTTTTTTGCAGAACCTCTTTCACCAGTTCCGGCACTTTACGCACCGCAAACTTAAAAATCTCCTGCCCGTTCATATCAATAAAATGCTCCCGCAAAGATTTTTCCGCATCTGCAGCCGGGCGGCTTTTACAGGTCAGCGTCCACCCTTTCTCTCCGTCCGAATGGGTGACGGAAAGGAAATGCTTTCCGGGAGCATTTTTCAACACTGCGGCCCCTGCACCGTCCCCAAACAGAATACAGGTGTTTCTGTCGCTCCAGTCCGTCAGCCTTGAAAGGCTCTCTGCCGCCACGATCAAAGCCGTCCGGTACTGCCCCGCCGCAAAAAAGGCTTCCGCCATATTGCAGGCAATCACAAATCCGCTGCAGGCCGCATTGATATCGAAAGCCGCCGCGTTTTTCGCACCGATCTCTTTTTGCACCTCGCAGGCGGTACAGGGCAGTATCACATCCGAAGAGAGTGTCGCTGTTATAATAAGATCGATCTCTTCCGGTGAGATTCCGGCGTTTTCCACAGCTCCTTTGGCCGCCTCCACCGCCATAAAAGTGGTCGTCTCCGTCTTTGCAATATGGCGTCTCCGGATACCGGTCCTCTCCCGTATCCAATCATCGTTCGTCTCCACCAGTTCCGCTATCCGGTCATTATCCATTATGTACTCCGGCGCATAGGAACCTGTTCCACAGATTACTGCTGACATAATCTCTCCTTCATTTGTTTGAATAATCAAATATTTTGAAGTCATTTATATTTGATTTTCAAAGTATATAGCTATTTTATTTGATTGTCAAGTATTTTTATTGCCAAATCTTTAGATTTTCAAAATTTTAGATTAAAAGCCCAAATTTATCAGCAGCACAGGAATTCCTGAGCCCCTTTAGAGAGCCTCTCTTCTTCTGTCGCCCGCTCCCCCGCTACTTCATCCATGGGGAACAACAAAGCATCAAGATCGTCAGATATAAGATCTCGAAATGGAAAAAGATCATCAGCTCTCCCGCTTTTCTCTGCTTGATCGCCCTCACCACCGCGGGAGGCGCCTCTTTTTTGATCTCGGTCAGTTCCCTCTCCAGATTTTCCGCATTGGAAAAGGCTTCACAGTAATCATCCGGGGAACCCCAACGTATTTCCGTGTTTTTCTTCAGATGCGGGTAATGTTTTTGAATCGTCTTCCAGGAATCACTCAGAGTTTTGGCAGTGATGATCATACCGGCAATCCAGAACATTGCCACATAGATTATCCAACCGTCACTGATTTCATGTTTCGCAATGATAACAACTATAGTCTGAAACCAGAAGACGCCCGCGCAGATAAAAGACGCCTCAAAATATCTGAATCTGGTTTCCTTTTTTATTTTCCTAAACCACCACCCCAGAAGCAAAAAGAATATGAGAATTTTGACAGGCCACACCAACATAGCCGCTCTCGGAGATCCGTTCGCCAGATTCACTACAAACACTATGATCAGAAATCTCCACAAAAATTTCAAACCGATTTTAAAATTCAAGCCAAGTGCATGTAACATATCTTACTGCCTCCTTCCGGGAGAATCCTCACTGCCGCATATGCACATCCACCTGCGGATAGGCGATCTCGATCCCCGCCGCGTCAAGCGCCAGTTTCGCCTCCTCCGTCATGCGCCACTTCTCCTCCCAGAAGTCCTCCTGGGCGAAATAGCAGCGCATATTCAAAATCACTGCACTGTCTGCCAGTTCCTCCACAAAAACCCGGACCTCTCTGTCTTTCAGCACCTTCTCATTATTTTTTAACAGCGAAAGCAGCACTTCCTTCGCCCTTTTCAGATCCGCAGTGTAGGAGATCCCTACCTGCACATCCATACGCCGCTCTTTATTGCCCGAAGCGTTTGTCAGGCTCGTATTGGCAAGGCTGCCGTTCGGCAGGATCACCACCTGATTATCGATGGTACTGAGTTTTGTGTAAAAGATCTGGATCTCCGTCACCGTGCCCATATTGCCGTGGGTATCTTCTTTGATGAAATCTCCCACCTTAAAGGGCTTCAACAGCATAATTAACACCCCGCCCGCCAGGTTGGAGAGGCTTCCCTGTACAGCCAGACCTATGGCCACCCCGGCGCTTCCCACAAGGGCCACGATACTGGCCGTATCCACGCCGAACCAGGACAGCATCATAAACACCAACAGCACATAGAGCGCCGCTTTCACAAAGGAATCCACAAAGGAGCGTACGCCTTCCTCCGCCCCGGCCTTCTGCATGGATCTCTGTAACATCTTTCGAAACAGGTTGATCAGTTTCACGCCCACTAAAAATAACAGCGCGCAGAGCAATACTTTTATGCCGAGATGCAGCGCTTTGGTAGGCAGTTCCGCAAGGAAAGCCTCGATCACGCCCGGCTTTAAATTTCCCTCTGTTATTTCCGCCATCCCTTCCATAAACTCGTTATTCTCCAATGTTGTCATTCCCTTTTCTTTTTTCTGATACTTTGTGGCGCTTACTCCGTCACCTGCCAGATACTCACACTGAGCGCCGCCATCTTTACCTTGATGGAGTATTCGCAGCCGTCCGCCTTCTTCTCCGCTGCCCGCTTCATGCGCGGATTGATATAGCCTTCCCCGCCGTAGCGCACATCATCCGTATTAAAGATCTCCTTATATTTTCCCGCATGGGGTACGCCGATCAGCGCTTCTCTGTCCACGCCCGCAAAATTGCAGACCACAAACAGCTCTTCCACCCCTGTTTTCGGCTTTCCTGCCTTTCTGACGAAGGTGAGCTTGCAGTTTTCCTGATCGATACAGTCCACCCACCGGAAGCCGGAAGCCTTATGATCTTCCTGATAGAGCGCCGGATGAGCCAGGTAAAAACGATTTAACTCCTTCACCATATTCTGGAGTCCCTCATGCCCCTCTTCCTGCAGTAATGCCCAGGAAACTGCTCTGTCAGTCCGCCAGCCTTCTTTTTCTCCAAGCTCCTGTCCCATAAACAGCAGTTTTTTTCCCGGATGCGCCATTTGATAAGCATAGGTCAGCCGCAGACCGGCTGTTTTATCTTCCGCCTTTCCGGGCATCCTCCGATACAAAGTACCTTCCCCGGAAACGGTATCGTGGCCGAAGGGCAGAATATATTTTTCACTGTATGCATAGACCATGCTGAGCGTCAGCTCCTCCTGATGGTAAGCGCGGAAATAGGGATCATATTTCATATACTCCAGAAAATCCCTGGTCCAGTCTGCATTCCACTTGTAATCAAAGCCCAGGCCGTCCTTTTTCAGATCCCCGGTCACTCCCGCCCAGACTGAGGATTCCTCCGCAATCATCAACACGCCGGGATTCCTCTTTTTCATCATGGAATTCAGATGTTTGATAAACTCCACCGCATCCAGATTTTCATTGCCGCCGTACATATTGGGGATCCACTGTCCGTCAGCTTTCCCGTAGTCCAGATAGAGCATGCTGTCCACCGAAACCATGCGGATGCCGTCCGCATGATATTTCTCCACCCAGAACATGGCGTTTGCAATCAGGAAATTCTTCACCTCGTTCCGCCCGTAATTGTACAGCTTCACATTGCGAAACGCATGGTACTTCTTTTTCTCATTCAAATGTCCGTAAAGGCAGGTTCCGTCAAAGTCGGAAAGACCTTCTCTGTTTACCGGGAACCACCCCGGCGCCCAGTCTAAAATCACGCCGATACCTGCCTGATGGCACTGATCCACCAGATACTGAAAATCTGCAGGCTCACCATAACAGGAAGCAGGAGCATAATATGCGGTTGTCTCATACCCCCAGGGATCCTCCTCTGTGTGTTCCATCACCGGCATCAGCTCCACATGGGTATAACCCATCTCCTTCACATAAGGAACAAGCGTATCCGCCAGTTCTCTGTAAGTGGGTGGAAGTTTGCATTCTTCCTCCCCTTTTTCCGGCATGCCGAAACTGCCGGGATACAGTTCGTAAATATTAAGCGGCATGTTTTCCGCCTGTCTTTCTCTCCTCCCCTTCAGCCAGTCTCCATCCTGCCAGACAAACTGTCTGATATCCCGTATCACAGATGCCGCGTCTCCTCCGCCTTCGGCCCCAAAAGCAAAGGGATCCGCTTTCAAATAGGTCAGTCCACCCTTTACCTTCAGTTCAAATTTATAACAGTCCCCCTCTTTTGCCGCCGGCACAAAAATCTCGAAGACACCGCTGTCCCAGAGCCTGCGCATCTGATGCACTCTGCCGTCCCAGCCGTTAAAATCTCCCACCACGGAAACCCGCAGAGCATTCGGCGCCCAAAGTGCAAACTCGCAGCCCTTCACGCCGTCAATCTTCGTCAGATGGGCTCCCAGTTTTTCATAGAGGCTGTAATGGATCCCGGCCTCAAACTTGTCCATATCCTGAGCATTTATCCGCGGCAGAAACCGATAAGCATCCTCCTTTATCTCCTTTCTGCCGTCCTCATAGCAGACTTCATACTGGTAGGCACCGATCTTGCGGTAAAACATCATCGCCGCAAAATACCCGGCCTCGTCCACCAGTTCCATAGGCAGGATCTTTTTTTCCTCCCGCAGCAGAATATTCACCGAAACAGCCCCCGGCTGAAACGTCTGAAATACCAGATTCGCCCCTACCCGGTGCACTCCCAGAATTCTGTGGGGATTATCCTCCTCCGAATAAACAATCCCTTCGATAAAACCCCAATTCATCAATTTGTACAATTTGTCCTGCATACCCCTTCCCCCTTCTGTCATACTTTGTGCCTTTCATTTCGGCTCTGATTTTTCTGTAATATATCTGCCAAATACTATATGCTTCATGATTTCTTGTGCAAATCTCATGCTTTCACAGATTATGATCGCCTTCCCTTATCCTCTATAATGCCTCTCTGCCTGATTTTACTACAGTCTATGAATAAACAATCCGCTGCGCAGTTTCGGCTCAAACCAGGTGGATTTCGGCGGCATAAGACGTCCCGCATCCGCCACCGCAAAGAGTTCCCTGATATCCGTCGGATATAACGCAAAGGCGGCCTTACAGTCCTCTCTGCATCTTCTTTCTAACTCGTCAAGCCCCCTGATTCCCCCCACAAAATCGATCCGCTTATCTGTCTTGGGATCTTCGATAGCAAAAAACGGCGCGAACACCTTTTTCTGTAAAATGGAGACATCCAGATTTTCCACCGGATCCCGCGAAAAACAATGAGGTTTTGCCTTTAATCTGTACCAGTTTTCGTCCAGATATAAGGAAAATTCTCCTTTCATTGCAGGTCGGCGGATGTCGGCCGCTGTATTTATCCTGTATTTCTCCGTCTTTGTTTCTGACTCCCCTGTCAATATTTCTACTTCAAAATCCATTTCCAGGCTATTGAGCAGTTCCTCAGCCGTCATTCCATTTAAATCTTTTAATACCCTGCTGTAATCCAGAATACAAAGCTCTTCCTCCGGAAAAAGAACAGACAGGAAATAGTTGAACTCCTCCTCCCCAGTGTAGTCCGGATGTTCCGCACGGCGCTTTAATCCCACTTTCACGGCCGACGCACAGCGGTGATGCCCATCAGCAATGTAAATCGCGTCTATCTGTTCAAATGCCTCCCGGATCCCGGTCTGACTCTCCGCATCCGCCACCTGCCATACCTGATGTCTTATACCATCCTCAGATACCCAGTCATAGAGCGGCTTCTCCTCCGTCCTATTCTGCATGATCCGCCGAAGAACCTCCGTCTGTCTGTATGCTAAAAAGATCGGCCCGGTCTGAGCGTCGCAGGTATCCACATGACGGATCCGGTCTTTTTCCTTGTCCTCCCTTGTATTCTCATGCTTTTTGATCACCTGATTCGCATAGTCGTCGATGGAAGCGCAGGCCACATAGCCATGCTGAATGCGCCCCGCCATGGTCAGCGCGTAAATATAGTACATGGGCCTGTCTTCCGTCACAAAATCCCCCGCCGCAATTCGCTCATCAAGCAATTCCTTCGCCCGTATGTATACCCGATCATCATAAGTATCCACACTCTCGTCGAAGGAAGTCTCCGCCCTGTCTATCGCCAGAAAAGAATCCTGGTTTTTCTTTACGATCTCCGCCGCCTCTTTTCTGTTGTAAACGTCATAGGGAAGCGCTGCGATCCTCGCCGCCTTCTCCGGCACGGGACGAATCGCCCGAAACATCCTGATATCTGCCATACTGCCTTCTCATTCCTCTCTCTTGTTACACATCTTTTCTTTCAGTTTACCAAAATAAACTATACAACACAAGTTTTCAGTGATAAAATAATGAAAGAGTTGAACTGTGAGAAAAAAACAAATATGACAGGAGATTTTAATATGACCACCGAAGAACGGGAAATGTTTGACAGAATCAGGAAATACGCGGATGAAGCGTTAAAGGATTTTGATACCGATCCCCAGAAGACGCCCATCTCCTTCCAGCTCCAGAAACTTCGCCCTGTAATGCAGGAACTGGCCATGGAAAAGCAGATGTCCGTAGAAGATATTTTCATCAAATATATGGATCTGGCCAGCGAAGACGCCGTGGAAAGAGAAAAGCAGTTTAAAGAAAGTCTGGAAAACGACGGTAGTTTTTCCGGGCGTGCGAACCGGATGGAATAAATGCCACCATCTGCCGGAACCCTTCAGTCCGGCAGATGGAAAACATTATCTGTTGTGAATGATTCTTTCTTTAGTTTTATTATATCAATATTATTTGCCTTCTGCACTGCACGATACAATTTAGCAAACCGCTCTTCCTGCATATCCGCAAAAGCCCCTGCCATTGTACCGACAATAGCCGCGATGGTATCTGTACCATATCCAATATTTACGGCATCAAAAACTGCCTGCATCGCATCATTTTTATTTAAAGCAACAATTCCGAAAGCACAGGGAACAGCTTCTGAAATATGGGCTAATTTCTTCAGCCTCTCTTCTTTCGTTCCAACACCTCCCACGATGCTCATAGCCAGTTTGATTCTCTCTATAACAGAAGCGCCTGTCACATAATCTGCGTGTTATCGGCCCTGCATCTGTGCGTCTGGCTCTCTGATAACGGTTATTTGTAGATTTTTTGCACTAACTAAAGTGTCTTATTTGCATTTTGGGCAGTAAAGGGGATAGTTTTTCAAAACAGTGTCTTTTCTTATTTTATTACGTGTTCTACTACCGCAAATAGGGCAATATCTCCATTCACTTCTTTTGTCATGTAATAGATTTTCCAAGTTCATAAGCGGCAGATACTTCGGGTTTTCCCTCAATATCTCCTATATCTCCATTTCCTCCGGCAAGAACATGGCCGAGATTATCCCACTTCAAATGCTCCATCAAGTGATTATAGTAAAGAAGAACATCATCAAAGCCGCAGCCCTCTGCAGCCATCAGCAGTGCAGAAGCCCTGCTATGTCCACCAAAGCAACCTTTGCAGCCGTGAATATTCATAGCGTCCAGGAAAAATTCTGTTACAGTATGACCGACACTCTCCGCGCCGTCGGTAAACGCTTTGACCAGCGCGGAGGTGTTTCCTTTTCTGCGGGGACTGCCATTGAGAATGACGATTTTCTTGGGCATGGTGTTTTTCCTCCTTAAAACTTCTCTGCCAGAGCCGCCGCCTGTTTACAGCCGTCTGTCTTAGCAATATCACCGACATTCAGCACACCCGGAACCAGAACCTCGCCCACCATCTTCCACTTCATCAGTGCGGCAGAGCGTTCTATGGGGACGCGCACACCGTCAAAGACGGACATATCATCTTCTTCACAGCAGGCAATCACAGCACACTCTCTGCCCGCAATATCTTTGCCGCCCACCACAAAAGAGAACAGGCGGTCAATGACGCCCTTAATCTGTGCGGGGATGGAATACCAGTAGACGGGCATGGAGAAAACTACTGCGTCGGCCTCCAGGATAGCGGGGGCAACCGTGTTGAAGTCGTCGTCAAAGGAGCAGGCTTTTCCAGTTTTAAAGCAGGTTTCACAAGCCCGACAGCCGCCCACATTTTTCAGCGCGGCATCAAAGCGGGTAACAGTATGGCCTTTCGCCTCCGCCGCCTGGATGAAAGCCTCCGTCATGGCAAAGCTGTTGCCCTTCTTTCGAGGACTGCCAGTAATAACAACAATTTTTTTGCTCATGCAAAATACCTCCTGATTTTGTGGGCTTGACCTTACCCACATCTGATAGTATTATTGTAGCAAGAATTAAACTAAAATCAAGTACGCACATATAAGTGCGATACTTACCTTGAGGAAAGTGTACTATGGGCGAACGCTGCATTTCAAAAGAGTGTCTTAACGATACAGGTTTCAGCTATACCCTGTCTTTAATCAATGGCAAATACAAAATGACAATCCTTTATACCTTAATGGAATTTAAGATCGTGCGTTTTAACGAAATGAAAAAATATATTGGGGAAATTTCCTATAAGACGCTGAGTTCCACACTGAAAGAGTTAGAAAACGACCAATTGGTACATAGGGAGGAATACCCGCAAATCCCACCCAAAGTTGAGTACAGCTTAACGGAACGAGGAAAATCCCTTATGCCCATTTTGGATGGAATGTGCGAATGGGGCGAAAAAAACAGACTTCCGACTGCATAATTAGCGGCAAGCAGGGCAAGTGTATAACACTTGCAATTTTTGCTTCGCAAAAATGCTTGTTGGGTTTCCCCAAAAACCGCCCGGGACTTCTGGTCACAGTCGAGCTGTTGACAAACCCCCTAATTTCGAAAATGTCACAAGATATCATGATAAA
>CAJTPM010000041.1 GCA_910578085.1 uncultured Lachnospiraceae bacterium | reverse complement strand
TCAAGGATTAATCTACACATATATTTTCTTATATGCAAATCTTTTTGGCAAGAGGTTTGTCAACAGCTCGAAAAAGTCCAAAAGTTATCTATTTTATTTTAAACAGTAAATCGTGCAGAGGTCAGCATATAGCATACCCTCCCCGCATTTTATCGTGTCAAACAAAAGGCACTGAAACAGCACGTCACGCACTCCCTCCAGACTGGCAATGCCCCGTTCTTTTTCTGAAAAGCCTGTGCTTGGAATATCCATATCCTCCGGCACAGCCCGCCTTGCCGAGATACAGTGCGTGTAAAGTCCGAGGATATATTTATCTGACATAGGCAAAGCAAATGTTTCCTGCCCGTCATACGTCACCCGGTACTTTTCCTGTTCCCCTTCCGGCAGTTCAAAACAGCACCGCACTGTTTCCAGATAAGTATGCCCGTCAAAATCCGGCTTTATTTTCTTCCCATACCTGCGGATTGCGGAAAATATGTTATTCCGGTCAATAAAAGAGCGGGTACGCTTGAAAGCTGCTTTTCTGCCTTTCATATCCATGTAAACATTATTCCCCGTCCCTTTCCCGGCAAACCTGCCATAATCGCCTGTCCGTAACAGGTAGGACAGCACCTCTAACAGCTTTTCCCTTGATGCAATCTCCTGATAAGGGGAATCGCTGAAATCTATCTTCACAAACCTTAATGGGCAGCTCCCCTTTGCTATCTCCCGTTCCATTGCCCGGTCAATATCCCTCATGGATTCCATTTATCCATCTCCTTCCGCTTTCTGAAACATTCCTTTTTCTTCCCACCCGCCGCCATACATATCATGCTGTACTAACTGCTGGTAATAGTGATTCATGGTATTGGGCGCATTGTAGAGGGCAGTCACCATGTATGCCCTGATATTGGTTATCTTGGTTGTGGTTTCCTTCATGCACCCAATGACATACTCCAAATGGGAGCTGTTCAGCTTTAGGAACTTTGATTTTACAAGCTCATAAGGGTAATCTTCCCCGTTGACTTTTACCGTCCTGCGCTTTACGCACACAATCTCGCAGATCACCTCATAGAGTTCCTCATACAGCCCCTTTTCGCTCCAGTCACCGTATTTCATGTGATGCTCATACTCAATATTTTCCTTGATGATTTCCATGTAGGCAGTGGCATCATCCATCACATCAATCATATCATCATCCGGCTTACCCGGTTCTTGTTTTTCTGTTTCTCTATCCGATTGATTGATAGGATTGGTATAACTCAAATCAGTATAATTAGTATTGTTATAATTAGGGTTCGATTCCCGAACTTCCGCAAGTTCGGTTTCCGAACCTCTTGAAGTTTGATTTCCGAACTCCTGCAAGTTCGGTTTCCGAATTTCTTGAAGTTCGATTTCCGAACTTCTTGAAGTTTGATTATCGAACCTCTTGAAGTTCGGTTTCCGAACTTCTGCGGAACTGTCAGCATTATCCGGCTTTTCCGGCTCTTTCCCGGCATCCAATGTCGCAAAATTCTTCACATAGATAATGTCCGGCTTGCCCAACCCCTGCCTTTTCTTCTCGATCAGACCAATCCCTTTTTTGCTGTCAAGCTCCGCAATCACCTTTGCACATTTTTCCCTTGCACATCCCAAATCCTCCATTATGTTATCCAGCGTGTAATGGATATACACCCTGTTTTCTTCGTCAAGCCAGCCATTCTTGATTGACAATGCCAGCCTGTCAAGCATCAGACCATAAAGGAGCTTTGCATCGCTGGACAACTCTTTAAACCTTGCGTCTTTTATCAGCAGTCTTGGAACTCTGTAAAAGGAAAACTGTTCCGCTTCGATGCCATAATAATAGTCAAATTTTATCGTGCCATCCACGCTGATGCACCTCCCCTCTATTGTTTTTTCTTCCATTCATCCAATAGCTGAATGATGATGCCCTCTATTTCCTCACTGCTGTAATCCTCCGCAAAATATTCGCTGATTTTATCCGCTTTCAGTGTCACCTTGCGTTCCTTCGGCTTTTCCTCCGTCAGTATCAGGCGCACCATTGCAAGGGTAAGCTCCCCGGTCTTGCCATATTCCTTGATTTTTGCCGACTGTACCATGCTGATATTGCAGCTTTTTTCCTCTATGACAGCCTGTACCCATTGCTGCGCTTCCTCTGTCAGAAAAGAAATATCCACCCCCTGTGAAAAACCGAGTTTTTTACTGTCTACCATAGTGAGAAGTTCTTCCGACAGCCGGGAAAGCCAGATATACCGCTGAACTTTTTTCGCATTTTCGCCGGCAGCTTCCCCGACTTCATCAAGGGTATTCTTCCCTGACTTTTTCCCCTGATGCTTCATTGCTTCATACTTCATCTTATAGGCTCTTGCTTTCTCGCTCGGTAAGATGTCCTCCCTCTGAATGTTGGAATCCACCATGATAATCGTCGCTTCATCATCGGTGTAATTACGGACAATCACAGGCATTTCCGTCTTTCCGGCAAGCTCTGAACCCCGTTTCCGGCGGTGTCCGGCTATGATTTCATAGCCGCCGCCCTCCCTCGGTCTTGCAATGCCCGGAACAAGCACCCCGTACTGGCGGATACTCTCCGTTGTTTCCTCCATCTTCTCATCATCCTCCACCCGGAAAGGGTGGTCTTTGAATGTATGCAGGTCTGTAAGAGGTGCATTGATAATCTGCTCTGCGGAGCTTTCCTGTTCCGCAGAACCGCCGAATAAATCCTCAAATTTATCTATCCTGACTTTCGATGCGCTTCCAGCTTTCTTATTACTGCCCATCTGCAAGCACCTCCTTTGTCAGAGAATCATAAGCTGCCGCTACCTTCCCTTTTGGATCATGCTTGTAAATGCTGACGCCTTCCGCAGAAATCTCCGCCGCCCTTACCGAAATGGGGATAATATTCGTAAATATCCTTACGCTGCTTCCATAAGCGTCCTTCAGCATGGAGCTGATGTCCTTTGCATAATTCGTCCGGCTGTCCACCATTGTCAGCAATATGCCCTCAATCTCCAGTTTCGGGTTCATCTTCCGCTTTACCTTGCCAACCGTCTTAATGAGCTGCTGCAAGCCTTTAACGGGCAGATACGCCGCCTGTACGGGTATCAAAATGCTGTCGGCACAGGCAAGGGCATTTATGGTAATCATGCCGAGCGAAGGCATACAGTCTATCAGGATATAATCGTAATTCTCCCTGACTATCTCTATGTACGACCTTAATATCATTTCCCGGCTCATAACATTCACAAGGGAAACTTCCAGACCAGACAATTCAATATTTCCCGGCATAAGGTCTATCCCTTCCTCATGGTGCAGGATACCTTCTGTCGGCTCTACTTCTTCATCATTCATTAAATCCCCCATAATGGTTGCAAGCGTGACTTCCAGAGTATCCGGTTCTGTATATCCTAAACTCGCTGTCAGACTGCCCTGTGCGTCCGCATCAATCAGCAGCACTTTCTTTCCCTGTTTTGCCAGTCCGATTCCTAAGTTGCTTGTGGTGGTGGTCTTGCCGACACCGCCTTTTTGGTTTGCGATTGCGATTATTTTACACATGATTCCATTCTCCTTTGCTATCTACTGTTCTTCTTTTACATTGCTTTTCTTAACTTCCACATAAGCCCGGTAATATTTCTTTGTTCCCTTATTCGAGAACAAGTCGGAAAACTCTGTTACCTCAATTTTGGGATTTCTCCGCAAAATCTTACCAAACCAGTTAATATCATTCTTTGTTCCCATTAGCCTGACTTTTAACATCAATCCTGTCCTCCAAACATGGCGTACAGACTGTGGTTATAGGTTGCGTATTCCGGATACCTGATCTGTATCGCCTGCCAAAAATAGGGTGCATAGGCACAGCAGAATAATTCTTCCACTGTATAAAGTTTGCACTCGTCTACCTGTTCCTCCGCATCATCGTAATCAAGAACACTCGGCGTACCATTGCAATAAAGGTTGAACGCCATCCTGACTACTTTTACACTCCCGCTAGTCTGCCAGCCTTCATGCAGGCATTCCGTTTTTACACAGCCTGTCTTAAAATCATAAATTCTTTTAATGTTTCTTCTTGTGTCATCACTGATACCAAGACAATATACAAGTGCCTTGTGATACACGTCCTGATACCTGACCGCTTTCAATTTTTCATAATAGAATTTTTCATGTGCATCACTGATAAAAATAATCTTTTTCGCTTTCTCTGCTCCTAACGCTGTACTACTCATTCTTTTTTCCTCCATTCTTGATGATTGACTATAACAAAAAAGGACATCCTTATTCGTTAAAATAAGTTTGTCCTTTAGGCGCTATATTAGGTTGTTCCTCTACATCATCAAGTATTATTCAGTACCATTGGGTAAAAAAATGATGTACAATTGATGTACTAACCCTATTTTGATGTACAACAAAAACTCTTTTTAATCCTCAAGAAGTTTCCGTTTTCTTTCAATCATTTCATCGATTCTTTCTATGAAAGAAGCGACATCCTTGACATTTTCGCATCTCTCGATACGTCCGTCAGGATATACCCGTTTTGACACACTCCCGGCTCCGCAGGCGACTATGGTCTGTTTCTCCTCCATGATCAATATGTTATAAATCCCATAGCACCCTTCTCTGGCGAACCCGACGTTCTCCAGATTACCGGTCATATTTTTCTGCCTGTAGAGATAATAGGGCTTCATGGAGAGCGCTTCTGCCCCCGCCGCCGCGATCTGCATCGTCTCCTCAGTGTTCTGCAGCCCATCAAGGCCGTGCTCCCCCACCCAGTCTCTCAGGTGGCTTGCCCGCTTTATCGCCAGGGAATGTACCGTCAGGGAATCCGGCGAAAGCTCCTTTAATGCCTCTATCGTTGCCGCCACATCCTCCGACGTCTCCCCGGGAAGCCCCAGAATCATATCCATATTGATATTAGCAAAGCCCGCCTGCTTTGCTGACAAAAATGCCTCCCTGACCTGCGCCACCGTATGCTGTCTGCCGATCAGCTTTAAGGTCTCGTCTTTCATGGTCTGGGGATTGACAGATATCCTCGTCACACCATGGGCTTTTAACACCGATAACTTTTTCGCTGTAATGCTGTCCGCCCGTCCGGCCTCCACCGTAAATTCCTGCAGTCCCGACAGGTCAAAGGCTCTCTCCAGACTGCATAACAGCCTTTCCAGCTCCTCCGGTTCCAACGTCATCGGCGTGCCGCCGCCGATATAGAGCGTATCGATCTTCTTATCCCGGTAAATATCCGCTGTGAACTCAATTTCCTTTTCAAGCGCCGTCAGATATTCTCCCACCCGCTTTTTCCAGCTCGCGATCGGAAAGGAGGTAAAGGAACAGTACAGGCATGTGGTCGGACAGAAAGGGATCCCGACATAAAGGCTGTATCCATTCTCGTAATCGATCGGCGCCAAGATCCTACGTTCTCGCTTTGCAATATCCAGGCCAAGACGCGCCTTTTTCTCCGACACAAAATGCTTCTCCCGAAGAAATTTCAAAATCTCTTCTTCCTTTTTCCCTTCCTCCAGCATCGTTAATGCGATCTTCGTCGGTCTGATGCCGGTCAAATTCCCCCACGGAAGTTCTTTTCTCGTCATCTCAGACAGATATCTGTAAAACGCCGCGCCGAATGCTTCTTTCGCATCCGAAAAAACGGTCCTTTCCCCCGCTTCTCCCCTGATAGTCACACAGTTTTTCGCAAAGAAAATTTCCAGTTTTGGCTGCTCCTCCCGAATTTTCCTGTCCTTCACCACAGAGGCCGGAGTTAGTACCCTGACCTCCTCCCCCGGATAAAATGCCTTCACTAAAGCATGGATCTCATATTCATATTTTGCTTCATTTAATCTGATGATGTACATTTGGTTTTCCCCGACCGCGCCATTCTTTTGTTTTGGAAAAACAGAAATTTCCGCGCTGAACAACAGCAGGCCGGAGAACAGATACTCCGGCCATTCAAACAGGCTTTTTACACACAGAACGGATTATGGATCTTCTCATACCCGATGGAAGTGGCCTCCCCATGTCCCGGGTACACCCTCACCTCATCCGGCAGCACAAACAGCTTTTCTTTGATGGATCGCACGATCTCCGAAAAAGACCCCGTGGGAAAATCCGTTCTGCCCACGGACTCCTGAAACAGCGTATCGCCGCTGACTAATATGTCGTCCTCCGCGAAATAATAGCAGCAGCTCCCCCCGGTATGGCCCGGCGTCAGGATCACGCAGAAAGTCATCCCTTCGATGGTCATCTCCTGCCCATCCTCCAAAAAGGCATTTGCTCTCACCGTACAGGCTCTCCCTGCCATCTCCGATACATTCATCCCTGCATCCAGAAGAAGCTTTTCCTCCTCCCTGCAGGCATAGATCTTCGCGCCGGAAAGCTCCCGCAGCTTCTGTGCTCCCCAGATATGGTCGAAATGTCCATGGGTTAAAAGGATCGCCGCCACCTCAAACCCTTTCTGTTTCAAGGCCTGGTACAGATACTCCCCCTGATCCGCCGGATCAAAGAAGAGCACTTTTTTCTCCCCTTCCCTGTATACAAAGTAACAGTTGGTTGCACAGGAACCCATTGTAATTTTTCCGATTTTCAAATTAGCCATCAGCCTGTCGTCCTTTCCACATCCAGCACGCTCTCTATCATGCGGATCTTTTCGATAATGCGGTTCAGCTCTTCCCGCCCGGAGATATAGAATGTTGTCACAAGCGTGGCTATGCCCTGCTTGCTCACCCTGGTATTCATGGAACAGATATCGATCCCCTTTTCTGTCAGTACTCTTGAGATATCGGCGAGCAGTCCGCTTCTGTTGTTTCCGTAAATGGTAATCTCTGTCAGATATTTTTCCTGCCCGGCGCTTCCGCCCTCCGGTATCTGCCATTCCGCTTCGATCAGGCGCTCTCTGTCCACCTCATCCAGATTGATCACATTGACACAGTCCGTGCGGTGGATGGAAATCCCCCGGCCTCTGGTGATAAACCCTACGATCTCGTCCCCCGGCACCGGCGCACAGCATTTGCTGAAATGTACAGACACATCATGCACACCCCTGACAACAATACCCCCTCTTCCGGTCTGCTGGCTCTTACTTCTGGTATTCTCCTCAATAACGGCCAGCACTTCCTCATCGGTCATCTTCTTTTTGTGGTCCCGCTCATGGAACTCCACCATACGGTTGATGATCTGGCCTTCCTTTAAACCACCGTGCCCCACCGCCGCCAGCACGGAATCCCAGTCATGAAAGCCATACTTGCGCATCACGGCGTCCATATATTCCGAAGTCATGATATCGGTCTGGCAGATGGCTTTCGCCTTGCAGTAGGCCGCTATCATCTCCCTGCCTTTTTCAATATTATCTTCTTTCAGTTCCTGCTTGAACCACTGATTGATCTTGTTTCTGGCCTGTGTACTCTTCACGAGTTTTAACCAGTCGCGGCTGGGCCCTTTGGAATTCTGAGAGGTCAATATCTCGATCCGGTCGCCGTTCTGGATCTCATATTCTATCGTCACCAGTTTCCCGTTGACTCTTGCGCCGATCATACGGTTCCCCACCGCACTGTGCACCGCATAGGCAAAATCGATGGGTGTTGAACCGGAAGGAAGGTTTTTCACCTCGCCGTTCGGCGTAAAACAGTATACCTGGTCCGAGAACAGATCCAGATCGTTCTTCACCAGATTCATAAATTCCCTGTTGTTGGAATTGTCCTGCTGCCATTCTAAAATCTGACGAAGCCAGGCCATCTTCTCCGCCTCGGACTGATCTCTGCCGGTCTTCTTTCCGTCGGAGGCCTCCTTGTACTTCCAGTGAGCCGCAATGCCGTACTCCGCCGCCTTGTGCATCTCCTCGGTCCGGATCTGCACCTCAAAAGGTTTTCCGCCCGCCCCGATCAGCGTTGTATGCAGAGACTGATACATATTGGCTTTCGGCATGGCAATATAATCCTTAAAGCGCCCCGGGATCGGCGTGTACATCTCGTGGATCACTCCGAGCGCCGCGTAACAGTCCTTGATGGAATCCACAATGATCCGGATGGCAAACAGGTCGTAGATCTGGTCAAGCGTCTTATTCTGGTTGATCATCTTCCGGTAGATGCTGAAAAAGTGCTTGATCCGCCCATCTATCATGGCACGGATATTCGCCTCCTCAATATGGGTTTTCACCTCATCCACAATAGACTGGATATAGGCCTCCCGCACACTCTTTCTCGTGTCGATCTTATCCACCAGATCATAATAGGCCTCCGGTTCCAGATATTTGAGGGACAGATCGTCAAGCTCTACCTTAATCTTGCTGATGCCAAGCCTGTCGGCGATGGGAGAATAAATATCCAACGTCTCTCTGGCAATCCGCTGCTGCTTTTCCGCTGGCATAAATTTCAGCGTCCGCATATTGTGCAGTCTGTCCGCCAGCTTGATGATGATCACGCGGATATCCTTCGCCATGGCCAGAAACATTTTCCGCAGATTTTCCGCCTGGATGTCCACCTTGTCCGTAATTTTCCCTACGCTGCCGGCGCCTTCCGTACTGAAATGCTGCAGCTTTGTCACACCGTCCACAAGGAGCGTCACATCAGCCCCGAACATTTCTGTCAGCTCGTCTTCCGTGTACAGCGTGTCTTCCACTACATCATGCAGAAGTCCTGCCGCAATGGTCTCCTTATCCATCTCCAGATCCGCCAGCACGATGCCCACATACAGCGGATGGATGATGTAGGGCTCTCCGGACTTTCTGACCTGCCCCTTATGGGCATCATTCGCAAGATTATAGGCCTTCTCGATCAGACTGATATTATCAGACGGGTGATACTTTTTCACACGGCGAATCAGATCCTGATACAGATCTTCAGGACCTTTGTAATCGCCCACCGGCTCCATCTTTCCATCTTCAATAACAGTTTTGGTGCTCTCTTCCATAATTATCTCACTTCGCTATTCTGAATACGGACACGCTAATTGCCCGGATACACGATCGCGGAATCCAACCGGTACCCTTCAATTTTCTTCCTGCCCTGAAGGCCTGCCAGTTCCATCAGCACAACAATACCGACCACCTCTCCGCCGAGAGACTCCACAAGATCGATCATGGCCTTCGTCGTGCCGCCGGTTGCGATCAGGTCATCCACGATCAGCACTTTCTGTCCCGGTTTGATGGAATCTTTGTGCATTTCAATCGTTGCCGTACCATACTCCAGCTCATAGTCAATGGATACCGTCTCGCAGGGCAGTTTTCCTTTTTTGCGGATCAGCACAAAGGGTTTGTGCATGTTGTAGGCGATGGGTGTCCCGAAAATAAAACCTCTCGACTCGGGCCCTGCGATCACATCCACTTCCAGATCTTTCACCATATCCTGCATCGTCTCGATGGCCAGATGCAGCCCTTCTGCATCCTGCAGCACACTTGTCACATCTCTGAAAATAATACCCTCCTCCGGAAAATCAGGGATGCTTCTCACATATTCTTCCAACTTTTTCATCAGCGTATTCCTCCGGCTTTTCTAAATGTGTATAGTTCTGCACTATGTTTATCATTATATTATTTTTCATCCGTTTCGTCAAAGAGAATTGACAATTCTCTCTTTTTCCTATATAGTATACCCCATGGGGGTATATTGGAAGTTGTTTTTGCACAACTATTTCATATAATCAGACAGTAACCGACTGTAGAAAGAGGGAAATTTCTATGACAGAGCACACGCAAACTCCGGATAAAAGCTGCTGCGACAGCGAATGCTTTTTAAAACACAAACACCGGGCGGACAAAGAATATCAGGATCTGATCCACCGCTTAAACCGTATCGAGGGCCAGGTCCGCGGCGTCCGCGCCATGGTGGAGGAAGAACGCTACTGCGTGGATATCATCACCCAGGTCAGCGCCGTCACTTCCGCACTAAATGCATTTAATAAGGCGCTGCTCTCCCAGCATATTAAGACCTGCGTTGCAGATAATATTCGTAACGGAAATGATGAGGTTGTGGATGAGCTCTGCGAGACGCTTAAAAAACTGATGAAATAGGAGGCATTTTATGATAAAAAAAGAAAAATTTGCCGTAACAGGCATGACCTGTTCCGCCTGCTCCACGCGGGTGGAAAAATGTGTGTCCGCACTGGAGGGCATGGATACATGCGAAGTCAATCTGCTCACCGGCAGCATGCAGGCTTCCTACGATGAGACGGTATTAAGTGCCGATGATATTGTTGCCGCCGTGGAAAAGGCGGGTTATGGCGCTTCTTCGCTGCACCCCGCATCAGGCGGCGCAGATACCGGGGCCGTTTCCTCCTCTGCGGGAAACTCCCTGCAGGATGCCATGCAGAAAGCGCGAAAGGAAATGAAAACCAGACTGATCCTTTCTTTCCTGTTCTGGATCCCGCTCATGTATGTATCCATGTACCACATGTTTTACGAATGGTTCGGCCTGCCGATACCAGCCTTTGTGATGCATGCCTTCCACGGGCCGGAAAATACGGTTACCTTCGCCTTCACCCAGTTTTTGCTGCTGCTGCCGATCCTGTATTTTAACCGCAACTACTTTATCCATGGCTTTAAAAATCTATTCCGCAGAAGTCCCAACATGGATTCCCTGGTGGCTGTCGGTTCTGCCGCTGCGGTGATCTACGGTGTGTTTGTCATTTACCGGTTAAGCTACGGTCTTGGATATCAGGATATGGCCCTGATCGAGCGCTACGGCATGGAGATCTATTTTGAGTCCGCCGGCACGATCCTGACGCTTATCACGCTAGGCAAATATCTGGAGAGCCGCTCCAAAGCCCAAACCGGTAAAGCCATCGAAAAGCTTGTAAACCTGGCGCCCAAAACCGCGCTGTTACTTGCCGCCGACGGTTCGGAGCGGGAGGTTCCCGTGGAGCAGGTAGAAGAGGGAGATATCGTCATCATCAAGCCCGGCGCTTACGTGCCGGTGGACGGCGTCATCACCTCCGGTTCTTCCTCGTTGGACGAATCCGCCATCACCGGCGAGAGCATCCCGGTGGAAAAAACCGTGGGCAATACGGTGATCTCGGCCTCCCTCAACAAGAGCGGCTATTTTCAGATGAAAGCCGTGAAAACCGGGGAAAACACGACTATCAACCAGATCATCCGCCTTGTGGAGGAGGCCAGCGCCTCCAAAGCGCCCATCGCGAAATTGGCGGATAAGATCGCTGGAATCTTTGTTCCCACGGTGATGTGTATTGCCCTGCTTGCTTTCCTGATCTGGATGTTTTCCGGTGCGGGCTTTGAATTTTCGCTGTCCATCGGCATTTCTGTCCTGGTGATCTCCTGCCCCTGCGCGCTGGGGCTTGCCACCCCTGTGGCTATCATGGTGGGCACAGGCAAGGGCGCCGAGAACGGTATTTTAATCAAATCCGGAGAGGCGCTGGAGACGGCCCATTCCATCGACACGGTGGTGCTCGATAAGACCGGTACAATCACCGAGGGCAGGCCGAAAGTTACTAATATTCTGCCTGTGGGCATTACAAAAGAGGAACTGTTACAGGTGGCGGTCATGCTGGAAAAGCAGAGTGAACATCCCCTGGCGGAGGCGATTTTACAATACGCCGAACAGCAGCTTACTCAAACGCGGATCGCAGCCCCTGAACTTCCCGGCATTTCCGGCAAAGAAGCGATCCGCAGCACATCTGTTCCGGGTGCTTCCTCCACCGCTGATGCTTCAATTTTCTGGCAGGCGGAGCAGTTTAAGGCTCTCTTCGGCCGTGGCGTCCGCTGCACGTATCAAGGGGATATTTACTATGCCGGAAATAAACTGCTGCTGCAGGAAGAAGGATTTGATTTATCTTCCATTGAAACGGACTTTGCAAAGCTGTCCGAAGAGGGTAAGACTGTACTTCTGTTTGCGCGCAGGGGTACGATTTCTGCTTCCACAGACAGGACAGACGGCCACTGCAATACAGGTGACGGTTCTGCCGCAGGGAGCGCCCAAAATACCGCCGATGGTTCTGCCTGTGCAGATATTTGCGAAAACAGCACCCCGGCAGATTTCCGGATCCTTGGCATGATCGCCGTAGCCGATGTGGAAAAACCTTCCAGCCTGGAGGCGATCAGGCAGTTTGAAAAGCTGGGCATCGATGTCGTGATGCTCACCGGCGACAACGAAAAGACTGCCGCTGCCATCGGAAAGAGGCTTCACATCAAACATGTGATTGCACAGGTCCTGCCTCACCAGAAGGAGGAAAAAGTCAGGGAACTGATGGAACAGGGGCATAAGGTGGCCATGATCGGAGACGGTATTAACGATGCGCCGGCCCTCGCCAGAGCAGATGTGGGCATCGCCATTGGCGCCGGGACGGATGTCGCCATCGAAAGCGCAGACGCGGTACTCATCAGAAATGACCTGATGGATGCGGTCAACGCCATCAGGCTCAGCAAGTCCGTGATCCGCAACATTAGGGAGAACCTGTTCTGGGCCTTTTTCTATAACAGCATCGGCATACCCCTGGCTGCGGGCCTTCTCTATCCGGCTTTCGGACTGAAATTAAATCCGATGTTCGGTGCGGCGGCCATGAGTTTAAGCAGCGTCTGCGTTGTCTGCAATGCGCTGCGGCTGAGATTATTTAAACCACTGCACTCAGAACATACAGCAGAAGCTGCAACACCACAAACAAATTCATTAAAAGGAGAACAGACTATGAAAGAACTGACATTAACCATCGAAGGCATGATGTGCATGCACTGCCAGAAACACGCGACTGACGCATTGAACGCAATTGAGGGAGTGAGCGCGGAAGTGAATCTGGAAGAAAAGAAAGCTTATGTGAAGACAGACAGAGAAATCGACGATGCCGTTTTCAAAAAGGCAATTGCCGATGCGGGGTATGAAGTGACAGACATTGTCAGAGCGTGATCGCTCCCAAAAGATCTTAGCACTATATCCGCATAGATATTCTGTTTTTCCTCTTGCAGGCCTGCGCCTGAAAAAGAGATCCCACGGCGCCGGAACTGTACAGTAACCATGCAGTCCCGGCGCTTCCATTTCTTTTTGCTTTATCTGTCCTCTCTGCATATCGTTATAAAAAACCTGTTTCTTCTGCGTTTTACGCGCACATTTTCCGTCCGCCACGCATATCATACCATAAGAAGCCCCAAAGGAGCCTCTCATGAAAAAAGTCGCTGTCATAGGTTCTCCCGATCTTCATAAAAACTATCAGATCGCCCTGGAAAAGGTGGGCTGCGGTGCGGTGATTTTTCCGGATGCTTCTTATGTGAAAAAATATCCCAAAGCTTTTGACGGGCTTCTCCTGCCCGGGGGCGGCGATGTGCTCTCCACTTTTTCCGCCTATCTTCCTTTTCTTAATATCCCATCCGACTGTCAGGCTGTATCTTCCTGTTCATCCGGCTTTTTTTCAGGATTATACCGAAAATGCCCTGATGGCAATATCAGAAACATCCCGCTTTCCGACATGCTGCTCACACTGGAACAGCTGCGCGCACTGGATCTGTTCTATCAACATAAAAAACCTGTCTTCGGCATCTGTAAGGGGATGCAGCTCATCAACCTCTATTTTCACGGCACGATCAGAGAGGTTTCCCATCCCCGGCTGCACAGACATCCGAAACAGGATGTATTCCATCCCGCCGACAATCTGCCCGGCTATTTTCTCCATGCCCTTTTTGGCCCTCACATGCTCGTGAACAGCTGCCATCATCAGTGTATTGACGAACCCGGCCAAGGAATCCAGATCATGCAGCGTGCCTCCGACAAAACCGTAGAGGCTTTCTCACACTTTTCTGATCCAGTCTTCGGCACCCAGTGGCATCCGGAGAGAATGCCTGATAAACCCGGACCGGATGCTCTGTTATTATTCCGGTATTTTGTTTCGCTGCTCTGACTATACGGAAATTTTGCCATTACTCAGGATCATGTCCGTACAATTTTCCTTACAACATCGGTATATGCTTTGCTTTTATCAGATCTTTCACCACCTCCGAGGCAAGCAGAAGCCCTGCAGAGGGTGGCACAAACGCGGTGCTGCCCGGGGTTCTGTCGTACATTTTAAGCGGCTCCTCTTTTGAGTAAACCACTTTCAACTTTTCCACACCGCGCCTTTTTAGCTCGCGGCGCATCACCCTGGCAAGAGGACAGACAGAAGTTTCGTAGATGTCCGCCACTTCCAGCATGGCGGGATTTAATTTGTTCCCGGTACCCATGCTGCTGATGATAGAGACACCCGCCGCCCGGGCGCGCAGAACCAGTTCGATTTTGGCCGTCACGGTATCCACAGCATCTATGATGTAATCATATTTTGTGAAGTCAAAATCGTCCGCATTTTCGGGCAGAAAGAAGCAGGAGCGGATCTTGATGTGGGCATCGGGATTGATGGACAGCATCCGCTCTTTCATCACTTCGGTTTTTTCTCTGCCGATGGTTCTGTGTGTAGCGATGATCTGACGGTTTAAGTTGGTGATATCCACTTTGTCGTGGTCCATCAGGTCGAATCTGCCGATGCCGCTGCGGACCAGGGCTTCGGCGGCGTAGCCGCCTACGCCGCCGAGGCCGAAAATGGCGACGTGGCAGGTTGAGAGAATTTGTATCGCGCTCTCGCCAAGAATGCGGGCAGTGCGGGAAAATTGTTCTTTCATAAATATCGTCCCTTCTTTATGGGCAGTGCATTTGTTATTACTTCGTTCAAATCTATTGTCTCAGACAGTTCCTTTCTATGAAATCCGGTATACCGCCCCTCTCTCGACATATCATATGTAAACGCTATTTTGTTGTAGGCGATTCTTGATTCTTCTGTTTTCCTGCTCATATTACCATCCATGCCAGAGCCTCAAATTGCCAGTTCAAAATTAACTTTATATTCCCTTCAGATTTTTTCAGCGCACGCTCTCGTCAGCCAACGCCATGCTGCATCCACAGAAAATGCTTCGCATTTCCTGTGGATGAGGGCTGCGTACACTGTCGTCAGCCAACGCCATGCTACATCCACAGAAAATGCTTCGCATTTCCTGTGGATGAGAGCTACGTACACTGTCGTCAGCCAACGCCATGCTACATCCACAGAAAATGCTTCGCATTTCCTGTGGATGAGGGCTGCGTACACTGTTGTCAGCCAACGCCATGCTACATCCACAGAAAATGCTTCGCATTTCCTGTGGATGAGGGCTGCGCCCTATATCAATAGAAACGAAATACCCGGCCGCAAGTAAACTTGCGCCGGGCCTTCCGTTTCTATTGATGCATGGCTTGGGTGATCACATCATCCCGCCCATGCCGCCGCCGGCGGGCATGGCAGGGGTTTCTTCCTTGATATTTGCCACTGCGGATTCTGTGGTTAAGAAGGTACTTGCAACGCTGGTTGCGTTCTGCAGCGCGCTTCTTGTCACCTTCGCGGGATCCAGGATACCGCCGTCCACCATATCTACATATTCGTCTTTCAGCACATCGTAACCGTAGCCAACCTCAGACTCATACACTTTATTGATGATCACAGAGCCTTCCAGGCCTGCATTCATGGCAATGTGGTATAACGGAGCTTCCAGCGCCTTTAACACGATCTGTGCGCCTGTCTTCTCATCGCCCACAAGGCTTTCAGCCATGGCTGCAACCTTCTTGGAAGCGTGGATATAAGCGGAACCGCCGCCTGCGATAACACCCTCTTCCACAGCTGCCCTTGTCGCGTTTAAAGCGTCCTCCATACGGAGTTTTGCTTCCTTCATCTCTGTCTCGGTAGCAGCGCCCACACGAATCACAGCTACGCCGCCGGAAAGTTTCGCAAGTCTCTCCTGAAGTTTTTCTCTGTCGAAGTCGGAAGTGGTCTCCTCGATCTGGCCTTTGATCTGGCCGATTCTGCCTGTGATAGCTTCCTTCTTGCCGCAGCCGTCCACGATCACTGTGTTCTCTTTCTGAACCTTAACGGATTTTGCACGTCCTAACATATCCATCGTAGCGTCCTTTAATTCCAGTCCCAGTTCGGAGCTGATCACCTGGCCGCCTGTCAGGATCGCGATATCCTCAAGCATTGCTTTTCTTCTGTCGCCATAGCCCGGAGCCTTCACAGCTACTACGTTGAAGGTGCCGCGCAGCTTGTTGACGATCAGGGTAGTGAGCGCTTCGCCCTCCACATCCTCTGCGATGATCAGAAGCTTTGCACCGGACTGTACGATCTGCTCTAAAACAGGAAGGATATCCTGAATGTTGCTGATCTTCTTATCTGTGATCAGGATATAGGGATCGTCCAGAACCGCTTCCATCTTATCCATATCGGAACACATATATGCGGAGATATAGCCTCTGTCAAACTGCATACCTTCCACCAGGTCAAGCTCTGTCAGCATGGTCTTGGATTCCTCGATGGTGATAACGCCGTCCTGGGAAACCTTCTCCATTGCCTCGGCAACCATCTCGCCCACTTCCTCATCGCTGGCGGAAATCGCTGCTACCTTGGCGATCTGGTCTCTGCCTGTTACCTTTGCGCTCATATCCTTGATGGCTTCCACAGCACATTCCGTCGCTTTTTTCATACCCTTTCTGAGAATCATCGGGTTAGCGCCTGCAGCCAGGTTTTTCATGCCTGCGCTGATCATCGCCTGTGCCAATACAGTAGCTGTGGTTGTGCCGTCGCCTGCCACATCGTTTGTCTTAGTTGCCACTTCCTTCACAAGCTGTGCGCCCATGTTCTCAAAAGCGTCCTCCAACTCGATCTCCTTTGCGATGGTAACACCGTCGTTTGTGATAAGCGGCGCGCCGAAAGACTTATCCAAAACAACATTTCTGCCCTTGGGACCTAATGTCACGCTCACGGTATCTGCCAGTTTATTGACGCCTGCCTCTAAAGACTTTCTCGCGTCTGCTCCATATTTGATTTCCTTTGCCATAATGCTTTACGCCTCCTCTTATTTAATTACTGCCAAAATGTCTTCCTGCTTCACAATAATATATTTCTCTTCGTCTAACTTCACTTCTGTGCCTGAATATTTGGAATAAATGATCTGATCGCCCACTGCAACTTCCATCTTCACATCTTCCGTGCCGGGACCTACTGCGATCACCTCCGCCTGCTGCGGTTTCTCTTTCTCCTGACCGGGCAATACGATACCGGATTTCGTGGTCTCTTCTGCTGCCAACTGCTTTAATACAACTCTGTCGCCTAATGGAACTAACTTCATAGTAAAACCTCCTTCAATGTTCCGCCTGTATCTGCGGTAATGTCATTTTGTTAGCACTCATTCCAATCGAGTGCTAAGAACTAAAACATATATTAGTTTCATATGTTTAGCTTTGCAACTCCAAATATGTTCTATTTTCTTTTTATATCTTATTTTTTCTTTTATTTTCTTTTATTATCTCTTATTTTCTTTCATTCCATCGAAAACTATGATTTTATAATTATTTTAGAAAGATCTGCCGCATATATTAAACAGAGTTATCTGTCTCTGTTCACAGGAGGACTTTTGATGAAACGATCCCCTTTCCCCTTTTATCTGACACAAAGAATCCGGAAAAGCCGCATCTTAAGCGGCGCCCTTTTACTCACCGCCGCCAGCATCATCAGCCGGATCATCGGCTTTTTTTATCGCATCTTCCTGTCCCGCACTTTCGGCGCCGAAAATATTGGTATCTACCAGCTGATCAGTCCTGTCATGGCGCTTGCCTACTCCATTTCCGTGGCAGGCTTCCAGACTGCCATCTCCCGGATCACCGCAACAACAGGTGCCGTAAAAAGTTCACCAGGCTTTCCCAAAACAGGGCAAAAAAAGGTATCTGCTTCCCCGGACAATCTTCACAGTTATACCGTGCTTGCCACCGGTATGCTGCTTTCTCTCCTCTTCTCTTTTGGCATCTCCTGCTTTGTCTATCTGCACTGTGAGGAAATTGCCGTCCGTTTTCTGTTAGAAGAAAGATGCGCGCCGCTTTTAAAAATACTGGCTCTCTCCTTTCCGGTCTCCAGCATACACAGCTGTGTGAGCGGTTATTTCTATGGCAAAAAATCCGCAGGGTTCCCCGCCTTCAGCCAGCTTTTTGAACAGCTTGTGCGGGTAGGCAGCGTGCTGTTTTTATGCCGGGCATTTCTTCTGGAAAACCCGGGCAGTACGCCTGATATTTCTTTTGCCGTCGCCGGTATGGTCATGGGAGAAATTGCTTCCGCGATCCTCTCCCTTCTATATTTATGGCACCGTTTCAAAAAAACGGAGAAACCTGCCCGCTTAAGTGATTCCCTGCCTGATAAATTGCCGGCCTTCTCCATCCTGGCTCTTTTTCCCGAACTTTTCATGATGGCCGTTCCGCTGTCTGCCGGGCGTGTCATCCAGAATCTCCTGCAAAGCATCGAAGCGATCGCCATCCCTGACAAACTCCGCCTGTTCGGCCTGGATACGGCATCCGCCCTCAGCGAATACGGTATCCTCACAGGTATGTCGCTTCCTTTTATCTTATTCCCCACCGCCCTCACCGGTTCCATCGCGGTCATGCTGTTGCCGACTGTCTCCGAGGCACAGGCCCTGCACCAGGAGCGCACCATTGCCAGAGCAGTCCACCGCTCGGTACACTACTGCCTGCTCCTCGGCTTTTTCTGCCTTGGCTTCTTTTTGCTCTTTGGCCCTGCTCTCGGAAAATTTGTTTTTCATCAGGAACAGGCCGGCAGTTATTTACAGATTTTGGGCTTCATGTGCCCTTTCCTCTATATGAATTCAACCCTCTCCAGTATTCTGCACGGCCTTGGAAAGACAATGTACTCCTTCTTTTACGGCGTGGCGAGCCTTCTTGTCAGACTGGCTTTTGTCTTTTTCTGTATTCCCGTATTCGGCATAAAGGGCTACCTCTGGGCTCTGCTTGCCAGCCAGCTTTTGCTCGCCGCCCTGCAGCTTATCTCTCTGCGAAAATATCTGAACATGTAGCCACAGATGTTATGCTATCAATATACCTCTGCGTCATCCGGCCAGGCAGGGAGCAATCTTCACCGGATATGATTGCTCCCTGCCTGGCCGGATGACGCAGAATCAGATCAATATCATAGTCAAGTACGCCGACAAAATTCTTGCATCTTTATACACTATCATGTATAATATGTAAGGTTTAAAACCCATACAAAGGAGTGTGCATCACATGTCATTTGAATTTATAAAGCTATTGCCAACCCCGGACGAGATCAGAGAGCAATATCCCATGCCCGCTAAACTGATCGAGTTAAAACGCATCAGAGATTCCGAGATCCGCGCCGTTATCACCGGAGACAGCGACAAATTTTTAGTCATCATCGGCCCCTGTTCTGCCGACAATGAAGATTCTGTCTGCGAATATGTGGAACGGCTGGCAAAGATCAATGATAAAGTAAAAGATAAACTGATCCTCATTCCGAGAATCTATACCAATAAACCCCGCACCACCGGTGACGGATATAAAGGCATCATCCATCAGCCGGATCCAAACAAGCGGGAAGACTTTCTGGCCGGCATCATCGCCATGCGCAAAATGCACATCCGCGCCATCAGCGAATCAGGCTTAACCTGTGCAGATGAAATGCTCTATCCTGAAAACTGGGGCTATGTCTCCGATATCCTCTCCTATGTGGCTATCGGCGCCCGCTCCGTGGAGGATCAGCAACACCGCCTGACAGTCAGCGGCTTCGACGTACCTGCAGGTATGAAAAATCCTACCAGCGGTGACTTTGCCATCATGTTAAATTCCGTCTATGCGGCACAGCACCCCCACTCCTTTATCTACAGAGGCTGGGAGGTCAAAACAGGAGGCAATGAACTGGCTCACACGGTACTGCGGGGCTCCGTGAATAAATACGGCCGCAGCCTGCCCAATTATCACTACGAAGATTTAAATAACCTGATGGAACTATATAACGAGCGGGATCTGATGAATCCTGCCTGCATTATCGATTCCAACCACAATAATTCCAACAAACAGTTTAAACAGCAGATCCGTATTGTAAAGGAAGTACTGCACAGCCGCAGACTGAATCCCAATATCCACAGGCTCGTAAAAGGTGTGATGGTGGAAAGCTATCTGATAGAAGGATGCCAGAAGATCGGCGGCGGCATCTACGGAAAATCTATCACGGATCCCTGCCTCGGATGGGAAGACACCGAAAAACTGATTTATGATATTGCAGAGTATGAATAAAGAAAGCTTCTGACTTTCTCTTGACCTTTTTACTCTAATATGTTAGACTATTTGTATTCTCTAACGCATTAGAGTAAAGGAGGTCTTTTTCATGGAAACACCTAAAATCTTTGAAAGTGAATACCGCTTCTGTTTGATTCTCTGGGAACACGAGCCCGTCAGGAGCAAAGAGCTGGTAAAACTCTGCGAGGAGAAGCTCGGTTGGAAATCCACCACTACTTACACCGTGATCAAGCGGCTTTCCGAGCGTGGAATTCTCAAAAATGAGCATACTATTGTCACATCCCTCATTTCCAAAGACCAGATACAGGAAGCCGAGATGGAAGAACTGATCGATAAAAAATTTGAAGGCTCTCTCCCTGCTTTCATCGCTGCTTTCGGCCGTCACAAAAAATTGTCTGAGGAAAAAATGAAACAACTGAAAAAGCTGATAGAGGAGGAGGTATAACCGCTATGACCGCTGTCTTTTTAAAGATCCTGAATATGAGCATCACCGCCGGCTGGATCGCTCTTGCTGTCATGATACTGCGGCTTCTTTTAGGGAAGATGCCGAAACAGCTTACCTGCATGCTCTGGTCTCTTGTGGGCCTCAGGCTTATCTTTCCCTTCTCTCCGGAAAGTATATTCAGCCTGATCCCAAACGCCGAGACGGTACCGGAAACGCTGCTCCCAGGTGCATTGCCGGAAATAGACAGCGGTATTCCCATGATAGACCACATCGTCAATCCCGCTGCCAAAGCATCCTTCTCCTATCTCTCCACAGGAAGATCGGGGACAGAAGCGTTTACTCTCATGCTAAGGGGTGCCGTTATCCTCTGGCTTGCAGGCATTTTCCTGATGCTTTCTTATCTGATTTTCAGTTATCTTCGCCTGTACCGGAAAATGAGTACCGCCGTGCTGTTAAAAGACAATGTAAGACAGAGCGAATTTGTGGATTCTCCCTTCATCCTGGGCATCATCCGTCCCCGGATCTATATTCCCTTTCATCTGGACGAGGAAGTGCTTTCCCATGTACTCGCCCATGAAAGAGCGCACCTGTCCCGCAGAGACCATCTAATCAAAGCATTCGCCTTTGTGCTGCTCGCCGTCTACTGGTTCCATCCGCTGCTGTGGGTTTCCTATGTTCTGCTTTGCCGGGATATCGAACTTGCCTGCGACGAAAAGGTGATCCAAAATTACGGAAGTGAGGAACGCAAAAGTTATCTGTTTTCCCTGATCGGCTACGACGAAAAGGCAGAAAACAGAAAAAAGATTTCTAGCCTTGTCTGTCCTCTGGCTTTCGGGGAAGTGGATATAAAAAAGCGGATCCGCCGGGCAAAAACATGGAAAAAGCCCTCTCCCCCGCTTCTTGCGGCCGGTATCCTGATCTCCATCCTTGCCGCCCTCTGCCTTTTGACGAATCCGATAAGCAGCACCAGACAGCCTTCCGAACTTGCCGCCCCAGGCTCCGCAGAGGCTCTCTATGGCTGGCGGACAAAGTATATCGGAGATAATTCAGCCGTGGGAAACATCATTTACAACCTGTCATTTCCAGAAGAAATGACATATCGGCAGTTTGCCCTGCAGACAGACGACAGCGAGCCCTATGCGGTAACCATAACCTTTGCTCTTTCTGAGGCAAACAAAGAAGAATATGATCTCGATGCGCCAAACCGACAGGAAGAGGTCGCTCAGCTGCGGCAAAATGCCTGCATTATGTTTTCTCTGATTGAAAATGCGGAAATAGTGAACTTTAAGCTGGTAGATGAGACTGATGAAACAAAGCGTCCCCTGACATTAGTCTATACAAGACAATGGGCAACAAATGAAACAAACTGTGACCTCTGGAAAGAAAGCGAAACCAAAGAACAATTTGAGGTGCTGTTCATAAAACTGAGGGAACTATTTTCTCTCTCTCTACAATTTACCCTATAGAAATGCCTGTGCAATACCCCTTTAGTGAGCAGGCTCCCACGGGCGTATTACACAGGCATTTCTGTAAGGCTGACTGTTTACACATCCTCGATCTGCCAGTCGATAGGCGCAAGGCCGTTTTCTTTGAGATACTCGTTGGTTTTACTGAAAGGCTTACTGCCGAAAAATCCCCTGTAAGCCGACAGCGGGCTGGGATGGGGCGCTTCTAAAATCAAATGCTTTGGATTATGCAGCATAGATCTCTTCATCTGGGCAGGCCTGCCCCAGAGGATAAATACCATCGGTCTGTCCTGCTCGCTGCAGATCCGGATGCAGGCGTCCGTAAACTCTTCCCAGCCGATCCCATGATGGGAATTTGCGGCGTGAGCCCGTACCGTCAACACTGTATTCAGCATCAGAACTCCCTGCTTTGCCCATTTCACAAGATAACCGTTATTCGGAATAGTACAGCCCAGATCGTCGTGCAGTTCCTGATAAATATTGACAAGAGAGGGGGGGATCTCCACATCCGGTTTCACGGAAAAGCAAAGCCCATGAGCCTGCCCGTCATTGTGATAGGGATCCTGCCCTAGAATAACCACCTTCACATCTGCAAGAGGCGTCAGATGAAAGGCATTAAAAATATCCTCGGAAGCCGGAAATATTTTTCTTGTATTATACTCCTCGTTCACTTTATCAAATAATTTCTTATAATAGGGTTTCTGAAATTCCGGTTTTAAAGGTTCCAGCCAGTCATTGTTTATCGCTGCCATCTTTTGTCTCTCCTTTGTCTTTCCCGCCGCAGAAGTGCTCACCGAACTGTGTTTTTACTCTCCTGCTTCATTTTCCGTTGCAAACCGTACTGCCCACATCTTTAACAGCCACACTGCTACATACTCCCTGTCGTTCCTCACAGCCACACATTCTCTGCGATCCTTCTTACAGCCGGACGGACACATCTCTCCCCGCCAGATACTCCTTCACCTGCCTGATCTCCAGCTCTTTATAGTGAAACAGAGAAGCCGCCAGAGCCGCCTCCGCTTTCCCTGCTGTCAATACATCGTAAAAATGTTCCGGTTTTCCGGCCCCGCCTGAGGCAATCACAGGCACTGACACAGCCTCCGCCACCTGTCTCGTGAGCTCCATATCATAACCGGCCTTTGTCCCGTCACAATCCATACTGGTAAGCAAAATCTCACCGGCTCCCAGCTTCTCCGCCTGGATCACCCATTCTATGACATCTAATCCTACATCGATGCGGCCGCCGTGCTTGTAAATATTCCAGCCGCTGCCGTCTGCACGCCTCTTTGCGTCTACCGCCAGAACCACACACTGGCTGCCAAATTTATCCGCCGCCTCGTTTAGTAACTCCGGCCTGTCTATGGCTGCCGAATTGACAGAAATCTTATCAGCTCCCTCTCTGAGCAGTTCCCGAAAGTCCTCCACCGTGCGGATACCGCCGCCCACTGTAAACGGAATAAACACTCTCTCCGCCACTCTTCGCACCATATCCACAACAGTTTTTCTCGCATCTGAGGAAGCCGTAATATCCAAAAAAACCACCTCATCCGCCCCGGCCTCATCGTAAGCCGCCGCAATCTCCACCGGATCCCCGGCGTCCTGAAGATTTACGAAATTAACACCTTTTACCACTCTGCCATTATTTACATCCAGACAGGGGATAATTCTTTTTGTATGCATAACTCTCCTTTTTCGTCTGCCCAATTGCCAGGATTCCCCGGGGCCGCCTGCAAAAGCTCCGGGGTTTTTCTCTGAACCCCGCATCCGATCTGCAATTTAGCGTTTATCAGACATTCATAAAATTCCTCAGGATCTGCAGACCTGCCTCAGAACTCTTTTCCGGATGGAACTGACAGGCGAAAATATTGTCTTTCTCCACGGAAGCTTCCACTGTCACGCCATATTCCACAGTTGCCTTCACGATCTCCTTCTCCTGCGCCTGAAGATAATAGGAATGCACAAAATACACATAAGCGCCTTCCGGTACCTTCTCAAACAATCTTCCTTTTGAGGGATACTTCAATGCATTCCAGCCGATCTGCGGAATTTTGAGGCCCGTTTCTTTTGGGATCCTCACGATCCTTCCGGGCAGCAGGCCAAGTCCTTTCACCCCTGGGCTTTCCTCGCTCTCCTCGAATAAAAGCTGCAGCCCGAGACAGATCCCCAAAAAAGGCGTCCCCTGCTTTGCCACTTCCTCCAGCACGGAAACCAGACCGAAATTCTTAAGCTTTGCCATGGCATCCCCAAAGTTCCCCACTCCCGGCAAAATAACTCTTTCAGCCGTCAGTATCTCATTTCTATCTCTTGTGACAACAGCCTGTTTGCCCAAAAATTCCAGGGCTTTCTGCACACTTTTTATATTCCCGGCGTCATAGTCAATCACTGCTATCATTAAAATATTCCTCTTCCTCGGGCAGCATATCCTCTAACTCCGGGTATGTTGCCGCCTCTTCCTGCTGTTGCTGTTCTATTTCCGCCTGACTCTGATAAACTTCACCATTTACCAGCGCTTCCAGCTGTAAGCTGTATTCATAATCGCTTTCCAACGCATTGATCTCCTTTGCGCCTTCCTCCGATAAACTGTAATTTTCCTGCAGAATCCCCAAAATATTCTGATATTCCGCAGTTAGTTCCGGTGTAATCAGTTCATTCTTTCCGGCCTGTATAAGTTCCTGATATTGTTTCACTCCTGTTAACAGATCATTCAAAGCCTTGACCGGTTTCCCTAACTTCAGATGATTTGCATAAGTCTCTTCAACATGTTTCAAGTGCAACACTGCAGAAGACTGGCTAAAGCGCAGCTGATCCTCTTCTGACAGTTCTCTTCCGTTCAATAAGCGATAAGCTGTCTCAAAATCTTTATCATCAAAGGCATTTCTTGCCTCTGTAAGCTGAACAGTCTCCATTCCAACAGTGTTCAACAACAGGATACCTGCCCCAATGGAAGCACAGAACAACACCCACACAATTACTTTCTTTTTTGGCAGCTTTTTAGCCGCTCTCTTTTCTTTCTCCGCTGCCTCAGCCTTTTCCGCCTTTTTCTTTGCTTTTTCAGCGCTCTTTTCTTTCTTCAGCTTTTCCTTTGCCGCCTTCTGTGGGTCTGCCTCTTTCTTTTTCGGCTCTTTCTTCTTTTTCTCTTTCTTCTTCTTTTCTTTTACAGCCGCATTTTGCTTTGCGTCTGTCGCTCCTTCCTTTCCTTTATCGCCCCCCTCATCTTCCTCCTCTGACTCATCATCAGAGCCGAAGAAAAATGCTACAAGTTTTTTTCCAAATCCCTCTTTCTTTTTCCCGTTATTTTCTTCCTTTTTTTTCTTTTTCTCCTTCTTCTTTCCTTTGCTTTTTTCCGGTTTTAAATTCACATCTCCTGCGTCCTGTATCTCCGTATCTGCAACTGCTCCTATAATCCTTTTTGCCTCTTCTTCATCCGGAATCACATTTTCAAAGGGCAGATTTTCCGTTTTGCTGTCAGCCTCTACCTGCTCATGATTATCGGACATCTGAAGTAACTCCTGAATATCAGCAAGTTCGCTGTTATCTTCCGCCAGATCCGAAAGCTCTCCATTACTCTCTTTTCCCGAGAACCGTTCTCCAAGCCCAGCCTCTTCCTCCAGAACCTTATCTATCTCCTCCTCAGACATGGCAAGAAATTCCAGTGGATCCACCGTCATTTCCTCTTCCTCTGATTCCTGTGGCTTCTCAGCCGGAATTTCCGGAATCCCTGCTACTTCTTCCTCCAATGTATCTCCCGGCAGATCAGCCGCTTCCTCTATCGGCATTTCCGGTACTTCCTCCATTGGCATTTCCGGCATTTCATCCATTTTGGCATCCGGCATTTCATCCATTTTGGCATCCGGCATTTCATCCATCAAATTATCCGAAAAATCATCCACCGAGATCTCCGGAATCTCTTCCATGGGAATCTCCGGGATCTCTTCCATTGGGATCTCCGGGATCTCTTCCATTGGGATCTCTGGAAAATCCTCCATCGGAATCTCCGGAAAATCCTCCAGCGGGATCTCTGGCACAGGTATTTTTTCATTCTCTGTTTCCATAACAGCCTTTAACATCTCCTCCAAGCGTTCTTCATCAGAACCCATTTCTCTATTCCTCCAACATCTCTAAATATTCTATATTCCATTCAAAAATATCACAGGATTCCGGTCAACCGATTTTCCCCGTGTTTTTATTTCTTCCGATAGTTGATACAAACTACTATGTACTCTCCAAAAAACAGACTTCTGATTATAAAAACAAATCTTCTCAAAAGGCCATCTGATAATAGAAGGAAATTCCATACCTGCTCCCAGCTCCAGAATACATAGCCTTCTATTCACAGTTCCCTGAAGCCACTTCGTATATTTCTGCCAGTTTTCCAGATATCCTTTTTCATTGTATTCAGGCTGACCGTATTGATTCATCACAAGCGGAGCGCCGCAATCCGGACACTTAGGTTCCTCCAGTTCCTCCAGAAAAATTTTATCCTCTATCCAGTCACAAATTTTCGTCCAAAAGCTCTCCCCTATCGAAAACAATTTCTCACTGCAGTTTTTTTCACACTGCAAACCATGAAACGTACCACAGGGCAAAACTATTCTATCATCACTGAAACCAATATCTTTTATCAGATCATCTGTGCTCAAAGAGACAATAAAATAATTTTTACTCTCCAACATTCCCTTTAATTTCTCATATGCCTTTACAATTTCAGAATGAAACTCTTTTTTCAAAAAATATCGAATTAAAAAAGGCAGTAACCATTGTTTTTCCTGTTCTTTTTCCAACGCAAGAAATTTCAGATAAAAATCCGGAATCTTTTTTAAAATCTCAAGTTTTACCTGCATCTCACTGCCAATACCAACCAATACGATTTCAGCATCTTTTATATCCTGAGCCAGCATAGCCTCACCTTATTTTACTCTTTCACCCTGCACTTATGCTAAAAAGAAGAGTATACCTGAAACCGGTACACTCTTCCTGCATTTTCATATCACTTTCTGGTCAGATCGTCTACAACTCTCACCAGATTACCAATCTCCGGTTTTGACAACTGTGCATTTGCGCCAAGCGCTTCTCCTTTTCTTTTCATCTCGTCATTTACCAAAGATGAAAAAATGACAATCGGAATATCTGCTGTCTCCGGATCTTCTTTTACAAGTTTTGTCAGGCGGTGTCCGTCCATCAGAGGCATCTCAATATCTGTAATAATACATTGTACATGCTTCTTCAGTGTCCCTTCTGCTTTACATGTCTGAATAACATCATAGGCTTCCTGGCCGTTTTTTGTATGGATCAGATTATGATAGCCGGCTTTCTTCAAAGAATCTACGATCAATTTATTTAAAAGTATCGAATCTTCCGCAATCAGAACAGGTACATCGCTTCTCTCCCTTTCTCCCAGTTCATCAATATCCGTAATCTTCAAACCGGTCTCCGGATTGATATCAGAAACGATCTTTTCAAAATCCAGAATAATGATCAATTTCTCTTCATACTTAATGATACCAGTCGAAATACCTTCCTCTGTTGTGCTGACCGTAGCATCCGGCTTAATAATATCTCTCCAGGAAACTCTATGTATCCCAACCACATTATCTACATGAAAAGCAATATCCAGTTTATTGAAATTCGTTATAATAAATAACCCGGATGGACTATATTCTCCACGCTGCAAACAATTTTTTAAATCAATCGCTGTAATCATCGTTTCACGCGGCATAAAAATTCCCTCTATACTCGGATGGGCATTCGGTACCGGCGTTACCGGCTGATAAGGAATAATCTCCTTAACCTTTGCTACATTGATTCCATATGAATTCCCAGCCAAAACAAATTCCAGAACTTCCAACTCATTCGTTCCATTTTCTAACAAAATCTTTGTATCCATTTTTCACCTCTCACTAATATAGGTTTATCCCACAATGCTATCACAATTATACCACAGCATTTTTAAATTGCATACCATAAAAAATAAAAAAGAAGCAAAATGCCTCTTTTTTTATCTTTTGTACTTTATTTTTTTATCTTTATGCTTCCTATGAGGATCATCCCCTCAAAACCGAATACTGTCTCTCTCCATCCTTAACCTCTCTC
>CAJTPM010000040.1 GCA_910578085.1 uncultured Lachnospiraceae bacterium | reverse complement strand
TAAGACATCGCCCTTTCACGGCGGTAACACGGGTTCGATTCCCGTCGGAGTCAGTTGGTTGGAAGTTTCTGAAAATAATATATGGCGTGATAGCCAAGTGGTAAGGCCCCGGTCTGCAACACCGTTATCGCCGGTTCAAATCCGGCTCACGCCTCTCAACAAACCTCGAAAGATTTCAGTTTGCGTTGATAAGGAAGTATTCGCAACAACTTATCAATAACGCTGACAAACAGAGTGCAAGCAAGGGCAGAGAACACTTCACTTTCATTAGTGGTCGGTTCTCTGCTTTTCTGTTACGTAATAGAACGTCATTTTTGAGGGCAGACATATAAAATCCTTACCACGGTATTTCAACGTCCGAAAAGCCGCATAAATCAAGGACAAAATAATCTCTACTGCGTAACAATCCCTATAATAAATTGAGGGCGCAAGCAGGTAATAGCCCCTTATAGGGGCAGAGCAGGCTACCGGCTTAGCCGATAGTCCTGACTTCGATGTTTATTATGATAACGGTGTTGGCGGCTGTTTCTCTGATTGTGGGCACCCACAATTCTTTTGCGGTCTCCATGAATGCAGGGATACATCAATTTGGCATTTTTTCCAGTATTGGGGCTACGCCAAAGCAAATCAGGACATGTCTTTTGAGGAAAGCTGCCGTCCTTTGTACTCCTTCGCTATTGTGAGGGAATGGGCTTGGCATTGCTGGCAGCATGAGGGTGACGGAGTTGTCAAATATTCTGCTGGAAGAGGATATTCCGGGACGCCACGGAACGGCTGCAGGCTATCACCCGCTGATCCTTGTTCTGACGTTTGTTATAACAATGGCGATCATTTGGATTTCTGCATGGCTGCCAGCTGGAAAATTGAGCAGGCTTATCCCTCTTGAGGCAATTAAAAATGCAGAGGAGCTGCAGCTGAAACACAGGAGAAAGTTCACTCTCCTTACCCATTTGGCCGGAATGGAGGGAGAGCTTCGGGAACTCAATGGGGTGGAAAGTGCCGTAGTGTATCAGAGGGCGGCAGCAAAGCGGGTTATTACAGAGAAAGGAATGAGTGAAGAGATGAAGAGGTCTCTCTGTGGGAGGAAATTAAAGGGCAGATCGGGTTCTGGCATACTGCTTTGCCTGGCGTAATATACGAAAAATCAGCCTGGCGGAAGTACTCAAAGACGATACAATGATGTAGAGTCTGCATTATTGCTCATGGAGCCGGAACATGAGGCAGGGCCGCTTTCCGCAGTGAGATAACTGTGTAAATTCCGTTGAATTGTGTGGGTGAAAATGTTATAATTCCCTTGTATCTGAGAGTTGAAATGGCCTTTAGCAGTAAGGTGGCGATGGGCAGTAACATGAGACGGCAGGAAGAGGACTTTAATACCGGGAGGGCGCTATGACAGAGCGGGAAACATTAAAAAGGTGGATTGGTGAGAGTGATAATGTTGTATTTTTCGGTGGAGCGGGTGTCTCTACGGAGAGTGGAATTCCTGATTTCAGAAGTACGGATGGATTATATCATCAGAAATATGATTACCCGCCGGAAACTATTTTAAGCCATACATTTTTTCGCTCAGAAACGGAGCAATTTTTCAGATTTTATCGTGATAAAATGCTGTATCTGGATGCGGAACCCAATGCAGCGCATAAGAAACTGGCGCAGTGGGAAGCGGAGGGAAAATTGAAAGCGGTCATTACGCAGAATATTGATGGCCTGCACCAGAAGGCGGGCAGTGTGAACGTACTGGAACTGCATGGAAGCGTTTTGCGTAATTACTGCGAAAACTGCGGAAAATTCTATGATGTGGAGACAGTCAAAAACTCGAAAGGTATCCCGAAATGTTCCTGTGGTGGGATAATAAAACCGGATGTGGTGCTCTATGAGGAAGGTCTTGACAACAGAACATTGAGCACTGCGGTGCGCCATATTGAGGAAGCCGATGTGCTGATCATTGGAGGGACTTCTCTGGCAGTCTATCCAGCGGCAGGGCTTATAGATTATTATCGGGGGAGCAGGCTTGTACTTGTCAATAAAACGCCGATGCCAAAAGACGGTATGGCGGATCTTATTGTACAGGGGAGTATCGGTGAGATATTTTCCCTGATATAACATATTTTGCAGGCTTATGTGGGTTGTGCTGCCTGCCGTGGAATGTAAATCAGATTGAGAGAACGGGAGAGGAATGAAGGGAGTATTATAATGAAAAAACCAGTATTAGTAATTATGGCTGCAGGGATGGGGAGCCGCTATGGCGGACTGAAACAGATAGATCCGGTGGATGACAGCGGGCATATTATTATGGATTTTTCCATATATGATGCGATGCGTGCCGGTTTTGAAAAAGTGGTGTTTATTATAAAAAAAGAAAATGAGGCCGATTTTAAGGAGTGCATTGGAAACCGGGTAGCAAAAAAAATGCAGGTAGAATATGTTTTTCAGGATCTTCACAATTTGCCGAATGGCTACAGTGTGCCGGAGGGAAGGATAAAACCCTGGGGCACAGGGCATGCGGTACTATCCTGCCTGCCGGTGGTAGACGGCCCCTTTGCGGTGATCAATGCGGATGATTATTATGGCAGAGAAGCTTTTCAGCTTGTCTATAATTTTTTGAGTTCTCATCAGGATGAGGAAAAATATCAGTATGTTATGGTCGGCTATTACCTGAAAAATACCTTGACGGAAAATGGGCATGTAGCCCGCGGCGTCTGCTGCGCTGATCCAAAGGGGAAACTTACGGGGATTGTAGAGCGTACCCGCATTGAGAAACGTCCGGAGGGGCCAGCGTATACGGAGGATGAAGGAGAAACCTGGATAAGTCTTGCGGAAGACAGTATCGTGTCAATGAATATGTGGGGGTTTACGGCTAGTATGATGGAAGAGCTGCAGGACAGATTCGCAAAATTTTTAGAGAAGAATCTGACAGAAAATCCTCTGAAGTGTGAATATTTTCTGCCGTTTGTTGTGGATGAGCTGCTGAAGGAAGAAAAGGCGGAGGTGACCGTGTTAGAGTCTGCGGAGCGCTGGTATGGGGTGACTTATAAGGAGGATAAGCCTGTGGTGGTGCATGCAATCCGGAGACTGAAGGAAGCCGGACTGTATCCTCAGGGAAACTGGTAGAATTTCAATAATTGGACCGCAGCCCAATTTTTGTGATTGCGGAAAAGGATTTTATGAGTTTGGTATTGATTTACAGAGATAATCGTGCTAAAATATATGTTCGTGATATATATTCCTTGTTCCCGTTATGAGCGGGAGCCAGAGACCAAAAGGAGGTAACTAACATGACAAAGTATGAATTAGCCGTTGTTGTTAGCGCAAAACTCGAGGAAGAAGGAAGGGCAGCTGTTGTAGAAAAAGTAAAAGCCCTGATCGAGAGATTTGGTGGCCAGATCACAAATGTGGATGACTGTGGCAAGAAAAGACTTGCATACGAGATCCAGAAGATGAGAGAAGGCTACTATTACTTCATCCAGTTTGATGCTGAGACGTCTGCGCCGGCAGAAATTGAAAGCCGTATGCGTATCATGGACGGAGTGATCAGATACTTGTGCGTGAAGCAGGACGAGAAATAGAACAGGAGAACGTATGAACAAAGTAATACTTATGGGACGTCTGACAAGAGATCCCGAAGTGAGATACTCTCAGGGGGAATCCCCTCTGGCGATTGCAAGATATACTCTTGCCGTAGATCGAAGATTCAGCCGTAATAACGGTGGAGATAACGGACAGACTGCAGATTTTATCAGTTGTGTAGCTTTTGGAAGAAGCGGGGAGTTTGCAGAAAAGTACCTGCGAAAAGGAACAAAAATCGCTGTAACAGGAAGAATTCAGACGGGAAGTTACACCAATAAAGATGGACAGACTGTCTATACGACGGAAGTAGTTGTAGAGGATCAAGAGTTCGCCGAGAGTAAGAACAGTAATTCCGGATCGGATGGGGGGTATGCCGGAAACAGTAGACCTGCACCGTCAGGCGCAGGAGACGGATTTATGAATATTCCGGATGGAATAGACGAGGAATTGCCGTTTAACTAGCAGGAGACGTGTCGCAAAGCGGGACAGCGTTGCAGGCATAAGACGTGTCGTGAAGCGGGACAGCGTTGCAGCATAAGACGTGTCGCGAAGCAAGATGGCGTTGCAGCATAAGACGTGTCGCGAAGCGAGACGGCGTTGCTTATTATTTATATTTAGACAGGAGGCATTCAAATGGCATATAATAAGACAGACAAGGCTGATTCTCCGATGAAGAGAAGAGGCGGAATTCGCAGAAGAAAAAAAGTTTGTGTTTTTTGTGGAAAAGATAATGTGATCGATTATAAAGATACAGCGAAACTGAAAAGGTATGTGTCTGAAAGAGGGAAAATTCTTCCGAGAAGGATTACCGGAAACTGCGCAAGGCATCAGAGAGCACTTACCACAGCAATTAAGAGAGCAAGACACCTGGCACTTATGCCTTATGTGCAGGATTAAGAAGCTTATGAAATAAAAACAGGCCAGCTGCCTCAAAACAGTTGGCCTGTTTTTATGCGCAGGGGTGTGTAAGGAAATTTGAAAATTTTTCGCATTTCTGGACAAAATAGTGGTGTTTTGCACAAAATATAGTATTTTCAGACAAAAACAGCCTATAAAATGTGATGGCATCTTTGGGGCAGTAATGGTATAATTTTGAAAGAAGATTATACCAGTGTCCGGGGCATATTATTTGTATGATTTTGGGCGGGGCATGTGAAAGGCAAGCTATGAAGGGTAGAATAAAATTAAAAGGCAAACTGAAATTCCAGCTTAATTTTATGCTTTATATGGGATTTCTTATGTTACTGATCGATGTCGGTGTGTTCACATTTGATGTAAAGGCCGGTTTGCTATTGACGGCGTTTATTGTTATATATTTTATAGGCTATTCGGCAGTATATTTTTATATTAAGCCGGTTATTATGAACGAACTGATCAGTTTTGCCACACAGTATGGGCAGATACAGAGAAAGCTTTTGCGGGATCTGGATCTTCCTCATGCGCTGCTGGACGATCAGGGAAAGATTATATGGACCAACAAGGAATTTGAAAAGCTGGTACATAAGGAGAAAGGCTACAGGAAGTCGATTACAACGTTGTTTCCTTCTATGACTAGGGACAGGCTGCCGGGGAAAAGTGAAGAAACTCTGGCAGAGATGGAAGTGAATTTTGAAAACAGGGATTTCCACGTGAAGGCTCGAAAGATCTCGCTGAAAGAAATGGCGATGAATAGTGATATTCTTGAGGCCGAGGATTACGACGGTTATCTGATTGCGATCTATCTCTTTGATGAGACTGCATTAAAGATTGCTCTGCGGGAAATTGATGATCAGAGCCTTGCAGTAGGACTGATCTACCTGGATAACTATGATGAAGCGCTGGAGAGCGTGGAAGAAGTAAGGCGTTCCCTGCTGATCGCGCTGATTGACAGAAAAGTCAATAAATATATTTCCGCACTGGATGGGATTTCTAAGAAACTGGAAAAAGATAAATATCTGATTATCATGCGCAAAAAAGCAGTTGAGAAGCTTAAAGAGGACAGGTTTGACTTGTTAGAAGATGTGAAAACAGTCAATATTGGCAATGAGATGGCTGTGACGTTAAGCATTGGCATGGGGTTAGATGGATTGACATATGCTCAGAATTATGAGTTTGCAAGAAATTCCATTGATCTGGCGCTTGGGCGCGGGGGTGACCAGGCTGTCGTAAAGACACCGGAAAATGTAACATACTATGGCGGAAAGAGTCAGCAGGTGGAGAAGAATACGAGAGTGAAAGCCCGGGTAAAGGCACAGGCGCTGCGGGAGATCATTACCGGGAAAGATCGGGTGATCATTATGGGGCACCGGATGGCAGATATCGACAGTTTCGGTTCTGCGGTAGGAATTTACAGGATTGCGGTGACATTGGAAAAAAAGGCACATATCGTCATCAACGATGTAACAACCTCTATTCAGCCTTTTGTACAGCTGTTTAGGGATAATCCGGATTATGAGGAGGATATGATCGTAAACAGCACGACGGCTCTGGAGCTGGCGGGAAGTAATGCCGTGCTGGTGGTAGTGGATGTGGACAAGCCCAGTATTACGGAATGTCCGGAACTGTTAAAGTCCTGTAAATCGATTGTGGTCCTGGACCATCACAGGCGCGGCTCGGAGACGATCGAAAATGCGACCTTGTCTTATGTGGAGGCTTATGCATCTTCGGCCTGTGAAATGGTATCGGAGATTCTGCAGTATATTGGTGATAATATCCGGATAAAGTCGGATGAGGCCGACTGTATGTATTCCGGTATTATGATCGATACAAATAATTTTATGACAAAGACAGGTGTGCGGACCTTTGAGGCAGCGGCGTTCCTGCGCAGGAATGGCGCGGATGTGACGAGAGTGAGAAAGCTGTTCAGGGAAGATGCAAACGAGTATAAGGCGAGGGCAGATACGGTCAGTCAGGCGGAGATATATCGAAATACTTATGCTATCTCTGTCTGCACCAGCGAAGATCTGCACAGCCCTACCGTGGTAGGAGCTCAGGCAGCTAATGAACTGTTGAATATTAAGGGGGTAAAGGCCAGTTTTGTTCTGACAGATTATCAGAATCAGGTCTATGTCAGTGCAAGATCAATAGATGAAGTAAATGTACAGATTATCATGGAGCGGTTGGGTGGAGGCGGACATATGAACATGGCCGGGTGTCAGATGGAGGATGTGTCCCTGATGGAGGCTATCTCTATTGTGAAGAATACACTGGATGCCATGATACAGGAAGGAGCAATCTCATGAAGATCATTTTGATACAGGATGTTAAAAAACTTGGAAAAAAGGGAGAAATTATTGAGATAAACGACGGATATGCCAGGAACTATATTCTGCCCCAGAAACTGGGTGTAGAAGCCAACAACAGAAATTTAAACGATCTGAAGCTGCAGAAGATAAAAGAGGAAAAGGATGCGCAGAGGCTTTTAGACGAGGCGAAGGACCTGGCTGAAAAAATCGGGGCACAGATCGTTACGGTGAAGATAAAAGCCGGGGAGGGCGGCAAAGTATTTGGTTCCGTCTCCGCCAGGGAAATAGCGGGAGCTATGAAGAAACAGTGTGATCTGGAGATCGATAAAAAGAAAATACAACTGCAGGAACCGATCAGAAGCTTTGGATTCCATGAAGTTGGAATCAGACTTCATCCACAGGTAACAGGTACACTAAGGGTAAAAGTTGAGGAAGCATAATGGCAGCAGAGGAAGCGCTCTTAAAAAGAGTTTTGCCTCATAGCATTGAGGCAGAACAGTCAGTAATCGGCTGTATGATGATATCCAGGGATGCGATTACTGTGGCAGCGGATATACTGGAAGAAGATGACTTTTATAGCAGGCAGTATGCGCTTGTGTATCGGGCTATTGTGGAGTTGAATGATGCCGGCAAATCTGTGGATGTGGTGACGCTGCAAAATAAACTGAAAGAGAAGGATGCACCACCTGAAGTGAGCAGTCTGGAGTTTGTCAGGGATCTGATGCTTGCGGTGCCGACGGCGGCTCATATTAAAGATTATGCGGAAATTGTTTCTGAAAAGGCAATATTACGCAGAATGATCAAAGTAAACGAAGAGATTGCGGGCATATGCTATGTGGGCAAAGAATCACTGGAAGAAATACTGGAAAATGCGGAAAAAGGTATTTTCAATATCGTGCAGCGCAGGAACACCGGTGATTATGTTCCGATCCGGCAGGTTGTTTTAAATGCGATGGAGCGTATTGAGAGAGCATCTAAGACAAAGGGAAATGTGACCGGTGTGGCGACGGGGTTTCTGGATCTGGATTACAGGACAGCGGGGATGCAGCCTGCAGATCTCATTTTGATCGCTGCAAGGCCTTCTATGGGGAAAACTGCGTTAGTGTTAAACATTGCACAGTATGTAGCATTTAAAAGCGATCTGCCGTTAGCAATTTTTAGTTTGGAGATGTCGCGGGAGCAGCTGGTGAACAGGTTGTTTTCATTGGAATCGAGAGTAGACTCGCAGCATATCCGAACCGGAAATCTTTCGGACAGAGAGTGGGAAGACCTGATTGATGGTGCCGGTGTGGTGGGAAGATCAAAGCTGATCATCGATGATACACCAGGAATCAGCATACCGGAACTGCGCTCCAAGTGCAGGAAGTTTAAAATGGAACAGGATATTCAGATGATTATTATCGATTATCTTCAGCTGATGTCGGGAAACGGAAGGACGGATTCCAGACAGCAGGAAGTGTCTGAAATATCCAGATCTTTAAAAGCGCTTGCAAGAGAATTAAATGTGCCGGTTATTGCATTATCGCAACTGAGCCGTGCAGTGGAGCAGCGGCCGGATCATAGACCAATGCTCTCCGATCTGCGTGAATCCGGCGCCATCGAGCAGGATGCAGACGTAGTGATGTTTATCTACCGGGACGATTACTACAATAAGGACAGTGACAAAAAAGGGATAGCGGAGATCATTATTGCAAAGCAGAGGAATGGTCCGATTGGAACGGTGGAACTGGCATGGCTGCCGGATTATACAAAGTTTGCAAATGTGCAGCACTAGCGCTTCAGGAATTGAATAAAATTATACAAAAGAGGATTGGCTGAATGAGCCAGTCCTTTTTATGCGTGGGCGGCCCGATCCCGCGGGGATGTGAAAACAGGACGTGAAATAAATGTGGAGACAGGAGGAGTTTATGGAGAACGGAAAAATTTACCTTATTTCGGATGCCTCAAGAAAAGTGGAAGTGGAGAGCCATGTGCTGCGATATTGGGAGGATGAACTGAAGCTTCCAGTAAAAAGAAACGAACTGGGACACAGGTATTATACAGAGGAGGATATTACTGAATTCCAGGAAATTAAGAAATTGAAGGAGCAGGGACTGCAGTTGAAAGCAATACGTATGATCCTGAAAAATGGAAAACTGACAAGGCTTCCTGATGTGGAGGATCTGTCAGTGGAGGATTTACAGCGCATGGAGCAAGGGACATTTCATGGGCGGCCGGAGGAAAATATAATACCTGCACAGCAGACAAATACGCTGACAGAGAAGGAAGAGAGGATGGTACCTGTGCCGCAGGATGCTAATCTGCCGGAACGGGAGATGGAAGAAAAGGTAAAGCGCCTTGAATATCTGATGAAGAAACTGATTTCCGAGGCGATAGAAGAGAGCAATCAGAAGTGTTATGAGCAGCTTTCAGAGACGCTTACAAAAGAACTGGATTATCAGTTCAGAATGCAGGAGGAACGGGAGGAAGAGAGAGAAAACAGAAAATTGTTGCTGGAGGAAGAACATTACAGACAGCTGGATGCGCTGATACGTGGCAAAAGCAATCGAAAAAAACGGGAAAAGCAGGAGAAAAAGGAAAAAAGAAAACTGTTTGGGAAATCAATAAAAGAACAAAAAACAGGTGCCGTATAATACGACACCTGTTTGAAGTTGTCAGGTAGTTATTAAGCCTCAGAAATAGTACCAACGGGACAACCGCCTGCGCAAGCGCCACAGGAAATGCAGACACTTTCATCAATAACGAATACACCACCGTTTTCAGAAATAGCACCAACAGGACATGTACCTGCACAGGCGCCACAGCCTACACAACCATCACCAATTACAAATGCCATGAGATAATCCTCCTTATGTATAAAGTTTACACTGAGGATACAGCTTTTAAATAAAATCAGCCGTATCCTGCAGCCTTTTCTTATTTTAATATAATCTTATGAGATATACAACCCTAAAAGTAGGAAAACGCAAAGAAAATATTTCCTTGATAAAATTTACATAATGCACTAATTTTTCATAGCTTCCGCTTCTTTTCTGGCAGCTTTCACGCCGTCAAGTATAGCCTGCTTTTTCACAAGAAGAGTCTTCTGATCCATGGCGGGAACACCGTGAAGCTTATACTCCAGACCGAGGCTTTCATATTTTTTCTCGCCCATTGTGTGATAGGGGAGGGCATCCAAAGCTTTCAGGTTGGAGAGATGTCCAATGAAGTATCCTAACTGATACAGATACTTTTCGTCGTCTGTAAGTCCTGGCACGATGACGTGGCGGATCCATACAGGAACCTGCCTTTTCTCCAGGTATTTTGCGAAAGCGAGAATGCCGTCGTTTGGCTGACTGGTCAGTTCCTTATGCTTTTCCGGATCAATATGTTTGATATCCAGCATGACAAGATCGGTCAAGGGCATGAGTTTGTCCAGTTTTTCGATAAAAGCGGCATTATTTTCTCTGTAAGCAATACCAGAACTGTCGATGCAGGTATGGATGTCATGCTCCTTTGCCAGGGTAAACAGGTCGATCAGAAAATCCACCTGCATCAGAGGTTCACCGCCAGTTACGGTGAGGCCGCCGTCTTTGTAAAAGGGGCGGTTTTTTTCATACTGTTCGATGATTTCGGTCGGTTCCATCATGGTGCCGCCGTCCATCGGCCAGGTATCCGGATTATGGCAATAGGCACAGCGCATGGGACAACCCTGAACAAAGACTACAAATCTGGTGCCGGGACCGTCTACAGTGCCAAAACTTTCAAGAGAGTGAATACGTCCTTTCATAGAGAGAAAACTCCTTTACAGGCAGGAAATTCCCGCCTTTATTATCTGCTTTTAAAATTCCCCTGAAGCAGGACCTCAGGGGATATCATGTAATATACTGTCACAACCTTCATACCGCCGTCTGAAATACAGCAACGGCGCGAGTCCGGTTTAGATAGATTCATGGAATGTACGGGAGATAACGTCAGCCTGCTGTTCGGGGGTCAGCTTAATAAAGTTTACAGCGTACCCGGAAACACGGATCGTAAGCTGAGGATAGTTCTCAGGATGCTTCTGAGCGTCCAGTAACATATCTCTGTTTAATACATTTACATTTAAGTGATGGCCACCTTTTGTTGCATAGCCGTCAAGTAAAGATACCAGGTTATCAACCTGAGCTGCATTTGATGCTGCCATTGTTTTTACCTCCATTGTGTATACAGTTTTATTATGCGCCGTCGGACGACGTTGCTTATATATCGGAACCCGAGTAATCGTCCAGACCCTGTTCCAGAGTCGGAACGCTGCATGCGAGGGGTGTTCTGGAGCAGTCCGTGCAGCCCATTGTCTGTACAGACTTATTCTGCTCGTTTTTTTCATCATAATCGATGTTTACATGTCCGACGCCGCCTGCCATGCCGGAATCCAGCATTTTAACAAGATCGTCGATTAAAGCTTTATCATCCATCTGCTACTCCAGTTCCGCAGATGCCCTGCCCGAAAGGACGGGCATCTGCTAATTTGTTTTTTGCTGATTTTAACTTATAATACCCAAATCGATATCGTGATATTCAGGCCTTACTTTAATTCAAGCTCGGAATATCCAAGGTGATATCGAGTTGCCCAGGATCTGTCAGGCTTTACTTTAATTCAAGCTCGATATCACCTGAAAATACCTTATCCTCTTTGCCGAGAGCACCGGGGATGATCGTGAAAGTATTGGAAATACCATCCTGTGCATCCTTGAACGGCAGCTTGGATACGGAAGCTAAGGAAGCAACTGCACCGTGGGTATCACGGCCGTGCATCGGGTTAGCGCCGGGAGCAAACGGCTGTCCTTTCTTACGTCCGTCAGGTGTGTTACCTGTAGCCTTACCATAGGTTACGTTGGAAGTAATGGTAAGGATGGAAGTTGTAGGAACGCCCTCTCTGTAGGTGTGGTGTCTTCTGATCGCGGTCATGAATCTGTGAACCACTTCCTGAGCGATGTCGTCAACACGGTCATCATCGTTACCATATTTCGGGAATTCGCCTGTGGTCTTGAAGTCTACGATCACGCCGTCTTCATCACGCACTACTTCAACCTTCGCATACTTGATAGCGGACAGGGAGTCAGCTACGATGGAAAGGCCTGCAACACCTGTTGCAAAGTAACGTTTTACATCTCTGTCATGAAGGGCCATCTCAGCTCTCTCATAGCAGTATTTGTCATGCATATAGTGGATGATGTTCAGCGTGTTTACATAAACGTCAGCCTGCCACTCCAACATATCCATGAACTTATCCCAGACATCATTGTACTCCAGAACATCGCCTTCTACAGGACGATATTTAGGACCAACCTGTTTCTTGGTAACTTCGTCAACACCGCCGTTCAACGCGTACAGCAGACATTTCGCAACGTTTGCACGAGCGCCGAAGAACTGCATTTCCTTACCGATAACCATGGAGGATACGCAGCATGCGATACCGTAGTCATCGCCATGAGTCACTCTCATCAGATCGTCGTTCTCATACTGGATGGAAGAAGTCTGGATAGACATCTTAGCGCAGTATCTCTTCCAGTTCTCAGGAAGTCTTGTGGACCACAGAACTGTCAGGTTGGGCTCCGGAGAAGCACCCAGGTTTGTCAGGGTATGCAGGAAACGGAAGCTCATCTTTGTTACGAGAGAACGGCCGTCAACGCCCATACCGCCGAGGGACTCGGTTACCCATACCGGATCGCCTGCGAAGATCTGGTTGTACTCGGGAGTGCGGGCAAACTTGATGCAACGCAGCTTCATAATGAAGTGATCAACAAATTCCTGAATCTGGCTTTCTGTGAATACGCCGTTCTTTAAATCTCTCTCAGCGTAGCAGTCAAGGAATGTGGAGGTACGTCCAAGGGACATAGCCGCACCGTTCTGCTCCTTCACGGCACACAGATAACCAAAGTAAGTAGCCTGGATAGCTTCCTGCACGTTGGATGCGGGTTTGGAAATATCGCAGCCATAGGAAGCAGCCATTTCCTTCATCATCTTCAGCGCAATGATCTGCTCGGAGATCTCTTCACGAAGACGGATCACTTCGTCGGTCATAACACGGCCTGTGGAGTTTTTCTGATCCTGCTTGTCTTCGATCAGTCTGTCGATACCGTACAGAGCAACACGTCTGTAGTCGCCGATGATACGGCCACGGCCATAAGCATCCGGAAGACCTGTGATGATGTGGGAAGAACGGCAGGCCCTCATCTCCTGATTGTAAGCGTCGAAACAGCCTGCGTTATGTGTTTTTCTGTGTGTGGAGAAGAACTCGGAGATCTCCGGATCTACTTCGTAGCCGTTGTCTGCGCAAGCTTTCTCTGCCATACGGATACCGCCGTAGGGCTGTAAGGATCTCTTGAAAGGAGCGTCGGTCTGGAAACCTACGATAGTCTCCTTATTCTTGTCAAGATAGCCCGGACCATGGGAAGTAATCGTGGAAACAACTTTGGTGTCCATATCTAATACACCGCCTGCTTCACGCTCTTTTCTGGAAAGATCCAGTACCATCTCCCATAAGTCTTTTGTGTTCTGTGTAGGCTCAGCCAGGAAAGAATCGTCGCCCTCGTAAGGGGTGTAATTCTTCTGGATGAAATCACGTACGTTTACTTCGCGATCCCATTTGTTGCCTACAAAACCTGTCCATTCTGGTCTCATTTTGTGATACCTCCTGTTTAATATTATTGTGAATTTGAAAATTTATAGATCATTGATTCTATATGGCTATTATAGTGTAAGAAATGTGCTTAAGTCAAGAATGGGGATGTACTTTTTTCTATACAAACAGTGCCTGTTTCGAGAGTTTTTATGGAATTTTTACAAATTATAAGGAGACAGGGTATTTACAGGTAAAAGTGGAAAGGATATACTGTATATGTTTTAAGGAAAACAGACAGCAGGCGCAGGAAAGCGCAATTGCGAACGGGAGTTTGACAGTTGAATAAGAAAAAAATTCTTGCAGGCCGCATAATGCCTGTATTTTTTTGTCAAATTTTCTCTACTTTTATGTGGCTATTTGTAAGTATTTATGCTATAATAGAGATAAAAAGGAGGCTGCTTATGAAACTGACTTGCGCCGGAACTAAAAAATCCCCTGCTTATTATATCCAGAAATCTGTCCGTATTGGAAACAAAACAACTACCAAAACGGTTGAACGTCTTGGCAGCATTGAAGAAATCAAAGCCAGATGTGGTGATATGGATCCCATCGAATGGGCAAAGGAATATACAAAAAAACTGACCTTGGCAGAAAAACAATCAAAACAGGGAATTCTTCTCAAATATTCCGCTTCCATGCTGATTGACAAGAATGTCCGCCGCTCCTGCAACGTTGGATATCTGTTCCTTCAGGATATCTACTACTCTCTTGGAATCCATAAGATTTGTGACTCTATCTCTGATAAATATAAATTTGATTACAACCTGAATGGCATTCTTTCCATGCTTGTTTATTCCAGAATCATTGCACCCGGCTCGAAGTTATCCTCTCTTGAAAGCGCCCAAAACTTTCTGGAACAGCCAAAGTGTAACCTGCATCAGATTTACAGAGCTCTCGAAGTGATTGCCAAAGAAAATGATTTCTTTCAGGCAGAACTCTACAAAAACTCCCAGTCTGCCATTGAGCGCAAAAAGGAAGTCCTCTACTATGATTGCACTAATTACTACTTTGAAATCGGGCAGGAAGATGATTTCAGAAAATATGGCGTTTCGAAAGAACACCGTCCCAATCCCATAGTCCAGATGGGACTGTTCATGGATGCGGATGGCATCCCTCTTTCCTTCTCGGTTTTTGATGGAAACCAGAATGAACAGCCTTCCATGACTCCGTTAGAGAAAAAAATCTTAAAAGACTTTGAATCATCAGACTTTATTGTCTGTACCGATTCCGGACTTTCATCCACTGCAAACAGAAAGTTCAACAGCATCCAGGGCCGTGGTTTTGTAACAACACAGTCTATCAAAAAACTCAAAGGGTTTTTACAGGATTTCTGCCTATATGATGACGGCTGGTATATCCCCGGCGATCAGAAAATGTATAAACTCTGTGAACTGGATGAAAAAAAGGATTCCGACAAAGTCTTTTATAAAGACCGATGGATTAATGAAGACAATCTTGAACAGCATCTTATTGTAACTTATTCCATCAAATACCGTAATTATCAACGCATGGTAAGGGAAAGACAGATCGTAAGAGCGAGAAAGTTCGTTGAAAATCCTTCTTCCATCTCAAGGAAAAAGCCAAATGCTCCAAAGCGTTTTATCGAGCAGGGGCACTGTACTGCCGATGGAGAAGCAGCAAGCAAAACCATTACTTCGCTGAATCAGCAACAGATAGATAATGAAGCGAAATATGACGGCTTCTATGCCATATGCACAAATCTGGATTATGATGTTGCAGCAATCATCAGAATCAATCAGAAAAGATGGGAAATCGAAGAATGCTTTCGGATTATGAAAACAGAATTCAAAGCAAGACCTGTGTATCTTTCCAGAAGAGACCGGATTACCGCCCACTTTACAACATGCTTCACTGCACTCGTAATCTACAGAATACTCGAAAAGAAACTGAAAGAGCAGTACAGCTGCGAAGAAATCATCAGAACCCTGAGGACTATGGATATGATGATCGCCCCCGGAGAAGGATATATTCCTGCTTACACAAGGACAGATTTAACAGATGCATTGCATGATGCTTTTGGTTTTCGAAGCGACTATCAGATTACTTCTCAAAAAAATATGAGAAAAATTTTAAATCAGACCCAGAAGAAGCAAAAATAGCCACATACTTTTCAATTAAGAAAACCTCACAAACAGCGTATTTATGCTGGCTGTGAGGTTTTTACCCTTTCTCAACTGTCAAAAACAGGATTCTATATGGCTATTATAGTGTAAGAAATGTGCTTAAGTCAAGAATGGGGATGTACTTTTTTCTATACAAACAGTGCCTGTTTCGAGAGTTTTTATGGAATTTTTACAAATTATAAGGAGACAGGGTATTTACAGGTAAAAGTGGAAAGGATATACTGTATATGTTTTAAGGAAAACAGACAGCAGGCGCAGGAAAGCGCAATTGCGAATACAAAATAGGAGGATTTATATATGAGCGGTATAACCAGAGAAATGACAATCGGCGAAATTTTGAGGATTAACCCGGATGTGGCGCCGATTCTGATGGATGCAGGGATGCATTGCCTTGGCTGTCCCTCAGCACAGGGAGAGTCGCTGGAGGAAGCAGCCATGGTTCACGGCATTGATATCAGTGACTTAATGGCAAAGATCGAACAGGCATAAGTCTGACATTGTCATAAGAAATATTAAAAGAGCCGGGACAGTATCGCCCGGCTCTTTTGTACACTGTCAACATTGATATTGAACTGATTCGCAAAACGCATATCAGTGGAATCAAATGCCTGCCAGGATCTGTAAGGCATTCTCCGGGATAATGCAGTCGAAATGCTCATCCATATAAGCGATACCTGTCTGCAGAGCTTTAGTGGTAACTCCGTACTCAGAAATGGTATTACATACTTTTCCAAAAGCTTCCGCAGAAAGGGTGCGCTGGTTTACAACGAGCAGATACTGCCCCCGGGGTTCGTTTTTATAAAGTCTGTTTTCACAGACAAGCCCCGGCCCGAAAATATGGGCAAGACTGGTCAGTTCGCCGATGGACGAAAATGCAAAAATGCGGGATACATCCTCCTCCTTTTCAGATGTCGAATCTGCTGGGATATCAGCTTCCCGGACTGCGTTTTTTTCGGCAGGAGAGGCTGTCTTGTGAATCCGTTCAAAAAGATCCATCACCTCATCAGTAATCTCGGCATAGTCGTTTGCACCATAATCAGCCTCCTCATTTACTGAGGGGGCAAAGCGTGCAAAACGAGTGTCCAGCTCTTCGGGATCATCTACTTTGGTGACGATCAGAACGATGCATTCGGCATTTAAAGGAATAGCCTCTATCATAAGGGGAATATCCTCCGCCTCAAAACCGAATTCGCAGGCTGCTTGCTGCATCATATCGCGGAACAGGTCTTTTGCTTTGTCTGTGCCATAAGCAAGTTCGCTTATTTTAAGTTCTCGGCTGAGCAGATCTTCTCTGGTCAGGGTACAACGTATTTGATGATCGTTTACTTTTTCTATTTTCATGATAATCACATCCTTTAAGGAATTTTATACTTTGCTGGTGGACAAGTCAATAGGTTTGGAAAACAGTTTAAAAAAAATTAATAAAATAGTTGAAATTTGCCAAAATTTCTGGTAATATATAGTTCTAGAGTGCCTTTGGACAATTTGTAACGGAAGGAGGCAAAGCACTTTGATCAGATCGGCAGAAATTTTATCGCATCTGTCGTAACATTCAGAATTTTCTAAACAATGACTTCATCTCAGGAAAAGTAAAATCTAAATTAGTATTTGAGATGTCTTATAGGCTTATGTGCCGATTCTGCGTTTAAATTATTCCAAATGAGTTTCTATTATAATAATCCAAAACAATTAACATTAACTCAATAATATTTCCAAAAATATTTACACGTCCGGGTATTCTGGTAAAACTATTTTTATTTTAAAGTAAAGTGGCTTTTACCATAAAAAGATCTTTTCAGTAAAGAAGCTTTTACTTAGTATCGTCAACAAAAACAAAAATAATCTGCAATTTCAAAATTAAACTTTCTAAAGCAAAGCAACTCTTTATATATATCACGACTCCTTTTGGAAGAGCAGAAAATGCAGAAAGGAGGGTCTATGTCAAAAAATAAGAGTGAGATGATTTCCATGAAAAGCAGACTGGAGGCGATTCTCGAACAGGGGATTGAATTGTATCTGGACGGAAAGCCTGCATCACCTGCCGGTATTGTTGAACGTTTTGTCATGGAGGATTCTGTGTATATGCCGGATTTTGTGATTGATGAAGACGGCATACTGACTCAGGTCCGCTATGATAAAATCATGGAAAAGTAATCATTTAAACAGCCATTTGAATACCATGTGATCTGGCAAAAGTATTGTGGAAAAGAGGCCCCTCATAGTGATATTATATGTCAGATAAGAAAATTGGTTCATTCACAGAAAATCATAATGACGATATGAAAATAGTTTGATATAATAAGGACGGTTGAAAGGAGTACAGGCATGAAAAAAATAATTCCAGTATTGATAGCAATCGTCCTTATTTTTATTATAGGGGGCATAAGCTTTGGCTCTCTGATCAGGGAAAAGTATTCCTATTCGGAAGAAAAGGCCGATTTAAATGCGTATTTTGGTGTTACAGGTGATGAAGCAGCCATCATAATGCAGGATGAAATCATAGAAGACAAAGCCCGGGTGGGAAGTGATGGGACGTTTTATTTTACTTATGACACAGTCAGCGATTATTTTATATATACGAGACTCTATGTGAATGAGATGGAGAATACGATCCGTTACGTACTGCCGGACAGGATTCTTTCTTATAATATAGGGGAGAGCAGCTATATGGATGGCGAGGAGCAGAATCTCTGTGATTATCAGATCGCCTTTTATGAGGGAGATACATTGTATATCGCGGTAGACTTTATCAGGTTATTTACCGTATTTGACTATGAGACTTTCAGAGAGCCGAACCGGATCCAGATTTATACTGCCTATACGGAAAGGCAGGTGGCGGAAATAACGAAGGATACTCAGGTAAGATATCAGGGGGGTGTGAAAAGTGAAATATTAAAAGAGGTGGCACAAGGGGAGCAGATGATCGTGTTAGACCAGATGGAGAACTGGTCGGAGGTAAAAACTCAGGATGGGTTTATCGGTTATGTGGAAAATAAAAGGCTGGGCGAGATAAAGACGATAACTCCCAGTTTTCTCAGCAATTCCTCTATGTATGGTGAACTGGAGTATACGAGTATTTCAAAAGACTATAAGATCAATATGGGATGGCATCAGGTATCGGGGAGTGGCGGAAATTCTACCTTTGCAGAGGTCACAGCAAACGTGAAGGGATTGAATACGATCTCTCCGACATGGTTTCATCTGACAGGAAACGAGGGAAATATTGTGAGTTATGCCTCTCAGGAGTATGTGAATAATGCCCATGCCATGGGCCTGGAGGTCTGGGCACTGGCGGATGATTTTACGGAAGAAGTGGACAGGTTTGCAATCTTTTCTTCCTCGACGGCCAGGGCAAACCTGATTCAGAATCTGATGCAGCAGGTGTTAACTTACGGGATCGATGGGCTGAATATAGATTTTGAAAAGATAGATGAGACCACAGGAAAACACTTTGTGGAGTTTATCAGGGAACTTTCGGTAGAGTGCCGGAAAAACGGGATCGTACTCTCGGTAGATAATTACCCGATTTCAGGAGGTGCGATCTGGTATAACCGCAGAGAACAGAGCGTTTATGCAGACTATGTGATCGTAATGGGGTATGACGAGCACTGGAGCACCAGCAGTACGGCAGGCTCTGTGGCAAGTATCGACTATGTGCAGAAGGGAATTACTGATACGTTGGAGTACGTGCCGGCAGAAAAGCTGATCAATGGTATTCCCTTCTACACAAGAATCTGGAAAACGACAGGGACAAGCGTGGTCGGGGAGTCGATGGGGATGCGCGCTGCGGCTGACTTTGTGGCAAACAATGGGATACAGACACAGTGGCTGGACAAGGAGTGCCAGCACTACGGAGAGATCCAGAAAGATGATACGCTGTACCAGGTGTGGCTGGAGGATTATGATTCAGTGAAAGTAAAACTGGACGTGATGAGAACTTATGATCTGGCTGGTGTGGCCCAATGGAAACTGGGATTGGAGACACCGGAGGTCTGGGATCTGATTTCAGATTACTGTGGGAACTGAGGTAGCGCACAGGGAAGAGGAAGACGAAACCTGAATTGTGAAGATCCATAACATAAGCCCTGCTTTTTTTTCATAAAATGAGATGAGAAGAGGCTGCCAGGGGGCAGCTGTTGAAAGACAGGCGGGGCGTCTTATGACAGAAGAGCAGTTTAGAAAAATTAAAATTGGTATGGCGGCGGTATTTATGGCGGCAATGTTACTCCTTTCTCACCATACGGCAGAATATGTGACAACAGGCAGCGGAAGTATTGTGATCCATCGGGATACGATTGGGCTGTCCGAAGAAAAGAAGAATGAAGCAGCTGATGGGAAGGAACGCAGGCCGGTGGTGGTGATCGATGCCGGACATGGCGGAATAGATCCGGGAAAGGTAGGCATCAATCAGGCTCTGGAAAAGGATATCAATCTGATTATCGCTAAAAAAGTAAAACGTTATCTGGAACTTTCGGATGTGGAAGTCATTATGACCAGAGAAGGTGAAGAAGGACTGTATCGGCCGGAGGACTCCAATAAAAAAGTGCAGGATATGAAAAACAGGGTGGCATTGATAGACTCTTCGGGAGCGGATCTGGCAGTCAGTATCCATCAGAATTCATATTCGGAAGAGTATGTAAAGGGGGCGCAGGTGTTTTACTATGCTACCAGCCTGCAGGGAAAATCGGTGGCGGAGGTTATGCAGAAAACGCTGGCGGAGATTTTAGATAAGGAAAACCATCGTGAGGCGAAAGCGAATGACAGCTATTATCTGTTAAAAAAGACGCAGACGCCGATTATTATCGCTGAGTATTGTGTTTCAGACAGACAAACCGGTTTATAGTTACAATCTTTTGTATATCATTCATTTTTCGATAGGAATGCTGATTTTCAGGCATTCCTATTGTACATTTCTTCAAATATATCCTTTGATTTCCAAGTGATTTCAATGGAATCCGGAGAATTTACAACGACTTTACTTACAAATAAATCAACAGCATTCTGAGTTAGGGTTTTTAGTCTGGTTATTTCCAGAAGCGACTCTGACTCAGTTTTTTTCTGCGCGGATTCTATGGTGCATAGCTTTTTTTCTATTTCACTCCTTTCCGAGTCAAGCTCATTGTTTGCAGATGATATTGCATCTTTTTGTTTGACAAATTGTTCCTTGCTTATGTTCCCTGTTCTGTATTCCTCGTAGAGACGAGGAACTTTCCCTTTATTTTGTTCCAGCAACCGCGAAATTGCCCGCAGTCTGCTCTGAAGTTTTTCTTTGTCAGACTTTGGGAGAGGCACCTGTTTGTCCAAAATAAGCTGAACCTGAATCTGTAGCGGGCGCAACACCTGTTCCTTTAGAAATTCGTCTTTTATGGAATGTAAGCTGCATGTGCCGCCGCCGGAAGGTCTTGCATGAGGACAATAGTATATCGCATGGATTTTGGAATTGCGTGTGTGTACCTCATGCTTTAGTCTGCATCCACAATGACTGCAGTAAATCTTTTGGTAAAACAGGTTTTCATTCTTTTGCCGATTGTCAGTGCGGACAGTTTTGCGATTGCGGATGATAGCAGCCGCCTGAAGGAATGTATCCCTGTCAATAATAGCTTCATGGGTATCCCTGACAACCACATGGTCCTCCGTTTTCTGCCGCTTGAATTTTCTGCTGCCCACACCCTTTACCTGAACACGGTTGTTGACGGTCGCTCCCGTCATTGTTTCATCTTGCAGGATTTTTGTAATCTGTCTAGGCTTCCAAAACCCTGACATTAGTTGTTCCTCTGTGAAGCCGCCGCATTGAAAGCCATAAAGTTTGTGCAATCTCTGTGCAGGGGTAGGGATAAGCATTTTATTTAACTGTTGCGCAATCTTAACCGGTTTCCACCCGGAAAGTGTCAGACGAAATATAGTCTTTACAATTTCTGCAGATTCGGGATCAACCTCCAACTTGTGCCGGTCAGCAGGGGAAATAATATATCCATATGGCGGTTTTGCTGCCACAAAGTCACCGCGTTTCTGCTGTATCTTCTTAATGCTCTTTACTTTGGCTGACAAATCCTTGCTGTAATAGTCATAAATTACGTTTTTGAACGCCATTTCAAGTCCGGGTGTATTACCGATGTACTCAGTGCTGTCAAAGGAATCATTGATGGCTATAAAGCGTATTCCTACTAAAGGAAAAATCTGCTCTATATAACAGCCCGTTTCGATATAGTTCCGTCCAAATCGTGACATGTCTTTTACGATAATGGCGCCTATCCTGCCCTCGGACACCAGTTGAAAGATTTCTTGAATTGCAGGCCGTTCAAAATTGGTACCGGAATAACCGTCATCCAGAAACTCCCTTATGTTCATCTGCCTCAGCTCAGGCTTTGATTCAATATAGCTGTGTATCAACCGTCGCTGTGCGCTGATGCTGGTGCTTTCATCCTTCAGAACATTTTGCTTCAAGTCAAAATCTTCATCGGATACCCTCAGATAGCAGGCAAGGATATTGTCTCCCATAAAATTTTCGGAAGAATAATTGCTTTTCATTGCATCACCCCGCTTTCCCGGAACTTGAGTATAGGTTCTATTTCATCCCGATATTTGAAAACAACTTCAAGTGTTTTAGAATCGTAGACATAAATTTTGTCAACTAACCTATGCAAAAGATCCTTTGACAAGAAATCGCCTTCATAGAATTCCAATAGAAGCCGGATGTATGGGTTATGTGGGGAAAAGCGTATTTTCAAGCGTTCAAGGGTAGATTTCAGTTCTGCCAGACGGCTTTCTGATGAAAGCCTTTCCAGTCTGTATTTTTCCTTTTGCGCAAGATATTTTTCACGGGCAAGTAGCCCTTCCGAATAATGCAGGTATAAATCTGACTGCATAGAAGTAAGTTCTTTGTGCCTTGCGGCAAGTTCTTTGATTTGTTTTTCCAAAGCCTCCTTTTTGCTAAGAAATGTCTGATGTTCCTGTACCGTTGCAAGGTAATCATTCAATTCCAAAGCCAATTCCATCTGCTTTTTCAGAAGGCAGACCAGGGTTTCCTGTATCTGTTCCTCTTTGATGCTGATGATTGAACATTTTGAGTAGTCCGCATCCCTTTGTGAAACAGTGGTATAACGATATTTCATGCCATGCTTTTCATAATAGTTTCGTGTCCGATACATCTTGAGTCCTGTGTTCCCGCTGTAAACCAATCCGGCAAAAATATCATCCGGCGAATCAATATCCGAATGACAGTAACGGCTTGACCTGTTTTTTTCCAGCTCCTGCATACAAATGCGCTGAACCTCAAAGAATAATTCACGGCTTATGATGGCTTCATGGGTATTTTCCGTTATTATCCAGTCCTCATAGGGGATATTCCTGATTTTGGTTAGATTTTTAGAGAGGTTTTTCCTCTTTTTCCCCATTGCCAAATCCCCGGTATAAGTGCGGTTGCTCAGGATAACTTTAACGGTAATGCCTTGCCAAATGCTGTTTTCGTAACGTGGAGCTTTTACAGCGCCTGCCAGAAACTGATACCGCATCGGTGCCGCAATATTGCCTTCATTTAAGAGCCGGGCAATTTGGAAGTTGCCCATGCCTTCAAGCTTCCACTGAAAAATCTGCCTTACTGTAGGTGCCGTTTCCTGGTTGACGATCAGATGGTGTGGGTCCGCCGGATCTTTGCAGTAGCCATAAGGAGGCACGTTCCCATAATATAATCCGTTTTTTCGCTGGATTTCTTTTGCAGTAAATATCTTGCGGGAAATGTCCTTTGCATAGGCTTCGTTCACGATTCCCTTAATCATGGTGTCTAACGGTTGAAGGGCACTGTTTTCCAACTGTCCTGAGTCATAGTTGTCATTGACTGCTATAAAGCGGACCTTCAAGGCAGGAAACACCATTTCAAGGTAATTTCCGGTTTCTATGTAGTTCCTTCCAAATCTTGACAAATCTTTTACCACAATACATGAGATGCGTTTTTTTCTTATATCCTCCATCAGGCGGTTCCATTCAGGCCGGTCAAAGTTTGTACCAGTTTCTCCGTTGTCGGAGTAAATATCTACAATTTTTAAATCATTTTGTTTTTTTACATAGCTTAACAGCAAGTCCCTCTGGTTATTCAGTTTTTCCCCTTTTGCAGCTTCCTCCCCGGATATGCGCAAATATAATCCGGTAAGGTAAATCTCAGGAGGAGTAGCTTGAGGGTTCATAACGGCTGTATCAGTAATTCTGCCCGTTCTTTTATGTGGCATCTCTCTACACCTCCCTTGCTATGAGCTTATCGGAAACAGCGTCTGGCAGGAAATGCAGCAGCTTTTCAAACTCATCCGGGAACCGGAAAACAATATGTATCCGGTTTTTGGGATAAATGTATATCCTTTTTACCATAGACACCAGCATTTTGCGATTTAGGATCGGAGATTCCATATATTTTCGGAACTCATCTATATGGGAGGTGTCTGCTTTGAATGCGGCAGTCAGTCCATCCTGTTGTGCGGTCATGTTATCCAACGCCTCTGCCAGTTCGTTTACCTGCTCCTGATAGGACTCCTTTAAGTCTAAGTATTCATCTCTATTTAGCAAGCCTTCATGGTAATCCTCATAAAGGGAGGCAAGAAGCGCCTGGTATTTTTGCAAAGCAGTTTCCGCATGTTGGATTTCCTGTGTCAATGTCTTTACTTCGGCTTGCTGGTTGGGGATGTTTTCCAAATGGGAAAGCATTTGTTCCATATCAGTCAGGTCATTTATGTATTGGCGTAACGTATTTAACACAGTCTGTTCCAGATAGGACTCATTGATGCAGAATCCCTTGCAGCAGGTGGTGTGGTTGGAAAGATAGCAGCCATAATAGAAATAGCTTTTGTTTTTCTTTACTGTCTGCTTGCGGTTGCAACTTTGGTGGCAGTTGCCGCAGTATACAATGCCTGAAAAGGGATAAATCGTTTCCTGTCCGGCAGACTGGTGCGTATCTGTATCCAGTATGTTCTGAACCAGATCAAAATCCATTCGGCTGATAATGGCTTCGTGGGTGCCTTCCTTGCGGAACCAGTCTTTCTGCGGTCTTGCAACAGGTTTCCGGATCTTGTAATTGGGCCGGTAGGTCTTTCCCTGAACCAGCGTACCAGTATATATTTCATTTTCAAGGATACGCCGTACTGTAGTGCCATACCACTTTGGTGTGCTGTAAATCTGGAAAGCAGTTTTCGCATGGCTGCCGCTTTCCTGCTTGTACCGGATGGGTGTAGGCACCTTCATCTGGTTTAATAAAGCTGCAATCTGCTGGTTGCTCTGCCCTTCTATTCTTTTTGCAAAAATGAGTCTGACAATATTGGCTGCAGGCTCATCTATGGCAAGCTTATTTTTGTCCGTTTCCAAACGCTTGTACCCATAGGGGACAGCGGGGCTTACAAAATCACCTTGCCTGCGCTTCACATCCAGGTTGGAGCGCACCTTTATGGATATGTCCCGGCTATAAGCATCGTTTATTAAATTCTTAAACGGCAGAAGGAGCTGGTCGGAAGATGAGTTGTTGTAAAGACTGTCATAATTATCATTGATTGCAATGAACCGGATGCCAAGAGCCGGGAAGATTCGTTCTATATAACGTCCGACTTCTATGTAGTTGCGTCCGAATCGTGACAGGTCTTTTACAATGATACAGTTGATTTGTCCTTCTTTGATACCTTCAAGCATATTCTGAAAACCAGGCCGGTTAAAATTCACCCCAGTATACCCATCATCGGAATAGTGCCTTACTAGGCATAATTCAGGGTGGCTTTCTGTATAGTGCTGAATCAAAGCCTTTTGGTTATTGATGCTGTCGCTTTCTTCTTTATCACCATCCTCCTTTGAAAGGCGGGTGTAATCTGCCGCCATCCATTCTTTTAGTTCGTCATTTACATTCATGATCATTCATCCTTTCTAAAACAAATTCAGAATAACCTAAAAATATAAATGCACATTGCTTCCCCTCTATCATATATAAAAAAAGGCGCAAAAGCAAGGATTTCAGATTATTCGCAATGAGACAGGGTACTAAAATAATCCTGAAGCAGTTCCTGGAAAGCTCCACCTTCGCTGCAAAAAGAAACTTTAACAACAGTATTTTTGCATCGGAAACAATAAGGATTTTTAATATCCCTGATAAAATTTTGTATTCTGTCCGTCTTTTTCATAGTGGTGTCTATTTTGACATCGCTAATGTCAACCAGATTTTGGATGTCAACTGTCTGAATGTCAGTCTGGCATAATTGATTGGTCTGCTGATTATCCATATTTCCTCCATCTGTATATTCTATACAATCTATGCTTGTTAATAGTTGTCCTATTCTAAATCTACACATACCTCCCATCACCGTCTCCTGCGCCCTCCCCGGCCGCGTTGCCTGGCTGCACTATGTGCAATTCAATCCGGACGGGTGGCAGACTATAACCAGGGAGCCACCCACCAGAACCCATATACATGATGGTGTATGTTCTTCAGTTGTCAAAGAACGGAGGACCAGCCACGATAAAAAGCTGATCTATGAAATAAAGATACGGTAAGAGGCAAAAACTTGAAAAATTTTTGAAAAAAATAGAAAAAAATTTTTCCGGGTGCAAAAATCGGGAAACAGATGCGGGATATATAGTATATTCAAGTTGACATGATACAAGATATTGTGTTAAGATAGAGCCGTAATTGATTTTTATGCGAAACCTGTATACGGGGAACGGGGACAGGATACCCTCCGGAGCAACCGGCAGGTTCCGGCTCCTTTTTTGGGAGAACCGGGGCATACGCTGTTTATGATTGTAAGTAGTGTCAGAGGATACCATGCATGGATATGGCAGTCTTTTGGCACTTTTTTGTTTCCGCAGGATGTGTAAGACTGACAGGGACAAAAACAGATTTGTGGATTACCACACGCAGTATGGAATGGAAACCTTTAAGAGGGCCATTCCTTTTTTGTTGCCAGAAATGCCCACGAGGGCTTTGCCCGCATAAGCGGCTGGATAAAATGCCCCCGGAAACGGGGAGAAAAAGAAAGGTGGAACGGAAAATGAATGAGACAAGAGTATTTGCCGACGGATACCGCGGCGTATTCCAGAAGCAGGAGGAATTCCTTGAGTGCTTAAAAAGCATCGGGAGAAATTCGTTCTGGGAAAGGAGGAACTCCAGGAACCTGCGCCTGGTGGCGATCACCAGCGGGAGCAAGGTGGAGGAGGAACTGAAGGAGAAATATGCAGATGAGGGGCTGGATGAAGACATCATCACGGACACCATCATCAACACGGGCCTTCTCCTGAAAGTAAGGAACCAGTATTACCCGGTAAGGAGCTGTGCGATCAAGAGCATCCTTGACCGTGCGGGGATCTCCGGCGCGGGACTGCGCAGGGTGGAAAAGAGCGTGTATGCGAGAATCCTGAACGACTGCCTGAAAGTGGCAAAGGGTGAGGCGCTGCTGCGCATCTCGGAAGGGAAAGTATCCGCAGTATTGGGAGGCGACTGCCACGATTATGCGGTGCTTGACATGGAGCAGGTCTTCCTGCATTCCGTGGACTACCTGACAGGGAACTTCAAGGGCTGTAGCTATCTTGCCGGCTTTTATGAGCATGACATGGCATCCGCCCTGTGGGAGCTTTCCGGGGAAGATGCCCTGTTGGATGCATACAGGAAGGAACTTGCCCTGCATGGGAAGACGCCCGATGAGATAAAGCCCGTGGTAAGGATCACCACATCCGACACAGGCTCCGGCGGGGCGAACATCTTCCCCATGCTGGTATCCGGGAAGGAGAACACCACCATCAGCCTTGGCAGCCCGCTGAGGCTGGGGCACAGGAACGGCAGGTCGCTCAGCGAGTTCGATGACCAGTTAAAGCTCCTGTACGGGAAGTACCAGCTTGCGGCCGGGAACCTTGTGAAGCTGCTGAAGGTCGAAGTCAAGAACCCTGTCAACTGCATGAAGGGCGTCATGGACAAGCTGGGCATTGCACGGAAGTACGGGGCGGAAGCGGTGGACCTGTTCGTGGCACAGTACGGGGAGGCCCCCTGTACGGCCCATGACATCTATTTCGGCATTTCCGAGATCCTTTACATGCTTGCCTGTGAAGGCGAGGAAGGCGGTAGGATCGCCAGGATGGAGGAGACCATTGCAAGGGCGCTGTCGGTGAACTGGACAGAATTTGACATTCCCGGAAACTACAAGTGGTAAAGAGGAGGAGAAGAATGGAAGAATTCATGAGTGATGTCATAAAGGCATTGGAGATGAAGCTGGGAGAGGGATACCGGATATTCCCGAAAGAGCAGAGAAAAAATAATGAACTTGTCTTATATGGCATCTGTATCCATAAGGAGAATGAGTCCATAAGCCCTGTCGTGTATCCGGAGGAATTTATACTGCCTTATATTGTGGGCATACTGAATGCGGAGAAAATCGCAGACATTCTTCTGGAGCAATGCCGCCAGAGGGAAATATCCCAGGAAGCAGCAGCGCATCTGGATGATTTCGGGCTGATGAAGGACAAGGTAAGGATAAGGCTGGTGAATTATGGGGCTAACTCCAGGGAACTGGATGGCATCCCGCACAGGAGATTCCTTGACCTTGCCATCACCTATTACCTGGATATGCAGGCAGCCTTAGCAGGACAGATTGGCGCCGGTGCGATCACAAATGCGATGATGGAGATATGGGGAGCTTCGGAGGATGAGTTATACCGGCTGGGCATGGAAAAGCTGCTTGCAGAAGATGCCTGCCATACCACTGATATCTTCGACCTGATCAGGCAGAGCGCACAGGAAGAACAGGATACACAGCTGGAGGAAGCAATAGCCGAATTACAGAAGGATCATGGCAGGCCGAAAATGTATGTGGTGACCAACCAGGGACGTTTCTACGGGGCAAACTGCCTGCTGAATACTTCCTTCCTGCAGGAAATGGCAGAGGACAGCGGATGCAGCCTGATGGTTTATCCCAGCAGTGTCCATGAGCTTGTCATCCTTCCGCAAAAAAATGGGTATGAAAACCGTATGGACACCAAAGACATACAGGAAATAAATTACGAACATCTTCCCAAAGATGAATGGCTGTCAAACAGCATCTACCGCTATGACAGGGAGAAAAGGGAAGTATGCGTCTACAAGGAAGGAGCGCCGCTTTTATGGTAAATGATTCAGTGGAGATTGCGGAAGACGCTGCTGAAGATGAACGTGACCGGGTGCGTATCCGCTATTACAGCGTAACACACAGCCGGGAGGAAACCATCACCAGCTGCGAAGGCGACCTGATCGTGATATGCAACGTCCTTGCGGATTACGCGGACATGCTGGACGAGTTCCTGCAGACGGACAGGGAGCGCCTGGGATTCTGCGGGGCGCTCCAGTATGAGCGCATGCGCGACAGGTGCCGGAAAATCACGGCGGACCTGCAGGAGAAGACCGGCTATGACCGGGCTGCAGCCATAGATGAATATTATCCCCCTTGGGAGCCACCAGTTTCCCGCTTCAGAGCCACCCGGAAA
>CAJTPM010000039.1 GCA_910578085.1 uncultured Lachnospiraceae bacterium | reverse complement strand
ATATGAGCCAGTACCTTCATTTAATTTGACGAATATAAGAAAGACTTGGAGCACCTAGGGTGCTGGATAACAATATACCTAATATGCTACAGCTTGACAAGGCAGGGCAGGCAATCCCGTCATTCAGGCAGATTGGGGAATTGGGGAGCAGGGAGGATTTTTGATTTGTGGGTGAACATAAAGGGAAGGAGAAGATTTAGAAATGAACTATATACATTACATCAGCAGCCCTTTGGTTAATGGATCCCATTATGGGAACAGGGGATTCGCCTCTCCCATGAAGGAGCTGAACGATCAGACTGTTCTGGTAGAAAACAGTGAAAATAGGAATGACAGCTACCGACAGAGAACAAAATATGATGACAGGGTAGACAGTTATTTCAGTACATATGATTTAGGCATATTATTGCAGAACAGGGACAGCTATCTGGAAGGGAAACTGGATTCAAACGGGGATGTGGACTGCTATTCCTTCTCCTATGCCCAAAAGAGTTTTTACGATAAGATGGGCATAGGGACAAAAGTAACAGTCCGGCTGGAAAATATCCCGGAGGGCTGTGAGTATGATCTGGTAATTTATGATAAGCAGGGAAACCAGATAGGGATAGCGAAAGACCATGGGGACGGCAGCAGGGAGATTACCCTGCCGGATTGGAGCGGGTCAGACCGTTATATTATCAGGGTGGAAAACCGCACCGGTGAGGACGCAGATACGGATAAAGAACAGCCTTACCGCATCCGCATCACAGAAGAAAGATACCAAAAACAGACGGAAGCGGACGGGGGACAGGAATACAGTAGCGAAATTGAAAAACTTCACAGGGAGCAGTATGATTTCCTCCCGGAAGATGAACGATATACGGGTACAGAAAGTGTGGAAGGGTTGTTGGAGAAAAAGGCATCCGGAGAAATCCTGGATGGGCGGGAAGAAAATTATCTGAAAATCTTTGCGAACCTACATGATTATGAGCGGGCCACAGCCAATGGCAGACTGAGGAACATATTGTTTCCGAAAATACAGGAGGCGTTGGAAAAAGCGGGAATTGACGTACAGGATAAAGAGTATCTAATAGAGATGGATATCTATGGGAAGATAACCGTTACCGGGGAACTTTCTGAGGAAGAAAAGCGTAAGGCGGCGGATGTGCTGGAGGAACAGTTTTCGGATGAACTATGGGACTGCCATATGCAGGCATCGGATTATAGCACAGCAGAGTTTAACCGAATCAATGCTTATAAAGAAATTTCAGACTTTCTTGGAAAAGCAACGGGGGGACAGTATTCATGGGATGATATTTCAATGGATGGGAATGGGAATATCAGCGGACTTCCTAAAAAAATGTGCCAGTTATTGAATTCGCAGGAGAGTAATGGCAGATATGAGCAGCTAAAGGATGATATACTGATGCTTTATGATTATGCGCAGGCGCATGGAATGGAGGGACTGTCTGATTACAAGGTAAGTTATGAGGTGGCAGGCTCGAACATTAAGATAAAAAATGGATAATGTATGTAATAAAAGATGATCCTGTGATACAGGCGACTACAAACGGCGGGCCTGGTACGGCATCGGAAGTTTTCAGCACAGTGATGTACAAATCCTTTGGGAATGGAAGGCTGGGGGAAGGATGCGCCATAAGCTTTGTGCTGGTAATTGTTGTTGCGGTTTTTGCGCTGCCGCTGTACCTGTTCATAGCGAAAAAAGAGGTTGATTTGTGATGAGAAAAAAGAAAAGGGCATTTTGGCGGCAGTTCTCTGGCTTTTGGCACTGGTTATCTTTTTGCCGCTCTATTTTGTCGTGATTAACAGTTTTAAGACGAAGCAGGAATCTTCCCTTCTGGAAATTGGACTGCCCAAGGTCTGGAATATCATTGAAAACTATACGGATATGTTCCGGCAGGCAAAGGTAGGAACCGCTTTTGTCAACAGCATTATTGTTTCTGTATCCTCAGTTGCGCTGATTATTCTGTGCGCCTCTCTGATAGGGTTTGTACTTCAGCGGAGGAAGACAAAGTTCACCGGGGTTTTAAAAGTGTTTGTCATTATGGGCATTATTTTGCCAGTACAGATCATTCCCACCTTTTTTATTACCCAGAAGCTGCAGATGGAAAAAATTCTGGCATATATTCTTATCATGACGGCAACAAGTCTGCCTTATTCGGTCTTTCTGTACATGGGATATTTTCGAAGTATTTCAAGGGAACTGGATGAGGCCGCGTGTATAGATGGCACCGGCGCTCTGTACACTTTTTTCAAAATTATATTTCTACTGGCAAAGCCGATTACGGTCACCGTGCTTATTCTGAATTTTATGAGTGTATGGAATGAGTTTGGAGTTGCGCTCTATTACCTGAATGACCATGAACATTTCACGCTTCCGCTGACCATATATTCCTTTTTCGGAAGGTACAGCAGTGAGTGGAATCTGGTATTCTCCAACGTTATCGTGTGTACTTTGCCGGTGTTAGTCCTGTATTTGATTCTTCAAAAACACATTATTGACGGAATGACGGCAGGTGCGGTGAAGAGCTAGTGGGGCATTGCCAGGTGAGACTGGCACAGCACATGGAAATGCAGGCAAATGATTTTGAGAAACAGGAATATATCAGTACACGACTACAAGACGAGCAGGATGAGAAAGTTTTTCTGGCTTAATTACTGGAAAGCAGAAATAGCTGTGATCAAATCCACATTTTATATAAGATGGTCATAGATGATCAAAATAAATCAAAATTATGTAAAAGTAAAAAATCCAGGATAAAATTTTGTGAATTGTTTTGATTGATTTTGATTGTATATGACGATATAATAAACTCACAAAATCAAAAACAAGCAAAACAAAAATAAAAAGCAGAACAAGGAGGAGAGCAAAGAATGATCTATACAGTGACATTCAATCCATCACTGGACTACATCGTATCCGTAGAAGATTTCAGGCCTGGGCTTACGAACCGTACCGATTCGGAGCTGCTGCTGCCGGGCGGAAAAGGGATCAATGTATCGATCGTGCTGAAGAATCTGGGTATTTCGAGCATAGCCCTTGGATTTGTGGCGGGATTTACCGGTGATGAAGTGGTGAGAAGGCTTACGGAAATGGGTGTGGAAAGCGGCTTCATCGGGATCGGGGAAGGGTTTACAAGGATCAATCTGAAGCTTCAGTCCATCGACGGCACGGAGATCAACGGACAGGGGCCAAAGATCAGCAGAGAGAAAGTGCAGATGTTGATGGAACAGCTTAGCAGACTGGAAGAGGGCGACGTGCTTTTTCTGTCGGGAAGCATACCGGCGTCCATGCCGGATAACACGTATCAGAAGATTATGGAGAGACTCGATAACAGAAATGTCCGTATCGTGGTAGATGCCACGAAGGATCTGTTACTTAATGCGCTTCCTTACCATCCCTTTCTGATCAAGCCAAATAATCATGAGCTGGGAGAAATCTTTGATGTGGAGTTAGGGACCAGGAGCGAAGTGATATCTTACGCCGGAAAGCTGAAAGAACGGGGGGCGCAGAACGTGTTAGTTTCCATGGCAGGAGAGGGAGCAGTGCTTGTAGCGGCGGACGGAAAGGTATACGAGGCGCCGGCACCGGAAGGGGTACTGATCAACGGCGTGGGAGCGGGAGATTCCATGGTGGCTGGTTTTATGGCCGGTTATATGGAGAAAGAGGATTATGAATATGCGTTCCATATGGGCCTTGCTGCGGGAAGTGCCAGCGCATTTTCAGAGTATCTGGCAACGAAGGAAGAGATTTTGCAAGTATATGATCAGGTGAAAAAGGGATAAGAGGAGGGCAATGAATATGATATATCCCTTCAGTTATGGGATGGTTTGCGGGGGTGCGGGTGAGGCCACATAGTGTGTTGTGGATTGAACAGGTGTCATTTAGTGAAAGAAATAGAAAGCGATACAGGGCGGGAAAATTATGCTGACAAAACAGAGACAGGATTTATTGCTGGGGCTTTTAGAAGAGCGCGGGAGCGTCACGGTGACAGAGGTGAAGGAGATGCTCGATGCATCGGAGTCCACGATCCGGCGGGATATCACGGCGCTTGACAGAGAGGGCAGGCTTGTGAAGGTGTTCGGCGGAGCGGTGGCCCTGGAACAGAAGGTGACGGCTCATGAGTATACGGTTGCCCAGAAGAGCGGGTTTAACAGGGAAGAGAAGAGGAAAATTGCGGAATATGCGGCTTCTCTGATTGAGCCCGGGGATTTTGTCTATCTGGATGCAGGGACAACGACAGCCTGCATGCTGGATTACATTGAGCATGACAATGTGAACTTCGTAACCAATGCGGTTGCCCATGCACAGCGCCTCGCGGGGCTGGGGAGAAAAGTGCTGCTGGTGGGCGGCGAGCTGAAAGCGTCCACGGGGGCCGTCATCGGAAGTCAGGCCATGCAGACGCTTTTGAGTTACCATTTTACGAAAGGTTTCTTCGGCTCAAACAGCGTATCCAGAAAAGCCGGCTGTACGACGCCGGACGCAGAGGAGGCGATGATCAAGCGCACGGCCATGGGGCAGTGTAAAAAGTGCTATGTACTCTGCGACAGTTCCAAGTTCGACCGTGTCAGTTCGGTGACATTCGCATCCTTTGGCAGTGTGGATTTCCTCACGGACAGGATGCCTGCGGGGTATGAAGAATGTGAGAATATGACAGTTGTGTCATGAATAGAAGTACAGAGCTTGTGTGTTATCAAAATGCCTGAGGATCAGAGGAGTGAAAATGCATGCAATACCTGAAAAGAGGCTGTTACAGTGAATATATCCTGCCTGAGAAAGCTGTATGATTCAAAGAAGTTGAAAATACTTGTTGACGAAACAGGATCATGATTATCTGATCAGGCTAAACCTGATACAAAAAAGAGCATGCAGAAGTGTTTGGCTATTTTAAGATTACGGAAAAGAGCGGTTTTTTGCAAATAACGGGTATAGAGTAACCGGATAAAGATTTGTATTGCGGGTTATGGTGCCGGATGTTATGATAGAATTATAAAAGATAGATGAAAATATGTCTATAATCGGATATATTTCAGGGAGGTTTTATATGGTAATCAAAGACGAGAAATTCTATACATGGGATGAGCTTGTTGAGAAATTTCCCGATAAGTGGGTGATTGTAGAAGGGCCGGATTTATCAGATCAGGTAAACTGATCGGTGTGTGCGATGATACAAAGGCAGATGAATTTGTCATTTCGTGCTATAAGGATAATAAAAAGATCAGTTATGAAAGGACAATAGAGGAAAGTGGTTTTGGAAGAAAGCCGGAAATGACAGAAATTTATAAAATACCTGAGTTTATAATAAAAGCCGGGGAGGAAGGTCTTACTTTTCAGAACTTATATATGGCTTCTTCCTTTGGAAGGAACTTTGGGTGTGATCTGATCCTGAGTGCATAGAAGCAGAAGCGGAGACTGAGGCGGAGGAGGAGAGATATGCTGTATCATTATACTATGCGGCCTGCTTTTCCAAATACAGGGATGATGCGGCGCAGTGGGAGCGGTACGGGCATCTGGGACAGGGAGTCTGCATTGCCTTCCATGAAAATCTGATGCAGAAGATGACGGGCGGAGCCGTGTCATTACAGACAGTGTATTATCAGAAAGATATGCGGGAGCATCGGCTTGTGGAGGAATTTTATCAGCTGATGATGGCGGAGAGAAGGTTTTCGGAGGTGCAGCGGGAACTGCGGGAGATCATGAATGAGGCGTGGATCCAGTCTGCGGCCTTTAAACACCCCTCCTTTGCCAGAGAGAAAGAGCGCAGACTGGTCATTTCCCCGTTTGTATTAAATGAATTTGCAGTGGAGCCAAAATATCATGTATCTGCCGGGCGGATCAAGAAGTATTATCCGCTTGATCTGAACAGAATGTGCGGAAGGCTGGGACTTCATATGTCAGAATTGATCGGAGAGATCATTATCGGTCCCACTTCCTCACAGTCTCTGCCAATCCTGCAGGATTACCTGATCGACTGTGGGATGAACACGTTAAAAGACAGGATCAGCCTGTCGGACTGTCCGCTCAGGAAGCCCACATCCTAGTGTTTTTGGGATGCTGAATCATACTGTATCAGAAGAGAAAAGAGGTAAAAGGTGGCGGTATGGGAGAAAAGAGGAAAGCCGGGCGCGGGCACAGGACAAGGAAATATGATGGAATGAAATATGGGTGGCTGCTGGGTGTCAGGAGATTTCTGCTGCTTTTCGCGGTGCTTTTTATCGTATTTCACAGCATTATCGGGTTTTCCTTTGTGAAAGGAAATTCCATGGAACCTGCTTTGCAGGAGGGCAATCTGGTTTTGTATACGAGGATCAATCTGCAGTACGAAAGAGGAGATGTGGTATCTGTCAGAATTCCTTCCGGTGAGTATTATGTGAAAAGAATCATAGCAATGGAGGGAGACACCATCGATCTCAGAGGGGGAAAGGTGTATGTAAACGGAGAACTTCTGGAGGAGCCGTACATATCGGAGGAGACGGTAGCAGCAAAAGGGGGGATCGTCAGATATCCTTATACCCTGGCAGAGGGACAACTCTTTGTGATGGGAGATAACCGCCCGGATTCCATGGATTCCCGGAGCTTTGGCGCGGTGGGAATAAGGCAGATCAAGGGAAAAGTCTGGTTCCGGGCAGAATTCTTTGTGGAAAGAGTAATATCATAAACGGCAGCAACTGCCATAACATCTGTTATGAATATGATGGCCATATACAGTAACAGATGTTATGGCTCTTATATTATAAAACGTACCCTTTTAAGGAATAGACAGAATAAGCTGCAGCCTGTTTCCGGCCAGATCGGGCACATAAATATTTAATGTGTCCTCCACACCAAAGAAGGTGACACACCCGGAGGCAGTATCTATAGAAACAGGAATGATTTCATTACCGTTTAAGTCAAAGGCCTGCAGCGCTGAAAAGTCCACACCGGAATGATCGTCGGAGAGATATAGATAAATCAGATCGTCCTCCTTGACGCAGGAGGTTGCGATCGGAATTTCCCGGTCCACGGTGGTGACATCGATGTATTGTGTGCGGCTCTGCCTGTTGGCGAGAGTGACTGTAACAGCCATTCGGCCATTTCTGGAAGGTTCTATGGAATAGACATGGGAGTCTACCTCATAAATAGGGATATTGTACCCGTCTATGGTTGCATTTACCCTGTCCACCAGCATAAAAGAATCCACCTGCAGTGCATAGACAGGATTGTAATCCCGCCCGGCTGTCGGATCCTCACCTATTGTAAAGGAGGCAGGGATAAAAAGAAGCGGCAGCAGCACGAAGAGAAGCATAATGACAATAAGGAGCATCCGTTGCAGGGAAAACCGCTCTCTGCGGTAGTTGCTGTAGGAGGCTAAAACCTCAAGGGGAATGGTATTTTTCTCCATTTCATTCGCTTCAAAGGTCTGTTCTAAAATGCGGCTGGCAGTTTCGGGATCGAGCTGCGGCATGGATGATTTTTTAAACAAGCTCATGGATAAAATTCCCCTTTCTGCGGCTGGAAAATTTTGACCAGATGGTTCATCCCGCTTTTCAGATACCTTTTTACGGAACTGCGGCTGATATCCATGAGACCAGCGATCTCGTCATACTTCAGGTTTCCGTAAAATCTCAGGAGAATAGTCTGAGCTTCCGTAAAAGGAAGAGTCAGGATCTGGTTGATAATATACTCTCTGGAATCGATCTGTACCACAACATCCTCAGGATTATAACCTGACCGGAATAAGGAAGAGGAATCCCGGGGGGGTGAAACAGGAGGTTCTCCGTCAAAGTTTTCGTAATCGGCAATCTCCGCAGAGTAACGTTTCTGTTTCTGATGCATTTTAAAACAGACACGGAAATTGATCTGGTTTAACCACGCCAGCACGAGCAGAGGATCTTTCAGTTTGGAAAGATCCTTAAACGCGATAATATAGGTTTCCTGCAAAGCGTCCTGCGCCAGATATTCATCTTTCAGATAACTGTATGCAAATTGATATTGTTTTTGATAGGTAGCGGCATAAAGTTCGGCAAAGGCATCGCTGTCACTATTCTGCGCTTTGACGACCAGATCTGCCACATAATTGTAGTCCAGAGCAGACATAGGCAATTCCCCCTCAGATCCGTAAGGCTGTCACTTTTCAGGATCAAGCGGCCCGGTTTTTCTGTTGTAAATGCGATGGTCTGAAAGGCCGATCAGTTCTGTGATGGTTTTAATATCTTCTTCCTCTCTGCAGGCGCTTCCGTATCGATACTGGATAGGCGGAGAATCCGGTCTGGTATTGTGGTGCTTCACTTTTTTGTCTACATCAGACAGAAATTGTTCCATTTTCCGGGTACTGCAGTTCTCAAACAGTGCCAGAAATTTGCTGCCGCCGTTGCGCCCTACAAAACAGAGGCCATTGGAAGCGGTCTGAAGGATATTCGAAAATTCGCGGATCAGTTCGTTCCCTTTGAGATGCCCACACAGATGGTTGATGGTTTTTATATTGCTGAGATCAAACATAATGCATCCCAGATGTTCCGGGAGAGGTTTGTCGAGATATTTTTCGATCACGTTGTCACAGCTGTAACGGTTGGCGATCCCGGAGACAGGGTCGGAGGAGATTGCATAATCCAACTCCCGGTAATCTTTCTTAAAGGAGGAGAAAAGACTGAAATCCATAAAGATAAACAGGAAGGACAAAACAAGCGCCGCCCATAAAAGGATACACAACAGTCGGATATGTGTATTGTTGGCAATCATCTGATAGAGTTCATGATCTGTGAAGATGATGTAAAGGCCGGCAGCTGCGAGAGCAATGAAAAGAATGAGCTGAATGGTCTTGAAGAGATCGAATTTTTTCATGATTATGTACCTTTTACTTTTAAGATTCTTTTATGCTGTCTGTGATGAAAGAGATCGGTTTGCCAGATAAAATGTTATGTCAGACATAATAGCAAACATAATAAACAATAGACAGTATAAGTTTACTTTTTATTTTACTCTTCATTTTTCCATATTTCAATAGTTAATTTCAATGCATTTTCATGATTCACGATATGCGTTTTTCACGGATTCTGTGTGTTCTTTTGCCGTAATCCGACATAAAAATTCTAAAATATAAAAAGTATTAAAAAAATATGAAATATCTGACCCATTTTTGTGTTTTGCAGACACTTCATAGATAAAAGGTATATATATTATGCTAAAACATGCCGGGTCATGATGGCAGCAGGCAAAACGGTCGATAAGAAAGTTTTGGGAATTGGATGGAGTGACGGTTTTACACGGATGAAGGAGGTAGAGAAATGAAAGAAATTTTCAGGAACAAAAAATGGATCGCGTTTTTTCTGGCGTTTATACTGGTTGTAACGGTCGGCGTCAATTCTTCGGATGCGTTCTTGTGGGCGGTGGGCGATGTGGAGGAGACCGCTTCTGAGGAGAGCGGCACACAGGCTCATTCCTCTGATGAGGAAGGCGGCGAAGGTGCGCCTGAGGCGGAAACGGGCGGAGAAAATACGGAATTTGCTGGGGAAGCCGGTGTGACAAGCGGGAATCAGTTTATCACTGCGGAACAGAAAGACTTTGGCACATCTGATGGGCAGCAGGCGTCCGGCGATGGGCAGGCTTCTGACGGACAGCAGCCGGGGGATCCTTCCACAGGGCAGCCCTCCGATGGGCAGCAGCCGGGGGATCCTTCCACAGGGCAGCCCTCCGATGGGCAGCAGCCGGGGGATCCTTCCACAGGGCAGCCCTCCGATGGGCAGCAGACAGGAGATCCTTCCGCACAGCCTGGAAATAACGGGGGAACGGTTGAGGGGACAGTTGTAATTACGCCGGATACGGTTGACGGGACAACTGCGCCGGGAGAAGCGGATGGGACGAATACCTCCGGAGCGGCTGATGAAACAAATACTCCCGGAGCGGCTGACGGGACAGTGACAGAAGATGGTCTGCCGGTTGTGTCTGACAAAGTCGCGAATGGGGCTTTGGATGGTGTACCCGGGATGGAAGAAGAAATTGATCCGGATAAGCTGCTGATGACGGTGGAGGAAGAGGAGCTGTATTCTTACCAGATCCTGTATTTTTATGGGAAAGAGGGGGACGCCCATGAAAATTACATACAGGATACAGGGAGTGCAGAAGAAGGAGAATTGGAACTTGAGGCTGTGATTCCGGTTCCGGTGACAGTCGGAAGTGAGAAAGAGTATGACGGACAGGTCTATGTATGCAGTGAGATTACAGGAACTGAGAAGATTACTGAAATTGAAAAGGATAATGTTGTCAACGTATATTATACATTGAAATCTGTAGAAGAGACCAAAGAGGTTGAGGTTTCAGTGAAGTATGTTGATCAGCTTAATAATACTGTATCCAAGCCTGATGGTGCGCCTGATAAGATGACAATAGGCATCGGTGCGGTAAGTAAGCCGGCCAATGGACCGGAATATACTTATGTTGGTGTAAAATATGGTGACAGTTATATTAAAGAGATTCAGGCAGAGAGAGATGAGGATGGAAAAACTCATTTCTATGTGGTGCCTGAAAAGAGTGACATCACACGTATGGCGGTGGAAGGGGATGATACTCTTAAAATTGAACTGATCTACAGTGTGCAGAAGTCTTTTGGTGTCACCTATATCGTTAAAGTTGACGGAAACGAGTATGGGCCGGACAGTACGGAGGCACAGAGAGCTGTTGCTTTGCAGGGAAAGACAGAGATGGGAGAGGGAGAAAGTTTTAATTTCTCTGCGAAAGCGAAGTATGGATATGATATAACGAATGTGTATGCGATGGCAGGGGGAAATCCCGTCGGGCTGTCACAGAATAATGGGGTTTACAGTGTGAATGCCGGAAACGTAACGGGGGATATTGTTGTTACGGTGGAGGTGGAGAAGCGTAGTGGAGAAGCTGATATAGGATGTGAAGCGGGGAAAGGGCCGAATACGTCTTTTGGATATAATAGAGGTACGGATTATGCTCAATGGTATATCGATCAAGGGGGTGACTCAAACAAACCGCTTTTTGCAACTAAATATGAGCAGGGGAGAAATATAGAGTTTGATGTTGTAGGAAATGGATATTGGGAAGAGAAGCACGGTCATGGGGATCTGAAAACAACGAAAGTATTGAACAAGTTCTGGGTGACTTTAAGTTATGAGGGCAAAGAAGAGACACTGTCTCTGATTCCCACCAGAGACTTGAATTCTTCCACGGAATTATTTTTCAGCGAAGAGTTTGGAAAAACGAAGGTTAGACTTACGGTTGTAGAGGATCAGGTGGAATTTTGGAATACTACATCGCCCAAATACCATGTCAGTATAGAAGGGCCGGAAGGTATCGGTGTGTATGGTCATGTTAGGATTGAATCAAACTATAAAAATACCGGTTCAAGCGAAATATGGGTGAAAGAATTTAGCGGCATCAAAAAAGTTTGGGTTACATCAAGTTGTTTTAATGAAAAAAATGCAGTTTTAGTGGAAGAGGGAAAAACGCAGACAAGCGCTAAATTTTATGAGCGTGCTACTGCATGGGATAATGGTACCCAGCCTTCTAATGAGGCTTGCTGGGTTTACTTTAATGTAGAGGATGGTTTCAGTATAGCGAATGTTGATATTTCAGCGACTTGGGGTGGTACTGAGGATATATCCGGAATACTTGGAAACTTAGAAAAAGGAGAAGATAAAGGGTATGATTTCAAATTTTTGATACCTGCAAATCCGCACAATGGAACGTATTATGATGACATACGTCTCAACATTATTGCGAAACCTTTAGTGAAAAAATATACTGTAAAATATAATTATAATGGCGGTGTCGAGTCAGAAGTTGTCGATACAAATAATGGGAACGGTTACAAATCAGGCGATACCTTTTCTGTATCAGACAAAAGAGGAAAATTACCAGTCAGGGAAGGATACGTATTTACAGGATGGAAACTGGAGGGTTCGAACCCTGCACAAATTTATAATGCAAACGATGTATTTTCCATTAATGCAGAAAACGAAAAATATGCAGTTCCCGGAAGCGATGGTAAGTACCAATATACCTTTACGGCTCAGTGGACGAAGCTTAATGAGGTAAGTGATCTGCCGTTTATCGTAAATGTATATTTCCCGGATGCTGAAGGAAAGTATACACAACCCAATGTATCCCTTATGGAATATGGTACAAAGGGCAAGGAAGCCCAGGTTCTTCGGATCAGACTGCAGGATAAGCTGAAAGAATACGAAGAAAGCCTGCCGGATGACTGGGAGAGTTATGACAGGTTTACGAAAAACACAGAGTGGAAAAAGATTATAAATGACAGTTCTGTAGTGTTTGATATTTATTTTACAAAATCTGTTACATATAAAGTGGAACATTATAAAGAACAGGTGAGTGGCGGCTACGCAGAGACACCGGACGATATAGATACGCTGACCGGGGAGGTGGGCGAGAAGGTAACAGCGGAGGCGAAGACCGGAGGCACTTATGCAGGCTTCACATGGGATCAGGCGGCAGAGGGAACTGTCCTGGAAGGAATCCTTACAGGGGGAGAAACGCCTGTCCTGAAGCTGTACTATAAGCGAAACATGCCGACAGTAAAATATGAGTATACAGGTATGGTGCCTGCCGGGGCGGAAGAAAAGCTGCCCGATGTGGAGGACCATAAATACGGCGAAACAGTGACAGTAAAACCGGATGTTGCTGTGCAAGGCTACAAGTTCAGCGGCTGGAAGACGGAATCAGAGGGAGTAGTGCTTGCTGATGGTCAGTTTACAATGCCGGCAAATGATGTAGTATTTAAAGGCTACTTTACAAAAATACCGACAAGTTATCAGATCATTACTTATTATAAGGGTGCAAAGGGCGAGATCTTAGAGGACTTAACAGAAGCAGGGGAAGTAGTTAGTACGGCGTTAGTCGGAGATAATATCCCTTATGAAAGTGCCGTCAGTCGTGAAGGGAAAACTGAAAATGGCAGTCACTATGCGCTTGATAAAGTGGAGTTGGAAGAAAACGGCATCGTTACGACATTGGGCCAGTTGATGATAACAGGCGGAACCGCTAGTTTTACGGATCCGTTGAAAAAGGTGGAAGTCACAGAGAAACATCGTGTGATAAAGATATACTATGCTCTGGATGTGAATGGCCCTGAAGAACCGGAAGAAGGTTCGAAGGAGAGTCCGGATGATATTCCTGATTATCTGGAACACAGCGTAACCTATGACGGAAACGGCGGATACACCGTTCCGGAAGCAGGAGAGACTACAGGAAAAGCGTCCTATCAGGATGCGCGCATTTATCCTGAGGGCGCGACGGTTACCATGCTGCCCAACAGGTTTGAGAAGAAAACCGAAACGGGAGTGTCAGAGTTTGCAGGGTGGTTAGATAAAACAGGATTGAATCAGCCGGATGATCAGTTCACTATGGGAAGTGAGGATGTTACGCTTCTGGCGCAGTGGAAGAGTCTGAGAGTGACAAAGAATTTTACACAAAAGACTGACGAGAATGGCGATACGAAAGGTTATGATGCAGGTGATCTGATCCCGTTTACGATTGAAGTGGAAAATATCGGGGATGTGGAGTTGACCAATGTGGTGGTGGAGGAGAATCTGGCCGATGCTGAAATCATCAAAGATGACACAGGGAAGTATACGGTATTGGACGGAAAAGCGGTTATTTCATCTCTGTCAACGAAAGGTGATGGAAGTAAGGTGACCGTGAAAGCGCAATATAGAGTGAAAGAAACTGACCTGAGAAAGGAGGAAGGGGAAAGCAGGTTTACCAATAAAGCAACCGCATCTGCCGGATACGCCAAGGATACGGGCGAATCGCCGGAAGTGCCTATGGTGAGTGAGGAAGGAAATATCCTGGTAACGAAAACGATCAACAGGAAAAAGAGTGAAGCACACGGCAAAGACGGTAAATTCACGACAGACGACACGGTATACTTTACTGTCACAGTAGAGAATATAGGGGAAAAGACGCTGAGAAATATTGTGCTGTCTGACAGCATTGAAGGTGCGAGATTTACTGTGGATGGAAATCCTGACGGAGCAGAGACAATAACCATTGATACGCTGGCGCCAGGAAAAGCGAATGCGGAAACCTTTGAGGTATTCTATAAGATAAAGGAAACAGACCTGAAAAAGGGAGAATTCACGAATATCGTCACGGCAAAAGTGGAAGGGAATGACTTTAAAGGAGAGAGCGAGCGTGTAGAGGTTGAAGAACAGCGTCCGGAATTCAGTGTAGAGAAGGAGATTGCGTCTGTCAACAGTACCGCAGTTGACAAAAATGAAGAAGTAAATGTGAAAGTAAATGATATGATTCATTATACGGTCACAGTAAAAAATACAGGAAATATGATTCTCAAAGACGTTCTTGTTGAGGATACGATAAATGCTGCCGGTACGGTGACTTTTGACCGCGCGGTAAACGGTAAAAATGAGACTGTAACAACGACGGAAGAAACGATAAATGGTAAAAAGATAAGAAAGATCGATAGTCTGCCTGTAGGGGAAACGGTAATTTTACATTACAGTTATAAAGTATTGAGAGAGGATGCGGGAACTGCCGGAGGTGAACAGGCAGGAAAGACCATAATCAACAAGGCGAAAGTGACCGGAAGCACAACTGACCCGGATGATCCTGGTTCAACCCAGAAAGAGGATCAGACTGATCCAGCGACTGTGGAGGATAAGTATATCCTGACGATTCACTATGTGTATGCCGGGACAAACAACCCGGCGGCAACAGATGCCGTTGGTGAGTATCTGGAAAGGGAAGACTACGAAGTAACATCCCCTGTAATCGAAGGATATTCAAGCGATAAGCTGGTTGTACAGGGCAAGATGCCTGGGAAAAATACAGAGATAACCGTCAACTATACTGTAAGAACCGACCTGAAGTATGCAGTGCAGTATCACTATAGCGATGACGGGAAAAACGAGATTACGGGAAGTCCTGTAACTGTCTCGGAACCTCCTGTAGCTTATGGAGAATCCTTCTTTACTGAGAGTACGGATGTTGAGGGACATAAGACTCGCACGGTTGAGGAGAACAGTGAGACTAAAACCATAAATTACATGCTCGATACCAGAGAAGACAAAGGCGTTCAGTATGGAGCATCAGGGGGAATAGTATCTGCAAATGAAGCTGACAATAAAGTAGATGTATATTATGTTCTGGACAGCAATTCCAATAATATACCGGATTATCGGGAACATCGTGTGATTTATCAGTTAAACGGCGGTGTATTGGAAGATCGTGCCGACGGTAAGGAAAGCGGTGCAGATGTGATAGAGGGACCGTACGAAGAAGGGACTCCCCAGACCACAAACGCCGCTATAGTACCGGTAAAAACTACAGAAAGAAGTAATCAGAAATTTGAATTTGCGGGATGGACTACAGATGCTGCGGTAGAGATCGACGGGAACGGAAACTTTACCATGCCTGCAGAGGATCTTTATTTGACGGCTCAGTGGAGAGGCATGACAGTTGAAAAAACTGTGACGTCCACCCCGGCAGAAGATGGGAGATATCAGCTGAATGAAAATATTACTTTCCAGATTGTCGTGACAAACAGCGGCACCGTAGATCTGCATAATGTAATTGTGACGGACGGAAAAACGGAAGCGAAAATCACCGGTGTGACAGGTGTAGATAGCGATGGCTACGAGAATATGAACGGCAATTCCGTGACGATCAAAAAGCTGGCGGCCGGAGCGAGTGTGACGGTGACAGCTGAATATGCGGTGACATCGACTGATATAGAAGATGCCAATGATCAGACAAAAGGATTTACGAATACAGCCACAGCGAAACCGAAAGATGAAACGATAACAGTGGAAGATACCACACCTAAGATTCCAACAGAAGGAGTGGATAAGCAGCTTACGGTTGTGAAATCCATTCGTAAAAACGGCGATGGGAATCCCGAAGGTGCGACAGGCGTGGACAAAAACGATAACAGATTCTTTAAAGTGGGTGAAACGGTAACTTTTGATATTATCGTGACAAACAGCGGCAACCAGACGTTGGAAAATATTACAGTATCTGATGTGATGCAGGATGTTGCGATAAGAGACGGAAATTCCGTAAAAGAGTTCCTGAAAAAACTATTTGCCAGTGCTTTGATGAAAACCACAGGAGAATCGGCTCCGAAATCCGGTGTATCAAAGACGATTACCTCTCTGGAACCCGGCGCGTCGGAGACATTTACGGTGACCTACAAGATCAAAGATTCTGATATCGGAAGAGACTTTGTAAACGTGGCTACAGCGAAGGCGGAGGATGGGACAGAGAATTGGGATTCCTCGGAACAGGTTCCCGTGGAAGTCGAGGTTGAGAGAAAAGGCCTCCGTGTGACGAAGGAAGTTGCAAACGCTCCGGCAAACGGTACGGGATTTGTGGCAGGAGAGGGAATCCTTTTCAGGGTGACAGTGACAAATACCGGAAATGTAAGCCTGTCCGATATCAGGATAGCAGATGAGATGCAAAATGCCCTCGGCGAGGCGGAAGCTGTGAGAGTGGAGGAAAACGGTGCGATAACACCACTGGAAGGCAACCACAGTATTACTTCCCTTGCAGCTGGCACAAGCACTGTCGTATATTACAGCTATACCGTACAGGAAGGGGATATTGGAAAGACGGATATCAGAAATAAGGTGACGGTAGTTGGAACTGGGGAAACACCTGGTGGTGATTCGGCGGAAGATGACCCGACAGGCGAAGATACGACGGGAGAACTTCCGATAGACGGATTATACACTTTGACAGTCCGCTATGAATATACCGGAGACGGAACAAGAGCAGCTGAGAGTTATACGGCGAATCTTCCGGCAGGTAAGGAGTATCTGGTAAATTCACCTGTGATCGACGGATACAACAGCAGCGCAGCATTTGTAACGGGAAAAATGCCGGGAAGAAACCTTGAGCTGGTCGTTTATTATACGGCAGCCGGAACGTCAAACTCTGGCGGCGGCGGTAATGGCGGCGGTGGAAATCCGGATCCTTCAACTCCACCCACACCTCCGGCTTCTCTGACAGGTACGGATTCCGTTATACTGGATACCATAATACCTGTAGTACCGACACCTGGTGGAGCAGTGCCGGTTATAGTACCGACAGACGCCGGACTGACGGAGATCGGTGACGAGGAAGTACCGTTACAGGGAGCACTGGTCGATGAGGACGACAACGGGAATGTCATTATTACACCGATTACAGATGAGGAAGTACCTCTTGCCGGCGGCATATTCGATGACAGATGCTGTATCCTTCACTTCCTGTTAATGTTAGCCGCGTTCATTCTGTACACCTGGTATACAAATGACATGAAGAAGCGGCAGGGAAGACTGGCGCAGCTGACGGATGAACTGGCGCAGGAGAAACTGAAAAGGCAGTCCGGAGTTTAAGAGACAGGGCGGACTGGATAAGAGCGGTTTGTAACAGGAGGAAGAGAAGATGTGGATTGATTTATTCAACTTTGTACATAACAGCCTGGGCATGCATTTCTGGGAATTGCCGGCGCTGATCGTGGGCGTGCTCCTGCTTGTGGAGATTATTGTGCACAGTCTGAATCAGAAGAGACGGGAAGGTCAGTTTGACAAAGAGAGGAAAGAGAAGCTGGAAACTCTGCAGAGCCGATAAAAAACAGGAGGGACGTAAGGATGTCATATATTTTTGAACATACTGCATGGGGATTCTGCTGGTGGGAGATACCGGCGGCAATCATACTGATCGTGGTGATCGCGGTCTGTGCCTGTAAAAGACATAATATGAAAATGCAGGAACGGGATCTGGAGGACCAGTTATCAGAGCTGTGCGCGGACGATGCGGTGTCCTTTGAGGCTGGTGAGGCATAGAATAGTATTGTAAAACTGCCTCTCTGTGATGGAAAGTCACAGAGGGGCAGTTTTTTAACAAAAAGAGATTGTGAATCCGAAGATGAGTATGTATAATGAGAATGCGGGAAAAATTGCCGAAGGCAGGCGTTCTCCATGTATATTATTGTGACGATCGAATGAGAATATGAGTGTGGAGGGTTAAAATATGTGGTTATTGTTTGCACTGTTGTCTGCAGTTTTTGCGGCATTGACATCCATACTGGCGAAAATGGGAATAGAAGGCGTGAATTCCAATCTGGCCACGGCAGTCCGAACGGGAGTTGTGGTTATCATGGCCTGGGCTATCGTATTTCTGTCAGGAGCTCAGAGCGGTCTTGCGTCGATCAGCAGAAAGAGTTTTCTCTTTCTGATATTGTCCGGGCTTGCCACCGGGGCGTCCTGGCTTTGTTATTACAGAGCGATACAGATCGGCGAAGTATCAAAGGTGGTTCCCATCGATAAGCTGAGTGTGGTGATTACGCTGGTACTGGCTTTTCTGTTTCTGCATGAGCAGTTTACCGTGAAGTCCTTTATCGGCTGTGTGCTGATCGGAGCAGGGACGCTGATTATGGTCGTGTAAAGGATGAGTTGCAGGAACGAGCAGGATTTCTGGCGCGTGCATCGCGCCAGAGACGGCATATGGGAGGTAAAATGATTCAGGGATTAAAGAAAATGGAGAAAGCCGCACCGCTGTTTGCAGGCTGGCAGGAGACAATGATCTGGTCCTGTTTACAGGGCGTAATGGGAAAGATTTTTGTAACGTCGCAGGAAGATCCGGTATCCGCCATGGCAGTGTTGGGGGATTTCTGCTTTCTGGCGGGGAAGCCTGACAGGGAGTTTCTGCTGGCAGGAGAAGTGATAAAGTCCGCAGGGTTGTGGCGGACAGCGCCGGAATTTCTGATCGTGGTGCCAGAGGATCAGGCTTGGGCGGAACTGATCGAGGAGAGTCTTGGAGAAAAGGCAAAGCGGACCGTCCGCTATGCGTTCAGAAAGGAACCGGATGTCTTTGACGCAGAGAAGCTGCAAAGGATCGTGGACGGGCTTCCCGCCGGATATGCGTTAAAGCTGATCGGGGAGGAATTGTTTGAGCGCTGCGGAAAAATGGACTGGTGCAGGGGCTGGGTGGAACAGTATGCGGATTATGATACATATCAGAAATACGGTTTGGGGGTTGTAATGTTAAAGGACGGGGAACCGGTCTCCGGCGCTTCTTCTTATACCGGTTATATCGGCGGGATCGAAATTCAGATTGACACAGAGGAGGATCACCGCAGAAAGGGATTTGCCCTGATCTGCGGGGCAAAGCTTATCCTAGAATGCCTGAATAGAGGGTGGTATCCGAGCTGGGACGCCCAGAATAAATGGTCGGTGGCGCTTGCGGAAAAGCTGGGGTATCATTTTGACCGCGAGTATACGGCATATGATGTGGCATTTTCATGATGGGAATCGGATAAAATAATTAGTAAAAACTGATTGAGAATTTAAAGAAGAGTGAGTATAATGGGATTATGGGAATAATTACCAGAAAGGGGGACCAGTTATGTATAATATTGTAACAATTGAACGAAAATACGCCAGCGGGGGAAACGAAATAGGAAAGAGACTGGCAAAAGAACTGGGGTATAAACTGTATGACAGGAATATCCTGCTGGAAGCGGCTAAAAATCTACAGATCCCGTCCTTCCAGATCGAGGGGCTGGATGAGGCCAGCCATGGCAGCTGGCTGTTTAATCTGTCCAAAACCTCTTTGGGGGGAAGTTCCTCCGGAAAGGATCTTTCCATGGCAGATAAACTGTTTCTGGAGGAAAAGCGCATCATCGAGGAGGCAGCCGAGGCGGGAAACTGCGTGATCGTTGGCCGGGCGGCGGGCTATATCCTCCGGGAAAAGGAAAACCATCTGGGTGTGTTTATTCATTCTGACAATGAGAAGCGGCTGAAAAGGGCGATGGAGAAGGAAGGTTTTAACGAGACGGAAGCGAAGAATGCCCTGAAAAAGAATGATAAGCGCAGAAGCGGTTTTTATCAGTCGGTGACAGACTGGGAGTGGGGAAATCCGAAATACTATGAGCTTTATATGGACAGCGGGAAACTGGGCATGGAACTGTGCATCAGGCTGTTGGCGGCGGCGGTGAAAGGATAAAGAATGGGTTATCTGCTGCGGGGAATTCTGATCGGAATCATTTTCGGCGTACCGGGCGGAGCGATAGGAGCGCTGGCAGTGCAGCGCACGTTCTGTTACGGAAGGCGGGCCGGGCTTTTGACAGGGCTCGGCTCTTCTGTTGCTGACAGCTTTCACGCCTGTGTCGGGGTGTTCGGCATCACCCTGATTTCGGCTTTTATCACACGGTATGAGACAATGATCCATATGGCAGGCGGCAGCCTGATTCTGTTTATGGGCGTCAGACTGCTTTCAGGAAAACAGGAAGCAGAGCCGGAAAAAAGGAGTGCGGCAAGATCCGCCGGAATGTGCCTGTCCTCTTTTCTGATCGGGATCGCGAATCCGGCGATGGTCTTTTTATTTCTTGTGGCTTTTTCCTTTTTTGAAGTACCTGCCGTGGCTACGGTTGCACAGAGGATTTTTGTAGTCTGCGGTGTCTTCCTGGGGACTTATGTGTGGTGGGGATTGATCGCGGCGGTAGTGCCATTTGTGCAAAAAAAAGCGACAGGGTTTAAAATCTGTTATGTGAACAGGATCTTTGGGACGATTCTCTGTCTGCTGGGGGCGGTTGTTTTCATGAAGTGCTTTTTGAGGAGAGGGTAAGAAAAAAGAAATATTTGATTGCAAAATTGTTGTTAAAACCGTAGAATATTGTTAAGTGATGATGGACGGCTCGGAGAGGATAAACTGTTACAGCTTCTTTCCGAGTTTTCCTGTCCGCTTAATAGAGTGTTGAGCGCTTTTTGAAACAACGGTCAATTTTACGGTTTTAAACAGTTTGATACGGGGAAAACGAATCAAAGGAGTCTGAACCGCGCGAATTAGTGCAGTTATTACGATTGATTTAGGAGGCACGCCATGTACGATCCGAGATCCGGACACGCGGAAGAATTTATAGATCATCAGGAAATTCTGGACACACTGGCTTATGCGGATGTCCATAAAAGGGATGTCCGGGTGATTGATTCGATCCTGGAGAAAGCCCGTCTGCGAAAGGGCTTAAACCACAGGGAGGCGTCGGTGCTTCTCGCCTGTGAACTGGAAGAAAAAAATGAAGAACTCTACAGGCTGGCGGAGCAGATCAAGAAGGATTTTTATGGGAACCGGATTGTGATGTTTGCACCGTTATACCTTTCTAATTATTGTGTCAACGGCTGTCTCTACTGCCCTTATCATGCAAAAAACAGGCATATTGCGCGCAAAAAGCTCTCCCAGGAGGAGATTCGGTCGGAGGTCATCGCTCTGCAGGATATGGGGCATAAGCGCCTGGCCCTGGAGGCTGGGGAAGATCCGGTGAACAATCCGCTTGAATACATACTGGAATCTATTCGGACCATATACTCGATCCATCATAAAAACGGCGCGATCAGGCGGGTGAATGTGAATATTGCAGCGGCGGCAGTGGAAGATTACCGTAAACTGAAAGAGGCCGGGATCGGTACTTATATTCTGTTTCAGGAGACCTACCATAAGGAAAGTTATGAAAAACTGCATCCCACTGGGCCAAAGAGCGATTATGTCTGGCATACGGAGGCCCACGACAGAGCCATGCAGGGCGGCATCGATGATGTGGGATTAGGGGTGCTTTTCGGGCTGGAGCTCTACCGCTATGAGTTTGCCGGGCTTTTGATGCATGCTGAGCATCTGGAGGCGGTGTACGGCGTGGGGCCTCATACGATCAGTGTGCCCAGGGTATGCCCCGCCGACGATATCGATCCGGGGGCTTTTGACAACGGTATCTCCGACGACATTTTTGCGAAGATCGTAGCCTGCATCCGGGTGGCGGTGCCCTATACCGGCATGATCATCTCCACCAGAGAAAGGAAAGAGGTGCGGGAACGTCTGCTGCATTTGGGGATCTCACAGATCTCCGGCGGCTCGAGAACCAGCGTGGGCGGTTACAGGGAACCGGAGCCTGAGGAAGAGAACTCCGCCCAGTTTGACGTGTCGGACCGCCGGACATTGGATGAGGTGGTTTGCTGGCTGATGGAGCTTGGGTACATACCATCTTTCTGCACAGCCTGCTACAGGGAGGGACGGACCGGGGATCGGTTTATGTCCCTGTGCAAGTCCGGACAGATCCAGAACTGCTGTCTGCCAAATGCCCTGCTGACGCTGCAGGAGTATCTGGAAGACTACGCGTCGCCCCGCACAAGGCGGGTCGGGGAGGAGATGATCAGGCGGCAGCTTACAGAGATCGGCAGCGATAAAGTGCGGGCGCTGACGAAGGAGCGGCTTGGGTTGACAAAACGCGGGCAGAGAGATTTTTATTTCTAATGCATTTTAACAGATAGATGCCTCGTTGTTTGGAGCCTGTCATAGAGCCGGAGGAGGTTAGCATTCATAGTAACAGCGCTGCAAATGATTTTGGTGGTAGAAATAATTTTAGATTTGCAATGCCAGACTACATGATTACTTCGGAATGGTGAAGTAAAGGTGCGTGATCCATATGATTGAAAAGACATATAAAATATCGAAAGGAATAATACATTACTGGTTCGATAAAAAAGAAGGCGGGGAAGAGGTGTCTCTGATCTTCCTGCCGGGACTGACCGCTGACCACAGACTGTTTGAGAAGCAGATTGAATATTTTGCGGGAAAGGCTACGGTCTTTGTCTGGGATGCGCCGGGACATGCCGCTTCTTACCCTTTTGAGATGACTTTTGATCTGATGGACAAGGCGAGATGGCTGGATGAGATTCTGACTTCAGAAAAGATAGAAAATCCTGTGATCGTCGGGCAGTCCATGGGCGGCTATGTGGGACAGGCCTATGCGCAGTTATTTCCGGAAAAGCTCCGGGGGTTCGTATCCATCGATTCCGCCCCGCTGCAGAGAAAATATTTAACGGCGGCGGAACTGTGGCTGTTAAAGAGGATGGAACCGGTATACCGTTATTATCCCTGGAAAATGCTGCTTCACTCGGGGACGAAAGGGATCGCTGTCACGGAATACGGAAGAAAACTGATGCGTGATATGATGATGGTCTACGATGGGGAAAAAGAGCGGTACGCGAAGCTGGCAGGCCACGGTTTCCGTATGTTGGCAAAGGCGATAGAGGCGGATCTGCCCTATGAGATCACCTGTCCGGCTCTTCTTCTGTGCGGGGAGAAGGATCATGCGGGCTCCTGCATCAGATACAGTAAGGCCTGGCAAAAAAATACCGGCATCAGACTGGAATGGATTAAGGATGCCGGGCATAACTCCAATACGGATAGGCCGGAGATCGTCAATGGACTGATAGAGGAGTTTATCGGCATTGTACAGATGTCTGCAAAACGATAAACCCGAACCGGAAGAAGGGAGTATGCACCGCGAAGCGTATCATGTCCGCCTGTGGACATGGGGAATAGAGTGAGAGGGGGAGAAGATGATGAACGGCATGAAACAGACGCCATCCGGGGAACGGATCCATATCGCTTTTTTCGGCAGACGCAACGTGGGCAAGTCCAGTCTGATGAACGCCTTTACCGGACAGGAACTCTCGGTAGTTTCAGCGACAGCCGGAACTACCACGGACGCGGTCTATAAGGCGATGGAGCTTCTGCCGCTTGGACCGGTGGTGCTGATCGATACGCCGGGGCTTGACGATACCGGGGAGCTGGGTGAAAAGCGGATCGGGAAGGCCAGACAGGTGATGCGGAAGACGGATATCGCTATTGTGGTGGCGGATGGAACCGTGCCCTTTGGCGAGGCGGAGGAGGAACTGATTTCTGAGTTTGAGAGGAGGCAGATTCCCTGGTTGTTAGTTTATAATAAGGAGGATTTGGCGGAGAGGTTTCCAGAGGATGACAAGAAGGATATTCCGAAGGAGCTTTCGAAGGATGATAAAGCCGATCTCGCAAAAAGGCTTTCGCAGAATGATAAGGCAGATCTTTCAGAGAGATTTCAGGAAGATCGAAAAGAGGATTTATCGGAGAAAGGCAGGTATGCTGAAAAAGTTCTCCGGGTGAGCGCCAGAACCGGCTTCCACATTCACGAGTTAAAAGAGCGGGTGGCGGCGCTTCTGCCGAAAGAAGAGGAAGAGAGGCCGCTGATCGGGGATCTGCTGTCCACAGGGGATACGATGGTGTTAGTGGTGCCTATCGATAAGGGAGCGCCGAAGGGAAGACTGATTTTACCCCAGCAGCAGATGATCCGGGGGATTCTGGAGGCGGGGGCTTTCTCGCTTGTCTGCCGGGATACGGAACTGGAGGAGACGCTGCGGAAACTGGTATCTCCCCCAAAACTGGTGATTACGGACAGTCAGGTCTTTGACAGGGTAAACCGGATCCTGCCTGAGTCGGTACCGCTCACGTCCTTTTCCATACTGATGGCGCGGTATAAGGGAGATCTGGCTTTGCTTGCGGCGGGAGCGGCGGCTGTGGAACAGTTAAGGCACGGCGATCAGGTGCTGATCTGCGAGGGCTGCACCCATCACAGACAGTGTGAGGACATCGGCACCGTAAAACTGCCGAATCTGATCAGGCGCTATACGAAGGTTGAACCGGACTTCCTGTTCACATCCGGCACAGAGTTTCCGACAGACGTGTCATCTTATAAGATGGTAGTGCACTGCGGCGGGTGCATGTTAAACAGGAGGGAAGTGATGTACCGACTGAATTGCTGCAGGGAGCAGGGTGTTCCGGTGACGAATTACGGTGTGCTGATCGCTTATCTGAACGGGATACTGGAAAGAGCGACGAGGATATTGGAACCTTTCCGATGACATATATATTTCGCCTGACGGCGCCATGTAATATTGAAAAAAGGAAAATGTAAATTTGCACTGCGACGAAAAAAGCAGAAAAGCTCCGATACATAACGGAGCCAGATAAGGAGGTAATTTATGAGGGGGTTATATTCATCCAAGACAGAAATCAGGCACTCCATCTTTACAGAGATCGCGAGGCTGGCGTATGAGGGGGACGATCCGGCGAAGTTAGAGGAACTTCCCTACAAGATCATCCCTGGGGAGATCGCTTCCTACAGGGAGAGCATTTTTTTGGAGCGGGCCATCGTGGGCGAGAGACTGCGGGTGGCCATGGGGATGTCTTTACGGAAAATATCGGAACATGCGCCCATCGCGGAGGGAGTGGAGGAGAGCGTGATCGAGGAGAAGTACTATGAGCCGCCTCTGATCAACGTGATAAAATTTGCCTGCAACGCCTGTCCGGAGAAGCGTATCATGGTGACGGAGGGCTGTCAGGGCTGTCTGGAACATCCCTGTATGGAGGTATGCCCCCGGGGCGCCATCAGCATGGTGAACGGCAGATCCCATATCGATGAGGAAAAGTGTATCAAATGCGGGAAATGTCAGGACGCCTGTCCCTACAATGCCATTATCAAACAGGAGCGGCCCTGTAAGAAAGCCTGTGGCATGGGTGCGATCAAGTCCGATGAGTACGGCAGGGCGGAGATCGATCAGGATAAGTGCGTCTCCTGCGGCATGTGTCTTGTGAGCTGCCCCTTCAGCGCCATTGTGGATAAAGGGCAGATCTACCAGACGATCATGGCTATAAAGAGCAGCACGCCGGTGTTTGCGATTTTAGCGCCTGCCATTGCGGGGCAGTTTAAAGGATTAAAGAATACGCAGATCCGCAGCGCCTTCCAGGCTCTCGGATTTACGGATGTCAGGGAGGTGGCTATCGGTGCGGATCTGTGCGCCATTGAGGAAGCCAAGGATTTCCTGAAGGAAGTGCCGGACAGACTGCCGTTTATGGCCACATCCTGCTGTCCTTCCTGGTCCATGATGGCGAAGAAGCTGTTCCCGGAACAGGCGGAATGTATTTCCATGGCGCTGACGCCTATGGTGCTGACGGCAAGGCTGATCAAACAGCGCAACCCTGAGTGCAAGATCGTGTTCGTAGGGCCCTGCGCGGCGAAAAAGTTGGAGGCCAGCAGGCGGACGATCCGCAGTTATGTGGACTTTGTGCTGACCTTTGAGGAAGTGGCGGGGATGTTCGACGCGAAGGGCGTTGATTTTGAAAAGCTTCCCGAGGGCGAGCCGTTGCTGCGTGCCAGCGCGGACGGCAGAGGGTTTGCGGCCAGCGGCGGCGTGGCGAAAGCCGTGATCCATGTGATTCAGGAGATGGAGCCGGACAGGGAGATCAAGGTGGCCAATGCAGAGGGGCTGGAGAACTGCAGAAAGCTTCTGACACTGGCGAAGGCCGGAAAATATAACGGATACCTGTTGGAGGGCATGGCCTGTCCGGGAGGCTGTATCGCCGGAGCAGGCACGCTGCAGCCGATCAAAGCGGCCGGTGCGGCGTTGGAAGGCATGAAAAAGGAAGCGGCATTTACGGAATGCCTCGGGACCAAATATGAGGACAGGCTGCAGGAGTTGGAGGAGTTTCATATGTAACGAATGATAAAGAAAGAAAAAGGCTGTTTCGGCAGCCTTTTTGTATTTCCGGCATCGGGAGTTTCCTGTCGATGTCAAAAAACAGACTGCTACAGCCACTGAAAAAAGTGAAAAAATCTATGCTCATAAAAAAATGACGCAAAGAATTATACTTTGCGTCACTCTGATTCTTTATTTTCTCATTTTATAATTATAAGTATTTCACCCAATTTTTGCAAGACCAAAAAAATTCAGATGTTATTTTCTGTTTCTGCGTCATTGTTTTGATAAAATAGAAAAGAAAAGGAGGCAGTGTGACAAATGATGCAGAGAGGAATTACCAGTTATGAAGAGAAAAGAGATCAAATGGCATATTATGAAAACAGGATGGAGGATCTTAACAAAACCTTCGCTTATTATTGCAGTAGTTGGCTGTCGGTCAATTGCACCTGTTTAAAAGTTTCAAGTCTTATCAAATATGAGCGCGATATCGGGAAACATATCATCCCGTTCTTCGGATCGGATCATCCCTGCGATATTACTTCGGAAAAAGTGACTGCTTTTACAAAGATGCTTTTACAGGAGAGGGAACTTTCACCGAAGACGGTCCGTAATATTTTAGCGTTGTTTCATGCCATATTTCTGTATGCGAAGAAAAAAAACGGGCTTCGCTTTCAGGAGCTGGATATCGTTTACCCGAAAGAGAACAGGAAAGAGGTACGGGTATTGGATGAAAGAGAAGAAGAGCGCTTTATCAGGTTTCTGGCAAAGGAAATGGATATTTTCAAGCTTGGCGTATATATGGCTCTGCGCACCGGCATGCGCATTGGAGAGATTTGTGCGTTACGATGGCATGACATTTCCTTTGAGACATACACGATCTCTATCTGTCATACTGCGCAGCGGATCAGGCATATGGACGAAAACAGCGATAAAAAGACAAAGGTGATGATCGGCACGCCGAAAAGCGATAGCTCCCGCAGGATCATTCCGCTCATGCCCGATCTTGCGGCTCTATGTACCAGATTTCGCCGGACAGGCTCGAAAACTTTTGTTCTGACCGGCACAGAGCAGTGTATGGATCCCAGAAAACTCCAGCGGCGTCTGAAAGCGTATACGGAAACATGCGGTATGGAAGAGGTTCATTTCCATACCTTACGGCATACATTTGCCACACGTTGTATTGAGGCCGGATTTGATGTCAAGACATTGAGTGAGATTTTGGGGCACTCCAATATTGGCATTACCATGAATCAGTATGTCCATCCCAATTTGGATTTAAAGAGGGAAAACATGAACCGTCTGAAAATAGTCTTCCCATTTTGAAAAGTAAGAATTCCCCATATCACTGTACAGGAATGGCGCAGAGTATAATTTTCTGCGTCATTTTGGATGGCAGCGGCCGTTCGCGCGGCGTATGACCGCTGGTTGGAGAGGGGAAGACAGATGAAAGAAGGACGGCAGATAGCGGAACTTTCGGAAAAAAAGGCGGCTCAGATTTTAAAAAATGTATTTGAGGCATGCGGAGTACCTGAAAATAAAACTCCATTTCATGAATTACAGAGAAAGTATCAGAAAATGGCCGATGGAGTAAAAGATGGTGAGTGAAAAAAAGATTCTGCATTTTGAGCTGTTAGGGGCATTTTCTTGTGAGGGAATCGCCTTGAAGGCCGGGCGTAAGGTTCTGGCTTTTTTACAGTACCTGATCGTGCACCATGAGAGAAATATTTCCGTGGGGGAACTGATCGAAGAGTTCTGGCCGGAACACAGTGATGCACCAGCTAATGCTTTGCGGCGCATACTGTTCCGGGCACGGGCCCTTTTAAAAGAGGTTTATCCTGAGGAAGAGGATATTCTGCTGACACTTCCGGGGTGCTATGCCTGGAATCAGGATATCTGTCTGGAATTGGATACAAAGCAGTTTGAAACTGCGTTTCTGGAAGCGGGAAAGAAAAAGGGGGAGGAGCAGTTGAAGGCTCTTCTTTTCGCTGTCTCCCTGTACAGAGGAGATTTTCTCCAGGCCAATGACAGCGGGTGGGCGATAGGACTCAGACAGTACTATCGGACGCTTTATCTGGACGCCTGCAAAGTGTTGCTGCCGCTGCTGGAAAAGAAGGAACAGTGGATAGAAATACTGGACATCTGTGAACAGGCCCGCCGCATCGATTTTGCTCTGGAAGATTTTGTGATTTATCAGATGCAGGCGCTGATCGCGCTTGGACAGCCGGATCAGGCGCTCGAAAAGTATGAACTGTTTCGGAACAGGCTGTTTGAAGAGTTCCAGACAGAACCGTCGAAACATGTAGAACAGGTCTGTATGCTGGCGAGAGGGCTGCAAAAAAGGGAGATGGTGGTCTCAGACATTTTCGGGCTGTTGAAAGAGGAAGATCCGGAAGAGAAGGCATTTTTCTGTACGTTTGAAATGTTTCGAAGCATTGTTGCTTTAGAGAGAAGACATCTGTCCCGCTCCAATGGAACTTCCACGTTAGTCGTTGTCAGGCTGGGGCAGGGAGCAGTGCCCGCCACGGACGGCCGGAGACTGGAGCACATCCTGTTGGAGGGGCTGAGAGCCGGCGATCCTGTGGCCAGGCTGGAAGCAGGCTCCTATATCTTCATGCTGTCGGATACCGATGTGGAAAAAGCACAGCTGGTGACAAGCAGGCTTGACCGGAACTTCTACAAAACCTATCGGCATTCCAAAGCAAATATTACATATCATATCGCAAAGATTCCTTTCAAAGAATAGCAGATGAAGCAAAAAGGGGTTCACAACTCCGGAAAATGTAACAGTCCTGTCACAGCGGACTGTTATATTAAATTTATCCAGGGAAGGGGGTGACAATATAAAATTTCAGGAAAAAATGGTTCCCTGTGGCAGCAGGGAAGCGGTAGTCACGGTAATATCCTATGAAAATGGTATTATGTCAGGCTATCTGCAACATCCGCGGCTGGATAAAAAAGAAAAACTTCAGAGTTTGTCGCAGATGGTTCTGCTTTTGAACAGTCTGATGGATCTGGAAAACTGTCCAAATCCTCCTCCGCCGTTTGTCCATCCGGAATATAACGGGGAAGAGGGAAAAGAGGTGTTTCGCATTCAGATTCTCTTTCGGGAACATTACACATTGCAGGGGAAGTTTGTATGGCAGAATGAAAAACGTGAGTTTGTATTTCACAGCGTACTGGAACTGCTTCAGCTGTTAGATGAGATGCTTGCCGAATGAGCCTGGCGGAAACAGGCGGCAAACTACATTGCGTAAATAGGTGATTGCGAAACTCACCAAGCTCGTTCGCAATTCTGATTCCAGACAAAGAAGAAAACCTGCAAAGCAGGATTTCGGGGATAAAAACAAAATATGGATGATTCAGGCGCACTTTAATAAAGCATTGCCCTATTTACGAAGTGGTAAGTCCTATGAGATCAGCGGCTTTAAACTGCGGATATATTCATGATGATGGATTCTGTCTGCAAGCAATACGGTGATCAACTGTGTGATGCCCGCCAGAACCAGATCTGCATGTAAGGTTTTTTGATTCTGTGTACGCCGGCCGGCAAGACAGAGATTTTCTTTCATATGATTGATGTTTCTTTCAACAA
>CAJTPM010000038.1:16008-32291 GCA_910578085.1 uncultured Lachnospiraceae bacterium | reverse complement strand
AAAAATCCGCAATTTAGGATTTGAGTGGGAGTAAACATTCATGCGTTTGTCGTGAAGTGGGCAGAGAATAAGGATGACAAATAAAAAAAATTATGCTACACTAAAGCGGTTGGATATTGATACAGAAGTGAGGCAGGATATGGCAGCAACCGGTAATACAGGAAGAAAACAGGGGAACCGTTCCGGTTCTAATAATAGAAGCAACAATAAAAGTAACGGCAGGAGCAATACCAGAAGCAGGCAGACAACAAACAGCAGAAAAGCCGTACAGGAGGATACCATAAGCAGCAAACTTCTGCAGGAAATTCTGCTGATCATGGTATTTGCGCTCTGCGTGTTCTTATTTTTGTGCAATTTTGGTCTGATGGGCAGCGTCGGAGGATTTCTTAAGAATCTGCAGTTCGGAATTTTCGGACTGCCGGCTTATATTGCGCCGATCCTGATTTTTGTGGCCACGGTTTTTTATATCAGTAACGAGGGAAGCCCTGCGGCAGTCAGAAAACTGATTGCCGGTATTTTTCTCTATCTGTTAGCGGCGATGTTGTGTGAGCTGCTTGCAGGACGGCTCCCGAGGATGGAGCATTACAGCTTTGTTACTCTCTATAAGGATGCGGTGGAGCATCATAACGGCGGCGGAGTGATTGCCGGCTCATTAGCTTATTTATCCTACCACTATCTGTCTGTGATCGGTACGGTGCTGTTAGTGATCGTGCTGGGGCTGATCTGTATCGTCCTGCTGACAGAGCGTTCCCTGATAAGCGGGGCCAAAAAGGGCGGCAGGATCCTGGCCGAGAAAGCACGTTCCAGAGAAGTGCGGTACGAGGAGGAATATGAGGAAGAGGCGGACGAGGAGGAAGCAGAAAGCGCCGCCATGAGACGTGCCAGACTGCGGGCGGAAAAGAGAGAACGCATGCTGGAGCGGGAGAGGGAACAGGAAGAGCGGGACAGAAGAAGGAGAGAGGAGCTGGAGGAGCGAGGCAGAAGGAGAAGGATAGAGCAGGAAGAGCGGCTGAAGCAGAAACAGAGACAGCAGGAAGAAAGGCTGCGGGAGAAACAGCTTGTAAAGGAAGAAAAGGAAGATGAAAAGATCCTGCGTATGAATAAAAAGAGCCGCGGCGTTATGTTGGATACCAGGCTCACTGCAAGAGAGGAACCGATAGAAAACCGGGATGATATGCACGAGATCCAGGTGCAGGATTTTGTGGCGGAGGAAGAAAAGACGGATTATCAGAAGGCGGAGGAGCGTCCGATCTACCGCAGAGAGGCCGAGATAGATGAAGTACAGGAAATTACCTGGCCGGAGTATGCGGGAGAGCCGGATGATGGCGGAAGCGACTGGGAGGAGCGCACCGATTATTCTGCGGATCATGCATCTGTCCGGCGGATGGAGTCCGATCATACGATACATAGGGAAGAGAGAAAGGAACCGGACCGGGAATTCAGTTTTAACGAAAAAAGTCTGGCAAAGATGCCGGAACCGATCACGGAATTTTCTCCTGCAAAACCCTCTGCGTCGGACAGGCAGCCCAAACCGGAAAGTGATGCGTTGAAACCGGATAAGGCGGGCATACAGCTGAATGAGAAGAGGATGCCTGAGCGGGCGGCAGTGCCGGCGAAAAAATATGCCTTTCCGCCTGTCACACTGTTGAAAAAAGGGAAAAATACGGGCAAAGGCGACAGCAATAAGGAATTAAAAGATACGGCGCTCCATTTACAGCAGACGTTAGAGACTTTCGGCGTAAAGGTTACGGTGACGGAAATCAGCCAGGGTCCCACGGTGACGCGTTTTGAGATGCAGCCGGAACAGGGTGTGAAGGTCAGCAAGATCGTCGGTCTTGCTGACGATATCAAGCTGAATCTGGCGGCAACGGATATCCGGATCGAGGCGCCGATACCCGGTAAGGCTGCGGTGGGGATTGAGGTGCCGAACAAGGAAAATTCCACGGTGGCCTTCAGAGATCTGATCGAATCACAGGAGTATCAGAAATTTGATTCCAGACTGGCTTTTGCCGTAGGAAAGGATATCGGCGGAAAAGTGGTTGTGACAGATATCGCGAAAATGCCGCACATGCTGATCGCGGGCGCTACTGGTTCCGGCAAATCGGTCTGCATCAATACGATCATTATGAGCATTTTATATAAGGCTCATCCGGAAGACGTGAAGTTAATTATGATTGATCCGAAAGTGGTGGAGTTAAGCGTCTACAACGGGATTCCCCATCTGCTTTTAGATGTGGTGACGGATCCCAAAAAGGCCGCAGGCGCTCTGCACTGGGGTGTGGCGGAGATGACGGAACGCTACAACAAGTTTGCGGAACAGGGGGTGCGGGATCTGAAAGGCTATAACCAGAAGGCGGAGCAGCTGCAGAAAAAGGGTGCGCCGGATGCCCCGGCAAAGATGCCTCAGATCGTGATCATTGTGGATGAGCTGGCGGATCTGATGATGGTGGCGCCGGGGGAGGTGGAAGAGTCCATCTGCCGTCTGGCACAGCTTGCCAGAGCGGCGGGGATCCATCTGATCATTGCGACGCAGCGGCCTTCCGTGGATGTCATTACAGGACTGATCAAAGCCAATATGCCCAGCAGGATCGCGTTTGCGGTTTCCAGCGGCGTGGATTCCAGAACCATACTTGATATGGTGGGCGCGGAAAAACTGTTGGGAAAAGGCGATATGCTGTTTTATCCTCAGGGATATCCGAAACCGGCGAGGATCCAGGGCGCTTTTATTTCCGATGATGAAGTGGAAGATGTTGTGCAGTTTTTGAAGGACCAGAAAATTATTACCCAGTACAGTCCGGATATCGAACAGCAGATGAAAGAGGTATCTTCTTCTCCGGGGGGCGCTCAGTCGGACGGCGCGTCAGCTTTTGATGAGTATTTTGTGGAGGCCGGCCGGTTCATCATTGAGAAGGATAAGGCTTCGATCGGCATGCTGCAGAGAGTGTTTAAGATCGGCTTTAACCGAGCGGCCCGGATCATGGATCAACTCTGTGAAGCCGGCGTGGTCGGAGAAGAGGAAGGCACGAAACCCAGAAAAGTGTTGATGAGTCCCGAACAGTTTGAAAGTTTTGTGGAGGAGTCAGTCTGACAGAGCCTGCCGGGGCGAAGGGTATACCTGCCGGTTTACGGTGTAGGTGTTTGACATACAGTCCGCAGAGAGAACAGTAATAGATTGCAGAGAGATTGGGAAAACAAGGAGGGCGAGATGAAAACAGATATAGAGATCGCACAGGGAGCCATACTGGAACCGATAACGGAGGTGGCAGAAAGATGTGGGATTCCGGAAGAAGAACTGGAATTATACGGAAAATACAAGGCGAAACTGTCAGAGGATTACATTCGTTCTCTGCAGGATAAACGTGACGGAAAGCTGATTTTAGTGACGGCCATCAATCCCACGCCGGCCGGAGAGGGAAAGACCACAACAACGGTCGGACTGGGAGAAGCCTTTGGAAGGCTCGGGAAAAATGCGGTGATCGCTCTGCGGGAGCCTTCTCTTGGCCCCTGTTTTGGCGTCAAGGGCGGCGCTGCGGGGGGCGGTATGGCGCAGGTCGTGCCGATGGAGGACTTAAATCTCCATTTTACCGGTGATTTCCACGCGATCACTTCCGCTAACAATCTGCTGGCGGCGTTGCTCGATAACCATATCCAGCAGGGAAATGCTCTGCGGATCGATACACGGAATATTGTCTGGAAGAGATGTCTGGATATGAATGACAGAGTGCTTCGCAATGTTGTGGTAGGGATGGGAAGCAGGGCCGACGGTTTTGTGCGGGAAGACCACTTCGTTATCACAGTAGCCTCAGAGATCATGGCGGTACTCTGTCTGGCTGAAGATATGCGGGATTTAAAGAAGAGACTGGGAAAGATCGTTGTGGCCTATGATATGGACGGACAGCCGGTGACGGCAGAAGATTTACAGGCGGTGGGTTCCATGGCTGCTCTTTTGAAAGATGCGATGAAACCCAATCTGATCCAGACACTGGAACATACGCCGGCTTTGGTGCATGGCGGTCCTTTTGCCAATATCGCCCACGGTTGCAACTCCGTGCGGGCTACCAGAACAGCGCTTAAGATGGCGGATTACTGTATTACGGAAGCAGGATTCGGTGCGGATCTGGGGGCGGAGAAGTTTTTTGATATCAAGTGCCGGATGTCAGGACTAAAGCCCGATGGGGTGGTGTTGGTGGCGACGGTGCGGGCGCTTAAATATAACGGCGGTGTGAAAAAGGAGTATCTGGGCGCAGAGAATATGGAGGCGCTGAAGGCGGGGATCTTCAATCTGGAAAAACATATCGAAAATCTGAAAAAATACGGCGTACCGGTGGTGGTGACGCTGAACAGATTTCTGACAGATACCGAGGCGGAGCTTTCCTATGTTCAGGATTTCTGTGAGGAGAGAGGCTGTGAGTTCGCGCTTTCCGAGGTATGGGAGAAGGGCGGCGCAGGCGGTCTTGTCCTGGCGGAAAAAGTACTGGCGGCTCTGGAGAAGGAGAACAGTTTCCATGTGCTGTATGAAAATGAGCTGTCTTTAAGAGAAAAAATTGAGACGGTTGCGAAGGAAATATACGGTGCGGCGGGCGTATCTTATGCGGCGGCTGCGGTAAAGCAGATCACACAGCTTGAAAAGCTGGGCTTTGGGGATCTGCCGGTGTGTATGGCGAAGACGCAGTATTCGTTATCCGATGACGCTGCGCTTTTAGGCAGACCGGAAGGGTTTACGGTAACCATCAGGGAGGTTTATGTCTCGGCCGGCGCGGGTTTTGTGGTGGTGCTGACCGGAGCGGTTATGACCATGCCGGGGCTGCCGAAAGCGCCGGCGGCGTATCGGATCGATGTGAACGAAGAGGGAAGGATTACCGGGCTGTTTTAAGGGATGTAAAAGCAGCCCGGGAGGGAGGATAAAATATGAGTTATCAGATCATAGATGGGAAGGCGATTGCCGGGGAGATTAAGGAAGAGTGCCGGGTAAAGGCGGAAGAGTACAGGGAGAAGGGGATCGAGATCACACTGGCGGTGGTGCAGGTGGGCAGTGATCCGGCTTCCGGTGTATATGTCAGGAATAAGAAGCGGGCCTGTGAGGCATGTGGTATTCGTTCGCTGTCCTATGAGCTGCCTGAGGAGACATGTGAGGTGGAATTGCTTGAGCTCATTGAAAAGTTAAACAGGGATGAGGCAGTGAATGGGATTTTAGTGCAGCTGCCGCTGCCGGGACAGATCGATGAAAAGAAGGTGATTCAGGCCATCGATGCAAAGAAGGACGTGGATGGGTTTCATCCGATGAATGCCGGGGCGCTGTGCACAGGGGAGAGAGGCTTTGTATCCTGTACGCCTGCGGGGATCATACAACTTTTAAAAAGAAGCAGGATTGCGATTGCCGGAAAGGAATGCGTTGTCATAGGCAGAAGCAATATTGTGGGAAAGCCGGCGGCGCTCCTTTTGCTTGCGGAGAACGGGACAGTGACGGTCTGTCATTCCAGGACGGCGGATTTGAAAGAAGTGACAAAGCGGGCGGATATTCTTGTAGTGGCGGTCGGGAAGCCGAAGTTTATTACGGCAGAGTACGTGAAAGAGGGCGCGGTGGTCATCGATGTGGGAATCCACCGGAAGGAAAACGGAAAACTCTGCGGGGATGTGGATTTTGACAGTGTGGCGCCGAAATGCAGCGCGATCACGCCTGTGCCGGGGGGCGTGGGACCGATGACGATTGCGATGTTAATGAGCAACTGCATCGCGTCAGTAGACGAATAGAACAAGATGTGTTATACTGTTAAGTTGTCAGAAGTAATGAGAAAGGAGAGCAGTGCATGGTATGCCCTGAATGCGGCAGAGAAATTCCGGAAGGTCATCTTTATTGCGATACCTGCGGTACGGAAGTGCGTATTGTACCGGATTTCGAGCCTGAGGTGGAAAACAGCATAACAGAATCTCTCTCCAGCGTGGCAGAAACTTTGACAGAAGAAAAAACGGAAGAGAAGGAAGAACATACGGAGGGTGAGCATGAGAAACAGAAAAATTTGTTTGTGCTCAGCCTTGGCTGTATTTTTGTGTTTGCACTGATCGTTCTCGTGGGTTATTTTTCCTTCAACGCCTATGTCAGTTCGCCGGAATACCAGCATAAAACGGCGATGACGAAGATAGAGGAAGGTAATTACGAGGCCGCGCTTGTAAGTTTACAGAGCGCACAGGATGCCGGTGGAAGCTATGAAGAGATACAAATGGAGATGATAGCCTGTTATCAGGCGCTGGGGGATGAACAGTCCTATCTGGAAAATCTCTATGAGCTGGTACGGCATGAGGGGATTTCCAGAGAACGGCTGATGCAGGGATATGATCAGATCATCGCTTTTTACGAAGGAAGGGAACAGTACGAGCAGATCAATACTCTGCTGCAGGACTGCCCGGAGACTTCCGTTCAGGAAAAATATGCAAGATTTATGGCGAGCATGCCGGAATTTAATTATGTGGAAGGCGCGTATAATGAAGTGGTTCCGTTAAAAATTCTGAGCAATACGAACGGACATATTTATTATACGATGAATGGCAGAAATCCGGACAGATATTCGGAAGAATATACTTCCCCCATCTTTCTGGAATCGGGTGAATACGAAATAACGGCGGTTTTTATCAATGAATACGGTATTCAGAGTCCCTATGCAAAGGCGGTGTACCAGATCGATGTCTCCATGCCTTTTGCACCGGAGGTAGATGCCTACAGCGGTGACTTTTATACGCCGCAGATGCTGCATGTGGAGGCGGAGGAGGGCTGTCAGATCTATTACACGACAGACGGCAGTGAACCGGACGGACTCAGCAGCATGTATACCGGTTTTTTACCGATGCCTCTTGGGGACAGTTCTTTTAAATTTGTGGCGATCGACGAAAACGGCGTGTCCAGCGAGGTGACAGTGCGGAACTATCATCTGGAACTGATCACAGATTATAAGAAGGAAGATGCGCAGAATGTGGTGCTGCGTTATCTGTTGGATGCAGGGCGCATCAGCAGCCCGGATGGAACGATCTCCGAAGAGGATCCGAGGAAGATGATCTATGTGTTCGCCTGCTGTGTGAATATCGTGGATGAGGGAGACTTTTATATTTTTTCGGAATATATTGAAAGCCCTGACGGAAGCCGGGTGAAAACGGGAAGCTACTATGCGGTGGGAATTTATAACCTGCCGCTGTACGGTACGCAGTTTGATGCACGTACCAGTAATTTTGCGCTGAATACGGAACTTCTGCGGGAAGGGGCGGTGGATCTCGTCGATGAACCGGATGTGACAGGGGAGGTCAGTCAGAGTGAAACAGAACAGGCCGTGGCGGAGGAAAGCGCGGCCGATTAAGAAAATGCGGCGCGGGAAGACAGGCACAAAAAGTAACTGTCTGTAAAACAGGTACAGAAGATAGAAGCTGGAAGTAACCAGAATTAAGCAGGCGCAGAAGATAGAAGTTTAGAAGCAACCGGGAGGAAGCGGGCGCAGAGAGACAGTGTCGGATAAAAAGCGGAAAGGCCGCTTTGATCATACATAAAAAGGAAAGAAAAGAGGGCTGCTATGTTTGAGATTTTGGAAAAGGCGCAGTTAAATGATACGATCTATCAGATGGTCGTGAGCGCAAAGAGGGTTGCAAAAAATTGTCTGCCGGGACAGTTTGTCATTGTCCGCATGGACGACGACGGAGAGCGTATTCCGCTGACGATCTGTGATTATGACAAAAACGCCGGCACGGTGACTATCGTCTTCCAGGTGGTGGGCGCGGAGACAAAGAGAATGACAGCGCTGAATAAGGGCGACTGTTTCCGGGATTTTGTGGGGCCTCTTGGATGTCCCTCGGAACTTTGTAAGGAAGATATGGAATCTCTGAGAAGCAAAAAGATTCTGTTTGTGGCCGGCGGTGTCGGCACAGCTCCGGTGTATCCCCAGGTAAAATGGTTAAAAGAGCAGGGCATAGCGGCGGATGTGATCGTGGGCGCCAAGACGAAAGATATTTTGATCATGGAGGAGGAGATGAAGGCGGTTGCCGGGAATCTCTATATTACGACGGACGATGGTTCCTACGGCCGGTCCGGTATGGTGACGAAGGTGATCGAGGATCTGGTGAAAGAAGGAAAGCAGTACGATGTCTGCATTGCCATCGGTCCGATGATCATGATGAAGTTTGTCTGCAAGCTGACAAAGGAGTTAAATTTGCCTACGGTAGTTTCCTTAAATCCGATCATGGTGGACGGCACGGGAATGTGCGGCGCCTGCCGGGTGCTTGTGGGCGGGGAAGTGAAGTTTGCCTGTGTGGACGGACCGGAATTTGACGGCCATCTTGTGGACTTTGACAATGCCATGAAGCGCCAGCAGCAGTATAAGACCGAGGAAGGCAGAGCCATGTTACGTATGCAGGAGGGGGATACCCATCACGGCGGCTGCGGAAACTGCAGCTGAACACCGTGAGAATGCGGTGATGTATATGACGTCGGGATGAGTGGTACAGGATTCTGTATGCGGAAAAGTATTTTTGGAAAAAGCGCTTGTTGTGAGGCGGTGGTTTCACAGTGAAAAGCGGGTTTGCGGAGAAAGGAAAGGTTTATCATAGATGGACGTATTAAAAAAGGTGCCTGTCAGGGAACAGGATGCGAAAGTGAGAGCAACAAACTTTGAAGAGGTATGTCTGGGTTATAACATGGAGGAAGCGGTGGAAGAGGCTTCCAGGTGTATCGGCTGTAAGAATGCCCAGTGTGTCAAAGGATGCCCGGTGGCTATCGATATCCCGGGGTTTATTGAAAAAGTAAAGGGCGGCGATATCGAGGCGGCATATCAGGTGATCAGCAAATCTTCGGCCCTTCCGGCGGTCTGTGGGCGTGTATGTCCTCAGGAGAGCCAGTGCGAGGGGAAATGTATCAGAGGCATCAAGGGTGAGCCGATCTCCATCGGAAAGCTGGAACGCTTTACGGCGGACTGGGCCAGGGAAAATGGTATCGTTCCTGAGGGCGCAAAGGAAAAGCTTGGTAAAAAGGTGGCGGTCATCGGCTCCGGCCCTGCGGGACTGACCTGCGCGGGCGATCTCGCCAGAATGGGTTATGAGGTGACGATCTTTGAGGCCCTGCATGAGGCCGGCGGAGTGCTTGTCTACGGGATTCCCGAGTTCAGGCTGCCCAAGGAGAACGTAGTGCAGAAAGAGATTGAAAATGTGAAGGCTCTGGGCGTAAAGATAGAGACAGATGTGGTGATCGGAAAGGCCGTGACCGTGGATGAACTGATGAAGGAAGAGGGATTCGACGCCGTCTTTATCGGTTCTGGCGCAGGACTGCCGAAATTTATGGGGATTCCCGGGGAAAATGCCAACGGTGTATTCTCTGCCAATGAGTATCTGACCAGAAGCAACCTGATGAAAGCTTTCAGGGAAGATTCCACTACGCCTATTATGAAAGGAAAGAAAGTGGCGGTCGTAGGCGGCGGCAACGTGGCGATGGATGCCGCAAGAACAGCGCTTCGCCTGGGATCGGAAGTATATATTGTATACAGACGCTCCGAGGAGGAGCTGCCTGCCAGAGTGGAGGAAGTTCATCATGCAAAGGAAGAGGGGATCATTTTCCATCTGCTGACCAATCCGGTGGAAATTCTGACGGATGATAACGGCTGGGTGAACGGTATCAAATGTGTGCGCATGGAACTGGGAGAGCCTGACGAATCGGGCAGAAGAAGACCTGTGGTCATTCCGGATTCCGAGTATGTGATCGAAGTGGATACGATTATTATGGCTCTCGGAACTTCGCCGAATCCCCTGATTTCTTCTACTACCGGGGGACTTGAGACAAACCGCTGGAAATGCATTGTGGCAAATGAGGAAAACGGCGCGACCTCGAAGGAGGGCGTATATGCCGGCGGCGATGCCGTGACGGGCGCAGCTACGGTTATTCTGGCGATGGGAGCCGGAAAGAGCGCGGCGCAGGGGATCCATGAATATCTGTCGGGGAAGTGAGAAACAGAAATTTGCTGAAGGAAAAACAACGACAGAATTTACAGAAGCATATGAATTGTGTTTCAAATGAGGAAAGGAGAATCGGTAGAAATACCGTAGGGCTGGAACGATGAAAGAATACAAATCAGTTATCATCACCTGTATAGCAGGAATCTGTGCAATCATCTGTGTGCTGATCGGCACAGGCGGATTAAAGGAAGCAAAGCTTGGCAGAACCGGGGAGGGGCTATCGGCTACCGGTTCCGCCAGTGTGGATTTTGAATCGGATCTGGCAGTGTGGCGGGGCAGTTTTTCTGTCCGCGGCAATACTTCCAGAGAGGCTTATCGGGAGATTGAAAAAAACGCTGACCTTGTGAAAAAATATTTTGAGGAAAATGGTGTGACAGCGGATGAGATGACCTTTTATTCCGTGTATATCAGAGAATTGACCAAAGAGATCTACAGTGAGGAAGGCGAGTACATGGGCTATGAGGACGACGGGTATGAGCTGACGCAGTCCTTTGCGGTGAGTTCTTCTGATGTGGGAAAGATTACAAATATTTCCAATGAATGTACGCAGTTGATCAATTCCGGGGTGGAGATTATTTCCGATGCGCCGGAGTATTATTACACAAAGCTTGACGAGCTGAAGCTGCAGCTTATTGAGGAAGCGACGAAGAATGCGAAGGAGAGGATCGATATCATGGCACAGAATGCAGGCTGTCAGACTGGGGATCTACTGACTGCAAATCTGGGCGTGTTTCAGATTACAGGCGCTTATTCCAGCACGGAAGAATACAGCTATGGGGGAACATTCAATACCAGTGCGAAGGATAAGACGGCGTCTATCACGGTGCGGTTAAACTATACGGTGCGTTAGGAGTGGACAGGGAACAAAAGAGAAGGTTTGGGGGTGAATGGGATGCCTTGGTGTCCAAAATGCAAAAACGAGTATTATGAGGGGATCAAAGTCTGTGCTGACTGCAAAACAGAACTGGTGGATTCGCTGGAGGAATGGGAAAAGGCTCAGAATGAGGCCAGAGAGGAAGCATTAAAGGAAGAGCTGGCCGCATATACAGAGATGCTTTCCGAGGAGGAACTCTGCGAAGAAAATGCGGAGAGGGAAGAAGATTCCCCCGATATGGAAGAGATTAAAGAGGCGGAAGGGTCCGGGAAGATATCTGAAAAAAAGGCACGAAGGGATGCCGGAGAGGTTTCCCGGGGCGTTTACCGGAATTATGAGGAGAAGGCGGCGGACAATAAATCTTCCGCATATACGCTTCTGGGCGTCGGGGCGGTTGGTGTTTTAGTGATACTGCTTCATTTTCTGGGTATAATCAGGCTGCCGCTTTATGGATCTTCCAAATTTATTGTTCTTGGTGTCATAGGAGCCATGTTCCTGTTTTTTATTGTCATGGGTGTGGTTTCTATGAAAAATGCAGGAAAATATGCAAAAAAAGCAGAATCTGAGAAAGAATTGACGAAAGAACTTGAAAAATGGTTTGTGGAGTATGTGACGGCGGAAAAGATAGACGATGGTCTTTTTTCGGAAGAGGAAGCAGAATTCAGTGAGGAACAGAAATATTTTAAGAGATTCGATAAGATGAAAGAGCTGTTGTCGGAACGCTTCTTAAATCTGAATGAGGGGTATATGGACAGATTTCTGGATAAGCACTATCAGGACATTTTCGGCGAAGACAGGTGACGGAATAAATTGAATATTACAATACTTGCTGTTGGAAAAGTGAAAGAATCTTTTTACAGAGAGGCGTTATCTGAATATCAGAAACGCCTCGGACGTTACTGCCATCTGGAGATCGTGGAAGTGGCTGATGAGCCTGTACCGGAGAAGGCTTCTCCCGCTGAAGAGGAGCTGATAAAGGAGAAGGAAGCACAGCGCATTCTGAAAAGACTGCGGGAGAACAGTTTCGTCATTACACTGGAGATTGCAGGGAAAAGATTGGATTCGGAGAAGTTTGCAAAAAAGCTGGAAAATCTTGCTCTTGCGGGGAAAAGCCAGCTTGTTTTTGTGATCGGAGGTTCTCTCGGGCTGCATGCTTCGGTATCCGCACAGGCGGATTTAAAACTCAGTTTTTCAGATCTGACGTTTCCACATCAGCTGATGCGGGTAATTCTGGCGGAGCAGATCTATCGGGCGTTTCGGATCATCTCGGGAGCGCCGTACCATAAATAAAGAGGAAAAAACAGTAATATTGTTTCGGAAGTGAAACGATGCAAAGGTGAGACGAGAGAGGAATCGCAGAAATTCGGCCTGCGATTCCTCTTTTTTGTTTCACGGGAAATTGCGGCAGTGTAGATCATTTCAGGAGAATAGGGCATGATTTATTATGCCTGAGCATATCTCTGAATGCGTCGCTGTCTGGCGACGCTATTTTTATCTGCATTTTTCCGGCTGTAAAAGCGACTGTAGAATCATAATATGGTACTCTTCGTCCAGTATGATCCGTCTGAGCACATCGTTTACACAGTCGTCCTGAATCTCATTGATATGTATTTTATACTGTCTGATTGCAGCTTTTTCTGCGTCCATGTCGGCCTGCAGCATCTGTGAGATATGGTCCGGCAGAACAAGGCAGGACGGGGACCAAAGACCGTCAGGCTGTTTGGCCTCAAAACATACGTTTCCGCCGAGCAGGCAGATCAGTTCTCCAAGTTTCTGCAGATGTATCATTTCCGCCATGGCAATGCCCAGGATCGTCCGGATGAGGGAACAGTGTTCATCGGACATCCGGTTTTCATTGTTGATGTACTGTAAAACAGCGGACAGTTCAGATACGGAACCGCAGTAATCGACCTGCAACAATTCCGCGTATCTGGGATTGCGCCCTCTTACCTGGATCGGAGGATAGGGCAGATCCACCATGATCGGGCGTACGTTCTGCAGAGAGCAGTTATTGACTGACAGATTCCTGTTTCTTTCCATAGTTATATCAGTCTCCTGAGATAGTTATCATATTATTGTATGCAGGCTATATCTGGTGTGTCACAGATTTTTATGAGAGGGTTGTTCTTATTGTATTCTGCCCTGAGGGTGTGTATAATGAAATAAAAAGCAGGAGTCAGGCTGGTGAAGATGTCTGTGATCAGGCATGTGCTACAGGCTGGTATATATACGAATTTGATGAAAAGTGTTATGAAGCCCTGTGTAGAAATAACCATGGAAGGAAAGAAGGAACAGGAAGTGAGAATAACGATGTGGAAACGAATCCGGAAGACAGCTGTTATACTGTTATGCATGGTCTGTCTGCTGGCAGGAAAAAGTGAATATACAGTTTGGGCGAAAACGGAGGAACCAATGGACTGTTTTTCCGGTGATGTCACAGTGTTAAAACCGGAGAACAACGGTTATGCCATGCAGGTGACGGTGGAAAACAGTGGGGCGGATTTTACTGGCACGGTGCAGGTGGTTTTTGCTGGCGCTGATTATGTCAATACTGCCTATAGTACGAAGATCACGCTGCCGGCCCAGGGGAAGAAGCAGTTTGCAATCAACGTGTCCGGGGCGGCGGTGGACACGGAATCGGGGATATGCGCAATACATTTTCTGGATGAGGAAGAAAATGTACTGCAGTCCATTGAACTGGAGGATCTGTTCGGCAGGGCGGCAACGGAGTTGTCGGTGGGTGTTTTGTCAGAAAATTACGACGGGCTGGATTTCATGGAAGCAGACGGGGAATACATTGATTTTCACAACATCTATTATCCCCTGAAACTGTCGGAATTAAGCGGTGATGCGTTGAAAGACCAGCTGGACGGATACTATTTTCTGATCATCGATCAGTTTGATGTGTCCTCGCTGAGCGGGGAGGACATCGAAGCTGTTCAGGATTGGGTGAAAGCCGGCGGCTGGCTGATGATCGGAACCGGGGCTTATGCAAAACAGACACTCTCCGGATTTGATAGAGACTTTATGGATGTGAGCGTCTTAAGCGTCAGTGAACCGGGGGAGGAAAATTATTTATCCGATCATGCGCTGAACGGATATTATGATTATTATTATGATCGGGACGAAGATTATTACTATCTGTTCAACGACGAGGGAATTGATTTTACCAATATGGCGGTTGCGGATCTGGACTATAATCGTTCCGGGCAGAGAAGCTTTTATGATAGTTCAGATTATCCGGCCATGCTTGCTGATGTGGGGGACGGTTCGGTCATGATCCTGTATTTTTCCCTGGGCGAGGAGGAGCTAAGGAAACTGGGCAGTTATACGGTTCTGTCCATGTATGAAAAACTGATATCCGAGAGTTTGAGTTACAGGTATGATATCTATTCGGAATGGGATTATGTCAATGAGGAAGCGATCTCTCTTATAGACAGTCTCGGCACGGATGTGAATTTTACGGGATTAAAAATCATGATTGCCGTGTATGTTGTGTTGGTGGGACCGATTCTGTATCTGATCTTACGCAGGGCAAAAAAGCGGGAATGGTACTGGATCTGTGCGCCGGTACTGGGGTTGATTTTTATTGCGGGGGTATATATTCTTGGCCGGGATGTGCGGGTGAGTGATGCGATGATCTATTCTGTCACGGCCCAGAGGGTGGACGGCAATCGTAAAAATACCTATTTTCTGGCCTATCATTCGGGTACGGATCCCTGGACAGTGCGGTTAGACGGAAAGTATGAGATGGCAGGGCCGGGGTATCCCGGCTGGAATGGGTATTATTACGGGGGGAATTACAGTACGGACGAATATAAATATATTGTAGATAATGATGCGGACGGACTTTTGGCGGGCATAAAACCGGAGGAGAACTTTGAGAGCGGTTTCTTCTACGCGGAAGGCGGGACGGAAAGCAGAGGGGCGATCACCTGCGAGAATCTGGAATATATCAGAAGAGGAAAGATGAAGGGGACGGTAACGAATGAAACGGACTGCGATATGGCTTATATGGCAGTGTGGTTTGAGGATAATGTGATTGTGTTCTCCGATGTGAAGGCGGGAGAGGCCATCGACCTGGACGGAGATTCAGGGAATACAAGGCGCGTATATGAGGATACAACAGAAAATGGCGCCAGAAGTATGATGAATAGAATGCTGGATATCTACAGTTACAGTTCAAACCCCAAGTATGATCAGGCGGATATGGCAGCGCTTCTTGTGGGCATGGGTATTGCAGAGAATGAAAATTCTGAGAATCCGGCAGGAACAAAGCGGGCCATTGTCATAGGCGTTACGGAGGATTACGACAGGGTGACGGCGGGCAGATGCGGCGGCCTCTCTTACGGGTGTCTCTATACTTTTGCGGAGATGGAAGGCGGCGGACAGCAGAAGGATTCCGGATTCAATCCGCACGCGTTTTTTTAGAGACAGAGGGAGGACAGCATGCTTCAAATCGATCATTTGTGTAAGAATTACGGTAAATTTCAGGCGGTGAAAGATCTGTCGCTCCATGTGCCCAGGGGAGATCTGTTCGGATTTGTGGGTCCAAACGGCGCAGGCAAGACTACAACGATACGCATGGTGTGCGGACTGATGCGTCCCACCGCCGGCGGTATTGCGATAGGCGGTATGGATGCCATGACGCATCGGAAGGAGATCAAAAAGCAGATCGGCTATGTACCGGACTTTTTCGGGGTGTACGATAATCTGAAGGTGAAAGAGTATATGGATTTTTACGGTTCCATGTACCGCATGAACTCGAAAGAGATTGAAAAAATTTCTGATGATCTGCTGGAACTGGTAGGGCTTAGCGACAAAAAGGAGGTATTTGTGGACACGCTGTCCCGGGGTATGAAGCAGCGGCTCTGTGTGGCCAGGGCATTGCTGCACAATCCGGGGCTTCTGGTTCTTGATGAACCCAACTCCGGCCTGGATCCCAGAGCCAGGGTGGAGATGAAGGAACTTTTGCTGAATCTGAAGAGCATGGGGAAGACAATTGTGATCAGCTCCCATATTCTGTCCGAGCTCTCGGAGATGTGCAACAGCATCGGTATTATGGATCACGGCCATCTGGTGGCGGCAGGGCGCATCGAGGATGTGATGGAGAGCGTATTCGGGAGCGGCCAGCTGATCATCACATTGGAGGAAGGGCGCGAGAGGGCGCTGCGCATCGCCAGTGAGTACGCAGGTGTGAAGGTGCATTCTGCAGGAGAGCGTGAGATCAGGCTGTCGCACACCATGTCTAAACGCGAAATTGCCAAAATGATCGGTGTCATGATAGCAAATGACGTGGTCGTGACCGGTTTCCACAAACAGGAGGGCGACCTGGAAACTCTGTTCATGCGCGTCACCGAAGGTGACGCTGGCATCGAAGGTGACGCTGGCATCGAAGGTGACGCTGGCATCGAAGGTGACGCTGGCATCG
>CAJTPM010000038.1:0-15910 GCA_910578085.1 uncultured Lachnospiraceae bacterium | reverse complement strand
CGAAGGTGACGCCGGCATCGAAGGTGGCGCCGGCAACGCAAATGCCGTCGGGCAGAGAGGAGGAAGAAATGATGCGGTTGAATCCAATCATTAAGAGAGACGTGAAAGTACAGTCCCGCAGCATGAAGATCTGTTTTGGCGTGTTTGCCTACGAGCTGATACTGGCTCTTGTCTTTTTTCTGGCGTTATATATTATTGAACAGAATAATATATATACCAGTAAAAATATATACAGTGATCTGGTAGCGCTCTATCCGGCTCTCGGGGTGACGCAGCTTATCGTTCTGGGAGTGATTGTGCCCGTGCGGACGGCTTCCGCCATATCGGGGGAACGTGAGCGTCAGACCTTTGACATTATGATGACCACGGGGATGACACCCTTTTCGGTTATCTGGGGTAAAGTGATGACGGCGATCATACAGAGTATGCTGTTTGTGGCCGCGAGCCTGCCGATCATGGCCCTCACCTTTGTGATCGGGGGAGTGCCCTGGAGTTATCTGTTCTGGTTTTTTGCGATCGCGCTGCTGGCCTCATTTTTTGCCGCAAGCATAGGTATTTTGTGCTCTTCCATCTGCAAAAGGAGCGTCAGTGCGGTGATCCTGTCCTATGGTTTTTATCTGATTTTTTTTATTGGCACGCTGCTGCCAGCTATTTTTTACGGCATATACGGCGTGAATCTTCTATATGCAAACAGAGTGGCATCGAGCGGATACAGTTACGGGGAGAATGCGTATCTTCCGCTGTTGCTGAATCCGGTGGTATATCTGACGGAGTTTTTCACGCAGATCATGACGGGGGAGTCCCTTGTCAATGAGATTTCGGATCTGTCGGTTACGGCAAAAGTCAGGGGGCCGATCAGATATGTGACACAGGGACCCTGGTGGATGATCGTTTCCACGGTACTGTTTGTGGCGGTTTCTTTTTTGTTTTTATGGTTTGCATCCAGGCGTATCGATCCCATGAAAAGCCGGGCGGTCATGAAAAAGGGGCGGCGTGGAGCGACGGGCTGAGCAATGAAAAAGAATTTGAGCATCAGAGAGACAAAAGGCGTATGGAAAATAAAAAATATCTGATCGAACAGATCAGAAAATGCAGGCGGAAAATGAATATCGCAAAGCTCATTGATTCAGGGATCCTGTATGCCGCGGCGGGCGGCGTGTTCGGGATATTCTGTGAGCTTTTCTCTCTGTTTAAGCCTTTTTACTATGTCCATCTGGCTGCAGGATTGTGTTTCGGAGTGGGTTTTTTTATGGGAATCTGTCATGCAATATACAGCCGGGCGGATATGAAGCAGGCGGCGTTCAGGCTGGATTCCTTCGGCTTGAAAGAGCGGATGCTGACGGCCTGTGAGAATCTGGAGGCGGAGGATGAGTTTGCGGTGATGCAGAGGCAGGATGCCAGATTCCACTATGATCGGCTGCGTGATAAGATAAAGATTTCTCTTATGCCTGAGAGGAGACATATTCTGGCATTGTTTGTGTCGGCCGTAGCGGTGGCTGGTATTGCCCTGATTCCCTCGTCGGTGCGGGATCAGGCGAAGCTCCGGCATCAGGTGCAGAAGCAGGCGGAAGAAGAAAAAAAGGAACTGGAGAAGCTCGTGGATGCGCTGGAAGGTGTGGATATGGAAAGCCTGACGGAGGTACAGCGGGCCGAATTGCAAAAACTGCTGGAAACCATGGAGCTGTCCCGGGAGGAACTTGCCGGGGCGGATTCCTGGGAGAGCCTTTCCGCCGCCGCACAGAGGTTAGATTATAAGTACGGGCAGGCAGCACAGGATCTGGGACAGCTTGCCGCACAGATGGATCATCCCGAGGCGGCAGGGGTGGCCGGCGCGGAGGCATTTGCGAAAGCAGCGGCAAATCAGAACGGACAGCAGACAGCTTCCGTCGGCGCGGGGGCGACCGCATCTCCGGGCGGAGGAAACGAATTTGGCGGGGAAAACAGCTCCGGCGGGAACGGCGGTCAGGCAGAAGGAAACAGCACCGGTGAGAATGGCGGTCAGGCAGGAGGCGATGGCTCCAGGGAAGGAGACGGTCAGGGAAGCGGAAACGGATCCGGCAAAGGAGATGGCTCTGACGGAAGCGGCGGACAGGGCGGCGATGGAGAAGGCAGTGAAGGAGGTGGCTCCGGCAGGAATGGCGGAACCGGCAACGGAGCAGGAAGCGGACGGGGAACTGGCCACAGCGATACGGCCCATGATTATGTCAGTGTCCCTGGAGATACGGCAGAGGATCCCCCTTTGACCGGGAGTAAGATCGGGGATCAGAACTCGGAATACTATCGCGGACAAAACGGTCTTGCCTGGGAGGGGGATCATGTGGAGTACAGTTCCGTCATCGGCGAGTACACGGACGATGCCTATGAAGGGATTGCAAACGGCAAGTATCCAAACGGCATGGAGTCCGTTATCCGGGACTATTTTGAGCAGTTGAATAAATGAAATTTATGACGAGAAAACCGGATGTCCGAATAGATATATCCGGGCTGGTTGTTTCTATATTATAAAATAAACAGAGAACAGAACGAGGTAAAATATGGCGGATATCGAATTGTATCAGAAAAAAATCATCGAGTGCGAGCAGGAGATCGGGAAGGGGATTATCGGTCAGAGAGAGGTGATTCGCCAGGTTATGCTGGCGCTTCTGTCCGGTGGCAATGTACTTTTGGAGGGAATGCCGGGATTAGGGAAGACGATGCTTGTGCGCACCATCAGTCAGGTGTTTTTTCTGTCCTTCAAGCGGATCCAGTTTACACCGGATCTGATGCCCAGCGATGTGACGGGGACGAATATTATGGTGAAGGAGGAGGGGAATAGCAGTTTCCGGTTTGAGAGAGGGCCTGTTTTTGCCAATCTTGTGCTGGCGGACGAGATCAACCGCGCGACGCCGAAGACGCAGTCGGCGTTATTGGAGGCCATGCAGGAGCACACGGTGACCGTAGGTAATGAGAGCCACAGGCTGGAGGAACCCTTTTTTGTGCTGGCAACTCAGAACCCCATCGAGCAGGAGGGGACTTACCCATTGCCGGAGGCGCAGCTTGACCGCTTCATGTTCAAAATATTGATCAAATTTCCGGGCAGGGAGGAGTTACGGGAGATCGTCGGGCTGACCGAGGGACAGAACGTACCTGAGATCAGAAGTCTTTTGGACGGGGAAGGGCTTTTAAAGGTACGGGAACTGATCGGTAAAATCCCTATCGCGGAGGCGGTCATGAATTATATATTGGAGTTGGTCATGGCAACCCATGAGCCGAATCCCTATATCAGAGAAGGTGCAAGTCCAAGGGCGGCGCAGTGTCTGATTCGCGCGTCCAGGGCACGGGCTTTTATGGAGGGACGCCTGAATGTCTCCTTCGAGGATGTGCAGCGCACGGCATATCCGGTGCTTCGCCACAGGATCCTGTTAAGCTTTGATGCGGTCTCGGAGGGGATTACCGAGGATACAGTGATCCGTCAGATTATCGATGCAAAGGAAAAGGGATTGTATGCTTGACACCGGATTTTATGATACACTGTCAAGGCTCAGACTTCGGATGTCCCACAGGAGCAGTCTGAATGTGTCAGGGAGCCGCAAGTCGGTGAGAAAAGGAAACTCCACGGAATTTTCGGATTTCAGAGAGTATATGCCGGGGGACGATCTGCGCCGGCTGGATTGGAATGCCTATGCCAGGTTAGATAAATTATATATTCGTGAGTATATGGAGGAGAAGGAGGCGGCGGTCAGCGTCCTGATCGATACCAGCGCTTCCATGGACTACGGAGTAAAGAGCAAGGCGGATCTGGCAGTGGATCTGACAGCGGCGGTGAGTTTTCTTGCGTTAAACAATACGGACCGTGTGCTGCTTTATGACATGAAGGAGATGGGAAGACCGCTTGCAGTGGGCGGCGGGCGAAAGGCTTTTGCGAAAGTGCTGCACTGGCTGGAGAACAGGGAGTTTTCCGGGGAGGTGGATATGGTTTCGGCGGCCAGGAAAATGCGATGTCCGGGAGCCGGAGTGACGGTAGTTATCAGCGATTTCCTGCATCCGGATATGCTGGAGGAGCGGGCGGAAAATCCTGGTTATGAAAAGCTGCTTCAGTATCTGAATTACTGTAAACAACTTCCGGTGATCCTGCATACGATGGCCGCGGAGGAGCTTCATGTCACACTGGAGGGAGCGCTCAACCTCATTGACGCCGAGACGAAGGAGAAGCTGCGTCTGGTGGTGGACGCCAGGGCGCTCGACAACTATGAACGGGAGTTAAAACGTTTTACAGAGCGATTGAAAAAGGGCTGTGCCTGCGGCAGAGGAGTCTATGTGCTCTGTGATGCGGGAAAAGACAGAAGGCAGCTGGTGTTTCAGGACTTGAGGGTGATCTATGATATTTGAGAATTTGTGGCCGCTTACGCTTCTTTCGGCCGTTCCGGTGGTAATTGTATTATATCTTTTAAAGCCGCGGGGGAAAGACTATCGGATCTCTTCCAATCTGCTGTGGGACAGGCTGTTCCGCAATGAGCAGTCCAAAACTTTTCTGGAAAAGTTTATCCACAATATTCTGATGTATCTGCAGATTCTGATCCTGGTGCTTCTCGTGCTGGCGCTAATGTCTCCGTATATTCACAGACAGGGAAAGAGCGGCGGCAATGTGATCCTTGTGTTCGACGAAAGCGGCAGCATGCAGCATGATGCGGGGGATGGCAGGACGCGCATGGAGCAGGCGAAGGAACAGGCGAAAAGCCTGATCGCCGCTTCAGAGGGGACTGCTTTTTCCATTATTACAACTGACTGTGCTGGGACGAGTGCTCTGGCTGTGGGCGCCACGGACAAAAACAGTTTGTATGCTGCGCTTGATCAGATAGACTGCTGCGACGGACCGGGAAGCCTGGCGGATGCGGAGACTATGGTGGAGACGTTAAGAAGTGCCGCCACGGAGGAGGAAGAGGGAGACCGGGAGACAGAGGTTGTCGTTTTCACGGACGGAAACGGCGCGGAGGATGCCATGAGTTTCTCCGAATATTTTGATGCAAGGGTAGTTGTAGTGGGGGATGCGGTGCGCAATGTATCCAACAATTTTCTGACCTGGGCGGAAACGTCGACCATTGAAGACGGAGCTGCGGATCAGGCGTCGGAGACGGACAGTCCTCGCTTTGTAACCTGTGCTTCCAGTCTCACCAATTACAGCGATGCATCTGCGTCTATGGAGGTCAGTCTGTATGAAGGAGACAGACTGGTTGAGATAAGGGATCTGACTATCGATCCCGGGGAGACGACGCTGTGCTTTTTTGAGGACTTCGAGTGGCGTGGGGAGGCGCTGCGCAGTGAGATCAGTTCCGTGAAATTTGTCGGGAAGAAGGACCGGGATTCCCTGGCCGCTGATAATGTGGCCTATGCCATAGAAGAGCGGACAGAACGGATGGACGCAGTGCTCATCGGAGAGGGAAATACCTACCTTGAAAAAGCTTATCAGGCGGCTGCAGGGATGAGTCTGACAAAGATTGCAGGAGAAATCGCTCTGCAGGATGCGCCTCAGACTGTGTGCATTTACGATGCCGGTACGGAGAGCAGTCTGCAGGACAGCGTAAACGCCATGCTGTTTCAGGACGGCGCCCATTCCACAGGCACCACAGAGAAGGTGATGCTTACGGTTTCCGACTGTGAGCTGACGGAAGGGCTTGCCCCTTTTACCATCGGCGTCAACGAGACCAATGTGTATGAGGTTCCCGCCTGGGGAACCGGGTTTTTGTGGGCGGGCGGACAATGCGCCGGCTACTACGGGGAGCATGACGGTGTGAAGACTGTGGCGGTTGGCTTTGATATCCGGGAATCGGATTTTCCGCTGAAGGCGGAGTTTCCGGTGTTTATGGCCAATGCCATCCACTTTCTGGGCGACGCTTCGCTTCTGGCGGACAATGTCTACGAGGCCGGGGAGAAGGTGGTGTTTCGCCCTCATGCAAAGCAGGATCCGGCCATTCCGGCAGCGGATACGAAAAAGGCCGGGCTGTATGAGGTGACTGCAGGTGAAATCACAGAGCAGTATGTGGTGCGTTTTGCGGTGGGAAGCGAGTCCGACGGGCAGATCACGGCACAGGGTACTTTCTCTGATACAGGTTACAGTGAAAAGCTGGTGAAAAAGCGGTTGCGGACCGGACTGCTTGTGCTGGTGTTTGTACTCATGGCGGTCGAATGGATTGTGTATGTGCGTCAGATCCGTTACCGCGGCAGATTTTATCTCGGGGTGCGGGCGGTTGGAATGCTTCTTCTTATCCTTGCTCTGTGCGGTGTGACGGCAGGCAGGCGGAATGCCGCAAACACAACGATTTTTCTGGTGGATCTCTCCTACAGCAACGAGCGAAATCTTCCTGTCATGGAGGAGTATGTGAGGGATGCGCTTGACAGAATGCCAAAGAAGAATCAGTACGGTATCGTGACGTTCGGAAAGAATTCTGTTGTGGATCAGTTTTTGACAAAGGAGGATCATTTTTCACAGATCCTTTCGCTGCCCGACAAAGAGGCGACGAATTTTGAGGATGCGGTTTCCCGGGCGTTAGCGATGATCCCGGCAAATGGGGCAGGTCGGATCGTTGTCCTGACAGACGGCAAAGAGACCACGGGGGATCTGGGCAGCATGGCCTCGGCGTTGCTGTCCGGACAGGTGGAACTTCTGGCCCGCGTCTATGAGGGGACGGACGTCCCGCAGGATGTCTATGTGGAGAATGTGGAGATGCCGGGCTATCTGTATCAGGGCGATCTGTATTCCATGACGGTGACTGTGGAGAGCAGCTATGAGACGGATGCGGAAATTCAGATCTGGATGGAAGAGATACAGACGGCGGGCTATGAGGTGCATCTGAATAAAGGCTCCAATCAGTTCCGGTTCAAACAGGAAGTCACCGGGGAAAATGTGGAGAGTTTTGAAGTCAGGGTTGTGGCGGCCGGGGATGGCTGTGAGGAGAACAACAGTTATCACGCCTACTCCGTGGTGGAGTCGGCGCCCAAAGTGCTTTTGATATCCGGCAGAGGGGAAGACAGCAGTAAACATGAGAATCTGTTGCGGAGCGCCGGCTGTGACTTTGATACGGTGTCTGTTGCGGGGGCGCCGGATTCACTGGAAAAACTTCTGGAGTACAAGAGCATTTTATTGGAAAATGTCTATCTCTCCGATCTGCCGGAAGGCTTTCTGACAAATATAGAGACCTGCGTGAAGGATTACGGGTGCGGGCTCGTCTGCATCGGCGGCGATGACAGCTTTGCACTGGGCGGTTATCGGGAGAGCGTTCTGGAGACTGTGCTGCCGGTGGATATGGAGCTTCAGGGCATCAATGAGATTCCGTCCATGGCCATGATCATGGTCATCGATCACTCGGGCAGTATGAGCGTACCCGTGAGGGGCCGTGCCACCAGCCTGGATCTGGCGGTTACGGCGGCAAAGACAGCGGTGGACCAGATGCGCGATGCGGACTATGTGGGCGTTGTCGCCTTTGACGACAGATTTGACTGGGTGGTGGAGCCGACGCCTGCCGATGATAAAGAGGAGATCAGGGAGCAGATGGAGACCATCGCGGAGGGCGGCGGAACGACGATAGGCCCCGCACTGTGGGCAGCCCTGGACGGTGCGGAAGACTGCGATGTCAGTATCCGCCATGTGATCCTTCTGACGGACGGGCAGGGTGAGAGCAGGAATTACAGGGAGATCGAGGAAGCGTATACGGCTGCAGGCGTCACGCTGTCCACGGTGGCGGTTGGAAAGGATTCGGATACAGGACTTCTGGAACGGCTGGCGGAGAACTGCGGGGGACGTTATTATTATTCGGATCAGGCGAGCGAGATTCCGAAGATTTTTGCGCAGGAAGTATTTTTGAGTGGGGATACCTATCTGCAGAACGGCCGGTTTGAACTGGCAGTGGACGGTAACAGCGAGATTACGGGAGGATTGTTTGAGGAGGGATGGCCCAGTGTTTACGGTTATGTCAGCGCCACGCCGAAACAGGCCTCCCGGGTGTTGATCGCTTCGGAGAAGGACGATCCTTTGCTCACGGTCATGCAGTACGGTCTGGGACACACGGTGGCCTGGAATACGGATGTGACAAACGAGTGGACGGCCGATTTTGCGGGGAAGAGCGATTACGCGCAGTTGTGGCGGCGCATTGTGGATTACAGTGTGGGCAGCGTCACGATCGGTGAGGATTCCGTGGATGTGACGACGGAAGGCGGACGTACCGCTATTGTATACCGGGCCCTTGATTACGGCGAACAGACAAAAGTGGAGGCAGTGTACACCGATCCCGCCGGAAATACGCAGACGCAGGCTTTACAGGCTACGGCGCCGGGGCGTTTTGAGGCAAAACTGGATACGGATACCACAGGGCTCTACAATCTCAGCGTGCGCCGGCTTGACGGCGGGAATATTATAAATGCCATAACTACCGCGGTGGCGGTGCAGTATTCGGATGAGTATAAATTTGATGTGGATACGGCAGCGTTCACGGGTTTTGTGGAGCGTTTCGGGGCGTTGCTCGATCCGGAGGAGAATTTCTGGCGCCAGAGGAAGAGTGAGGCGAGGGAGCGCTATGAATTGACGAAATGGCTGATCCTTCTGCTGATTTTCTGGTTTGTTATGGACATTGTTCTGCGCAGATTCTGCTTCCGGCCACAGGATACGAGGCTGTACAGGAGGGCGGTTCGGTATCGGATGAAGCGGAAAGAGAAGAGAGACAGGAGAAAAACCGGCGCAGGTGAAGCGGTATCTGGCCGTACCGTATCTGTCGGGCATATGGGAGGTGCGGGAGCGAATGGCAGCGGCAGCGCTGTACCTGCAGAGAACGGGAGCGTTGTGCGGGCAGAGGGTGTGGAAAGTGCCGGAACCATGGCAGGGAATGGAATAGACGGCGAAAGAAGTGCCGGAGGTATGTATGGCAGCGGAATGGATCGTATGAGCGGTACCGGGAACAGAGGAATATTCAACGGCAGATATGCGGGGGCAACGGCAGGAAACGGCAGAAGATTTGCGCAGAGTGCGGCGGATGACGGCGCAGCGGCCGCAAAGAATATGTCGGCGGAGTTTCTGCATGCGGAAGCATCTGCAGGCGTTGCAGAGAACAGGACGGCGGAAGCTATGAATAAGGAGATATCTGTGAGCGCAGACATGAAAACTGCCGGGAAAGAGAAAAAACAGAAGAAAGTGAAAAAGAGGGATAAGAAAGAAGAGGCGCAGACGTTGGATACTTCCGCTCTGCTGCGGAAAAAGAACCAGAGACAGCAGCAGTGAGGACGGTAAGCTTACAAACAGTAACAAGCATTTGTGCTACGGATACCGGGGAAGACAATCGGCTGGTTATTGTGCAGAAAGTCTGAGAATGGTAAAATGTATAAAAGTGACAATGTAACTGATAAGGGGGCAGGAAGCCGTGGAAAAGGATACTCGTCTTATCAATATCTATCTGAAAATACATCACAAAAGAGAGCTGACTATAGAAGATCTGAATTATCTGGCACAGTATGATCCGGAGTGCTTTGAAAAGACCTGCAAAAATGTTGTGTATAACATTCCAGAGACAAAACCGATCATGCTGCCGGAGATTACGGAGGAAATACGGAAAAACAGGCGGAATGCAAAACGGGGGATATCACAGAAGGATGTGAGAGAACCGGAAACAGAACCAACGCAGAAAAACGTAAATAAACTCGAGACGGAGGTTCAGGCAGAAACTCCGGAATGGCAGAATATTGAGAAGGTTCTGGAAAATTTAAAACATCTGGAGATGGAGGAGTTTCCAATAACAGATATCGATGCGGATAAAGTAAAAAGTTTGTTGGGGAATCTGTACATGGAACTGTTGTTCCCCCATAACGACGAGTATCCGTTTATGATTATGACAAGTGATGTTAACGCATCTACTTTTGATAAGAGGGCGTAAAAGATTGGGATGGCTGATACGAAAGATCTTATGACGGATGTAGAAGAGGCAATATTGTGGATATAAACGTTGTTGTAAAGTTGGCTTTAGATAAGTGTATTTCCATATATAATGAGATGGCATCTGAGAAACTTGAGATGGGTGAGAGCGGCAGGATCTACGGGCGTATACCAAAAGTTTTGATCATAAAGTACGGGGATGGATATCTGAAAAGAGGTGATTTACAGAACGGTGTGGCCGGATTGGTTCAGGAAGAGGTATTGTGGGTATCATGATCCATGTGCGGGGAGAAGGAATTGTTGTTGTGGAAAAATTACTCATTTGTAATTCAGAAAGGCTGCAGCGTATGAAAACAAAAGAAACTGTTATAAAAATGGCAGTATTTCTGGTACTGCTTTTTGGCCCGACAGGGTGTGGGCAGGAAGAAGCGGTCAGGGACAGTGCAGATATATTACAGACGGAGGAGCAGGAAAATCTGACAGAAAGGCAGGAAAACCCGGTGGGGGAGCAGGAAGATCCGGCAAAACAGCAGGAAGATCTGGCAGAGCAGGGCGACAGCAGCGAAGCTGCGGATTCATCGGATTCCATTGTCGTGATTTCACCGGAGGGAGAAAAGATCGAGTGGGCGGTGTACTCGGAGGGCGTCTACTGCTACAGAAATGTCAGAAATTATGCTTCGGATGAGGGTGGCCTTTACGGCTATCTGTCGGAGGATGGCAGGGAGATAACGCCCTGTATATACAGTGAGGCGTCTCCCTTTTCCGAGGGGCTCGGGTGTGCTCTTTTAGACGGCAAATATGGGTATATCGGAAAGGACGGGGAGACGGTTTTACCTTTTATCTATGATCAGGCGTCTCCGTTCAGAGAGGGAGTGGCTTATTTTTCCATCGGAGAACAGTATGGACTGATCGATAGAGAGGGAAACGTGATTTTAGAGTTGACGGACTGCGACAGTATCAGTTCCTTTCGGGAGGAGCTTGCCTATTTCAGTGTGGACGGGCTGTACGGGTATATGGATCAAAGCGGTAAGACTGTGATCGAATCGGTTTATGAGGATGCGGGGTATTTTTACGGGGGACTTGCAGTGGTGATGAGGGGCGGATTTCTCGGGGTGATCGGAAAGGACGGCAGAAAGATCCTTCCACTCGAATATGAGGATGTCACGCTGGAGGAGGCCTGTATCACTGCCCGCAAGGAAGGCATGTTTTATTTTTTTGACAGGGACGGCAGAGAGGTCTCTTCGGGATCCTGGGATGAGGTATCGAAAGGCGGGGATGGAAAAGACGTATTTTATTTGTATCAAAACGGAAAAGAAGGGTTGGCCGACAGAACCGGCAGGATCATCTGGGAACCCATATATGAGCGATTTACAGTGATACCCGGAAAAGAACTTGTCATCATGCAGGACGAAAACGGAAAGTATGGCGTTCTGGATTATGACGGCCAGATCAGGGTGCCGTTTCTCTACAGCGATATCTACTGCGTGGGGAATCAGGGAGCCCGGTATGTCCCAGGGGCTGCCGATGGCCTGTATGTCACGGATGCGGCTACCGGAAAGAAGGGGTATCTCTCCATGGAGGACTTTTCTGTAAAAATTCCGGCGATCTATGACAGTTTATCGGACTTTACGGAGGACAGGGCGGTTGCGCGGCTGGACGGGAAAGAGGGCATCGTCCGGTATGACGGGACGGTGGAAATGCCTTTGGAGTACGATGCGATCAGTCTGTTTTCCGACGGTTCCATGGCGGTAAAGGAGAAAGATACATGGGAACTGACGGACAAGAACGGAGATCCGCTCTTTGCTATTGTGTGTGATACTGTCAGCGAATGGGGGGACGGTTACAGGGTATCGGCAGAGGATAACTACAGTTTTTATGACAGACAGGGCAGTGAAATCGTAGCCCACAATGATGGCTGCCGATTGAACTATGAGGGGGCTGTTTTTGAGGCGGTAAAAGATTTTGAGAATGGCGGGAGATATCCGGAGGACAGGGACGCTTACGAATGGGCGGCACATTGGATCGACGAAGCGGAAGATGATAATCCGGATGAGATGTTGAGAGAAGCGGTCGAAAAATCCGGGAATGAAATGGAGAAAAAGGCATATCCCTGGACTGAGGAGACAAAAGAAAATGTGATTGGACTACTTCGATGTCCGGTGGCGTACTATTATTATATTTCGGAGGACTATGTTGCCTATTATGCGTTGGGAAAAGTTCATTTTGATGAAATAGAGCATTGAGGACATCGGTTGACGTATCGATATGCATCGATGATAGAAAGGAAGCAGCCTATGTGCATTTCCCCGCTCTGTGAAAAATAACTGATAGCCTGGTAAAGGAATAATAAAAAAAGAATTTAGTTGACGCGGATCTGATTACCTGTTACAATAGTAACACATATCGGGAAAACGTCTGATGAAACATCTAACCATTTCGGTTGACAATCCCTGTTATGAAAATGGAATGTAGACATTTCAACAAATATGGCGGATTGCAGGGGAATGGTGATAAGGTAAATTTTAAGTTAACAGTCTGATATCATGCAGGCTCTTCTTTCCGCTAAATACGGAAGGAGAAACTGTATGAAAGAGACAGAAAAAAAGAAAGCGGTAAAGCCGAAAGAAGCAGCGGAGCAAACAGAAAAACAGAACGAAAAACAGACAGAGGTCAGGCAGATTTTGCCGGAACAGACACTTACGGGCGGGGAGGACCTGGAGCGGGCGGAAATTGAGCAGGCCGCAAGAAGAAAGCTGGCGGAAATGAACCTGCTGGAGGATTTCCTGTTCGGTTCGGTGGTAACTTTCCCGGAGATTGGAGAGAGGTTTGTGAAGATCCTGCTGAAGATCATTTTAGGCAGGGAAGTGAAGCATCTGTCTGTCACAGCCCAGAAATTCATCTATGGCGCAGATATTGATCTGCACGGGGCGAGGCTCGATGTTTGTCTGGAGCCGGAGATAGAGGAGGGAAGCGGAGAAAATGCCACGGTCTACGACATAGAACCAGACAGGAATTCCTGTGATAAGAAGATGCTGCCCCGCAGGACGCGTTTTTACCATGGAAAGATCGCGGCAAGGAACTTAAACTCCGGCGCGGATTATGATTCACTGAAGGATGTGGTCGTGATCATGATCCTGCCATACGATCCGTTTGGATTAAATCGTATGGTGTATACGGTCAGAAATAAGTGCCTGGAAGAGCCAGAGATGGCGTATGAGGACGGGGCTTACACAGTGTTCCTGTACACAAAGGGAACTGTGGGAATCCCGAGCGAGGAAGTAAGGCAGCTGTTGTGCTATATGGAGAATTCCGTCTATGGGAACGCGGTGAATGAGGATCTGCGTGAGATTCACAGGATGGTGGAGACGGTAAAGAGAGATTCGAAGGTGATTAGGATGCGTATACAGATGGTAGAAGATATTATGAAACAGGCGAGAGAGATCACCAGGCTGGGAGAAGAGAACACAAAGCTGGGAGAAGAGAACAAAAAGTTGGAAGAAGAAAACAAAAAGTTAAAGGAAGAGCTTGCCCGGAAAAACAGCGCGGGACATATTGACATTTAAGTACTGTGTGTTATTATATTTTTAAGGTAAGTCCTACCTGTAAGTGGAAGTTGTAAAAGAGATGAAACCGCTGATGGTGGTTTCATATTTTGGCTATGTCTTATGGCATAGCTATATTTATATAGTTTCTGAAATTCAAAAGTTAATGAGGGGCAAATAAAGTGCTCATTGAAAATGATATAGGTATATTCCAGATCCCGATTGAAAAATTGGCGGAATTTAAAGGAATGCTGATCGGATCATTTCAGTACGGGTATTCAGGAAGGTTTTGTTTTTATGGATAAAAAAGAAGAAAAGTACAGACAGAAAGATATTTTGAATGCGGGAGTTGCCGGGGCTTCCTATGAGGCGGTTCAAAGGTACGGAGAAGCGGCTAAACAGCATTATGTGGCATATTCCGGTGTGGATCATGAAAGTGGTAAAACGCTGGCAAAAGGCTTAAAGCAGATTGCGGATGAAAAGGTGAATCCTGACTATAAATATCAGAATACACACCAGCAGGCCGGTTTTTCCGCCGAAGTGAAGGATACCGCCCGCACCAACGCGGAACACATTATTCACGGCGATCCTGTTCGGAAGAGCAGAACCGATGATCTTGGGCGGGTAAATGATCCGCTGCATGATACGGTTATGCTGGACCGCAATGGAAATATAATCGATGGCTCTGGAGCGCAGATGAAATTTTTAGGGGCATCAGAGAAGGATCCTGCGGGAAAGGAAGCTGCCAGTAGAGCATTGGAAAAGCTTCAGTCGAAAAAGTTTGAAAAGTATCTTGAAAAGGATGTGAAGATAGAGGTACCGTCTGATCAGTATGATCAGATTATGCAGGAGGCGGAGAAAAAAATAGAACGTTTAACCCGCCAGCTGGAAAAGCAGAAAAGTGTCGGGAATGCCGAACAGGTTCAAAAGCTGCAGGAAAGAATCGACAAACTGGAAAAAATCAGAAAGAATTTGCGAAAGAGTTCCGTTTCGAGCAAAGAGGCCCTATTTGCGCGTATGCATCCGGAATTATCCACAGCAGCCGATGTGATAAAGATCTCGCACAGAGCGGGATTCCAAACAGCCGGATCAGCGGCGCTCATTGGCGGCAGCGTATCGATCGTAAAAAATCTTGTGGCGGTCTGTAAGGGAGAAACGGATCCCGATGATGCGGTAAAAAATGTGGCAAAAGAAACGGCATCGACTGCCGCGGTCGGCTATGGAACAGGTTTTGCGGGAACCGCCCTCAAAGGCGCCATGCAGAATTCGAAATCAGAGTATGTACGGGCACTGTCCAAAACAAATGCTGCCGGAACAATCGTTGCCACGGCTGTCTCCGCAGGGAGAACGCTTACCCGCTATTTTAAGGGAGAACTAGACGGTGTAGAGTGCCTGGAGACACTTGGAGAACAGGGGACCGGGATGGTGTCTTCAGCGATGTTCTCCGTGATCGGGCAGACGCTCATTCCCATTCCGGTGGTGGGAGGCCTGATCGGCGGAATGGTCGGTTATGCTTTTTCTTCAGCCGCATATGGGGTGCTGACCCAGGCGTTAAAAGAAAAAAAACTTGCACATGAGCAGAGGATTCAGATCGAAGCGGCCTGCGAGGAGCACATTAAGATCATCCGTGAATGCAGAGCGGAGATGGAACGTATCGTCAATGAATATCTGACAGGTTCCATGGATATTTTCAGAGAATCCTTCACGGGAATAAGGAATGCCCTGGAACTCGGGGACGCTGACTGGTTTATCGAAAGCACAAATACAATCACGGAAAATTTCGGCGGAGAAGTATCCTTTTCCAGTATGGAAGAGTTTAACGCAAAGATGATGATGGGAAGTACATTTAAGCTGTAAGGAGGTGCAGAAATGTTTGAAGACAACAAAGAAGGGGAAGCCATACTGTATTATCTCTATATGATGGCGGACGGAGAGATATCTCCGGGTGAAAAAAAGATTTTCGGTACGATATGCAAGGAACTGGATATCAGTGCTGATGACCGAAAAGCAATCATCGCCAGATGCGGAGAGCTGACGGAAGGGAAAAACAATATTTTCAGTGTGATTGTCAAAGAAAAGATTGATGAACAGGCAGGTGAAAACTGGGGCACGCTGAGGGATGCGTCCGATCTTGCAAGGATCATCTGGAATCTGGTGAATCTGGGGTATGCAGATTCGGTGTATTCTGAGGAAGAAAAGAAGATAACAGATTATCTGGCGGATAAGTGGTCTGTAAGCGCAGAAGTACATCGGGAGTTTCTGGACACCGCGGACACGATAGCGGCGTTGGTGAAGCACAAAAAATGGATCCTGTCCACGCTGCCGGAAGGTGAGATGCGGAAGAAAAGGGAAAAGAAAGTCAATTCCGATATTAAGAAACTGTCGGCTGATGTCAAATTGACGATTGAAGAACTTGCAATGTAAGGAGCTTCCTGTATAATTCAAATATAGGGAATTCCAAGAAGGGTGGTTGATA
>CAJTPM010000037.1 GCA_910578085.1 uncultured Lachnospiraceae bacterium | reverse complement strand
AAAAACCCGTTCTTGATGAACGGGTATATCCTTAACTTGGTTACGTGTTTTGATAACAGAGGCTTTACCAAGCATTACAATGCAAAGATAGTAATCTTATTCCAAATACCAAAAAATGAAATATAAAAAAATAGTTAGGTTATATTCAAATTCACGTGTGGCTAAGTATTATCGGGCTACAAGTGGAGATAAAAATAAGGCGGTAATGCTTTATTTTGCCAATATGAAGATAGCGCAGGCTTTTCATCCGCTACTTTCTTCCTTTGAAGTTATCTTGCGGAATCAGTTACATTATGCCCTGGCGCATCATTTTTCGGACGGGAACTGGATCATAAATCAGAAAAACGGGTTTATGGTAGCTTCTTCCTTGACGCACACGAATAAGCGTACAAAGAAGCAAGTAACCAATAGATACTTGCTGACGGAAGTGCAAAAAGCTGAAAAGAAAATTTCCGATCGTGGCGCGAGGATTACAGCAGGGAGGGTTATAGCGGAACAGACCTTGGGCTTCTGGAACAGTTTTTATGAGGTTCATCATTATATACTATTATCCGGTGTCCCTTGTACCATATTTAAGAAACTGCCTTCCGGATATGGACGGAAACAAGTCAATGATGTTATCACACAAGTTCGTGAATTGAGGAATCGCATTAATCATAATGAGCCTATTTGCTTTGTAAATAAAAAATGTGATTTTTCTTATGTAAGGGAAATGTATAGGTTAATTAGCAAATTTCTTTCTTGGATAGATCCGGAAATAATGCCGTCCTTGAAAGAGGTGGATAAGGTGATTAAAACAATAGATAAGGAAGAGCAAAAGCAAAAGGGATGAATGTGGTTATCTATTCACGTGTAAGCTCGCAGTCGGCCAGGCAATCGACCGAACGGCAGGTTGTCGATCTGGAGAGGTTCGCAGCCGGACGGGGGTACGAGGTGACAGCGGTCTTTGAGGAAAAGATAAGCGGACGAAAGGCCAATATCGAACGCCCGGTTTTAAGCCGTTGCCTGGAATACTGCACAGATCCGCAGAACCGGGTGGATATGTTGTTGTTGACCGAGATCTCACGCCTGGGGCGTTCCACCCTGGAGATCCTAAAGGCACTCGATACGCTGCACACGCATAAAATATGCGTGTATATCCAAAACCTGAACCTGGAAACATTACGGTCGGACAAGACGGTAAACCCCTTGTCCTCTCTGATTACTACCCTATTGGGGGAACTGGCCGCAATCGAACGCCAGGGGATCATCGACCGCCTTAATAGCGGACGGGAGTTGTACATCCAGAAAGGGGGCAGGCTGGGACGGAAGCCGGGAAGCCGGAAAACGGCCGAGCAGAGGAAAGAGGAATACCGGGAGGCGATCGCCTTGTTAAAGAAAGGCTACTCGATCCGGAACGTGGCGAAGCTCACGGGAAAAGCCGTTTCGACGATACAACAAGTAAAAAAAGACTTCATTAATAGCTGATTATCGGAACAAATATTGTATTTTTGCAACAAATACGAGTAAATGCGCGAAATTAAAAACGAGTATTTGCACATGTCTAAAAACGAGTATTTGCACGAAAATAATCAGAATCTAAATAAAAACGGTAGTATGGCAACAATGGCGGAGAAAATGGTGGCTTCACTGGAGGAATTAAGAAAGCTCCAGGAGAAAGACCGCTGTGTCGTTCTACAAGGGACGGCCGAGATAGGGAGGACGCATTTAACCCGGCTGTTGGATAACGGCTGGTTGCAGGAAGTAATGAAAGGCTGGTATATTGCGGCCAGGCCGGGAACAGAGGGGGATACGACGGTCTGGTACACCTCATTCTGGTATTTTATTGCGAAATATGCGGCCGTCCGGCTGGGGGAACGGTGGTGTTTGACGGCCGACCAGTCGCTGGATCTGTATTCGGGGAAAACGACCGTGCCCGTGCAGGTGGTTATCAAGTCGCCGAAAGGCCATAACAACACGCAAAAGCTGATGTATGATACCTCGCTTTTGGTGTTTCAAAGCGAGATTCCGGATCAGGTATATAAAGAGCCGGAATACGGCCTTAATCTCTATCCGCTTGCCGAAGCCCTGGTATATGCCACGCCGAGATATTTCCAAGTGGAGAAGATCGCAGCCCGCACCTGCCTGGCCATGATACGGGACGCTGCCGATATATTAAAGGTACTGACGAAAAACGGGGCTTCGCTTCGTGCCGGAAGAATAGCCGGGGCGTTCCGGAACATCGGGAACAGCGAAATCGCCGACAGCATCGTTTCCACGATGCGGGGGTTCGGGTATGACGTGAGAGAAGAAGATCCGTTCGAGGATCAGCCACGAACGCCCCTTGTTTATGAGGTGTCGCCTTACGTCACACGCTTGCGCCTGATGTGGGAGAACATGAGGGATAAGGTTGTAGAACTGTTTCCCGAAGCCCCTGGAAAGATTGATGACGTGGAGGGGTATTTGAGATCCGTCGATGAAAAGTATTCGGAGGACGCTTATCATTCTCTCTCGATCGAGGGATATAGGGTTTCCCCGGAACTGATCGAGAAAGTGCGTGTCGGGAACTGGAAGCCGGAGGAAGAAGATAAGGAGCATAAAAACGCACTGGTGGCACGTGGGTATTACCAGGCGTTCCAGGCTGTCAGGGGGACGATCTCCGATATACTGAAAGGAAAGAACGCAGGGGAAGCGGTAAGGGCGGATCATCCCCTCTGGTATATGCAGATGTGGATGCCGTTCGTTACGGTGGGGATCTTGCAAAGGGAGGATCTTGTGGGTTATCGTACCGGGCAGGTCTATATACGGGGATCGCAACATATCCCGTTGAACCCGAAAGCGGTCAGGGACGCTATGCCCGTCCTTTTCGATCTCTTGAAGAATGAGCCGCACCCGGCGGTAAGGGCTGTCCTGGGACACTTCTTTTTCGTGTATATTCACCCCTATATGGACGGGAACGGGAGAATGGGACGGTTCGTCTTGAACGCCATGCTTGCGTCTGGAGGCTATAACTGGACGGTTGTTCCGGTGGAGCGTAGAAAAGAATATATGAAAGCGTTGGAAAAGGCCAGCGTGGAGGGGGATATTTCCGAATTTGCCAAAGTGATAGCCTCGCTGGTCAAGTAATGATATTTATAATAATGACAATATGAAATCAACGGAATATATCGAATGGGATAAACTGGAGCAGATCCCGTTCTGCCTTTGCCGGATCGCGGAGGATGAAGAAAACCAGGAAATAGATGTTTATTATCTGGATAAACGGGTTTGCCATGATTACGATCATGTGGGGCATTATTTTCGTACTGCGATAATCATGTTTAGAAGGATCAGGAACATAACGGCCGATTGGGTGAACCTCAAAAACCTTTGGTTGCTAAGGGACTGTATCAGGGAGAATTTTAATCATGGCCTGGAGGTGGACGATCTGATCTTCGGGGAAACATTCGACGGTGAGGATCCGGAAACTATAAAGCCGCTAACCAAAGAACGGCTGTTCAAGATTAAAAAGGTGATTCAGGAAAAAGATCCATACGCTACCGTATAGGGGGGAGTATATAAAAACAAAACCCTGGAGTTTGTCTTGCGACAGGGACAACAGGGGATTACTACGCAAATATAGGGAGTATATCTCGTTTATACAAGGATTTTATGGCTTTTCTGGATTGATTTTAAAAAGAATAGAGGCTTGTTCCCTGGAATGTAGTATTTACTACTTTTAGTATTTTAGTATATTAGTACGCTTTTCTTTTGGAGGATTTGGGCGTTCCCGTAAACGGTCGGGCTTTCCGCCTCCAAGTCCTCGCCTAAAGGCTGTGGGCTTTCCACTGCAATCCCTAACGCATGAATACCCCCACCCACCCGATTAAGGTAGGCTATTTCCGGATAGAGCCGTTCGGTGAAGCCAGCCGGATAAAAGCCGCCTGACTTTTCACTGATCGGCACAATCCGGGTACTCCGGTAGCCGATTGTCGAACCCGGTTTTAAACCCCCTTTCAGGGGAGAGAGGTATTTTAGTTTTTCCGGTGTGGCCGCCTTGCGTTTACCTTGACCGGGGTTTTTGTCTGCAAAGGTCAAACGGCTTTTTCCATATCCCAAGTTGAGCCGCAAGCGGCTTTTAGAAAAAATCTCCAGCCTGGCTAAAGCCAGGTAGTATTTTTCCTAAAAAACTTGTGCTATGGAAAAAACCGTTTGGGGTGTTCTCATACAAAAACCCCTCGGAACTCAAGGTAAACGCAAGACGACCACACCGACAGCCCCGAAAAACCAAAATGAGGTTGTCTTGATACAAAAACATCGGAATCTTAGGCATCCGCAAGGTTTTTTGGGGGGGGAGAGGGTGCGAGGTGGGGAGTTTACTATCGGAAAAAATCAGGTAGTAAATACTAAATTTAGTATATACTAAAATACTACTTTTTCATATAATTATCTGATAAATAGTTAGTTAAATGTTGTTTAAATACTTGCATATCTCAAATAAAAGTGCTATCTTAGAGGTATAGAAAAAGAGATAACAACCTTTAGAACTGGCTCACCCACCAGGATAAAGAACGGGGGACGTAGTTATGAAAACTGATTATTTCGACAAGGCAGCGCAACAGTTTGCAAATTTGATGATCGAGAAGATCCAGCAGGTAGAGGACAATTGGCAAAAGCCCTGGATCACCATTGCGGCGAATACACGCAATTTCTTTCCGCAGAACCTCACAGGACGCAGGTACACCGGAGGCAACGCCTTTTTACTCCTTTTCCTTTGCGAGAAATTCCAGTACCAGACACCCGTATTTATGACATTCAACCAGGCGAAAGAGGCCGGGATCTCCGTGCTGAAAGGATCGAAATCGTTTCCGGTCTATTACTTCCTTTTCTACGTGTACCACAAGGAAACACGCAAGAAAATAACCTTTGAGGAATACAAGGCGTTAAGCCGGGAGCAGCAACAGGAATACAACGTTATACCGACCTATAAATATTACTCGGTCTTTAACCTGGATCAGACCAATTTTTCGGACGTGAGGCCGGAAGAATGGGAAGCGTTAAGGGAGAAGTTCAGAGGGGGACAGGCAGAGCAGCCCGACGGGACAACCGGAGAGGCGCACCCCGAAATAGATGCCATGCTGGAGACGAAAAGCTGGTTTTGCCCGATACGGGAGCAGCAAGGCGACAGGGCTTTCTATTCTCCTTTAGCCGATTATATCGTAGTGCCGCTTCGCTCGCAGTTCGTCGATATGCAGAGCTTTTACGAAACGCTTCTGCATGAAATGGGACATTCCACGGGACACCCCACCCGATTGAACCGGGATCTTGCGCACCCGTTCGGATCAGAGGAATACGGCAAGGAGGAATTAACGGCCGAGTTCGCCGCAGCCCTGGCAGGAATGTTTTTCGGGATAGCCGAACATATACGCACTGAAAACGCCGCTTATCTGAAAAGCTGGATAAAGGCGATCCGGGAAGAACCCAAGTTCATTTTAAACGTACTGGCCGACGCTATGAAAATTGTCAAGATGATAGCCGGGAAACTGGATATCTCCGTAGAAAGCGAGGAAACGGCCGCAGATGAAGCGGAACAGGTGGCATGATACAAGGAAGATCCCCCGAAAGGGGGACAGCCTTTCGGGGTGAGTTCTTTTTGGCACTCGCCCCAAAAAGAACCAAAAAACGCTTTGCCGCTACACTCCGTTTCGCTTTCATAGCTCTGATAATGCGTTTTTTGATTGGATAGATATATATTTGTAGATAAAATAATGTAATATGAACAAACCGAAGATTATACAGATTATTGATGTTGTTTCCAATGCGATAGACGGAAACCGTATCGACGAGGATTTTATAAAGAGTTGTATTTACGGCAAAGTGAATGCGGAACTGTATGCGCATCTTTTAGGCAAATACAGGGGGTATGACGGGGATTTCTTTCAGTTTTATTTGGGGACGGACGATCGGATAAACCGGGCTTTGCTGGAGAACCTGGGGATTAAGGTCGAACCCAACAAATATCCGGACTACGATAGCCGGATTGTTGCGCAGGTCGTCCAGGGAAAGAAAAGGTTTGATATTTATCCTTTCGAGTTGGAAGCCTTTAACAGATATGCCATGTTTGGCAATAATAATGCGCTTTCATGCCTGAAAGGGATTTCCCCGACAGCCGGGCAGACCGTCCGGGAAAACGGTATTAACGAGTATGGAAACGCCTTGAATTGGTCGCTGTTCTGGATAAAGGCAAATCCGGAGGACAAAGCCCTGTTAGTGGATCACGTTTTGAATATCCCCGAACGATGATAGCGGAATATTTCATTTACCGGAGAAAGGGGGATAAAGAGCCGTTTATCTCCCTGGGGGAAATGCCGCAGTATAGGTTAAAGCCGAAACAGAAGTTTACCGGGAAAAAACTTAAAATAGAGGTGATCCGCAGGCTTTCCGGTGTGGAAATCGAGCAGACGGCCACCACTCCGCAGATAAACGCCTATATCGAGGCGAATATCTATGATACCGATCGTTGGCCGGAGTACCGGAAGTTATACCGACAGGTGGCCGGAGAGGTGGAAACCGTGGCCGACATCTTTACGCTCCAGTATATTTTAGTGGCCGAACTGGAGGATCAGACCAGGACGGGAAAGGACTGCCAGCCGCAGCCGACAGATCCGAAAGACGAGAGGCTGATACACCTAATCCGGTGCGAGCTTATGGGTGAATCCCTGGAAATGTACAAGACGATGATAAACCCGATCATCGCCTTAAAGAAACGTTTCGTTTGATACTACATCTACTAAAAATAGTAGATACTACTTTTAGTATTTTAGTTCGTGCGCTCAATCCTGGGAGAGATACGCATCGGTGTACTCTTTAAGTTCCCGGTATGCCTTCTCTAACTCTTCTTTGGTGTGACGTTTGAATTTTTTTTGCCTTAGGATGAAAGGCAACCGTTGGTTTATCTCTTTTTCGTACTCGTCCAGGCGTTGTTTCCCAATTCCGGTAAGGATGACGTGGGTACGGTCGTCGGACATTTCGATTTCTTTTAAATCGTTCATCGTATCTAATATGCGGAGGATGATTTTCTCGTAAATGGGGGTACGTAGTAACGGGTGTTCGAGCATGGGAGAATTGTATTTTATATCGAAATTCTCGATGATCTCCGTCTGCACTTCCTCTATATGCTTGGGAAGTGCTTTTCCCAGGGTGTAGTAAACAGCTATCTGAAAGTCTTTGTAATTTGGAAACATGGGCGTATATGGTTTATTGGGAACGTGGATATTTTTAATATTTCCGTTCCGGAATTCTTCGGCCGAAAGATAGGAAAATTATCTCAAATAATCTTCCGGATAGATGCGTTTTTTAGTATATACTAAAAATAGTATTTTTGTAATGCGCATTACAGTGGTGTATTTTGTAAACGTAACGTGTACTTATTCAAGTATTTTAGTAAAATGGGTATCTTTTATATCCGGTTATACTAATATTAGTATTTTAGTATTTTTGTAATGTACATTACAAAAATATCCGTATCTTTGCATTCAGATTGAAAAACAAAAGGCTTATGATAACGACGATCCAGTTTAAGACGTTGGACGACTTGTATCAGTTTTACAACGACGCAATTTTTAACGGTGAGCTTTCGGAATGTATCGTGAATATGTCCCGTCACGGTGGGGCGTTCGGCTTTTTCGCCGCCAACCGTTGGAGAGGGGACGGGCAGGAAAAAAAGGTCGTTCACGAGATCAGCATCAACCCCGATTTTATGAACCGGGAAGATCGGGACTGGCATTCTACCCTGGTACATGAAATGTGCCATTTGTGGCAGGAGGATTTCGGCAGGCCGAGCCGGGGAGGGTATCATAATTCGCAATGGGCTGACAAGATGATCCAGGTCGGACTGATGCCGTCCGACACCGGGGAGGCCGGAGGCAAAAGGACAGGCCAGAGCATTACGCATTATATCATTCCGGGAGGGAAGTTCGAGCAGGTTTTCAATACGCTAAGCCGGGAGGATCTGCAAAACTTGCGGCTTAGGTACAAGCCGACTTTGGCGGCTGTACCTACCCGGCCGATCCGCATCGCCGGAGGCGACGGGGACGAAACGGAAGAACCGGAAGATCCGGACGAGGGGGAGAGCAAAAGCGGAAAGCGGAAGAAATACACCTGTGGGTGCGGCTGTAACGTGTGGGGAAAATCCGGGCTGGTGTTAAGGTGCGGACTGTGCGACACTGATTTTACGGAACAATAGGAAACAGTGCAAAGGTCAGAAGCCCCCAGTAAAAACCCCGCCGGAGGCAGATTTCAAGCATACTCGTTTTACTAAAATACTAAGATTAGTATAGACTTATCTTAGTATTTTAGTATTATTGTAATGTGCATTACAATATAGGGGTATATGAAAAAGTGGGGATGTCGTAATACGTCAATTCGCCCCACTTTTAAGGCTTGACGTGCAATAGCCGTCAGCCCCCAGACGGACGGGAACCACCCCGGCCGCACACAAATATAGAAAATCTTCTGGATTTAACCAAACAGGTCGGGATCTTTCTTTTTCCCCCTGGCCTTGATACCGAAATCCTCACGCAGCATCTTTGCCAGTGAATTTTGTGCGTGGGCTGTACTCATTTCACCGCTGCAAACCTTATCGTCGTAATATGCACAACGGTCGTACACGTCTTTCAGCCGTCCGCTTTCCAGGATCTTGTCGAGTGCCCTTACCGGGGTGTTGTCGCTCGGATAGCTTAAAGCACCGTAAACCCAACGGTAAACGAACGAGTATTGTTGTTGCTGGTCGCCTCGCAGTTCTTGGGGATTTCTCGCATGGATGAACAGGATAATCGTGTCGGCTTTCGGTTTTTGCCCCTTTTTAGGCGTTTTGCAGATGAATTTGTAATCGAACCATACATCGGCCTCGCTTTCCTTGATTCGTGTCTGTGCAGGCCTTAAAACCTTTTGGTCGATCTGTGCGTTCGAGTAGGAGGCCGGGATCTCCAGGTCTTTGCAGAATTGGTCGATCGAGTAATAATACTCCCGTCTGTCCCGTTGGCTGCAAATGATCTTGTAGAGCCGCTTGGTGTAATTGCCCCGGAGGGTTAAGGCGATGTTCTTCCCGTACCTTGTACCGCCGACACCCGTACCGTAGTAGAGCAGGAAAGGGATCGCCCAGGGGTTGAGCGTCAGGGCTACCCGGTTTGTGCCTTTGATGTTGTGTACCGTCGTTATCACCACCCCGAACGTTTCCACCGTCTGGTGGATATTGGGATGCACCCAGCGAAAGGAAAAGTTTTTCCGCATCATGGCGATAGCCTCTTTCAGAACTTTGCTCTTGTTGTTCTTCCCCCCGGCTTCGTCGCATTTGATCTCGACGACAGGCTGGTTAAAGAGGTCTTTAGGCAGTTGTTTTTCCCTGGTCATGTGTTGCTGGATCTGGTCGCTTATCAGCGTCAGGAGGTTTTCTTGCCACTCGGTCACAGAGTACTGGCCGAATGTTACGTTATTCGGCTGGATTAACATTACTTCTTCCTCCGTAGGAGGAATATAGAGGGTGATGTCGTTGGTCGCCATAGGCTTTTTTTTTGAGTTCGGGACAAAGTTAAAGAAATAAAAGATACCGCCAAAAAATACCAAGTATTTTTTATTGTAACCTTTAGTAAAATGGGTATTTATTGGAGGGGGTAATTTTAGTAAAATAAGTATTTTCCCCCTTCGGATTTTAGTAAAATGAGTATTTTAGGTTGTGTTTTTTCACTTATAACGATTTGTATTTCAGTTAATTATAAATGAAAAAACGCTTTCTTACAAAGAACCTCTACAAAGACTATTCTCACAAAGAAGGAAAATTTTAGGGAATCACAGGCTTCAAAAACGGCTGGAAAATGTGCATTTTGAAAACGGAAAATGAGAAACGGAGAAAAAATGAGCGAAGCGTTTCTTTAGTGCGATTTTTCCGCGCGTTAAAATATGTGAAATTTTGTTTTTGTGTTGTAAAATCTAAGGTGATCGGAACGATTGCCGCCGTTTTACAAATGTACACTTTTTTGGGGGGCGGTGTACATTTGTAATGTGCATTTTGGGGGCTGGGTGTCTGATGTATTGGAGCGAAGCCGTGCGGAGCGTTCCAGGAGCGACGAGCGAAGCAAGGAGAGAGAGAACGACGGTTTACCAAAGTGAGCAAGCAGTCATTGGACTTAGTCCAATGCTGATTTTCTAAATCACTGATATATAACTGTTTACTTGTTTATATGTATGCGAATTGCATACATATTGCATACATTATTTTGATAATTCATTGAATTATAGTATATTGTAGCCGATATTTATGTATGCAAACCCCTATACGTGAAATTATGGCAACAACAAGTAAAGATACGTCTATCCGTATAAAGGAGAGTACAAGGTTTAGGCTTGATATGCTGAAAGGAAACAAATCGCACGATGCGTTCGTGGCCGAAATGTTACTCTATTTTGAAACAACGGGGATCACCCCGCAGTCGAATGTAATGCCGCCGAACATTGCGGCCAAAGAGCAGGCAAGCCGGGTGATCGAAGTTGTCCGGGGCATTGAGAAATCCACTAACGTAAGGCTGAAAAACATCGAACAACTCCTTTTGTCGCTTGTCGGGGAAGTGAAAACGCCGGGGGACAATCCGGACGAATATATGCACATCTCACAGGTACAGGAACTTTTGGAGCGTTCCAAGCAACTGGAACAGGAAGCCAGGGAAAACCGGGAGAAGGCCGGGAAACTGCAAACGGATCTCGAAATAGCCCGGCAGGAGAAAGGAACTCCGGCCGTCGGATGCAATACGCACAAGATCCTGGAGATCGTGGAGCGTATCGACGAGGTGAAGAAGATACCGACATTCAACGATACGGTTTATGAGATAGACCGTAATACGCTGGATATGTGGGTGAAAAGGTTAAAGGACGAACTAAAGAGATAAGCCTATGTTTGCCAAAGTACACCCGGCCGAGGACGTGAAAAGCGGAAATACGGGAAGCTGTCACGACCTGGTGCGTTATCTGGAAAAGGAAACGGGGGAGGGACAGCGTTTTTTCTCCCATACGGAGCAGGATATTTCACCCGAACGGGTAATTATGGATATAGACGGGAACAAAAAGGCGTTAGGGGCTAACGACGCTAAATTCTTCATGCTTTCGCTCAATCCGTCGCAGTCGGAACAAATGCACCTTATCGGCCGGAAAGTGGACGATTTAAAGGAACTTACACCACAGGAGAAAAAAGAGGTTTTCCAAAAGCTGGAGGCGTTCACCCGTTCGGCTATGGATGAATACGCCTTGAACTTCGGACGGGACAATATTAGGGGAGGCCAGGATCTCATGTATTACGCACGTGTGGAAACGGAACGATCCTATCATCCGGAAGATGAAGAGGTGAAACAGGGGATCGCCAGGATCGGAGAGCCTAAACCCGGTCTGAACTTACACGTTCACGTAATCGTTTCACGCAAGAGCCTGGACGGGAAAGTGAAACTTTCTCCGGGGGCTAAATCGGCCGGGAACACCTGGGAACTGGAGGGCAGGGGGACGGTGAAACGGGGTTTTTCACATGAGGGCTGGAAAGTCAGGGTACAGGAATGTTTTAACCGGAAATTCGATTACCAGGCCAAAGAGGGGGAAACTTATGTACGTCCGCAGGTATCGGCCGAGATCGGGAAGATCACGAACCCGGAGCTTAAAAGGATATTGCAGGACGAGCAGTTTACGGCGGCAAACCAGATCGTCGCAGCCATGAGGGAACAAGGTTACACGCACCAGGTAAGGAAGGGGGTGCATTCCTTTTCACGGGAGGGTGAAGTGTTCCAGGTTGAACACAGGCTCTTGAAAGCGTTCGAACAACCTCTGTCAGACGAGCAGCTAAAAAGCATAACGGAACGTTTCGACTTGACAAAGTACGAGGCGAACCCGGCCGGGTACAGGGAGAACGGTTTGCAGGTAAAGGATATAAGTTTCTCGACGTATGTAAAAGATGAAGCACAGAAGGGGGAAAAGGCCTTGAAAGAGGTCGCTTATAAAGTGGTTTATGATGAACAAAACCATACGACGGTATCGTTCGCCACCGTCCGGCAGTTCGCATACGAGCATCAAATAAACCTGGTGAAAAGCGAACCGACGGCCGAAGCCGTCTTGAAGAAGATCAAGAACCCGGAGCTTAAAAACCTGTTGGAGAACTACCGTTTTACGTCCGCTAACCAGATTGTCGTAGCCATGAAAGAACAAGGCTACACGCATAAGGTACGGAAAGGGGTACATTCCTTTTCACGGGAGGGTGAACGGGTGAGCATACGGCACAAGGATCTGAAAAAATTCGCCGATCCGAAACTGGAGAGCCGCCACATGGAGGGCATTATCGAACGGTTTAACCTGTACAAGTACAAGCAGGAGGGCGTGGCCTACCGGGAAAACGGCCTGGAAGCCAAGAATATTTCTTTCCTGACATACCAGAAAGTGCCGATCGAGCCGGAAGAGGATAAAAGCGTGACCGGAAAGCCGGAAACAAAGGAGGAAGCGCAGCAGCCACAGCAGGAAACGCCGGGGAGCGAGGCACATCCGGAAGAAACGGAAAACGAAGCGGAAACGCCCATGCCTGAACCCGATCCGGTGAAATACAGGAAAGAGCTTAAAGAGGTGTCTTATGATGTACTGTTTGATAGGGAAACGAAAACCTATGTGCCGATTTCGGCGATCCGGAAATACGCATACGAGAATGAGATCAATCTGATAGACCGATACAAGCATGGGTACGCAGTCAGGAACGAGGATCTTAGGGAGTGCCTGGCAAATCCCGAATACCGGACGGTAAGGCAGATAAACAAGGCCATGAGGGAGAGGGGATATACGATCGAAAGGGACGAGGCCGGAAACTATACCTACATCAAGGGGGAAAGTTCTTTCTTTATGGAACGCCGGGATTTGCTTGCCTTTACCGGGTACGCCAAAGATACCGGAGGCCGGGAAAGGGGAACGCACCGAAGCGCAGACAAGACGGTCGGGTTTATCGGTGGTAAGGCCAAACAAAAGCTGATAAACGAGATCCTGGGGGATAGCTTCCGGACGGAAAGGATGCTTGTAGGCAACGTGAAAAAGGCCGTCAGCCTTATACAGAACCCGGCTAATATAAAAATGATGCTGATAAAACAGATCGGCAGTTTTCTAAACCCGTTTAAAGAGTTATGATATGATGATGTATATTATTATAGGGATCGCCTGCCTGGTGGGGATCATCGTTGTTGTGCTGTTGCTTCCAAATTCCGGGAAACAGCAGCAAAAAGGACAGAAATACCGTTTTGAACTGTCGGCCGGGGGAGGGAGGAAAATAACCTTTGCCGATCCGTTCGATAATTTCCTGGTCTATGGTGGGGCGAACTCCGGAAAGACCAAAAGCATAGGAAAGCCCTTGTTAAGCCAGTATATACAGGCCGGGTTTGCCGGATTTGTCTATAATTACAAGGATTTCGACCTGGCAAGGACAGCCGTACACCTGGTAAAAAAACATAATTACCCTTATGGGTGCTTCCAGATCAGTTTCACGGATATGGAACGGACGCACCGGACAAATCCGATACGTCCTTCCGTGGTGAAGAATGAAACCTTGTTCTTGCAGCTAATGGATGATATGCTGACCGCCTACCAGGGAAAGGACGGCAAACGGGACGAGTGGTTTAACGGGGCGTTGGGGATATTAAGGGGCGTTTCGATCCGGTTTTATAACGATTATCCGCAGTTTTGCACGATACCCCATATCGTTAATTTCATTTGTTCGGCCGGAACTGTCCGGATAACGTCGTTCCTGGAGGGCAAGCACCAGAGCCGGGTACTGGCCGGGGCATTCCTGGACGCAAAGGACAGCCCCAAGACGCAAAGCAGCTATCTAAGCAGCCTTACCAACAGTCTAAGCACGCTCGCCAACGAAAAAAAGGTGTGTTATGTCCTTTCCGGAAATGATTTCGACTTTAACCTGATAGATCCGGAATGTCCGAAATTGGTTGTCGTATCGAACGCCTATCAGATCGAAAACCTGATTTCCCCGGTTATATCGCTCATGCTTTCCATTTCGTCCCGGCGTTTCACGCTGGCGAACAAAGTGCCGTTCTTCTACTTCCTGGATGAAGCGACCACGTTCCGGATCGCCGATTTCGAGAAACTGCCGTCCGTTCTAAGGGAATACCTTTGCAGTTTCGTTTTCCTCACGCAGTCGGCGGCGAAGATCGAGAAGATATACGGGAAATATGACCGCAGTTCGATAGAATCCAATTTCGGGAACCAGTTCTTTGGCCGGACAAAGGACATAGAGGCCTTGAAAAGCTACCCGCTTGTTTTTGGAAAAGAGGAGAGGCAGAGGGTTTCAAAGACCACCGGAAGCAGCCGGGGAGGGGAGAACCGCAGCCGTACAGTTTCCACGCAGAAAGAGGAAATATACGACACGAATTTCTTTACCAGCCTGAAATCGGGCGAGTTCGTGGGGAGTGCGGCACATTCCAACATGAGGAACTTTCATTTGAGGTTTGAAATGTACGAGGACAAGGAAGATCCGCTTCTGATCGTGCATCCCGTACTGGCCTCGGATATAGAGGAAAATTACCAGCAGATCATAAGGGATATACAAGGCATTGAATAACAAGGGAAGTGTGGCGACATTCTACAAAGTGTGGGACAACTCCACACTTTTTTGTGGAATATAAAAAAGGGGTAAAATTATAAAAGTTTGATAATTAGTGTATTTATTAAAACAGTAGTGTATTATGTCAAATTGGAATGGATTTTGTACAATATAATTGTATAAATACACTCCAGTTTGAAACTCCAGTGCAATAGCAAAGGTTGTTTTTGGATTGGCCGGATAAGAATTTATTTACTTAAATACTTAAAAATAAACTCCTTATGAAAACGCCTTTGTTTATCTTGCTCCAGGCTACTGGAGGTATCAGAAATGAAGTAAACACATTCCTTAGTGATTATGCCGTTCCGGTGATCGCCATGCTCCTGATCGTGGGAGTGGGGATCGGTGTGGTGATGAATTATGATAAGATTATAGACCGGGACGGACAGGGAACAAGAAAAGAGGGTATTGTAAACTTACTCTGGGTAGTTGGTTACATCATCATCGGGCTTGCGATCATTGCAGCCGTTATCGCACTTATCAATAGCAAACTTAAAATGTCCCTCTAATGGACTTCCAGGTTAGAAAGGGGCTGGAAACACCCCTGAAAGTGCATGGAATGAGAACGAAGTTTTTTTGCATCTATTGTATTATCCTGGCTGTGATTGTTCTTTTTGTCGTGGGCTTCCTGACAAGTGCCATGAGTGGGGAGGGATCTTTTTTGGCCTTTATCGTTTCGCTGGTGGCCGGGGCGTTCGCCTCTGTGGTCTTGCGGATCGTCTTTATCAACCTTTCCATGCAGCGCAAGTTCGGCAAGTTCAAAAGACAGGTATTTGTCATATCGAATAAGGATCTGTTAAACAGCCTGTAAACACTCTTTTTATGAAAATATCGGCAGCGCAAGCGTACTGTATCTTGGATACGGTAGGATCTTCCATACTTACCAAATCCGGCGAAATATCCGTTTCCTACCTGTTGGAATTGCCGGAGGCCTATTCGCTGGATCGCTCGGATCTGGAGGAAAGGCATAACGAGTTATTCCGGGCTTTCCAGTATGTCCGAACCGGGTTTATACATAAGCAGGACGTGTTTTTACGCAGGAAATTCAAGCCGGAATATGTGATCGAGGGGGAGGGCTATATACAGACGGCCGAAAGGAAGTATTTCGACGGACGGGAATACCTGCATCACTTCTGCATATTGTCCTTTACGCTTTCGGGACTGCAAAGCCTTGAAAAAGCGTACCAGGCCAACCCGTTGGCGTATAGCGAGAAACTGGCGAAGGCAGACCGGGACAGGCTGGCCGAGTTTCTGGAATCGGTGGAGAGTGCAGTTTCCATTATCCGGAATATCCGTGGCACGCAGATCCGGCCGTTGAACGTGGCCGAGGTGAAACAGCACCTTTTTCGGTACGTGAACGGTTTCCATGACGACGAGGGACTAAGGGATATACAGTGTTCCGATATGATAAGGATCGGGCAGAAGAAAGGGATATTCTTTGCCGTTTGTGATGAAAGGTATCTGCCCGACAGGATGAAAGTATATGTTACGGACAGCACTTTGCAGGAGGCAAACAGCCAGCTTTATATGTCGATGCTGGAAAGGATCGGCGTTCATGTGCCCTGTTCCCATGTGGTAAACCAGATATGGAAATTCGCCGGGGGAAGCTACCGGGAGGAACTGGCCGAGAGGGTGAAGCTGTTCGGCCGTTACCGGGAGTTTGACAAGGCCATAAAAAGCCGTTATGACGGCCTGGCCTCGTATGAGCAGGAGATCATCAACGAGGAAAACGTGCTTTGCAAAACGCACCTGAACGTGTTGCTGTTGGAGGATGACGAAACGATCCTGAACCGACAGACGGAACAGGTAAAAATGATTTTCACGAACGCCGGGTTTAAATATTACATTCCAAGTTACGAGGGGCTTTATAATATCTTTATAGGCTCGATCATCGGCCGGGAAAACAACCTGAATCCGGACTACCTGTTTCTTTCGGATCTGCATTCGTCGCTCTGCATGGGGATCAATTACTCTACGTTCCGCAGCGACAAGGAGGGGATCTTGTTTAACGAACGGCTGTATCAAACACCGATTCGAAAGGACGTTTGGGACGCAGATAAGAAACGCATTCCGGCACGTAACATGATTATCGTCGCATCGACGGGTGGGGGAAAGTCGGTTACGTCGTTGAACATCATCCAGCAGAACATCGAGCAGAATTATAAACAGATCGTCGTCGAGTTCGGAAAGAGCTTTTACCAGCTTTCGCAGTTGTACCCGGACAGGTCGCTGCATATTGATTATGACGGCAGCAGCCCGTTGGGGATCAATCCGTTCTATACGGCCGGGAAGCAGCCGGACAACGAGAAGATAAAGACGCTTGTAAACCTGGTGCTTAAATTCTGGCGGTCTAAGGCGATCATGGAGGACACGAAACAAGTTGTTTCGCTGACAAAGATCATTTGCCGTTACTACGAGGATATTCCCGACGGCCATTGTTTCCCGGACTTTTACAGGTACGTCCAAAGAGAGGGGAAAAAACTGTATGAGCGTTTGAATATCCTGCCGGAATACTTCGATATAGACAGCTTCCTGCACGTGTGTTCGGAATTTATGCCGGGGGGATTTTATGAGAACGTGTGCAAGCCGTCCCCACTGGAGAACGATATGCAGAACCGGGATTTTATCGTCTTTGAACTGACGAAGATAAAGAAAGATCCGTTCCTGATTTCCGTCATTATGACAATCCTTTTCGATACGATAGAGAACAAGATCCTTTCGGATCGTTCCGTCAGGGGGATGCTGATCTTTGACGAGTACGCAGAAAGCCAGTCTATAAAGGACACCTTTTCAGGTGCGGACATACATTCGACGGTGGCGTTCTGTTACCAGAAACTCCGCAAGGAAAACGGGGCGGTGGGTACGATCGTCCAGTCATTGGCGCAGCTTCCCGATAACGAGTACACGAAAGGCATTATCGCCAATACGCAACTCTTATACGTGCTTCCGGCCAACGAGATCGTTTACGACCAGACGGTAGAGGCGTTCCATATCAAGAACCGGAGCCACGTAAACCTGATGAAGTCGATCCGTAACGACTTTTCAGGGGTACGGCCGTATTCGGAGATATTCATCCGGTTTATGGATAGTTATGCAACGGTGGTACGCCTGGAGCTTTCACCGGAAAAATTGCTTGCGTTCCAGACCGACGGCGAGAAATGGAACAAATTGCAGGAGATTTACAAGGAGGCCGGAAGCATGGAAACGGCCATAGAGAAGTATAAACAATTAAAACAGAAAAGTTATGAAACGGAAATGTCTATGTAGTTTGCTTGTGATGATGTGCTTTTACTGTACGGCGTTCGGCCAGTGGGTGGTGTCCGATCCGGCCTTGACGCAGCTATCGCAGATAACCTGGGCGAAAGAACTTAAACAGGCATACGAACAGTTTCAAGTACTGGGGGAATCCAGGGACATATTGACTAAGAGCCTGGATCTGTACCGGCAGGTGAACGGGGTTATCAAAAACTCCAAAATGGTGTTGCAGGTGCTTTCCATGCAGGGGGAAATGTTGGAACTGGCGGCGAAAGAGTGCACCCGGTCGGACGTGTTTACCGGACAGGAGGCATACGGGGAATATACGAACGTGCTGAACAGGATCATGGAGGAAAGCGTGCTTTCCTTTGACCTGATCCGGACGATCATATCGCCCTCGGTGAGCATGACCGACGGGGAGAGGATAAAGATTATCGTGGATCTGGATAACAAGCTGAAAGAGAACCGGGACAAGATGCTCGACGAGAGAGCGAGGTTTAATACGGTCAATGACGCTATAAAGCGGATCGCAGCCCTGAAATCAACCGCCAAGAAGTGAGCCTATGGAAGTGATCGACAATGTGATTAGCGCATACGAGGCCGTCAAGATGAACGGTGTCAGCCAGGGGATTATCGCACTTTGTTCCTTTATCGCCGTTATCATCGTGATACAAAAGTTCGTGACGGCATGGAAAGAGGCCTTTAGCGAGGGGGACAAGCCCGTCGATATGAAACAGTTCTTCAAACTGTTCTATATCTATATTTATGTGTTCGCCATTATCATGGTCGCACCGTTCGCCTTTACGATCGTGGAAACGGCACTTGGGAATATTCAGAACGAATTGATAAGCCGTTATCAGGAGGACGTGGATCTAAGCATTGACGAGGCGATCGTAACCTTTACAAAGGACTATATCGAGGACGTGCAAAGGCGGCATAACTGGGTAGGGCAGCAGATTCAGGAGGTTATCATGCTGCCGTTCAATATTGCGGCTTATACGATACTCCTGTACGCAACGAAATATATATTTTTCTTCTTTGCCGCCGCCAGGTATCTGTATCTTATACTCCTGGAGATCGTCACGCCGATAGCCGTAATACTCTACATGGACGAGAAAACGAGGCATTATACGCACGCATACCTGAAAAACCTGTTTGTCTGTTACATGACGATCCCGGCGTTCCTGATAGCCAACGCCCTGGGGTCTATCATTGCGGAGAATATCATGCACATGTGCGGACAGAATAAATATACCATGCTGGGACTTCTTTTCGCTTTCGTGTTCAAACTTTTCCTGTTTGCCAAAAGCGTGAAATTTTGTCGTGAACTGTTTTAAATCCTGATCTTATGAATAAAGACGATATACTGAAAGATTTTGATACACTGGCCGAGGCCAAGCGCAAAGGAGCGGTAAACTTAAAATTGTGCCTGGGCTTTGCCCTGGTGGTGGTTGTCCTGGTGCTGGCCTGGGGACTGGTGGTGAATTTTACGGCATTGGATAAGGTGGTCGTGGTGGAGCGATCCGGCGAGTACCTGAAAACGCACGCCGAGGATAGCGAGGCTCTGTTTCTTGCTCTGGTGAAAAAGACGTGCGCCGAGGCGACCGGGTACGCTAACAGTTTTGATCGCCTGAACCTGAAAAAAAATCAGGCGCACGCCGCTTTTTATGTCAATAAGAACGATCTGAACGCCGTGTTCTCAAAGTATTATAATGATAAGGCCTATTTTGATGCGGTGCAGAACGGGGCGGTCTATAAATGCGAGATAGACAGCATCCAGACGATCGCCGGGGACAATGAGCCGTACAAGGTGGCTTTCACTTCCACCCTGACGATTTACGGCGTTTCGGGGCAGAAGCTAAGGTTTCTTATCAGGACGAAAGGGGAGATCGTGAGAACCACGCCGCAATTTCCGGAGAACGTGACGGGATTTTTCTTTAACCAGTTTATACAGCAGATTGTCCGGATAGAACAAGAACCTGAAAAAAAGTAACACTATGGATAAGGCCACGAAAACAAAAATAATCCTGTTCGCATCCCTGGGGATCTTCGTGCTGGTGGTGCTGGCCGTTACGCTGGCACTGACCGGGAAAGGGGACAACCGGGAAGAGGACGGGAGCGTGAACACTTCGCTTAGGGCACAGCAGCAAAGCGATTTTACCCTGGACGATATGATGAATACGGACGGACGGCCGGAGTACGAGAATTTTACCGATGAAGTGTACCGGGAACGTTCGGGGGCTATGTACCGGGAAGATCCGGAAGTGATAGCCTTGCAGGAACAGTTAAGGCAGAACCAGAGAGCCGACAGTATGAAAGCGGCCGCAGCCATGAAACGGAGAACGGCGAAAGCCCGGCCGAAAAAGGAAACGCCGAAGAAGGAAGAGCCTGAAAGGACAGTAGGACGTTTCTTTTCGGGGGAAGAACCGGAGAACAAGGGGAACACGATAGAGGCCATTGTGTCGGGCGATCAGAAGATCACGAACGGGAGCGTGATAAAACTTGTCACGCTCCAGGAAATGCAACTGCCCGGCGGCATGGTGATTAACAAGGGGACGGCCGTTTTCGGGGTGGTGAAGCTCGCACAGGACAGGATCAATATAACGGTTGAATCCGTCCGGATCGGGAACAGCATCTATGAGATGCAAAAGACCGTGTACGACAGGGACGGACTGCCCGGTATATATGTCCCCTTGAACATCAAGGCGGAAGCGACAAAGGAGGCGGCCGACGAGGTGGTTAGCGATATGAACGTTACCTCTTACGGGACGGACGTCCTAAGTACGGGGGTTAATGCGGTGAGCAATGCGGCAAAGAGCGTGTTCCGGAAGAAGAACAACCAGGTCGTTGTCACCGTGAAGTCGAACTATAAACTATATCTGAAATGAAAGCTATTTGTTCTTTTATCCTGGCGTTGGCCGTTTCCTCGGCCGGGGCGCAGATCCGCCCGGTGGAAAGCCTGCCTATCGCAGTGAATTATTCCAAGACGATACATCTTGTATTCCCCTCGGCCGTGAAGTATAACCAGGCCGTTACGGACTTCGTGGCCGTCGATAACCCGGAGAGCGTGCCTAATATCTTGCGCATAAAGGCCAACCGGAAAAGTTTCAGCAAGCAGACGACCGTCAGCGTGGCGACCGAGGGAGGTTTTTTCTATTCGTTTAACGTGGCCTATGCCGACAGCCTGGAGCATACGAACTATTTCCTGCCCGATATGTCGAGCATACGGCCGGACACTATCTATCTGAATGAGGTGTCGCAAACGCACCTGATCGCACCGGAAAAGGTGATTTATATAGATTACGGCGATACCTGCATACAGGTAAGCAAGGCCGAGAATACCGAGAATATCGTGCGAATGATCGCAGCCACGGGAAAGGTGGAGGAATTTCCCAGGCAGACAAACGTGTCGCTGGCGACCGAAGGGGGGAAGTTCTACACGTTCAACGTGGATTATCGGCAGGAGCCGGAGGCGTTCGTCTATGAGATAGGGGAGAAACGGCCGGAGAAAAAGGCGAACGTGATCCTGACCGACAACATTATCCCGGCCGGGGAAAGGGATCAGGTCATGAGCCGGGTGTATAACGCAAAAAGGGGGATATTCAACAAGGGGATCGTTCGCAACAAGATCGTTTTCTCCGTGAACAACCTGCATATATATGATAACTTGCTCCTGTTTACCTTTGAGATCGAGAACAAAAGCAAACTGCCTTATGATATAGATTATATCCGGTATTACATCATCGACAAGAAAACGGCCAAGCTGACCGCATCCCAGGAAGTGGATCAGCAGGCTTTGTTCTCGGAGAATTATTCGCCCAGGATAGAGGGGAACGGCCGGATGAAATACGTGATCGCTTTCGATAAGTTCACCATTCCGGACGAGAAAGTTTTCCGTATCGAGATTAACGAGAAGAACGGAGGCCGTCACGTTCTTTTTGACCTGGAGAACAGCGACATCGTGAATGTGGAGGATATTTAGCCTTGCGATCCTTGCGCTGATCCCTGTCGGCCGGGTGGGGGCGCAGGACAAACGTTCGCTGATCGTGGAGGTGTTGCAGACCGCAGGGGATTACGGGGACATCGCCCCGGTGTGGGGGATCGTCCAAAAGGACGGGGATATTTACCGTTTCGTCCCCTCTGTCGCACCCCTGAAAGAGAAATACCGGATATCCGACCGTTACGGCTACCGGACGCATCCGATAAGCGGTGAAAGGCAGTTTCACGCAGGCCTGGATATGGCGGCGGTGTATGCGGCTACCGTACACGCCGCAGCCAGTGGGACGGTGACGTTCGCAGGTGAAACGCCCGGATATGGGAAAACGGTAGTCGTTACGCACCGTTTCGGATTTCAGACCAGATACGCACATCTGACACTCATTTACACCCGGAAAGGTGCGAAGGTGGAAAAGGGGGACGTGATCGGGTTCGTGGGAAGCACCGGGATAAGTACCGGGAATCATTTGCATTATGAGGTGATAAAAAACCAAAAGAGAATAAACCCTTTAAATTTCATTTATGGAACTAAGTAATGAATTGAAAGTAGAAAGGATCAGGCTAAGCCTGACGGCGAAAAGCGTTGCCGAGGAAATGGGGATCAGCCGCCAGCAGCTTTGCAACATCGAGCAGTCGGAAACCGCCCCCGTGGTGGTGAAATACATCGCTTTTCTAAGGAGCAAAGGGGTGGATCTGAACGCTCTGTTTGACCGTATTATCGTGAACAAATAAAATAAATCGTATGAGAAAATTAGTTACCGCCTTGTGCGCTTTGGTCTTTTTGTCGTCTTGCGACGACGAACTGAAACTTGTCAGCCGGGATTTTTCCGTGACGCTGAAAAGTATAGACGGCAATACGGCCGTAGTGGGGAAGCCCATTAATTGCACCCTTACGATCTCGGATCTTGATCCGGACAACGGGGATCAGATATTGACACGCTTTGAGGTCAGGGACGGGGACGGCGTTATCCTGGTGGATAACAACGAATACAGCCCCGGAGAAACGTTTGAATATGATTTCAAGGCAAACAATCGGCTGGATTTCGATTTTATCCCGGCAACCGAGGGAGAGGCGTATATCGTCATGGGGGTAGCCAGCGAACTTGTGACACGATCCGACAGCATCAAACTGAAAGTTTCCAGCCCGGAGATAAACATACGTTTCCAGAACGTGCCGGATCTTATGCTGGTATCGGAGGAAGCGGAATTTTATTTGCAGCTTGATACGGAACTTTACGGGGTGAAAGCGTCGGCCAGGTTCGTAAAGGGAAGCGGCCGGGTGTATATTTCCGGGTATGATGCGACAAGGGGCGAGGGCGTGGCACTGGAAAAAAACAACCTGGTGACGTTCCGGCCGGATGCGACCGGGCAGGCGGTGATCGAGTTTACCGTTTCAAGCCGTTACGGTCTGCCAGTGAAAGAGAATGTAACGATACAAGTAAATCAATGAGGTTATGAGAAAAATTGCCGTATTATCGCTCTTTTTGTGCCTGGTGGCCGTGTGCAGGGCACAATATATCGGAAGCCAGTATATGAACGTGAAGCTGGGCTATATCGTGGATGAAAGTCAGGTGCAGGGGACGTTCGGTTTTGGAAAGGTGTACAAGGCTTTCAAGGTGGGGGCAAACCTTAATTACCGGAATCTAAACCGGGATCTGGTAAAGGCAAACACCGTGACGGTCGGCCCGGAGCTGGCCTATTACGCCCTGAAAGGACGGAAATTCTCGCTCCTGGGGATCGCAGCCGGGACGATCGGCTACCAGAAAGCCAAGGCGAAAAGCGATCTTGTGTACCTGGAGAAAAGCAAGGCTTTCGTGTATGGGTACGAGGTCGGGATAAGGCCGGAAATGTTGCTAAGCCCGAAAGTGGCTCTTTTTGCCGAATACAGGTTTGAAATGTTGTTTAACTCCATTCTCCGGAATAACAACCATGTCGGCCTGGGGTGCGTGATCTATTTATAAACTTAAATAATTGAAGGTATGAGAAAGTATTTGTATTTGTCAGCCGTATGCGTGTGCATGGCATTGTGTTTCGTCGGTTGCAGCAAGGACGACGACGAACCGGGAGGAAAAGGGGCGATGTATGAGGTAACGATCGAGCAGTCGGGAGATTTCCGCAGCTTCATTAAGTCGGTCGTGGTAGTCGCCAACGGTACGCAGTTGAAAGACGGGGCGACGGGGGAAAGCCTCGCAAGCCCGGTGATTCTAAGCGATGAAGAACTGGCCGTCGAAAAGGTGACGTTAAGCACGACGGGAAAGGCGATCGAGTTTGCCGTTTCCGGTGGTGTCGTGGACGGAGAGGACGGCGTTGTGAACGAGCCGATGCAGTGGGTAGTGACCGTTTACAAAAACGGAAAGGAGATCGAGAAAAAGAGCCTTGTTTTCCGGGACGGGAAGGAGATAAGTACGGATGATCTTAATCTGTATTATAATTGACGTGACGGCCTGAATGTCCCCCGGATGAATGTTCGGGGGATTCTTTTTCTTTTGGGCGTTCCCGTGGGACGGTCGGGCTTTACGCTCCAAGTCCTCGCCTAAAGGCTGTGGGCTTTACTCTGCAATCCCTAACGCAATTTTGGGTGTCCGCTTTGTCATTCTGTTACCGGGATTTGTCTGCATGGTGGGAGAACCGCACCGATCAGCCAGGCACGCAATATCATTTTGTCATTGCCAGCAGGCTGTTTTTATGGTGTAACGCTCCGATATTGCTTTCTTTTTGATAGATATGCAAATGCAAGAAGCCCCCCGGCGAAAACCCCGCCGGAGGCAATTATAGAAAGTCTGTGTATCATTTCCACAAAATGTGGAAATGATACACAGATAACAGTTCTTCAATAAATATATGTGTTTTTTGTATGCTTTTGATTATCAGGTATATATGACTTGCTTATTTGTTTGGCACAATGTTTGTTCTTTGTCTTTCAGAAACCATATGTTAAATATTTAAATAGATTGGATTATGAAAAAGGTATTATTTGCAGTAGCACTTGTTATGGGATTGGGTAGTTCAGTGGCATTCGCCGGCAACATGGTATCGGATGTTGAGATTGTGGTAATGGTGAACGATTATAAGCCAATCGAGGTAAAGGATCTGCCGCAGGCGGTTCAGGACACGATCAAGAAGGATTTCGCAGACCTGACAATCAAGGAAGCCGCAGTTGAGGAAAGCGAGGAAGGCACAAAGACCTACAAGGTGACATTTACCGATGCAGAAGGCACGGACAGCGAAGTGTTCTTCAACGAGAAGGGCGAAGTCCTGAAATAAAGCAAATGAACAGCAAAAAGAGAATTCAATTAAACTGTGTCAGCAAAATTAATATTTTATTGCTTTGCTGACACAGTTTGTTTTACAGCCCCTCCGGTTCCGGTGACTTGTAAGGCTTGAAAGCAACCCGAACCTCCTTATGCTCATCGATGACGAAAGTCTGCTCCGGCTCCACAGAACGAATAATGACGCCATTGACTTTCCAATACATGATTGTCCATGATTTGGAATGGGTAGCACGAAAATGCACCGTTGTGCCTTTCGCTATTTCAGCCGGAGAGATCAATTCTCCTATCTTTTCCGCAGCCGTATTTTCCAACTCCGGTTTAGCCGAAAGCTGACCTTCACCCTGATCCACACCAAATGCCAGCACTACTTTTTCCACTGCGGGAGGAAGAGGAGGATCTTCATCATTGTCACAAGAAACCGCAAATAGCGTAAGCCCATACAACAAAACAACGACAAAAGAGAGATAACCGATCTGTCTCATTAAGCCGATTTCTTTTTTTTCCATAGCAGTTTTCATAAGCTTATTTTTTGTTTACGACCGCATAAAGATAACAATTTGTTGGCTAAAAGGGTTTATTAAATATAGTGTTTATCACTTAATGATTTAAGGTTAATATCCTGTAGGTTGCAGGGAGAACAAACGGGAACAGCCGTTCCCGCCCCTTTCGGATTGTATGCCAGCACCCCTAAAAAATGCCTTGTCAAAGACAAGTAGTAACACGCCTGTGTTACGTTTTCGACTTTTCAGCCGTCCGACCGCCACCCCGTCCGATTTGACTTGCCTTTGAGGTTATATATGCAAATGCAGGAAGCCCCCAGCGAAAACCCCGCCGGGGGCAATATTTTTAAACAGGCTTTAAAAATACACGTTCAGCATAAGGTATAAAAAGACGTTCTTATCCTTAGTGCTGTGGTGTTCAAGTTCGAATTGGATTTTGTCCTCACGTGCGAGCCAACCTATTGCGCTGGCAGCTTCCAGGTCATTGAACCCTGTTGCATCCTTGACTTCTTGTAAAGTCCATTTTCGGTGTACGTCTGTGCTTAATAAGCGCCAGAGTTTCCCTGCGTTCTCTCCGATGATGTGCTTATCCATACTTTGTTATTTGTTATAAATTGATAAATGGTTTCAAATGGATAATGAAAAGCACTTTTACATCAATAGTGTTACGCACTGCAAACATTCCAGCGTTTATCGTTTATCCTTTTGATACGTTGTATCACTCTTTCCTGATATACAGCAAACCGTTTCGCCGTTCGATGTATATCTTATTCTCACGTGCGAGCCACCCGGCGGCGAGTGCGGTTTCATCAGCCGCAAAATTTAGCCTTCTCGCAAGCTCGGCAATGGTTATAAGTCCGGTTTCTCCTAATTTTTCAAAGATGATCCCGGCTTTAAATCCTATATTTGCTTTTTCCATGATAAAGTTTATATTTTAATGGTTCAAAAATATGTATATATTTTATTATTCAAAGCGTGTAGAAATACAAATTAGAATTTACCCCGTTAATAAATTTTAACAATATAGATATTACGTTCTATTCATTTCATTTTGCGGATGAAAAGAACTTTACAACTCTATCTTATAGGGGGTTAATTTAGTAATACCTTACTGAAAAACAACGCTCTGAAACATTCCCTGTCACCGTTAAACAGGCACAAATATCTCCCCTTTACATCCTCAAAGAAGATATAATACAGGCAGGAATTAATGCCGAATCTATTTGTTCCGATGATCTTTGCATGGCTTAATTTTTGGCGTACTTGTTTTTCCGTCAGCCCTTCGATGTATATCAACCCTTTCATGTTTCCCATTTGTCCGGGGGTGATCTTAAGCGAACTAAGTAGTTCTTTGAGGTCAAACAGCTTAGGAGTGTTTGACAAGCAGTTTAGGGACTGTTTTCGCTGTGTCTTTTCCATTGCTATAAGGATTTCGCTTGTGCCCTACACCAAGCCAATAAACATAAAAAAAGCGGAAGGGCATTCGCCTATCCGCAAGCGAGGGAGTCCAAGCCCTATACACACAAACAGGAGATACCCCCCGCATATCACGGGGAGCATTTATCTGTTTCTCTGTGTATAATGCAATTTTTGGACTTTTCGCTTGCACAGAAATCAGCTAAACGCTTTTTTTCTCAAAATGTAAAAACACGGTCGGTTTACGACCGCACAAAGATAACAAATTGTTGGCTAAAAGGGTTTACGAACCTTTTATTTTTTTGCCCTATTATCTTAAATTCAGTGTTTATGAAATACCAAGTTCTTTTTGAACATCCTTGTTTGCAGATGAAAAGATACTTTTGCAGTACCTTAATGTTGTCCGCATGGTGGGAGAACCGTACCGATCAGCCGGGTGCGCAATATCATTTTATAATAACCGATAGGTTGTTTTTATGGTGTAACGCCCCGATATCGCTTTCTTTTTTTGTATCTTTATGTAGAAAATATTGCGTATTAACTGTTAATTTCGAAAAATGATGTATCTTTGCGGCTTTCAAAATTGTAAGTATAGAATTTATAATTAAAATATTAGGTTTCAAAAGTATAAAGGTTTTTGGTTAGTTGCTCTTTCTGGGGTAGCAGATATTTTATAGTAAGTTATATGCAAAAAAAACAGAAAAAAGTTGGAAATATTGATTTTTTTTATAAACACACACACACACACACACGAGTGTGTGTAGAAACCTATATTTAAGACTTTTCAAGGTAATTCTCCTTTCTTTTTTATCGTGTTCCGTTCTTTTCGTTTCCGCTCAAGAGACACGGGATTCCGTGAAAATATATTTCCACAAGGGTAGAACGGAAATAGATCTCTCTTTACGGGATAACAGGCGGTCGTTAGAGAAGATCAGCCGCCGGATATTGGAATACAGGCCGGACACGGCTTTCTCTATCTGCAAGATTATGGTGGTCGGTGCGGCGTCCCCCGAGGGGAGCATCGAACTGAACAGGCGTTTGTCTGAACTAAGGGCGAAACGTTTGTTCGATCACGTGTGCGGTTACTCGCCGCTACCCGACACGCTGAAAACGTCGGTATTCGTGGGGCGTGACTGGAGGGGATTGCTGCGTTTGGTGGAGAATGATCCCGGAATGCCCGGTAAATCGGAAACGGTGGAGCTTCTGCAAGGTATTGTTTCCGAGGTGGAAGCAAGTGGAAACGGGGAGAACAAGATAAATGAATTGAAACGCTTGCGGTACGGCATCCCATATCGGTACATGTATCGGAATTTGTTTCCGGATCTTCGTGCATCTTGTTTGTATATTTGGTATGAATCGAAACGGAAGTCGTTCCCTGCCATGCAGGTTATCTCCCACCTGCATGATACATTGTACTTACCTTGTAAGCTTTCTCCGTTCGGTGGAGAAACGGGCGGTTTCCAGTCTGGGGAAAAACATGGGCCTTTTTACATGGCCGTGAAAACGAACATGCTTTATGATGCGTTGCTTGTGCCGAATATAGGGGTGGAGTTTTACGTCGGAAAGAACTGGTCTGTGGCCGGGAATTGGATGTATGCCTGGTGGAAAAGTGATCGGAAGCATAATTATTGGCGTATCTATGGGGGAGATGTGGAGTTGCGCCGCTGGTTCGGTCGGAGAGCGGTGGAAAAACCGTTTTCCGGGCATCATGTCGGATTGTACGGGCAGATCGTCACCTATGATTTCGAATTGGGTGGGAAAGGTTACTTGGGGGATAAATGGAGTTACGGGGGAGGCGTGGCTTACGGCTACTCGTTACCTGTGGGACATCGGTTCAATGTGGATTTCACGTTGGGAATCGGCTACCTTGGAGGATTGTACAAGGAGTACATCCCTTTGGACGGTCACTATGTATGGCAGACCACTAAAAAACGCCGCTGGTTCGGCCCGACCAAGGCGGGTATCTCTTTGGTGTGGTTGATCGGGCGGGGGAATTATAGCCGGAAGAAAGGAGGCAGGCAGTGATACTGATACGCTTTAGTCTGGTGTTCATATTTTTATGGATGGGACTGACGGCTTGTGAGCATAAGGATTTATGTTACGATCATCCGCACTTTGCCACGGTGCGGGTAGTATTCGACTGGACCAAGATTTCCAATCATGACAAGCCTGAAGGCATGAGGGTCGTATTTTATCCGACCGATGATGAAAGCAACACGTGGATATTTGATTTCCCCGGAGGAGAGGATGGGGAAGTGGAGCTCCCCGAGAATGATTACCGGGTAATTTGCTTCAACTACGATACCGACGGGATGGTTTGGAAAGAAAACGGCAGTTACACGCTTTTTACTGCCGATACGCGTGATGTTCGGTCGCCGGATAACCAGACAATGGCCGTCACCCCACCCTGGCTGTGTGGCGACCATATAGACAGAGTTATCCTCAAGGACATTCCGGAAGGAAGCACGAAGATAATACGGCTAACTCCCGTAAACATGGTATGTCACTACACGTATGAGGTGAACGGAATTCGGGGACTGGACAGGGTGGCGGATTTGCGGGCCGCTCTTTCCGGCATGTCCGGCTCGCTTAACATGTCCGGCGACAGTTTGCCCGCCGATCTTTCGGAGAGCCTGCTCTTTGATGGAATGGTTTCACGGAATCAGATTATAGGCGGATTCTATACGTTTGGACATTCCGCACTTGAAGGAGAGCCCAATGTTTTCCGGCTGTATCTCAAGAACCGTTCAGGCAGCATGTCTGTATTGGAACAGGACGTGAGCGACCAAGTGCATGATGTCCCGGTAGCGGGGCATATCGGTGATGTGCATCTGGTGTTGAATTTTGATTATGAGGTACCATCCGAGCCGGGAAGTGGCGGTCCGGGATTTGATGTGGACGTTGATGATTGGGATGATGTGAATGTGGATATAGTGTTGTAATCGAGTTTTATTAATTATATTTATTAACAATTTTATTCATTTTATGAAAAAAAGTACAGTAATGCTTTGGGCAATCTTTGGAGTACTACTGATGAGTTGCTCAGAAGAGGAGATTGCGAATGTGGAAACCTCCTCACGAAATGCGATTGGTTTTAACGTGTTAAGTAATGCGGCGGAAACGAGGGCTACCCCTACTACCAACACCAACTTGAAGAACACCGATTTCGACGTGTTCGCTTTTACGGCGGATGGTACTGCCTTCATGGGAAAGAACGACACGGAATTTGAACATGACGGAGTGAAGATCGTGTACAAAAATGGTAAGTGGGATTATGACAATGCGAGCGACCTTCGTTATTGGCCTACCGAGGCTTTGGACTTTTACGCGTTCAATCCCGGAACGGTTAGTGAAGACATGATGGCGTTTTATAGTTGGGAAGCCACCAAGGATGTCCAAAAGATAAGTTATACCTGCATGGATGAGTATGGAAGCGGTACTACTCATGCAAACTACGACGTGATGTATGCCATGGCCAAAGGCCAGACAAAAGACATGAACAACGGAATAGTGAAATTTAATTTCAAACATATTCTGTCACAGGTCGTATTCAAAGCAAAGACCCAATACGATAACATGCAGGTGGACATCGACGTGATCAAGATTCATAATTTCAAATTTGCCGGCGCCTTCACATTGCCTGCGGCAGCCGATGGAACGGGAAGTTGGAGTTCGTCTGATTTAGCATTTCCACACGCATTTACCGTAGTGAAAAACGCAAACATCACGGTCAATAGCAATACCGAAGCTACCGATATTACCACAAATACTCCTATGCTGAATATACCACAGGAGCTGACTGCTTGGAAAGTTTCCGAAACAGCCACCAAAAGCAAGTTGGAGGCCGATAATGCGAAGCAATGTTATCTGGAGATCGCCTGCAAAATCCGGCAGTCCGGAGCTTATCTGTTGGGTTCAGCAAGCGAATACAAAACAATTTATGTTCCGTTCGGAGATACATGGGAACAGGGCAAGCGTCATATCTACACGTTGATTTTCGGTGGTGGTTATGATGATCAGGGAGAGGCTGTGTTGAATCCGATCCAGTTTGATGCAGAGACAACAGGCTGGGTTGATGCAGATAAAGACGTAAACGTCCAACCTTAATCCAAACGTTTATTAATATCGTACCCGTTGGCAGGTTAAACATACGCAAGATTAACCCTGCCAACGGGTTTTTTATAGGGAATCGCATTTTCAATATACTTTTTGATGTGTAGGGGTGCTTTTTGCGTACCTTTTTCCTGGAGAATTTCTTTTGTGGAGTGTTTGCCCTGTATATTCCCGATACGCTGTTATAGCAGGGAACTGTTTTTATCCAAGTAGTCAGATATAGCCTCTTGCAATACCGATTTTAGCGAATCGCCTTTGCGGATCGCGATCAGCTTTAAGTTCTGGTGATAGGTTTCGTCCATGACAAAATTACAATGCACGGTTTTCGCTTTCTTCGGCTTTTGAGCCTCTTTTTGCCCGGCCGTGGATTGGATCAGGCTGTCTAATCCCCCGGTCAGCCCGGCCGACATACTGTTTTTTAAATCGTTCTTCTTTGCCATATGGTTACTTTATTTCTGTTAGCAGTTCGTTACATACCTTCTCGTAGTCCTCTGCCCCGGCAGATTTTGGGGCATAGTGAAAAATATCCTGCCCTTGTGTCGGGGCTTCGGCCAGCGTAATGGCGTTGCGTATATGGGTGCTGAACACTTTGCCCTGGAATGTTTCCTGTACCAGTTCCGAAACGCTCTTGTTCAGGTTCTTTCTTCCGTCGTACTGGGTTATCAGGACCCCGGCGATCGAAAGATCCGAGTTCAAACGTTGCTGCACCTTGTGGACGACCTGCATAAGTTTGGCCATTCCACGCATTGCCAGGAATTGAGCCTGAACCGGGATAATCAACCGATCCGAGGCCGTCAGTGCGTTAAGCGTGAGCAGCGACAGCGAGGGGGGGCAGTCGATCAGGATATAATCGAATTTTTCCTTTTGGCCCTTGATAAGGTGGGCTAAGATAAGTTCCCGCCCGGCCTCGTTGATTAACTCCGTTTCAACGGCCGAGAGATCCAGGCAGGAGGGAACGACTCTAAGACCGTCCTTATGCTCGTAGATCGGCAGGTCGTATTCGCCTTTCATCGCGCCGTAGATCGTTTGGGGAAGCTCCGCGGAGAAGCCCAGCGATTCGGTCAGGTTGGCCTGCCCGTCAAGGTCGATCAAAAGAACCTTGTACCCTTTTTGACGTAACGCACCGCCCAGGTTGATCGTGGTTGTGGTCTTTCCTACTCCCCCCTTGTGATTCAATACGGAGATTACTTTTGCTTTGCTCATAAATTCAGTTTTTTAAATGGTTGTCATGTCCGCAAATATAGTTAAAATACTAATATACTAAAATACTAAAAGTAGTATTTTTCGTTTTTTGCGTGTTTTTTGTGCCGATCGGGGAAGCGTACCGAAATAAATCCTGTTTCCGTCTTTCGGTACGTTTTGTTTCTGTACCGGAATTAATCAAAGAATTATTTCATTATCTTTGTGACTGAACAAGCTAATAAGAAATGAACAACAAAGAAAAATCATACTATGCCAATATTACCAAGCATTTGAACAGTGTTTATAAAAGTGTTGAACTTGATATAGATAGCATATGTTCCATTTTGGAACATGTGGGTAATGACGGCAAACAAAGATATACTACTAATTATGCTATTCTGCCAATAGAATATTGGATTAAAGGTAAGAACGCAGCTTTTTCGGTAAAAAAGGCGAATGGCGTATCAGAACTTGAAAATCATTTTGCTACATTTGTTAACGCTAAGAGGATAAAAAGAAAAACCCGTTCTTGATGAACGGGTATATCCTTAACTTGGTTACGTGTTTTGATA
>CAJTPM010000036.1 GCA_910578085.1 uncultured Lachnospiraceae bacterium | reverse complement strand
GAGGCAAATGATTTCACAGGAAAGACGGTGATTCCTTTCTGCACTTCATCCAGTTCTGATCTGGGTGAGAGCGGGGAGCTGCTGGCAGAGGCAGCCGGAACAGGGAACTGGCTGGAGGGAGAACGGTTTTCGTCCAGTGCCTCCGAGGAAACGGTCCGGGCATGGGTGGAAGGTCTGGATCTGTAAAAGCAGATAAAGGCAGATTGCAGGAAACAGGAACAGTTGGAAGTAATCAATGAAACAGGGAGAATTGTAAATGAATAAAAGATATATTTTTACAGCGCTGCTGGCAGGATTGCTGACAGTATCCGTACTTACCGGCTGTGGTAATGAGGCGGCTGGTACAACGCAGGAAGCAGTAACGGACTCAAAGCAGGAAACGGCCGCAGATGCAGGTCAAAGTACACGGGAAGATGAACCGCAGAATGTATCGGTGGATGCAGAGCAGGAAACATTGATGGAAAAAGAGAATACTGATGATGTACTGATGATTGCACAACAGGGAATGTTCTCTTCCGGCGGCATCGTTACTGAGCCGGTGGAAGGAGAATATGATCCGACATCAAACTGGCTGGATGCAAGCCGTGCAGGGAATACTGCCCATGTGGATCATGCCAATGTATTTTACCAGATACCGGTGAATGATAATGGCAATCCGATTGTTTATCTGCATGGTTATGGGCAGTCCCGTATGGGATGGATGACAACTCCGGACGGGCGTGAAGGATGGTCTGACCTGTTTTTGAAAAAAGGATATGCGGCATTTCTGGTGGATCAGCCGGGACGCGGCGAGGCGGGAGCAGCCTCATCCATGACAACGGACGGATTTCTTGATACATGGGCTGAGGACTCCAAGGAATATAAACCGGGAGACCAGGCGTGGTATACCCACTTCAGAATCGGACGTGTGGCGCCGGAGCGGTATGAGGGCTCTCAGTTTCCGGAAGGGGAGGAGGCACAGGATCAGTTTTTCCGTCAGATGACGCCAAATACCGGAAATTTCGATCAGGCACTGGACGCAGCGGCTCTGGGGGCTGTAATGGAAGATGTGTATGAAATGACGGGCAGCAAGGCAGTCTTTGTGACACATTCACAGGGCGGAGCTGTAGGCTGGGATGTGCCGGTGGAGAATATTTCCGCGATTATAGCCATTGAGCCGGGAGGAACACCAGAGCCGGGTTCAGAGCAGTATCAGAAACTGCTGGAGGCAGGGATTCCCATTACGATTTACTTTGGGGATTATATTGACAATGGACCGGAAGATATTATGTCCACAGGCTTCTGGCAGGCAGTCCGGGACGGTGCCATTCAGTTTGCGGAAAGCTATAACAGTGACGGCGGCGATTGTACCGTAGTTTATCTGCCGGATGAAGGAATTACCGGGAACAGCCATTTTATGTTTCAGGAGCTGAATAACGATGTGATTGCAGACCATATTGCCGCATGGCTTGAGGAAAGAGGACTGCATTAAAACAAAGGGAGCTTTGAGACGGCTTTTATAAGGAGAGACGATCTATGAAAAAAATTGTAGTGTGGTTTTCTGCGGTTTTACTGGTACTCAGTTTGGCGGCATGTGGAAACAGCACGGAATCGGCGGAGAATAACGACACAGAAACGACAAATTCGCAACCGGCTACTGACGGGAGCGGATCTTCCGGACAGGAGGAGAACGTTTCTGTGAATGATGATTCAGAAAAAGAAACAGGCGCTTCACAGGATACTGTCTCTCGGGACAATGGGGAAGCATCCGTGGTATATTTCACATCCGACATATCGCCGGAAGGGTTGATGGCTGTTTACGAGGCTTTGAACTGGGAACCTACTGGAGGCGTTGCGGTCAAGCTGTCAACAGGAGAGCCGCCGGCAAGTAATTATCTCGATCCGGAACTGATTAAGGACCTGATACAGTCCGTGGACGGTACGATTGTGGAGTGCAATACGGCATATGGCGGCTCCCGGACGGAAACGGCCATGCACATGCAGGTAGCGGAGGATCATGGATTTACGGCGATTGCGGATGTGGACATTCTGGATGCGGAGGGTTCCATGGAACTGCCCGTGGAGGGTGGAACGCGCCTTGAAAGCAATCGGGTGGGTTCTCATTTCGCGGATTATGATTCTTATATTATCCTGTCTCACTTCAAGGGGCACGCGATGGCGGGTTTTGGCGGGGCGATTAAGAATATCTCCATCGGGCTTGGTTCCAAAGAAGGGAAATGCCTGATCCATACTGCCGGAGCGAGCAGCAGCAGTCCGTGGGGCGGCGATCAGACCGGTTTTACGGAGTCGATGGCGGAAGCCGGTAAATCCGTATCGGATTATCTGGGATATGGGAACCGGATTATATATATCAGTGTGTTGAACAATATTTCCATTGACTGCGACTGCGACGGAAATCCCGCAAAGCCGGATATTCACGATATTGGGATTGTGGCTTCCTTTGATCCGGTGGCTATCGACCAGGCATGTATTGATCTTGCTTTTGCGGCAGAAGGAAGCAAAACCCTTCAGGACCGGGTGAACAGCAGGGATGGCTTACACACATTGGAGCACGCGGAAGAAATCGGATTGGGAAGCCGCACTTATGAGTTGGTAAATATTGATGAGTAATCAGAACGCTCTGTATGGCATTTTGATACAAGGAAGGTGATCTGCATGGAACTATTTGCCCTCATAAAACGCGAATTTGTTTATATCAGTTATTATTTCATGGTACAGCTCCGTCAGATCGCCTTTTACTGGATTCTGGGTATGATGGTCGGCTCTCTGGTATCTGTTTTTGCAAAAGACGCCATCCATAACTGTTTTGAAAGAATCAGGGACAAAAAATGGGGAGTATTCGGCGTAATCCCGGCAAGCATTTTGGGGATTGCGTCGCCTCTGTGCATGTATGGCACGATTCCTATAGCGGCTTCTTTTTCCAGACATGGGATGCGCCACGACTGGCTGGCGGCTTTTATGATGAGCAGTGTGCTTTTAAACCCGCAGCTTCTTTTTTACAGCACGGCGCTTGGGGGAACGGCCATGGCAGTGCGGCTGGTTTCCTGTACTTTATGTGGGATTTTTGCAGGGCTGGCGGTACATTTTGCCTATGGGAAGAAACCGTTCTTTAACTTTGCGGGATTTGAGCCCCGTGCAAGCCATGACACAGACCCCAATCTTTTTATGCGGTTTTTGAAAAATCTGGGGCGGAATGTCAGGGCGACGGCTCTTTACTTTCTGATTGGTGTGCTGCTTTCTGCATTGTTCCAGAGATATGTCCCGGCAGACGGTTTTGCGGAGCTTTTCGGGAAAAGCAATGAGGGGTTCGGTGTGCTGATGGCGGCGACCATCGGTGTTCCGCTCTATGCCTGTGGGGGCGGGACAATCCCGCTTTTGCAGCAATGGCTGGTCTCCGGAATGAGCATGGGGAGCGCGGCGGCATTTATGATTACCGGGCCTGCCACGAAGATCACAAACCTGGGGGCATTGAAGATCGTGCTTGGAATAAAGCGTTTTGTTCTATATATTGCTTTCGTAATGGTGTTCTCTCTGATAACAGGACTCATTACAAATCTGCTGGTTTAAGGGAGAAGATTGTATGAAAAAAATAAAAAAGAGAACGGTGATTGAGCTGGTGATACTGGTGGTTCTGATCGTATGGGCGTCATGGTATTTGTTCATGGGTAGAAAGATTACAGGAGTAGATGATAATGTGGCTGTCGGAGACGAAGGGACGCATTCGCTGGTCGTTTATTTTTCCAGAGAGGGTGTTATACCGGATGGAATAGATGCCGCCTCCTCCGCTTCGCCCAATTCCAATCAGTACGAGGCTGAAAGCGATACGGAGGCTGCGGCTAAAATGATTGCGCAGCTTACTGGGGCGGATTTATTTCAGATCCGCACGGACAGATATTACCGCAGCGCTTTTTGGGGAACGGCAGCTACCGCATGGATTGAGGAGGCGTTGAATTTAAGACCGGGGCTGGCGGCAAAGCCGGAAAGCCTTGATAAATATGATGTGATCTATATTGGTTATCCTGTCTGGTGGTTTAATGCACCGATGGCGGTTGGGACATTTTTAGAGAGTTATGACCTGACAGGGAAAACAGTGGTTCCCTTTTGTACCAGCACCGATAATGGGATTGATGTAAGCATGGATTATATCCGGGAGGTTTCAGGCAGCGCGACGGTTTTGGACGGATACCGTGCCCATAATTCCGGTTTGGAAGATGTATCAGCATGGCTTGAACGGATTGGCATGTTGGAGCAGACAGACGAACAGCAGGATACAGAAACCGGTCTGACAAAATCAGAAGCGGATATAGCGGATACTGACCCGGAAGTGAGTGAACTTTCCAATGTCACGGAGGGAACAGAAGCTTATCGGGACTTTGTGATTGACAATGTGTACCATTCCGCAGATGCAGGGGATATTCATTACAATGTATATATTCCGGAAAGCTATGATGGCAGTAAGCCCTATGCCTTGTATTTTACGCTGCCCGGTTATGAAGGGTTGTATTTTCAGGGAGTCGCTGCCAATATCGAGTCGGAGGAATTTGGATTTGAGGCACAGAAGTACAATGACGAGATGATTATTGTTGCGCCGCAGCTTAACGACTGGGGAGAAACTTCGGCAGATCAGACGATTGCACTGGTGGAATATTTTCTGCAGCAGTATAACATCGACACATCGAAAGTATATGGGAACGGTTATTCGGGCGGAGGCGAGACCATGTCTATCGTAATGGGAAAGCGTCCCGATCTGTTTACGGCATATCTTCATGTCAGTTCACAGTGGGACGGCGAATACGAGCCTGTTGTGGATAACCGGCTGCCTGTTTATTTTGCCATAGGCAGGAATGATGAGTATTACGGTTCCGCCAAAACGCAGAGAGCGTATGATACGCTTTATGACTTGTATGAGCGGCAGGGATTGTCGAAAGAAGAAATTGACAGCCTGCTTGTGCTGGACATTAAGGAGCATGATTATTTTACCGGGAGGAATGCCCCGAATGAGCATGGCGGAGGCGGACTTTTTGCCTATGATGAGGAAATTATGGGCTGGCTGTTTTCAAAGTGATTGGGATATAACAGGAAAGGAAAGGCGGAGATGACGATGAAACGAAAGAATATTTTGTGTCTGTGCATGACGGCATTATTGATATTAGGCATAGCCGGATGCGGGGCAGAGGGAAAGGATAACAGTACCGGGAGCAGTCCTGTTCAGGAGTCAGGAGAAAGGGAAGTGTCCGGCAGTGAAAATGAAAACGGCGATTTGGGAGCAGGGGAAATCGCTGCAGATAAACAGGGAAGTGCAGATGCAGGCAGTGAATCCCAGTCAGGCAGCTCCAACATATTGATTGCCTATTTTTCCATACCGGAGGATGTGGAAACAACGGATGCGGTTGCCGGAGCCAGTATTGTAATCAGGGATGGGGAAAAAATGGGCAACACCGAGTATGTGGCAAAAGTAATCCAGCAGACAGTCGGTGGGGATCTGTTTCATATTGAGACGGTAGAAGAATATCCGCTTGACCATGATCCGCTGGTAGATCAGGCGGCGGATGAGCAGGATGAGAATAAACGCCCGGAGCTTTTGAATCATGTGGAGAATTTTGAACAGTACGAAACCATTATTTTAGGGTTTCCGAACTGGTGGGCAGATCTCCCGATGCCGGTCTATACATTTTTGGAAGAATATGATTTTGGTGCAAAGACTATTATCCCCTTTGTAACACATGGCGGCAGTGGTTTTTCGGGAACCATCCGGACTATATCGGAACTGCAGCCCGGCGCCCATGTAAGTGAGAATACCTTGTCCTTATCCAGAAACAGTGTGGCGGACAGCGAGGAAGATGTAGCAGCTTGGGCGGAAAGCCTGGGACTGAACGTGACAGAAATTGCGCCGGACAATAGTGGTGATACAGTGGCAGATGCGGTGGCTGATCCTGTGGACCAACAGATTTTATACCTTTGGGAAAAAGGCAACATGCCTGCGGTCACAGAGTATACAGAGAACAACGGAAATTATGCGGATGATCCGGATTTCCGTCCTTATATGGTAACATTTCCTGTTCCGGAGGGAACAGAAGTGAAAGGTGCTGTCCTGATCAATGCAGGCGGCGCTTTTCAGTTTAGAAGCGACCAGATGGAGGGAACCCCTGTAGCGCAGGAACTTAGCAGACTGGGGTATCAGAGTTTTGTGGTAAACTACCGCCTGCGCCCTTATACACAGGAGGAAGGAGCATTGGATCTGGCCCGTGCAGTCCGATTTGTCCGTAAATATGCAGATGTCTATGGCATTGATGAAAAGGATATTGCCGTTATGGGTTTTTCGGCAGGCGGTATTCTTGCAGGGGAAATGCTGTTGAATTTTGACGGTACGGTGAACGGAAGTGCCTTGGATGACAGTTATGTTCCGGATGAGCTTGACGGTATATCAGCGGATGCAGGCGCGGACGGCATGATTTATTCCTTTTATGGACGCCTGAGTGTCGCGTCCACTGACACGGACAAATTTGCGTCGTCCAATCTGCCGCCTACCTATTTCTGCTACGGCACCCGTGATCCGTTTGTAGGTGAGTTTGAAGAATGTGTGGAGGCGTTAAAGGAAGCGGGTGTTCCGGTAGAAGTGGATGTGCTGGAAGGCAGACCGCATGGGTACGGCTATACAGAGGGATGGATTCCTGCCTATGATGCGTGGCTGACAGGAATTTTTGAGAACAACTGAGTGTAGATACCTTTAGGTAATAACTTAGAAACCATTCGGAACTTCTGTAAAAGGTGTGGATTGATTAAAATAAAATCATCAAGGCAAAAGCAAAAACACGGTTGCAGAAAATCATGGAGGTTGGCTATGGAATATAGGACACTGGGAAAAGATCTGACAGTATCCGCGGTGGGGCTTGGCTGTATGGGAATGAGCTACGCTTACGGGGCACCGGCAGATAAAAATGAGATGAAAGAACTGATTGCGGAGGCTGTAGATATCGGATATACATTTTTTGATACGGCGGAAGTTTATGGTACGCCGGAAAATCCCCATCACAATGAAGAACTGGTAGGGGAAGCATTGCGGCCGTATCGAAATAAAGTTGTGATAGCGACAAAGTTTGGAATCTATTTTGACATGGAAAGCAAACAGGTAAATAAACCGCTTCTGCCGGATTCCAGACCGGAGGTTATCCGTGTCTCGGTAGAAAATTCCCTAAAGCGGCTGGGAACTGACCATATCGACCTGTACTATCAGCACCGCATTGACCCGTTCGTACCGGTTGAGGAGGTGGCGGGCGTCATGCAGGAGCTGATGCAGGAGGGAAAAATTACGCACTGGGGACTATCGGAAGCTGACGAGGAAACGATACGCCGCGCCCATGCGGTCTGCCCGGTAACGGCGATCCAGAACCGCTATTCCATGATGGCGCGCTGGCATGAAGTGTTATTCCCCGTACTGGAGGAATTAAACATTGGTTATGTGGCATTTTCGCCATTGGCAAATGGATTTTTGTCCGCAAGGTATGGGAAAGAGGCTAAGTTTGACGCGGGTACGGATTACCGGAGCATGATGCCGCAGTTTACGCCGGGAGCTGTGGAACAGAATCAGAAACTGCTGGAGCTGGTCAGAACGGTTGCGGAAGGAAAGCACGCCACGCCCGGTCAGATTGCCCTTGCGTGGATGCTTGGGAAAAAACCATATCTGGTGCCAATCCCCGGAACGAGAAAGTCAGACCGCCTGAAAGAAAATGCGGGGGCATCGGATATTAAGCTGACGGAAAAAGAGATTGCGGTTTTGGATAAACAGCTCGATGCGATGGAAATGTCAGAGGTATTCGGCGGCACCAATGCGAGAAGAATTTCTAAGCGGTCAAAAAACACCCGCTAAGAAATTCTACGGTTCCAAAGGGCGGAACCTACTCACATGGAAGAACGCAAAAACAGCGTTCTTCCCGTATATTGTTATGCTGCTGATGAATATAAAAAGGAGGACATCATAATGAACGAATTTGTTTTCACTTATCCCACAAAAGTATACTTTGGACAGAACTCTTTGGAAAAGGCGCTTCGGGCGGAGTTAAACAGACATGGAAAGACAGTGATGCTCGCTTATGGCGGCGCTTCCCTGAGGAAGAACGGCATCTATGACAGGGTAAAGGAGCTGCTTGCAAAGGAAGGAAAGGAAGTTGTAGATTTTCCGGGCATTATGCCCAACCCTACCTACGCTAAGGTGCAGGAAGGCGCGGCGTTAGCGAAAGAAAAGGGCGTGGATTTTATCCTCGCGGTAGGCGGAGGCTCCGTCATTGACTGCTGTAAGATCATAGCGGCGCAGGCAAAAACAGACAAGGACATCTGGGAAATGGAGTTTTCGGAGGGTAAATTTCCGGCGGAGTATCTGCCGATGGGGGCGGTGGTTACTGCTTCCGGCACAGGAGCCGAACAGAACTGCGGCGCAGTTATTACCAATGAGGAAAAAGGGATCAAAACCGGTGTGTTCGGCGCATATGCCTCTTTTGCGGTGCTTGATCCGGAACTGACGGCTTCCGTTCCCGCCATGCAGGTGATTTCCGGCGCTTTTGATACGCTGAGCCATGCGATGGAAACCTATCTCGGTAATTCCGATCATGACAATGTTTCGGATGATGTGGCGCTGGCGGTCATGCGCAATACTGTGGTCAATATGCGCCGTCTGCTTGAAGATGTGAACGATATGCAGGCGAGAAGCAATCTGATGTGGGATTCGGCCATGGCGGAGAATGGTATTTTGAAAGTCGGCAGGGTCACGGACTTTCAGGCGCACCAGATCGAGCATCAGCTCGGCGCATTTACAGACTGCAATCACGGACAAGGACTTGCAGTGATCCATCCCGCTTATTACAGGCATATTCTGAAGGATGCGGAAGAAAAATTTGAACGGTTTGCAAAAGCTGTATTTGGAAAAGATACAGCAGAGGAGGGAATACAGGCACTCAGCGATTTCATAAAAGAGTGCGGACTTCCGACCAAAATGGGCGAACTGAGGTCAAAGGTGGAGATCACGCCGGAAGTGCTGCGCAAGGTGGCTGATACCTGCAATGTTATCAAATGCAATCCCCGTGAGCTTGGCAGGAATGAGGTGTATGAGATTTTGATGGAGTGTATGTAACAAAATTGAACAAGTTCGATTGTGAGATTTGCTATGTAATCTCGGTTAAAAAGTATAAAAAGGAGAAGTCGATAATGAGTGAACAGAAATATGTGAAACTAAATAACGGTGTGGAAATGCCCGTAACAGGCATCGGAACTTTCCTGTTAAGCCCGGATGAAGCGGAGGCTTCCGTATTAAGCGCGCTGCAGGGTGGTTATCGTCTGATTGATACGGCAAATGCCTATGTGAATGAGAAGGCTGTGGGCAGGGCTATGAAAAAGTCCGGCGTGCCCAGAGAGGAAATCTTTCTGGAAACTAAGATTTGGCCGGCGTTCTATGAGCAGGAGGACGCAGTGGAAAAAACGCTTCAAAGGCTGGATACCGATTACATTGACCTGCTTTTGATCCACCAGCCTGCGGGCAATTATCTGGCGGGCTACCGGCTGATGGAGAAGGCTTATAAAGAGGGAAAGGTGAAAGCCATCGGACTGTCCAATTTCAACAAAGAGCAGATTCAGGAAATCCTGAATATCTGTGAAGTAAAGCCTGCCATCCTGCAGACGGAAGTGCATCCTTATTTTCAGGAGAAGGAGCTGAAAGCGTTTCTGAATAAGGAGGGCATGGTAATTCAGGCGTGGTATCCGCTCGGACATGGCGACAAGGCATTGACCAGCGAGCCGGTATTCACAAAACTGGCTGAAAAATATGGAAAGAGCAATGAGCAGGTTATTCTGCGCTGGCATATTCAGGCGGGCAATATTGTGATTCCCGGTTCCAAGAACCCGAATCATATCCGCGATAATTTTGACCTGTTTGATTTTGCACTGACGGACGAGGAGATGGCACAGGTGGCGGCTGTTGATAAGAATAAGAGATATTATACGAGTACGCCCCAGATGCTTGAAGGGTATGTGAAGATGGTGCCGGATGTAGACGGGCAGAAATAAGTATTTGTACCGTAAGTTGTAACGGGGAGAGGCTATGGTAAAAAAGATTTTGATATTTTTTTCAATGGGATTATTCGCACTTGGCATGGCAGGATGTTCTTCATCCGGTCATGCCGGTTCAGCTTCCGTGCAGACGGGACCGGCGGAGGAACTGCCGGAGCAGGAGGTCATGTGCGCCATCCGCATAAGGTTGGGAGATGCGGTTTTAGACGGCGTATTATATGATAATCCGACAGCACAGGGGTTTGCCGAAATGCTCCCGGTTACAACAGAAACATGGCATGCCGCGCCGGGGTTTGCGAGGGCTTTTGACCTGCCGGCGCAGATTGCCGAGAAAGGTGAACCGGGATACGGATATGAACCTGGTTCGCTGGCCTATTGGGATGAAGGATCGTCCATTGCGATGATTTACGAGGCAAGCCGCAGGAAAACGGTGGTGCCTGTTGTACCAATCGGGAAGATGACATCAGATGCTTCCATGCTTGAGGAATATGAAGATATCATTACCATTGAGCTTGTGGAAGATGAGGAGTCGCTGTCCGGGACTGGCGGTACGTTGACGGAAAACAGCGGTGGAATGACAGAGAACGGGGGTGTGGCAGGAGGGAATGAGACTGTGTTTACGGCGGATACAAAGGTGTGGGATGTGATCCATGATCCGGTGTTTGGGGATTATGGACGACTAATCTTTCCTGCCGACAGATCGATCAGTGACAGCCTGACCTTGGGGGATGTGGGAAATATCCTCACATGGTATTCCTATGTCAGTCCCGAGAGGACGGTTGAGATAGCAAATTATCTGAGAGAACAGGCGGCATTGGGAGAACAGATTTTTTATGACATTTACACGGAGGAGGAAAAGGCGGCGGACCCGGCGAAAGAGGATACCGGTTTGTTCTTTTTCCGTGGAACGCCCGGTGAAAAATTTGCCGTTACCAATGCGGGCGGCGGATTTGTTTATGTGGCTGCCATGCACGACAGCTTTCCCCATGCGCTGGAGTTGTCGAAAAAGGGCTATAATGCCTTTGCGCTCATCTATCGCCCAGGCGCGCAGACGGCCTGCGAGGATCTGGCGAGGGCAATCGCTTTTATCCATGAAAATGCGGAAGAATTGGGAGTGGACGTGTCCGATTATTCCCTTTGGGGCGGCTCTGCGGGCGCGCGCATGGCGGCATGGCTTGGAAGCTATGGAACCGCTGCTTTCGGAGAGGCGGATTATCCGAGACCGAGCGCCGTCATCATGCAGTATACGGGTTTGTCAGAGGTGACAGGAGCAGAACCGCCTACTTATGCGTGTGTCGGTACGCGGTAAAGAGACTACCCACCATTTTATGACCACGGAGGTTTACCAAAACCGGAACGGGGAATGGAAACTGATCCAGTTTACCTTTACCGCACTGGTAAACTGATTCTGTATTTTCCGTATGCAGAACATAAGGGACCCTCTAAACAAGAATCATATGACAGGAGGGAAATATCATGGAATTTTTAACACTGAACACAGGAACAAAAATGCCGCTTGAGGGATTTGGCGTATTCCAGATTCCGGATGCGGCACAGTGTGAACAGGTTGTTTATGACGCGATAAAGACCGGTTACAGGCTGCTCGATACGGCGGCGTCCTACATGAATGAAGAGGCAGTCGGCAAAGGTGTAAAAAGGGCGCTTGCGGACGGACTTACTACAAGAGAAGAACTTTTTATCACCACAAAGGTATGGGTGCAGGATGCAAAAAGCGAAGAAACGGCATATGAGGCTGTCAAGTCATCCCTGGCAAAGCTGGATATGTCCTATGTTGATCTCATCCTGCTTCATCAGCCTATGGGAGATTATTTTGCTGCGTACCGTGGGATTGAGAAGGCCTATAAGGAGGGACTGGCAAAAGCTGTGGGCGTGGCAAACTTTTATCCGGCAATCCTTGCCAACCTTTGTGAAAACGTAGATGTGATTCCTGCCGTCAATCAGGTAGAACTGCATCCGTTCTTTGTGCAGGCAAAAGCCCTTGAAAATATGAAAGCATATGGCATGGCGCCCTAGGCATGGGGACCGCTGGCGGAGGGCAGGCATGGCATCTTTACCGATCCGGAACTTGTGGAGATTGGGAAAAAATACGGCAAGAGTGCGGCGCAGGTCGTTTTGAAATGGAATGTACAGCGCGGCGTGTCCATTATTCCCAAATCAGTGCATGTGGAAAGAATGGAGCAGAATATCGACATCTGGGATTTTACGCTTACGGATGACGAAGATTGCGGCAAAGGATCTGGGACACAGTGAGATTGTCAACCATGATGACCCGGCGTTTGTCAAAATGCTCTGCGGAAGGAACATTCACTGAGCCAAAGGGCGCTTTAGGAAAATACAGATGTGGACGCAAGACATTGGCACAATGTTCTGCGAACTGAAACAGGAAAGCATGAAGAAATATTAAAAAGGGAAAGGCGGTAGGAATTTATGGCAAAAAAGCAGACAGCAGGAAGGGACAGACTGGGAGATTTGGCACCTAAATTTGCGGAATTAAATGATGATATTTTATTTGGGGAAGTATGGTCGAGGGAGGAACAGCTTTCAGCAAGGAACCGGAGTATGATCACTATTGCGGCGCTCTTTTCGGCGGGACTGTACCCACAGCTAAAATCCCATCTGGTACTTGGAAAGGAACATGGGATTACAAAAGAGGAAGCGGTCGAAATCGTGACACAGCTTGCGTTTTACTGCGGCTGGCCGAAAGCGTGGAGTACATTTCCAATGATTCAGGAAGTATATGGAACAGAAGATTAATCCCGAGGAGAGCAGACTCTGCTGGCAACATTCGGTAGAAAGGGTCAGTTAGGAATATCTGGCGAAAGAAGATGAGCGAAGCTGTGAAAAACTGACGGAACAATATGGATCAGTTATAAACTTAAGGTATAAACTGATGAACAAATCGAGACTTCTTATGAGGTCTCGATTTTTCTATAATAAAGGAAAGAATTTTTTAGAAAGGAATGTTGAGGATGGAGAATAGAAAGAAATTAGGGGCAATTTTAATCGGTGTGGTTCTTGCATTACAAACAGCAGGCTGTGGAAAGACGGAACCGCCTGTAAACGGCGGCAGTACGCAGAACGATATTCCTGCCTCTGAGGAAACGGGTCAGAGCAGTGTGGGAGCTCAAGGGAATACTTCTGGAAAAATATCCGATGAAGACCTGCAACAAAGTGAAATGACCGATGCAGAAAATACAGAGAACACAGGTGAAAGCAAAGTTTTGGTTGCTTATTTTACCGCAGGTGAGAACAGTGACGTGGACGTGGTTTCCTCCGCAAGCGTGACGACAGTGGATGGGGAGGCAAAAGGCCGTCTTCGGGCAGTGGCAGATATGATTCAGGCTCAGACGGGCGGGACACTTTTTTCCATACAGACATCCGTGGATTATCCCGGAGACGGCGGTGCGTTAATAGATTATGCTGCAGAAGAACAGGAGGAAGACGCGCGGCCGGAGCTGACAAGCCATATAGAAAATCCGGACGATTATGATGTTATTTTTGTCGGATACCCTACATGGTGGTATGACATGCCGCAGGCTCTATACAGTTTTTTTGATGAATATGATTTTTCGGGGAAAACGATCATTCCTTTTAATGTGCATAACGGAAGCCGCTTTTCGGGAACCATTGAAACCATTCAGGATCTGGAGCCGGATGCGGAAGTGATCACAGACGGTTTTACCGTCAGCGAAAGAGATGTGGCAGGAGCTGCCGGTGATGTGGCGGACTGGCTCGGAGGATTAGGATATTAGCAGGGGGTAATTCGCATGAAACGCAGGATGAGCCGGATACTGGCACTGACATTGGCTGTATTGTGTACGGCATGTTCCGGGAGGCAGACAGAAACAGAATACAGAGACAGCACAGTTATTTCAGCAGAGACAGAAAATGCGGATACTGTAAAGGAAGAAACTACAGGGTCAGAGGAGGACGTGGTCCCTATGAATAAACAGACGGGTTCCGGGCAAATTCCGGAAGAACTGGAGCAGATACCAGAGGAATATTTTGGAGCGGCATCAGAGCAGGGGACAGTGGAGCGATTAGAATACCAGACATGGGAATCCATGAGTTATGAAGCTCAGACCACTCAGCTCACAAAAACGGCATATGTATATCTGCCATATGGCTATTCGGGAGAACAGCAATACAATGTGCTTTACCTGATGCACGGAGGATGGAGCAATGAGGAGACATATCTTGGCACGCCGGAAAATCCGCATGAATTGAAAAATGTACTCGACCATGCCATACAGGACGGGAGAATGACGCCGGTAATCGTGGTATGTCCGACCTATAACAATACGAGTCCGGAGGACAGTGCGGATTATGGTCTGGCGCTGCGGCTGACGGACAATTATCACAACGAACTGATGAATGACCTGATTCCGGCTGTGGAGGGAAAGTATCGTACCTACGCAGAGGGGACTTCTTGGCAGGAACTGACGGAAAGCCGCAGCCACCGTGCTTTTGCCGGATTTTCCATGGGTTCGGTCACTACATGGCATACGTTCCAATACTGCATGGACTATTTTCGGTATTTCCTGCCATCCAGCGGCAATCTGACCTCTGACGGGGCGTATATGGAGCGGCTGGTGACGGAAGCGGGATATGGCTCTGAGGATTTCTTTATTTATGCCATGTCCGGCACGGAGGACTTTGCTTATGCGGCATTTACCAATCAGATTCAGGCAATGATAAATGCGCCTGGCGGTATTTTTGTTGATGCGGATAATGAAAGGGCGGGTAATTTGGCATACCGGGTGCAGGAGGGAAATGCGCATGATGGGAATGCCGCCCTGCAGTATATTTATAACGGTTTGATCTGGCTGTGGGCAGAGGAAAAGTAGGCGCTCGTCTATTGCAGGTTATAGTAATTCAAATCTTATTATAAAGAAAATGGAGGAAGACAGGATGAAAATTTTATTTATTAACGGAAGCCCGAATAAGAAAGGAAACACGGCTGCACTGGCGGAAGCGCTTTTGGCAGGGAAAGAGTATGAAACCTTAAACCTGACAGATTACCGGATTGGGAGCTATGGACAGACGTTTGAGGACGACCAACTTGTGGAGGTTATCGCAAAGATGAAAGAAGCGGAAGTGGTCGTGGTCGGTTCGCCGCTGTACTGGCACAATATCTGCGGTTCCGTGCGCAATGTGCTTGACCGTTTTTATGGTTTAGTGGAAAATGGCGTGTTTTCGGGGAGAAAATTATATTTTCTGTTTCAAGGCGTAGCTCCTGAAAAATGGATGCTGGAGGCGGGCGAGTATACCATGAACCGTTTTGCAAAGCTCTATGGTTTTGAATATGCGGGAATGGCAACGAATAAAAATGAGGCGGAAAAACTTGGGAAAGGTATCTGAGGAGGAAAAAGCTGAATGGAAAGACCGTATGTAATCTGCCATATTTTAAGTTCCTTAGACGGAAAGATAACAGGGCCGTTTATGGGAACGGAAGCAGCAGGAGCCCTTGGTGCAGAGTATGGGAGATACCGGACAGAGATGAATGCGAGAGCGTTACTGTATGGAACCACTACAACAAAGGAATTTACCGGTTTCCGAAAGCCTGTATTGGAAAAAACGGAGGAAGTGCCGGAAGGGGATTTTGTGGCGGATGACAGGGCAGACCTGTATTTTGTTTCAGTGGATGTGGACGGCGAAATCGGATGGGAATCGGGGATATTTTGCAATAAAGGGAGAGCGCCGGCTCATGTGATAGAGGTTTTGACGGCTTCCACTCCGACGGCTTATAAAGCCTGTCTGCGGAAAACAGGAGTTTCCTATATTATTGCAGGTGAAAAGGAACTGGACTGTGAGGCGGCAATGAAAAAGCTGTATCAATTTTTTCACATCGAAAAACTGCTGATCTGCGGGGGCGGTATCGTAAACTGGAGTTTCCTACAGGCAGGCATGGTGGATGAACTCAGCCTGTTTTTGGCGCCGGTAACGGATGGCGGCTGCGGTACGGCATCTTTATTTACACAGATTCAGCCCTTTACGGAAGGCGAACCGGTAGAGTTCCTATTAAGGGAAATAGAGCAGATAGGGGGCGGGGGGCTACGCTTGAATTATCAGCCCCAAAACAGAAAGATATAAAAATGATAGGAGGAGAAGCAATGAAGGTACTTTTAGCAAATGGCAGTCCCCATAAGGAAGGATGTACTTATACGGCGCTTTGCGAGGTGGCAGATACCTTGAATAAAGAGGGTATTGAGACGGAAATTTTCTGGATTGGCAATAAACCCATAGGGGGATGTATTGCCTGTCTGAAATGCGGGGAAAAGGGCTGCTGTGTTTTTGACGACGCAGTAAACCGTTTCCGGGAGAAAGCGTATGAGGCGGACGGATTTGTGTTTGGAAGCCCTGTCCACTATGCCGGCGCAACCGGAAATATGACAGCTTTTATGGACCGGCTGTTCTACTCTGAACTGCGTGGAAACGGGAATAAGGCGTTTTACATGAAACCTGCAGCGGCAGTCGTTTCCGCACGCAGGGCCGGTACAACGGTGACATTTGACCAGCTAAATAAATATTTTACCATTCAGGAAATGCCTGTGGTATCTTCCCGCTACTGGAACATGATCCACGGTGCAAATGCAGAGCAGGCGAGACAGGATGCGGAGGGACTGTATACCATGCGGGTTCTGGGCAGGAATATGGCGTATATGCTGCGCTGTAAAGAGGTGGCGCGCAAGGTTGGTGTAGAACTGCCGGAACAGGAAACGCCTGTATTTACAAATTTTATCCGTTAGAAATGCGAGGGAACCGGAATGAAACCGAAGATGATTTTAAAACTGGCAGTTGATATTGGAATGACGGCGGCGCTGCTGTTACTCATGGCATATGAGCTGGTCGGGCAGGCAGCCCATGAATGGATCGGCATTGGAATGTTTGTCCTTTTTGTCATCCACCATATCTTAAACGGCAGCTGGATCAGAAACCTTCTAAGAGGGAGATACAATCCTGTGCGCATCATGCAGACAGGACTTGTATTATTGATACTTTGCGCAATGGCCGGCTTAATGGTAAGCGGAATTATCCTGTCCCGTCATGCGCTGTCTTTTCTTCCCATAAAAGGCGGGCGTTCTTTTGCGAGGAATCTGCATATGCTTTCCGCTTATTGGGGATTTGTACTGATGTCCGTTCATCTTGGGTTTCATTGGAGCATGATGATGGGAATGGCAAAGAAGTTTTTCCCGAAACCGTCTGCAGTACGGAAGTGGGTGCTGCGCATTCTGGCACTGGTGATTGCAGGATATGGCGTATACGCTTTTATAAGGAGAGATATAGGAATTTATATGCTGCTCAGGAGCCATTTTGTCTTTTTCGATTATGAGGAACCACTGGTATTTTTCTACCTGGATTATATTGCGGTTATGGGACTGTTGATATGGATTGGGAATTATGTCTGTGTGGGCCTAAGAATGATTGGCAAGGGGCGGAATGAGAAATGAAGAAAATCAACATTTGTTGCATGATGTGTATGCTGATTTTGGGTATCGGCGGATGTTCATGGAAACAAAATCAGGATATGGCGGAGCATTCGGAGTCTTTCTTTGCAATGGATACATACATGACTTTTACGGCATACGGGACGGATGCAGAGCCGGCTGTCCTTGCAGCGGAAGACAAAATAAGGGAGCTGGAGGAATTATGGTCTGTTACAGATAAAAACAGTGATGTCTATGCGGTCAATCACAGCAGCGGGCAGACTGTAACGGTGGACTGGAAGACTGTGGAACTGCTTTCTTTTGCGTTAGATATGGCAGAGGAAACAAACGGAGCTTTGGAACCAACGATTTACCCGGTTCTGACTGCATGGGGATTTACAACAGGAAAGAACCGTGTCCCGGCAGAGACAGAACTGGCGGAACTTTTAGAAAAAGTCGGTTACGATAAAGTTGAATTGAATAATGACCTAATTCAAATGGAACCCGGCGGTATGATTGATCTGGGTGCCGTAGGGAAAGGATATGCAGGGGATGAAGCGGCACAGATTTTGCGTGAATGGGGTATTACCGCTGCATTGCTTGACATAGGGGGAAATATTCAGGCAATCGGGACGAAGCCGGATGGGAGTGACTGGCGTGTCGGATTGAAAGATCCCTTTTCGGGTGGCGTACTTGGAATCATTCAGGTTTCAGACGTGGCGGTGGTTACTTCCGGAAATTATGAGCGTTTTTTCATTGGAGAGGATGGAAAAGTGTATGGGCATATTATTGATCCGGCAACAGGGCATCCGGTGGAAAACGGCATTGCTTCGGTATCAGTCATCGCCAGTGAAGGGAAATTGTGTGATGCGCTTTCTACTGCGCTTTTTGTCATGGGATTGGAAAATGCACAGGATTACTGGAGACAGCGCCGGAATTTTGAAATGATCCTGATTATGGAAGATGGAGATATATATCTGACAGAGGGTATAAGGGACAGTTTTTCCTTAAATAGTGAATATAGAAATATGAAAATCAATGTCATCGACTAATGGAAGGAGGAGCAGTAAGTGATTTACAGGGATTTTGGAAAGACAGGGCTAAGGGTAAGCGCTATCGGTATGGGCTGCGAATATGTGTGGACAGCAGATGAGAAACAGATTTTTGATCTGGTGCGTGCTGCCGTGGATGCAGGAATCGATTACTTCGATTTGTTTGTAGGGACTCCCACAACGAGGGAATATTACGGAAAGGCATTGAAGGGAGTCCGGGATAAGATATGCCTGGCCGGGCATCTGGGATGTGCCGATAAAGACGGACAGTATGTAAAAACAAGGGATGAAGCGCTTTGCAAAGATTTTCTGCGGCAGTTTTATGAAAAGCTGGATACAGACTACATAGACATTCTGTATCTGCATAACTGTGATGATGAAGCAGATCTGAATGAAATACTAAATGGCTGGATGTATGCCTATGCCAAAGAGTTAAAAGATACCGGGCGCGTGGGATTTATCGGTCTTAGCAGCCATAACACGAAGATTGCACTGAATGCGGTAAAGAGCGAAAAGATTGATGTGCTGATGTTTCCGGTCAATCCACTGTTTAATCTGCTTCCACAGGATACGGCGGATGCAAGGATGAAGGGCCGGGAGGTAAAATCCATGACAGAGGAGGAAAAGGCGGCATATCCATCAAAGCAGGAACTTTATGAACTTTGTGGGAAGCAGGGCGTGCCGATTGTGGCCATGAAACCATTTGCAGCGGGTAATATTCTCAAAAACCACGAAGAAGGGAGACTGAAAGGCTTATTAAGCCTTACGCCTGTCCAGTGTATCAGCTATGTCCTTTCGTTCCCGCAGGTGGCTTGTCCCGTTCCGGGATTTGCAAACGTAGATGAGTTGAATCAGTCATTGGCATATCTGACAGCGAGCAGGGAGGAAAAGGATTTCAGCGAAATTCAGGAAAGTCTGGTGGGACAGTTCGCAAACCAGTGTATGTACTGTAATCATTGTCAGCCGTGCCCAAAGAAGATTGATATTGCTGAAGTGACCAAACTGGCTGACATGGCGGAAAAAGAGATGACGGATGAATTGAGGGAACGGTATGCAGCTTTGCTGGTGACAGGGGAGGACTGTATCCATTGCGGTTCCTGCACAAGAAGGTGTCCCTTTGGTATTGATGCATCGGAAAATATGCGTAGGGCACAGAGGCTTTTTGGATGTTGAGGCGGCTAAATCCCGCATTTATATGACGGAGGACAATGGATGAAATTTATAAAAAAACTGATGTATATTATCCTGGTTTTGCTTGCACTTGGCTGTGCATTTGTCCTTGTCTGCTCATTTAATCCGGATATTACAAAAAAAGTTGCAGCACTGCTATATCCGGAAATGCAGGAATTAGCGGAAGCAGCTGAAGATAATTTGGATATTGGACAAGGACAGGACGTGGTAAAAGATACTATTCAGGAATCGGAAACGCCGTTTTATGTTCCTGAAAGGGCAGATCAGGAACATATATGGGAAGCAGATGAACCGGATATAATGGATACTTCCAACAGTAACAGCATTGCTGAGACTGTTACTTCCGGTTATATTCTGCCTGACAGGGATAACATTGTCATTCCTGAAAATGTATCAGGCAGGAATGGCTATCAGGAGGTTCAGGAGGAACGGGAGCAGGTAGATGATGAGACTGCAGAAGTCCTCCAAAGCCGGCTTGATGTCGGAAACACAGGGGACGAACTTGAGTTTGATGCCTTGTATTATCCCTATTATGCTATGCTGGATGATAAAGGACAGCATATGTATCGTCAGATTTATGCAAATGCAAATGATGTTTATTCCCAGTTCCTTCCTGTTGAGGAGATGACGGCAGGGCAGCTTAGAAATATCTTCTCGGCAGTTTATAACGACCATCCGGAGCTTTTTTGGATGGATACGGCATATGCCTGCAAATACGGGAGGGACGGGCGATGTGTGGAGATTGACCTGAGATTTAACCGCACTGCACGGGACTTGGAAAATGCACAGGGTACTTTTGAAAGTAATGCGGAAACCATTATTTCACAGGCACAGGGGCTGTCCAGTGATTATGAGAAAGAAAAGTATGTCCATGATGAGCTGATCAGCAGAATGGCTTATAATATGAGCGCTGAAATGAACCAGAGCGCATACAGTGCGTTGGTAAACGGGCAGACAGTATGCGCAGGATATGCGAGGGCCTTTCAATACATTTTGCAGCAGCTTGGCATCCCGTGTTATTACTGTACTGGATTTGCAGGGGAAAGCCATGCATGGAATATCGTCATGCTGGATGGTGAATTTTATAATGTGGATACTACATGGGACGATACAGGTGACGGTACTTACGATTATTTTAACAGAACGGACGAGGATTATGCCGGGAACCATATCCGGCAGGAACTTTCCGTATACCTGCCTCCCTGCAATGGACAGACATACCGGAATTTGGAGCGGGAAGCGGAGGATAACGGTCTTAGAAGCCTTGCAGATTTGGGATTGACAGATGAGCAGGTCATTACGGATATGGAGGGATATTATAAGGATTGTTACGAACAGATGCTGCAAAACGGCAGGGGAAACTATACTTTTTATAATGTGATAGAAAGTGAAGGACTGCTGGCACAGTGGTATCAGGAATATCAGTTAGATAATTACAGGCAGGCATATATGGAAAATGCCATGATAGAACTGGGGGCATCGTCTTGTGAAATGGAGATGGAGATAGAAGAACTGCAGGATAAGAGGTTTTTGATTGCGCATAAGTTTACGGTACGCTAATTTGGAGAGTATAACCTGCTTTGCCGAATCTATCTAATTAAGACGGTATGAGGATATAAAAGCTGCTGGTTGAATAGAGGTGATAATAATGGCTGAGACAGATAAAAGTATAGTAGATGGAAAACTGCAGATATACTCTATAAGTAGGACAGTTTATGTAGAAGGACAGGAAGTGATTCTTACGAGAATGGAATTTGATGTGCTTTACTTTCTGGCGTCAAATTCTAATATTGCATTTACTAAAGAACAGATTTATGAGGCGGTAAGTAAGGAGGACTATTCTGGAGGAGCTTATGTCATAAGGGATATTATTTATCGTCTCAGAACGAAACTGAAGATTACCAATATACGCACACTGCATGGATATGGGTATAAGTTTAGCACAGAGAACGAAAAGGACAACCAATGATGTAATTTGTCAAAAAAGATAAATCATCTATTTCTCACATATAATATAAAGATATTTGTGGTATAAAATATAACCCGGCTGAAACAGTCGGGCTTTTTTGCTTTGAAAGAAGGAGGGAGGTTCGGGGAAAGTGCAAAAAGAAGTTATACGCTATTTAAGGAAGGGATAATGTACAAGTAATAAGCGAAAAAATGGAGGATTATGAGCATGCGTGTGCAAAATAATAAATGGCATGAGGTCTGGGAGCGTAGAACTGAGAACAAAGCAATTTTGAGAAGTCAAAATTCCAAAGAAATTTTTATGGAATTGAAACGAATCAATGGATGGGATTCTACCGGCAGCATGTTGGAGTACGATCAGTTTTATGATCAGTATGTGCAGACCAAAAATGAGCTGGAATTTAGTCCCCGATCGAAAGACAATGTAATTTCCAGCGTGTTTGAAGTGGGATGTGGCTGTGGTGCGAATCTCTATTTATTTCAGAATGACGGATACCATGTTGGAGGGATGGATTACTCAGCACGTTTGATTGAAATTGCGAGCGGGGTTTTAATAGATCCAGTAGAACTGATTTGTAGGGAAGCAGCAAGCCTGCCATGTGATATAAAGTACGATGCAATCTTATCAAATAGCGTATTTTCTTATTTTGACAGCTACGAATACGCAGAAAAAGTTTTGGAAGCAATGTATAGCAAAGCAAATCAGTCTATAGGCATAATCGATATTCATAATATTGAAAAGAAAGAGGAATTTATACAGTTCAGGAGAGGGCTTTATAAGGACTATGAGGAGAGGTATCAGGACTTACCCAAATTCTTTTATGAAAAATCCTTTTTCCTTTATTTTGCCGAAAAATATAATATGAGTATTAAGTTTACGAAGCCTGACATGAAAGACTATTGGAATAATGAATTTGTATTTAACTGCTTTATGAGAAAAAGATAGATATTGTCATACAGTCACAATTTTATCAGTGTAGTAGTTCAAATTTTATAGACAATAAGAGTGAACACAAATTTAATGTAAGTGACGGAGAACACACTGTAATGTCGTAATTTGTCGAACAAAAAGACAAACCATCTATTTTTCACATACATCATACAGATATTCATAGTATAGGATATAACCCGACTGCGAAAATTAGTCGGGTTATATTTTTCTGTCTTTCAGGATGATTAAGTTGATGTATTTTGTTTTTCGTTGATAAGAGCGGTCGCGGTAGCGGTAAGAATCTTCAGGCTGCTTTCATCACACAAGGAAAGCAGTCTCAGCAATTCATGGTATGTAGAATTTGTTTTCTGGCTGTCTTCCGGAAAAATACAGTCATCTGCGGAAATACTCAGAGTCCGGCAGATATGATAAAAATTCTCAATACTTGGGGAGCAGCGGCAGCGTTCCAAATCCTTTTCAAAGGATACAGAAAGATCCAAAAGCTCCGCACAGGCTGCCTGCGTCAGATGCAGTTTCTTTCTGGCTTTTTTCAGGTCTTCGGAGAAGACCTTGCATTGCTGAAAATCCGGGCATCTTTGATTGACAGGGACATCATAATCACCTCCTAAGAGTAGTGTATTGCCACACTTTTCAAATGTAAAAATGGCAATACCATGTCTAAAATATATGTTACGGAACTACTATAAGCGCTAGGCGTTCTGAAGGATTAAAAAAAACGTGGTTCATCAGGACGTTATTTGTGTGCTTTTTTGTGACCATGAGGAAGGATACATGGTCATTGGGGAATTATCGTAAGCCGGGCGGCGGAGCAGGAGATCTGTTAAAAAAATAGAAGTCTTTACAGGGGTAAAGTCTACCTGCAATGGTAGTGTGGCACGCTACTTTTCAAAGATAAATAGTGGATGTAAGGATTGTTGTTCGGTACATAAACCGAGTGATGATCCTTTTTCTTTTATATATGGACAAGCAGGCATCTGTCAGGTCAGAGGTCCTCCAGTTTCTTGGTTGGAACAGGACATAGAGAAAAAATTGGAGGACGAAAGAATGGAGAAAAAACAGACAGATTCGGTACAGAACCGATTTACGGCATACCTGATGGTGGCTGTGGCAAACAGGCGCGTCAGCTATATGGAACAAAGGAACCGTCAAAAGGAGTGGGAATACATACAGGTTGATCTGCTGGAGAAGAACCATGTGGATTTTGATGCGCAATACCGCACATACATGGCAGAGCAGTCGCTTCTGCGCTATTTGGGATATGGGGAAAGTTCGGAGTGTATGCCGGAGATAGACAGCATACAGCTCGCTAAGTGTATCAACCGCTTAAAGGACCGGGAACGTAGGATATTGTTCGCGCGGGTATTCGGGGAACTGGATTTTGCGGAACTTGGAGAAAAGTTTGGCATGGAGCCAAAGCAGGCGGAAATGGCTTATTACTACATCATTCGCAAGCTGCGCAAGGGAATGGGGGTTAGGAAAGATGAATTTTGAATTGTTGCTTGAGAGGGCAAAGACAGGGGATAAGGAGGCGCGGGAGGAAATCTTTCGGATGTACCGTCCCCTGTTGATTAAAAACGCAATGGATAAAAATGTGTTTGACGAGGATCTGTATCAGGAGCTGTCAGCCACGCTGCTAAACTGTATCCAGAAGTTCCGGATATAGCAGACCTGTGGCCGGAGCTGGCATATGGGGAAACTTGTTGTATTCTGTCAGTCCCTTGCGTATAAAATGATGTGTCGCAAAAGGCATACCATTGGAGATAGTGATTTCGGCAGGTATACGCCCCTGTTTTTCTGTCGCAAAAAGCCCATTTTAGATTTTGCGATGTCGCAGGGATGCGGAGTACCTTTTGCGACACGGATTTTTACGGAAGGGAGGTCTGTCATGGCTGTAAAGAAATTTGGGTATGTGCGGGTATCCACACGGGAGCAGAATCCGGAGAGGCAGATACATATCCTGCGGGATGAGGAGGGCATTGATGAGCGTGACATCTATGTGGAGAAGGAGTCCGGGAGACAGTTTGAACGCCCAGTGTACCGCTCTCTGGTGGATAACATCCTGCGGGAAGGTGACCTGCTGGTGGTAACGGAGCTGAAGCGTTTTGGGAGGAACTATGGTGAAATTTACAAGGAATGGTTTCATATCACAAAGGAGATCGGCGCCGACATCAAAGTGACTTCCATGCCGATATTGGATACCACGCAGTCAAAGGAGCTGGTAGGGCAGCTCATTACGGATGTTGTGCTGGCGGTATTCGCTTATGTGGCGGACGAGGACTGGACGGAACGGCATGAGCTGCAACGCCAGGGCATCGAGGTGGCAAAGGCGGACGGAAAGCATCTGGGAAGACCGAGGGTGGAGTATCCGGAGAACTGGGAGGACTGCTATGGGAGATGGAAAAGAGGCGTGATCTTGGCAAAGGAGGCCATGACGCTGATGGGACTCAAGAAGGACAGCTTTTACCGGCTGGCAAGGAAATATAAGGAGGAGCATTCCGTTTTATGAAAAAGCCAGAAAAATATAAAAAAATTTATTATTTTTCAAGGAAACAGGGGAAAAAACACTCCTTATTATATGAGAATAAATTTAGAGGAGGACTGTTTTATGAAGCAGGGTACATTATTTTATGACAGGGAAAGCGGCAGATACAATTTCTTTTATACTGACGGGGATGGGGACAGGCGTGATTACGGCGGTATCCATTGCGGGGAGGTCTTTGATTTCAGGCTGAATGGTGTCTGGGTTCCCGCCCGTGTGGAGATGGGTGATGACAGGAAGTGGTATCTGGTGGGGATGCCGGGGCTTGAGCTGGATGGACTGGAGGTAAAGGCGGAGTAGAAAGAAGCCGATATTATCTGTGAGATTATATTACCGGTATAATGACAAACGGACTGAACGGTGATATAGTGGTTACAGTAAATAAAAAGAGGACGGATAAGTCCGGAAAGGAAACGATCATGGCAACAGTTAATTTCGCTGCGAATGGTTTCGCAACAACTCTGGTTGTTTATTATCTGCATAGCAAACATTATGAGGCACTGTTCAGTAAAGAAAAAGAACAGAGTCTGGTTAAGATGCGCTCATGCAAGGTAAGAAAAAGGCGAAAAACTGTGTGATGTTAGGGCAAGTCTTTAAGGAGGCTGCCGGGAATAGATCATAGCTTTCATGTACCGCTTATCTTAATTGAGGTAGGCGGTATTTTTTATGCTCCATTAGCTCAGTTGGAAGAGCACTCGACTTTTAATCGAGGCGTCATGGGTTCAAGTCCCATATGGGGCATATACCGCCTGGATATTTATTACAAATAGCAGGAGGTGAGGATCATGGCAAATTTGCCGGTTATAGATATGGTAAAGACAGGGCAGAACATAGGCAGGCTGCGGAAGCAGGCGGGATTATCGGTAAGGGACCTGCAGGATATTTTTGGTTTTGCAACGCCGCAGGCTATTTACAAGTGGCAGCAGGGAGCTGCCCTTCCGACACTGGATAATCTGGTGGTGCTGGCAGCGGTTCTGCAGGTGCGCATGGATGATATTCTGGTTATAACAGATCCGGGAGCGCGGATACAGATCAGCGCATGAATGGAAGATAGAAAATAGAGATAGCAGCAAAAGAGCAGGCTGGAAATGCCTGCCATACGGTCCCCTAGTCTAAAGGTTAGGACACCGGCCTTTCAAGCCGGAGATATTGGGTTCAAGTCCCGCAGGAGCTACTGTGGCTATAGGACAGTGGCAGTCCGGCAGACTGTGGATCTGCTTACGGGGGTTCGATTCCCCCTGGTCACATTATGGATGGGTATGCCTAGCGGCGAGGGCAGCGGACTGTAAATCCGTCACAGAGAAACACCGCAGGTTCGATTCCTGCCCCATCCACTTTCCGTTTGCGTGTCCGAGTGGTTTATGGTGCCTCTACGTTCCACTCCGGTCGTGGCAAAGCGGATGTCCCCCGGACATCCTGCGACCTGCTAAGGTGGTGTGCGCCAACGCACCGAAGGTTCAAATCCTTCCGCAAACGCTCTTAACAAAGGATGGTTCATAATAGAAAAGGACCGGCGAGAACCGGTCCTAAATCATTGCATCCATTTTTATATTGTTAATAATTCATTTTGAAGATTGAGAAGTTCCTCCTCAGTCAGTCCGGTAACTTTCATAATTTTTACAATTTCCGTGCCGTCTTCCAGCAAAGCCTTTGCAATTTCTATGGCTTTTTCCCTTACCTTCTGGTTCGCATATTCAATTTTTTCCTTCTCATAAAGCTGTCCTAACTGTGTCATGTTGATGCGCCTCCTTATTTGATCCATGTAATCCCTGTTTATAAATTTGTCACTTGCAACTATCACGCCGGACAGGGTAAAAATCCGCTGCCCTTCGTCCGGTATCTGTTCAGCCAGGTCAACAACCTTTTCTAACATTTTCTGTTTCCCTTCAGAATCGGGAACTGTCAGGGGCAGAATGACAAGCGCCATCAAATCGTCGTCTGTAAGTACTGAGCCAGAATGGATTTTCTGCCGTATGGCGTTGAATACTGCCCTGCTGTCCATACGAGATAAGAAAACCTGCTTTGGACGCAGGGTAATTCGATATTTTCCTTGTCTCTCTGCAATAAAGTCATATGTTTCATCTCCAATATGCAAAAGCAGGGGAAATACATACCTCCCCTGCTATTATATCTGCTGCTATAAAATATCATATTCCTCAAAAAGCCTGTTCCTGAAATCCGGTTCTTCTAAAGCACGATTCAATTCGTCAGTACGGTTTTCAGAAAGAAGTATCTTGATTAAGGAAGCCATCTGGTTGCTGCCTTCTTCTCGCCCTAATTCGATATTTTCCCGGTCTCTTTGCAATAAAGTCATTGTGTGTACCTCTTATACAGTTACATTTTCATCCTGAAGATGAAGGAGTTCCTCTTCGGTGAATCCATATGTCTTCATGATTTTTACTATATCAATACCTTCGTTCAATAAAGATTTCGCCCTTTTTAAATCATTTTCCCTTACTTTTTGATTAGCATACTCAATCTTTTCCTTCTCATAAAGCTGTCCTAACTGTGTCATACTGATTCTCCTCCTTATCTGATCCAGATATTCCCTATTGATGAATTTATCACTTGCTACGATCACGCCGGAGAGGGTAAAAATACGTTGTTCCTCATCCGTTATCTGTTCTGCCAGATCCACAACCTTCTCCAACATTTCCTGCTTCCCTTCAGATCCGGGAACCGTAAGCGGCAGGATCACCAGCCGCATCAGGTCATCATCTGCCAGAGGGATGCCGGACTGGAGTTTGCCCTGAATTTCATCAAAGGCTGCCTCGCCGTCTATATGGGACAGGAAAGCCTGCTCGGTACGCAGGGTAAAACAGTCCGTTTCAAGCGTTGGCTCCGCACATTGCACATCGCTGGTGTAGATAACGATCAGGCGCAGGTTGAATGTTTCATCTTCCTTAAAGTATTTTTCCATTACCCGCGCGATATAATTCAGATATTTTATCTTATTCGCCTTTTTGTATACCGATTCGTAATCTACAATCGCATAAGTGCCGTCTTCCAGTAAAAACAGGTTGTCAATGCTTTTTTCATTTGCAGCAATCTTCGGCAGGTCTGTGGGAAGCAGTTCCCTGATCGGCGGCAGGTCAATTCCATATGCCGCAAAACTTTTTTCTTTATATGTCTGGCCGAGGATCTTAAATAAAATATCCTTATTCTGATAAACGATTCCTTCTGACATTATATTCCCCCTTGCCTCTGTAATAAAGTCATATACTGGAGTTCCATATCCTTGTCCAGCTTGATTTCAGTTACTCTTTTATGGATTGCTCTGACCAGCGGGCTGGAGGTCTGCTGCGCACAGGCGTCAGTGCTGTTTTCGATATATGCCAGAAAATCCTTTATCTCGTCATCCACATCATCCTTTTCCCCCTTGGTGCTTAAAAATATCTCGGTGGTTTCATCACCAAGCGCCAGCGACAGATCTTCCAGACACCGGTTCTCAAAGGTGTAGATGTGTCGTCCGTCGGAAAATGGATCAAAGGTGCAGATAAAGATGATGTACGATTTCTTCAGCTTTGTGCACCTTTTTCCGGAGAGGATTATGTCCGAGTCGATATTGCACTGGAAATACCTTGCTTTTTTGAGAAGTTCCTCATCTTTGCAGCACAGCACCTCAACAGAGTATATGGTTTCCTGTTCATCATGGATGCAGGCATCTAAACGGATGTCCCCGCTGTCAGGTGCAATGTCAGTGGTTTTCCGGGTAATCGGGAAATCTACCTTTTTAATGGGGACATTTAATATTTTTTCCAGTACTCTGCGGCATATTTCCGTGTCGCTCATTACCTTCCCAAATAAAAAACTGTCTGCAAGGTTCAGTTCCTGAATAGTGTTCGTTTTGTTTGCCATAAATAGCATACCTCTCTTTCTCAAATTATAGCATGATTCTGCCGTTTTGTCAGTTGCGATTTGAATTGTTTTACGGATTGCGAACAGAATCCGTATATAGAATAAGTACCCGGTGACAGCCCGGATACTTGAAAAAAGCTGCCGTTTTTCAGACAGCTTTTTTCAGATAGTATATTTCCTAATTTTCAAACATTTCCAGTTCCTGATGCCGGTAGGGTTCCATGCAGTTTTCGTCTTCCGGAAAGCGGTTATGTTTATCCGGAATGATGAGCCGCAGAACGTCCCGCCCGGTTTCACGGACCTTTTTCAGCCGTATGCTGCAGTCCTCATAGATACCGGAAACCATATCGCCGTCATGGAAGGTCTCCCCGCCTTGTACCCGCATACCCATTGTGTTCAGAAGATAGCAGATATGTTCTTGGGGAAGGTTCAGTACCATCTGGAAATCCGGGTGCCGGTATTTTTCCATTCCGTGTGTATGGGCATTGCACAGGTAAGGATAAGGGCCGGGATTGTCAAGGATATAGTGTATGATCCAGTCAACATTTTTTCCCATAATGCCCTCCTACGCCGACAACATATCCAAAAATTCCTGTTCAGTCAGGATTTTAATGCCGAGCTGCTCTGCCTTTGCCAGCTTGCTACCTGCCTTCTCGCCGCATATCAGGTAATCCGTCTTTTTGGTAACGGAGCTGCCGGGCGTGGCGCCGAGGCTGATAATTTTGGCGTTGATCCCGTCGCGGGTGAAGTTCTCAAGTTTTCCTGTCGCTACAATGGTGCATCCCGCAAATGTGTTGTTCGTTGTTTTGTTCATATTGTTCTCCTCTCTGGATGCCTCTGCATCCAAACCGTTTTCAAAGTGTAATTCTTTCTGTAAGCTGCTCCATAACAGGAGATGATCCGAATTGCGGAACCACTCATGGAGATTGCTGCTCATTGTGTCCCCAATCCCCTCAAGGCAGGTAAAGTCGAAACGATCCAGCGCAGCCAGCCTCAGCTCCCGCAGGCTGCCGTGGAAATGTCTGTCCAGTATCCGGCTGGCAGTTCTGCCGATCAGGGGAATGTCCATTGCCACAACAAAGCGTACAAAGGTTGTGCTGCGGCTTTCATTGATGGAAGCAATCAGGTTTTCATAGGATTTTTCACCGAAGCCCTCCAGTGCAATAATCTCATCCCGGTAGCGGTCAAGGTGGTACAAATCCTGATAACTCTTTAAGGCGCCGAGCCGGATAAGCTGGTCCAGCGTTGCCTCGGAAAGCCCCCTGATGTTCATGGCTTTCTTTTCTGCGAAATGCACGAATTTCTGAAGGATGCGGCTGCCACATTCGGGATTGTCACAGTGGAGCGTCTCTACCATGCGTCCCTTGTCGCCTGCTCTGGAATGGGTGCGTGTGGGCTGCCCACAGCAGGGGCAGGTCTGCGGCGTCATGTCCTGATAGTCACCACGGTCCAGATTTTCCTCCACATGGGGGATAATCATGTTGCGCTTGGAAACCAGAATACGGCATCCGGGGTGCAGTTCCAGTCCCTTGATAAATGTCAGGTTGTGGAGGCTCGCCCTGGATACCTCACAGCCGTCAATTTCCACTGTGTCAAATACTGCGACCGGGGCAATCTCGCCGCTGCGTCCTGTCTGCCACTCAATGGAGCGGAAGACTGTTTCATAGGTGTCATCCTCAAATTTGAAGGCAATGCCGTCGTTGTAATGGTGTCCGGTTCTGCCGAGGCTTGCGGAATAGGAAAAGCTGTCAAAGCGCAGCACCATCCCGTCGATAGGGATGTCCGAAATCTCCGCAAGGTCTGTCAGCGTTTTGATTTTTACAGCCAGGTCTTCAGCCGTTTCGTCAGGAGAAACTGTCAGGAAAGGGCAGATACCGAAACCGTACTCGGACAGTGAGAGCAGCAGGCTGCTGCGGCTGTCCCGGATGTCGGTGAACTCGTCCATGCCCTCAAGAATGTTAAAGGCAAAAAAGCTGATTTCCCGTTCCCTGCAGATATTTGCATCCAGACAGCGGATAGAGCCGGCGGCAAGGTTTCTTGCATTGCGGTAGGGCTTGCCGTCGCTGCCTGTCAGGGTATCCTTCAGGCGCTCAAAGTCGCTTTTATGGATGAACCCTTCGCCGGTTATTACAAGGCGTTTCCTATAAGGAATGGAAAGCGGCACATTCCGGAAAGCGGAGACATTGTGGGTAATGAGTTCCCCTTCATTGCTGTCGCCTCTGGTGGAGCCTTCCACAAGTTTCCCGTCCTCGTAAACGAGTTTTACGGTCAGACCGTCCAGCTTCAGCATGAGCAGGGCTGCGTGTTTCTTTAAGAAGGCAGCCAGCTCGCTTACCATCTTGGTCTTGTCCAGTGAGAGAAGCGGGATGGGGTGACGAACCTTTTTCAGACTGCTGACGGCTTTGTAGCCTACGGTCTGGGTGGGGGAATTGCTCAGGATGATCCCCGATTCCTTCTCCAAGCGTTCCAGTTCGTCGTAAAGATGGTCGTAGACGGCATCTGACACACTGGGGGCATTCCTGTTGTAATACTCATCGCGGTACTGGTTGAGCTTATCCACCAGTTCGTGGATGCGTTCTGTTGTCTGTGACATTCGTTTTTACCTCTTTTCTTTTAGATTTTGCCAGTGAATTTGTGAATTTCCACTTTTGCCCTCCTTTCCTGAACGAAAAAAAGCAGGAGATGAGGCGGCTTAAACTGCCGGATCATTCCTGCCTGCGTACAGATATGCTGTATGATAGTCTGTTAAATGATGTTACAGACATAAAAAGAGCCAGAAGGCGTAAAGTGACCTGCACTTTATACTTTCTGACTCCGTACAAACTTAAACAGCGTGTGCTTTCCGTTCCGAAATTGCACAAAATTCAATAACAAGTTTATGATAACACAAGATATAGGATTAGTCAATTATAAAATACTATATCTTGTGCTTAGGAATAAAAAAGGGAGATACAGCATCTACTGCATCTCCCGGTTGTTTCTAGCGAGTCCCTGATTCATTTTTCTCAGAGTTTTTTTCTTTGGACACCATGCAGGTGCCGTTTTAATAGGGACGACATCCGAATAACGGGCACCAAATCCGATAAAAGCAAGCATTTTATTTATGCGTTTTTCATGGAAATAGTTTTTGAGGTAATCCCGATCTGGATGGGTGCAGGTAAATTCTGTCCGTGTGTTTCCAACAGGACGAAATCCGCTGCAGTAACCGCATTCGGAACATTTTATGGTTTGCTTTTGGTTTTTCATTAAGCAGCCTCCTTTGTGGGTAATTTTTTTAAGGTTTCAATATGGTTCTTGGTAAAAATGCAAAAGCTGTCATCCAGATATGCCTGTCCTTTTTCCGTCATCAGCCGCATGGCTTCTTTTTCATTTTGATACCACGGATGCCCGGATGGTATTGTAAAGTATTACAATCCTATTTTTCTTAAAAACCTCATGTTTTCAGGGAATTTTTAGCTTTTTACAACTAAAAAAGCAATGATCCCCTATTTTCGTGTATAATGTAAGCACCACACTCAACAAAATACGAAAGGTAAATCATTGCTTTATGGATAACATTATACTATATTTACTTAAAATCATTCAAGAACAATATCAGCAAATTTGCTGGCTCATTCTTTTTATTTGCAGATACATTCCTCTTAAGCAGTGGGCTCACGATGAACTCCACAGCCCTAAATACCAAAAGTTCCTCACGGATAAACTTCCTGTCATCAAACCATTCATCAAACAGGACTGGCAACTCTGGAACGGATACTACCTCCTCCGCTATGGCAAAGCCGTAAAACCTGTCAAACCCCAGAAAGGCAAACCCCGTAACGTTCCGACAGATACCGCCTGCCCTCTCTGCGGCGCCCCTCATGACTATATCTATGACAACTCTGGCGGCCGCGGACAGTTTAAGTGCAAGATCTGCGGGCAAACCTTTGTCAACGGTGAAAAAGTAACATCCCCGTTAAAACTACAGTGCCCTTATTGCGGGCATGCCCTCCAGCCTGTCAAAGACCGGAAACATTTCCGTATCCATAAGTGTGTCAACGACAGCTGTCCTTACTACCGGCGGAATCTCACAAAGCTTCCTAAAGGGCTTCCGCAATCCGAATACTGGAAATATAAACTACGTTATCTTTACCGCGAGTTTTCTGTAAACTTTTTTGATATGGAACTAAACCAGCTCCCAAAGTGGGCAACCTCCTTTAGATATAAGAAAAACAACGCCTATATCATGGGGCTGTGCCTTACCTACCGGGTAAATTTAAAACTCTCTCTCCGGCAGACCGTACAGGCCCTTAAAGAAATCCATGGTATTGACATTTCACATACCATGGTCAACAATTATGCCAAAACAGCCGCTGTCATCATCCGTCCCTTTGTAGATTCCTATGACTACAATCCTTCCAACGAACTTGCTGCTGATGAAACCTACATCAAAATCAAAGGTATAAAAGCATATGTCTGGCTCATCATGGACAAAGTAACTCGCTCCATCCTCGGCTATCAGGTCTCAACTTCAAGAGATGTCGGCCCCTGTATTCTTACCATGCGCATGGCATTTGATAAATTTAAGGAATTCCCTGACAGAACCCTGAAATTCATTGCTGACGGATACAGCGCGTATCCGCTTGCCGCCCAGCAGTTCAAGATTGAAAAAGGCTGGGACGTATTCATCACGCAGGTGATCGGCCTTACCAATGACGACGAAGTATCCAAAAAATTCCGGCCATTCAAACAGGTGATCGAACGCTTGAACCGTACATTCAGGGAATCTTATCGTGTCACCTGCGGTTACGGTACGGATGGCGGTGCAATACACAGCGTTTCTCTCTGGGTCGCTTACTATAACTTCCTGCGTCCTCATGAGAAATCCGGCGGCAGGGAACCGCTGAATAAAGTGGAACTGCTGGAAGGCGCTGGGAATATGCCCGGCAAATGGCAACTCCTGATCTATCTGGGCCAACAGGAACTCTTAAAGCAGCAACAGGGCTAAGCCCACATCTGTTCTTAGATTCCGAGCCAGAGGTAATTACCTAGCCATCCCGAAGGGACCTGCCCTTGATGGCACGCCAAAACAATGCTACAATGCTGTGAATCAGACGGAGAAACTGGTATCTGTTCTTGAGTTCTTCGCCGTCGGTAAGACGTTCAGAGCATTGTTTTGGTGTGCCGTCAAGGGTGGCGGACACTGCCAAAATCTATCGTATCTACAATTATCAAAGTTCTAATGGAGCCTATTTTTTTGACTCCAGTTTTTCATAGGCTACTTTACACTACCGTATTCTTTTACGATGCTGTACTTTCCGTCAAATCCCTGTTCCTGCAGTTTTTCCAGTATCCGTACCGCCGAATAGGGAGCTTCCTCCAGCCATTGGTCTACCTGTTGCTTGTAAGCATCCAGTTTTGTTGGTTTTGGCTGTGTCAGTGTGTACTCCGGTTTTTGCGGTGGCTGTGCATACCGCTTTGCCGTCCGGGGATCCATGTGGTATTTTTTTCCGAGTTCCACATAGCTCATCCCTTTTTGTCTGTCATTTCGTATGTCCATCCAGCTTTTTCCTCTCATTTTCCGACTCCCTTCCCGAACATTTTTGTCCTATTGGAAGTCTATCGTTTTTTTTCCTTTCCGCCATAAATCTGCATTTTTTCTTCGGCGTTTTCTTACATTTTATCAT
>CAJTPM010000035.1 GCA_910578085.1 uncultured Lachnospiraceae bacterium | reverse complement strand
AAAAGGCATCTGAAAGCCTTGTGTTTATTGGCTTAAAGATTCCGAGAGATTATAACAGTTTAAAGGAGGAAAATCATGAAAAGGAAAAGAGTAATCGCGTTATTGACAGCACTTACCATGTTGGCCGGTCTGATCACGGGCTGCGGCGCTTCCGGAGAGACACAGGAAACGGCAGAACCTGCAGCGGCGCAGGAGGAAGCCGGAGAAGAAACACTTGCGGAAGAAAGTAGCGAAACTGCCTCTGCGGAAGGCGCGGAAGCGGTAACGATCTGGTATTACTGGGAGACGGAAGGCCACCAGGTGGCGCTTGATCAGGTGATTCAGGAATATAACGCATCTCAGAGCAACTACCAGGTGACGGCAAAGTATGTACCTTTTGCAGATTTTAAGAAACAGTTGTCCATCGGCGCATCGGCAGACGAACTGCCGGATATCGCGATCCTGGATTCCCCGGATCACGCATCCTATGTGGACATGGGGATCTTCGAGGATATCACGGGAAAATTTGACGTCAGCAGCTACTATGAAGGAACCGTAAACTCCTGTACGGTGGATGGAAAATTATACGGTGTACCTTTCGGCGTAAACTGCCTTGCATTGTACTACAATGAGGATATGTTAAATGACGCGGGCTGCAGTGTTCCTACTACCTGGGATGAACTGAAGGAAACCGCGAAGGCGCTGACAACAGACAGTGTGACAGGTCTTGCGCTCTGCAGCGTACAGAACGAAGAAGGAACCTTCAACTTTGTACCCTGGCTCTGGTCCACAGGTGCAACATCCTATGACATCAACAACGAAAACGGCATCCGCGCCCTGAGCTTTATTCAGAGCCTGATTGATGAAGGCGTAATGAGCAAGGAGTGCATCAACTGGACACAGGGCGATGTGATGAATCAGTTTATCTCCGGCAACGTGGCAATGATGGAGAACGGTCCCTGGCAGATTCCCACCATGCAGTCCGAGGCGCCGGATCTGAACTGGAAAGTGACGCTGATCCCGAAGGATTCCGAATATTCTTCCGTACTCGGCGGTGAGAACTATGCAGTAATCAATGGTGGAAACGTGGATGGGGCGTTAGATTTCCTGACCTATGCCACATCCGAAGAAAAAGTGAAATTCATGATGGAGAAATTCGGTTATATCTCTGCAGACAAGAACATCGCTGAGAATCAGTTTGAAGCGGATTCACCCTATCAGCCTTTCGTGGAGGAGTTAAACTATGCAATGCCCAGAGGACCTCTTGCCGAGTGGCCCGGCGTATCCGATGCGATCTCCCTTGCCTTCAATCAGGTGATCACAGGAACCGCAACACCGGAGGATGCGGCAGCACAGGCTCAGGAGACCATCGACGGGATTGTGAAATAAATGTGGTACAATGCGATACGTTATAGCCCGGGAAAAAGAATTGAAAATACCTGTCGGCAGGTCGCGATGATTACCGTAATACATAGAAGAGGCAGGATGTAGTAAAGGCCGCTGCACAGAACGTTATAAGGTACTGGTTGTGCAGCGGCTGTTTTTATACGTAAAATCTGTTGTGAAAAAAGAGTGTAAAGCTGAGGACTGTAGAAAGGTTGTGGTTATAAGTATGAAAAAATCAAAAAAATTATTCCGCTATGATAATGCGGGCGTATTGTTTGTTCTGCCGGCTTTCCTGTATATGTTGGTTTTTGTGGGCTATCCGATCATCCGCAATATCGTACTGAGTTTTCAGGATGTGAGTGCGGGAAATCTGGTGCGGGGAACCAAAAACTTTATTCTGTTTGAAAATTATCTGGAACTTTTCGGGGACGACGTATTCCGGACTTCGCTGTTTAATACGTTAAAATACACGATCCTGTGTCTGGTTTTCCAGTTCCTGATCGGGTTTTTGCTGGCGCTGTTTTTCAATAAACGGTTTTCTCTGGCAAAACCGGTCAGAGGCATCCTGTTAGTGCCCTGGATGATACCGGTGACGGTGACGGCGCTGATGTTCAAGCTGCTGTTTGCCACGGATATCGGCGTGATCAATTATATCCTCAGGAGTCTCCATCTGATCAGCAAAAACATAGAATGGCTGACCACACCGGGGACGGCGATGTTTGCGCTTATCTGCGCCAACATCTGGATCGGCATCCCGTTTAATATGATCCTGATTTCCACCGGACTGACGACGATTCCGAAGGAGCTGTACGAGAGCGCTTCCATTGACGGCGGGGGCAAGGTGCAGACATTTTTCAGTATCACACTGCCGCTTCTGCGGCCTACCATTGAATCAGTGTTGATTTTGGGCTTTATCTATACGTTTAAAGTGTACGATCTGGTTTATGTGATGACAAGCGGAGGGCCGGTGAACTCCACCCATATGCTCTCCACCTATTCCTACAAGCTCTCCTTTGAGATGTTTAAGTACAGTAAAGGATCCGCAGTGGCGAATGTGCTGCTTGTGATTCTGCTGCTTGTAGGTGTGTTCTATATTAAAGCGACGACGGCGGGGGAGGAAGAATGATGGACGAAGAAAAAAAAGTGACAGGAAGAAAAAATATACTGTTAAGTGCAGCGGCAGTATTGATCTTATGTATCCTTCTGTTTCCGTTATACTGGGCGCTTATTACTTCGCTTAAGACAGAGCAGGAGATCTTTCGGAATCCGCCCACCTTTTACCCGCATATTCTGAATCTGAAGTCCTATGCGGCCCAGGTGGAGACAGGGGATTTCAATATGTTCCGCTCCTTCGGAAACAGTTTTCTGATCTCCATGGGAGCCACCGTTATCGCGGTTTTACTGGCCGTCCCGGCTTCCTACGGGATCGCGAAATACCGGTTTAAGGCAAGAAAACTGATGTTGTTGTCTTTTCTGGTGACACAGATGCTGCCGGTATCCGTGCTGCTTACGCCCATGTTTATCATGTTTAAAAACATGCATGTCTACAACACCTGGATCGCGGCGGTACTGGCGGATGCAACCATCGGTATCCCATTTTCGGTGCTGATTTTAAAAAATTATTTTGCCTCTATCCCAAAGGATATGGAGGAGGCGGCTTATCTGGACGGCTGCAACAGGTTTACGGCGTTTATCCGGATATTGATTCCGATCGCCAAACCCGGCGTTATGGTCTGCGCGATCTTTTCCTTCCTTTACGCCTGGGGGGATCTTGCCTACGGCATGACCTTTATTCTGGATCAGGAAAAGCGGCCGATCACGGCGGGAATCTTTAACTTTATGGGGCAGTACGGGACGAAGTGGAGTTATCTGACGGCCTTTGCGGTGGTGACGATTATTCCGGTGGCGTTAATATTTATTTTCATGCAGAAGTATATTGTCAGCGGTATGACAAGCGGTGCGGTGAAAGGGTAGGGGATTATGGCGGCTCTGGGTACTGGCAGGCAAAATGATGAAAATGTGCAGGAACAATGAGAAAATGAATGATTCAAATATGAGTTGTAAATAACGTTCCGATCTTTTATAATTGGAAAAAAGGGAAAAAGGAGCCCAGATATGTTGAGACTAAGACCGTATAAAGCCGCTGATGCCGGGACGATCATTGGTTGGTGTAAGGATGAAACTGCGTTCCGGAAATGGACGGCCGACAGATACGAATCCTTTCCGATTACAGAGGCGGATATGAATAAAAAGTATGTGGATGACAATGGGGACTGTGCGGAGCCGGATAATTTTTATCCGATGACGGCGTTTGATGAGAGCGGGATTGTGGGGCATCTTATCATGCGGTTTACGGATGAGGAGAAGAAAGTGCTTCGTTTCGGGTTTGTCATAGTGGATGATACAAAAAGGGGGATGGGTTACGGAAAGGAAATGATCGCGCTTTCCCTGAAATTTGCTTTTGAGATTCTGAAAGCGGATAAGGTGACGATCGGGGCATTTGAGAATAATATGCCGGCATATTGGTGTTATAAGGGCGCAGGTTTTAAGGATATGGAAACGGAAGAGACGAAATGTGAGTTGTCCGGTGAGACGTGGAAGATTTTAGAGTTGGAGCTTTCGGAGGAAGATTATTTTGCAGCAGCCGGCGGATATCGCTTTAGAGCGGTCTGACAGTTCGCGGATATTTACAGACCGTCACTGCCGTGTGATGGGAGAGTGACGTTCCCTGTTTACAGAAAAGTGGAGGAGACGCGGGATATGTTAAAGATAGAAGATGGAAAACTGATTTTCAGATATGATGCGGAGGAAGTGTGGATCGAGGCCTGGGGCGAGAATGCGCTGCGGGTGCGGGCGACAAAGGAATGCCGGATGCCGGAGGAAAACTGGGCTTTGTACAGACGGGGAAGTGAGAAAGCACAGATCACGCTGACGCAGGACGGGGCGAGGATCGAGAACGGAAAGATTTATGCGGAGATAACGAAACGGGGAAAGATCATGGTGTACCGTGCTGACGGCAGACTGCTTTTGGAGGAGTATTGCAGAAACAGGCGTGATATACTGGATAAAAAGTGCAGCGCCATCGAGGTGGAGGCCAGAGAATTTAAGCCGATCCCGGTCGGAGATTATCATCTGACCATGCGGTTTGAATCCGTGGATAAAAACGAAAAGATCTACGGGATGGGGCAGTACCAGCAGCCCTGGCTGGATTTAAAAGGACTGGATCTGGAGCTGGCTCACAGGAATTCTCAGGCCAGCGTTCCCTTTGCCGTCTCTTCTCTGGGGTATGGGCTTTTGTGGAATAATCCGGGCGTGGGGCGCGCGGTGTTCGGAAAGAATATCATGAGTTTTGAGGCGTATTCCACGAAAGCGCTGGATTACTGGATCGTGGCCGGAGATACGCCGGCACAGATTGAGGAAGCTTATGCGAAGGCGGCAGGGACAGTGCCGATGATGCCGGAGTATGGGCTTGGGTTCTGGCAGTGCAAGCTGCGCTATCAGACGCAGGAGGAACTGCTTCAGGTGGCAAGGGAATACAAACGGAGGAATCTTCCGATCGACCTGATCGTCATTGATTTCTTCCACTGGCCGAAACAGGGAGAGTGGAAATTTGATCCGGTCTACTGGCCTGATCCCGACGCCATGGTGCGGGAGTTAAAGGAAATGGGGATCGAATTGATGGTGTCTGTCTGGCCCACGGTGGACAGGACCTGTGAGAACTTTGAAGAGATGCTGGAGAAAGGGTATCTGATCCGCACCGAGAGGGGATTTCGGGCGGGACAGGATTTCCAGGGGGCGACGATCTATTTTGACGCCACCAATCCGGAAGCCAGAGAATATGTGTGGAATAAAGCGAAACAGAACTATTATGACAGGGGGATCAGGGTTTTCTGGCTGGATGAGGCGGAGCCGGAATACACAGCCTATGACTTTGACAATTACAGATACTATCTGGGCACAGATTTGCAGATTGGGAATATTTATCCGTTGGACTATGCCAGAGCGTTTTATGAGGGTATGGAGAAAGAAGGGCAGGAAAATATTGTAAATCTCCTGCGCTGCGCCTGGGCCGGCAGCCAGCGGTACGGTGCGCTTGTCTGGTCGGGCGATATCGCTTCCAGCTATGAGAGTATGCGCAACCAGCTTGCCGCAGGGCTTAATATGGGGCTTGCAGGGATTCCCTGGTGGACTACGGACATCGGCGGTTTCCACGGCGGCAATCCCGATGATCCGAAGTTCAGAGAACTGTTTGTGCGTTGGTTTGAGTGGGGGGCATTCTGCCCTGTGATGCGGCTGCACGGCGACAGGGAACCCAGACAGCCACAATCAGGGACGAGCGGCGGCGCATCCTGCTGTTCCGGTGCGGCCAACGAGGTGTGGAGTTACGGGGAAGAAGTTTATGAGATCTGTAAAACATATATGGAACGCAGAGAAAAGATGCGCCCCTATACAAGAAAACTGATGGAGGAGGCTCATGAAAAGGGAACTCCTGTGATGAGGACGTTATTTTATATGTTCCCGGAAGATCCCGCCTGCTGGGAAGTGGAGGACGAATACTGTTATGGACCGGATATACTGGTGGCGCCGATTCTTTATGCGGATCAAAGATCCCGCAGGGTATATCTGCCGGCGGGAGCAACCTGGGTGGAATATGCCACCGGAAAAGAGTATGCAGGAGGGCAGGAGATCGAGGCCTGTGCGCCGTTAGAGGTGATTCCGGTGTTTGTCAGAAAGTATGATGAAGATAAAGGAGGTGCCTTTGTTGAATCAGTTTTATCCAATTAAGAGTCCATGGGCAGTGAGTAGGACTACAGTACAGTGCCGGAATTGCAACAGCATTTTTACCGCAGAGATGATTAACAGTATTGATACGTTTCTGTGGCCGGAGGGCAGAGAAGTATTGGATGAGGAAAAATTTTTTCATCCGGTCTGTCCGCAGTGCCAGGCGCGGGCGGAAATTTCCTATCGGAGCCGCTATTTTGACAGGGAATTGGGGGTTGCAGCCGTTTTGATTCCCGGTATTGAGGGGACTGATACCCACGAAATGTTTGAGCATATGAGCGCTTATATGGACAGGCTGGCGCTGCCCGGCATGGAACACAGGGCGGTGGGGAGTTTTTATGCGATGGCGGAGCAGATGCGCATCCACAAATATCATCTGAACGACAGGGCAGTTCAGCTTTTAAAGCCGTTTATGATCGGAAGTCTGCAATCAAGAGGATTTGAAGTGTGGAATGGCTTTTTTACAGGAGTTCTACATCCGAAAGAGGCAAAGAGGATGGATGACACGATATATTTTTCTCTGCAGGGAGAGGATGAGGCTGTTTATAGGGAGGATGTCTATCAGTTTCACATTTATCTGACAAACGGTGACATCATTCCTCATGGAATCAATCAGACTGCCTATCAGATCTGTCTGAATATTCTGAGAGAAAAAGGGCTGGTGGAGGATGACGGCCTGTTCCATCTCTATGATCTGTCCTGGGCCATCAATGTTCATAACAGCCTGCAGCGCTGAGAAGGGGGCATGGAACAATGAAATCTGAAATTATAAAAGAAGCGGAACATCTGTATGAAAGCGGAAACATACAGGAAGCGTTCCGATATTATGCCGGCAGTCTCTGGCGGGGGGAAGAAAATGAGACGGAACTCTTATCTGTATGGCTTTCCGATGAAAATATTATTGACCGGGCCGGGGAAGAGGCGGTCTGTGCTTTTATTGCCTGTATTTTGTTTGCGATAGACAGATGTGAGGAGCTTTTGCGGGAACATCTGTGGTCGCTGTGCCATGAGATTTTTGACAGGATTACAGTGTGTGCAGACAGGCAGGATACCAGCGACAGGTATGTGGCGGAATGCAACCTTTACCGACATGAAAAGAAACCGGAAAAAGCGTTGGAAGTGATATTGAGAGGACTAAAACAGAAACCCACAATATCGAGATATACTTTCACGGGGCTGACCTATCTCGATCTGGAGAAGGCGGAGGAAGCTGAAAGATATATCGAGCTTGGGGTTCATGCAGATCCGGGCAATGCTTCTGCTTACAATGATCTGGGAGATTACTATTTTAAGAAAAGGCACTGGGTAAAGGCCGGAGAATGTTATTATAAAGTTCTGGAAGCGGGAGATTACAATGACTGTGGCTGGGCGGAGCCTTCCTGGATTTTCTGCTGCTTTATGGCGTCTGGCGAGCCCTGTGAACTGGAAAGGCTTTTGCTGTGCGCCGCTGCAGATATCGGCAACGGCCGGGCGAAAGAGCTGTGTCAGGCGGCAGCGTTTGAAACCTTAAAACCAAATGTGGATTACCTCGATTCGAGTTCGGAAAGTATTATCAATGCAGTGCGCAGTATGCGTAAAGAGGGCACCACATCGGGGGTTGTCCGCTGTGCCACGACCTGCCAGGAGACTGCCAGCAGCATCAATGCCGTGCGCCTGGCGCTGGAGCAGATATGCGGAAAACCGTCTGCTTTTGAAATGACTGCAGGAAAGGCACAGAATCCACCTCTCGATGAAAGGCTGGATCAGGAGGGGATCGTCTGGTGGAAGTATCCTGATATTAATACGCCTCTTGCCGCTTTGGAGCGGCCCTCTGAATATGTGAGCAGTTTTGTGGGAGAACTGGCGGCGACGGACTTTTCACTGAAGACATGGTATGAAGCGGCAGAAAAGTATGCAGAGAAGCTTTCCGACACGCAGTGTGTTGAACTTTACGGTGTTATGGTCTTTCCGCCAAAACAGAAAGAGGAACGGTTTTTTGCTGAGGACTGGCTGTTTCGGGTACAGTTCGCGGCGGTATGTATTCTGGCGCGTATATCGTTCCATGAGCTTAACAGGATCTGCAAAGGACAGCTTGACTGGCCAATCATCCCAGCTTTTACACTTGCCGCATGGCTCTCTTCGCAGGATGTTTCTTATGCGCGCCGGGCGGAGGAAATTCTGGAAATTGTGAGAAAACGTATTTCGAAGGAGAATTACTGCTTTTTTGAATATGCATATACCTGTGCGGCTTATCTTTTGCCGGGGAAAGATGAGGGGTATTACAGGAAACTGTGGCAGCGGAGGCAGTCATTGCTGGAGGAATAAAAAATATGGTTTATGGAATGATTGTAACAGGCTTGTCTGAACTGGCATAAGTGATCGGTGCATTAGCCAGAAAACAGGAATTTTTTTCTTGACAGTTATGCCCAATAATGCTATGATTTCAGAGTATGCCGCATGGTGAGGCCGATGGAGGGAACTCCTTCATGGAAAAGAGCGGAAAATGCCGCCGAAGCCAGCGAGTAATGTAAACAGGAGGTACGGTATGTACGCAATTATTGCAACAGGTGGAAAGCAGTACAAAGTTTCCGAGGGTGATGTGATCCGCGTGGAGAAGTTAAATGTGGAAGAAGGAAGTTCTGTAACATTTGATCAGGTACTGGCAGTAAGCGATGACGGCCTGAAAGTCGGCGCAGATATAACAGGCGCGACTGTAACCGGCACTGTGGAAAAGCAGGGCAAGGGGAAAAAGGTTATCGTTTACAAGTATAAGAGAAAATCCGGCTACCACAAGAAAAACGGTCACAGACAAGCATACACACAGGTTAAGATTGACAAGATCAATGGCTAGTGTTTTATGACGACAGTGATTTTTCGCAAAACCAGGCAGGGGGAATACAGAGAGCTGGAATGCAGGGGACATGCCGGAAATGCAGAGAGCGGAAGGAATATTGTCTGCGCGGCGCTGTCTGTCCTTGTGATCAATACAGTGAATTCTCTGGAAGAGCTTTGTGGACTGCCGATCAAACCGAAGAAGGAAGATAAGGAGAGAGGGTTGCTTGTCTTCCGTTTTCCGGAAGGAATGGATGAGAGGGCGGTTCTGCTGTTAGATTCCCTGGCACTGGGCTGTGTGAGTATTGAGAAAGAGTACGGTAAAAAGTACTGTAAAGTAAAATTTGAGGAGGTGTAAGACCATGATGAAGATGAACCTTCAGTTTTTTGCACATAAAAAGGGTGTGGGCTCTACAAAGAACGGCAGAGATTCCGAGTCCAAGAGACTGGGTGCAAAAAGAGCAGATGGACAGTTTGTAAAAGCAGGTAATATTTTATACAGACAGCGTGGAACAAGGATCCATCCCGGTAACAACGTTGGAATCGGCGGGGATGATACGCTGTTTGCACTGGTGGACGGCGTTCTGAGATTCGAGAGAAAAGGAAGAGACAGAAAGCAGGCTTCTGTTTATCCGGTGGAGAAAAAAGAGGACTAAATTTCTGGGAGTATCTGGGGTTTCAAGCGGGAGTTTGGAGCCCCTTTTCATGCACAGGCTCGCATAAAGAAATTTGCTGCCGGAGGCAGCATGCGAGCCGCGCACGAGCAGGGAGAAAAGCGTTCCTCAGCACGATTTGGTATAGGAGAGTATATGTTTGCGGACAGAGCGAAAATTTATGTAAAAAGCGGTAAAGGAGGAGACGGACACGTCTCGTTCCGGCGTGAAAAGTATGTGCCAAACGGCGGACCGGACGGCGGGGACGGCGGGAACGGCGGCAGCGTGATCTTTGTGGTGGATGAAGGATTAAATACGCTGACGGATTTTCGGCATATCCGAAAATATTGTGCTGAGAACGGCGAGGAAGGCGGCAAGAAAAACTGCCACGGAAAGAACGGAAAAGATATTATCATTAAAGTTCCGGCAGGGACAGTCATCAAAGATGCGGAAAGCGGCAAGGTGATTACCGATATGTCCGGCGACAATACCCGTTATACACTTCTCACCGGCGGCAGGGGCGGTAACGGCAATCAGCACTATGCGACTTCCACGATGCAGGCGCCCAAATATGCCCAGCCCGGTCAGCCGGCCAAAGAACTGGAATTGTTGTTGGAATTGAAGGTGATCGCAGATGTGGGGCTTGTTGGCTTTCCCAATGTGGGGAAATCCACGTTTCTCTCCAGAGTGACCAATGCGAAGCCCAAAATCGCCAACTATCATTTCACCACATTAAACCCCAATCTGGGAGTTGTGGATCTGGACGGCGACGGTTTTGTGATCGCGGATATTCCAGGGCTGATCGAGGGAGCTTCGGAAGGGATCGGGCTTGGACATGAGTTTCTGCGCCACATTGAGCGGACAAAGATGCTGATCCATATTGTAGATGCCGCATCCACTGAGGGACGGGATCCGATCGCGGATATCTATGCGATCAATAAGGAGTTGGAGCAGTACCAGAGAGAGATCGCCCTGCGTCCCCAGATCATAGCGGCTAATAAGATCGACTGTATTTTCGGGGAGGAAGATCCGATACAGAAGATCCGGGCGGAATTTGAGCCGAAAGGGATTCCCGTGTTTGCCATTTCCGCAGTGACGGGGGAAGGCGTGAAGGAGCTGCTTTATGCGGTGAAAAATCAGTTGTCTGAGCTGAAGGTGAAACCGGTTATTTTTGAGCAGGAGTATGATCCGGAATCGGCGTTATGCCATGTACAGGAACCTCATACGGTTACCTTTGATGCGAAAAATAATGAGTATGTGGTGGAAGGACCCAGGATCGAAAAGATGTTAGGCTATACAAATCTGGAATCGGAGAAAGGTTTTGTATTTTTTCAGCGGTTTTTGCGGGAGAATGGGATTTTGGATGAACTCAAAGAACTGGGAATCAAAGAGGGCGATACGGTCAGGCTGTATGGACTTTCTTTCGATTACTATGAAGAATAGAAGCTGGGAAGACGAGGAGAAAAAATGGTTATGACAAGCAAACAGAGAGCCTATTTGAAGGGACTTGCGATGGATCTGGAGGCCACGTTTCAGATTGGAAAAGCCTCTCTGACACCGGAATTTGTGGAGACGATTACAGAAGGCTTCAACAAAAAGGAACTGCTCAAGGTGAGCGTGCTGAAAAACTGCGCGGACGATCCAAGGGAGATTGCAGAAATGCTGGCGGAACGCACACGCTCCCAGGTGGTTCAGGTGATCGGCAAAAAGATCGTTTTATATAAGGAAAATAAGGATCATAAAAAGATCGAACTGCCAAAATAAAATTCGGGTTTCGTGAGTATTCTATTGTCATGAATAAAAAGTAAGGGGGAACCTGCGATTATGAAAAAGATAGGTATTCTTGGCGGTACGTTTAACCCTGTTCATACGGCACACCTGATCATCGCGGAAGCGGCGCAGGAAGATGCAGGGTTAGACGATATTCTGTTTGTCCCATCGGGCTGTTCCTATCTGAAAGATGCTTCGGACATCGTGTCGGCAAAGCACAGGATCAATATGACCGGACTTGCGATCGAGGATAATCCTCATTTTGCGCTGTCTACGATTGAGATCGACAGGGGCGGAAACTCCTATACCTGTGATACGATAATGGAGTTAAAGAAACGTTATCCTGATCAGGAATATTATCTGATCGTCGGGGCTGACAATCTTTTTACGATGGAAGAGTGGAAAGATGCGGAAGTGATCTTTCAGAACGCCAAAATTCTGGCGGCAGTGCGGGGCAATAAAAAGCGCGCTGATATGGAGAAAAAAATTGCACAGCTAAAGGAAAAATACGGTGCGGATATTATTCTTCTTGATGTCAGGCAGGTGGATATTTCTTCGTCTGCGATCAGAGAAAAAATTGCTGCGGGGCGTTCTGTGCGCTATATGCTGCCCGATAAGGTGAGAGAATATATCTTAAAAAATCATCTCTACGAAAAGAAGGAGTAGTGTGCTGATCCGGTGGATCAGAGGGCTGCACTATACAGACAGATCTGTTTGAATTCGAATGCGGTTTTGCGTTATGAGGATAAACAGGATATCTGCAGACTTTGGAAAGAGCATGGTCATGAGTATGGAGAGAGCGAGTATTGCGGAAATACGGGAAAAAGTAAAAAAGACGCAGGATAAAAAGCGGTACGAACATACGCTCGGCGTTACTTACACGGCGGCCTGTCTGGCGATGTGTTATGATATCGATACGGAGCGTGCGGAAATAGCCGGACTTTTGCATGACTGTGCCAAGTGCCTGAGCAATGACAAGAAAGTCAGTCTCTGCAAAAAGCAGTCCATTGAGATCAATATGACAGAGGCTAAAAATCCGTTTTTGCTTCATGCGAAAGCCGGCGCTTATCTGGCGGAACATAAATACGGCATCAGAGACGAGGACATTTTAAATGCCGTCAGATATCATACCACCGGGAGGCCGGGTATGAGCATGCTTGAGAAGATCGTATTTATCGCTGATTATATTGAACCGGGCAGAAATCATTCCGCAAGACTGCCGGAGCTCAGACGGCTGGCATTTCAGGATCTGGATAAAGCCCTGGTGGAAATATTGCGGGATACGCTCCGCTATCTGAGAGGAACGGATCACGAGATCGATCCGATGACACAGAGAAGCTACGATTTTTATAAAAAAGAACTGGCAAAGCGGGAGGACATGAAATCTGTGTAACAGCAGTTGTTGTCTATGTAGAGAAGGGAGAAAACTTATGGAAGCAAAAGAGATGGCGAAACTGGCAATTCAGGCGTTGGAGGATAAGAAAGCTGAGGATGTGAAGGTAATCGATATCAGCGATATTTCTACGATTGCGGATTATTTTATCATAGCAAGCGGAAAAAATCACAGTCAGATCCAGGCATTGTGTGACAATGTAGACGAGACGTTAGAGAGAGCGGGCGTTACAATGAAACAGACAGAAGGGTATAAAAGTGCCAACTGGATCCTGATGGATTATGGCGATATCATCGTACACATCTTTGATATGGAAAACAGGCTGTTCTATGATCTGGAAAGGATATGGCGGGACGGAAAAGAGATAGAACGAGACGAATTATAACGAGAACGATCAAAAAAGCCTTCGGCAGGAAAACTGGAATGCCGAAGGCTTTTTGATTCACAGGGGCGTCCGGAGAAAGTATGTTATGAGCTGACGGGCGCCCTGCGCAGCGGGCAGTTTTACAGGATCCTGAAGACGCCGAACACTTTTCCGAGAATCACGCAGTCTGTGAGAATGATCGGTTCCATGGAATCATTTTCGGGCTGCAGGCGGACGTGATCCTTTTCCCTGTAGAAAGTCTTGACAGTGGCGGAATCATCTACCAGAGCCACTATGATATCACCGTTAGACGCGGTATTACAGCATTTCACAAAAATCTGGTCTCCGTCAAAGATGCCGACATTTATCATGGAATCTCCTTTTACCTTTAATACGAATGACTGACCGCCCGGTACGAATTCGGCAGGAAGCGGAAAATAGCTGTCGATATTCTGCTGGGCGAGGATGGGCTGACCGGCGGCGACGGTGCCGACTACCGGAAGCGATACCATTTCCTTTCGTACCATCTGGAAACTTTCGTCACAGATCTCGATGGCGCGGGGTTTCGTCGGATCGCGCTCAATGAGTCCGAGTTTTTCAAGTGATTCCAGATGCGCATGGACGGAAGAGGTGGATTTTAAGTTTACGGCCTGACAGATCTCCCGCACGGTAGGCGGATAGCCTTTATTTAGAATTTCCTGTTTCATATAATCCAGAATTTGCTGCTGTTTTGGAGTGATTTTTCCTTTTGCCATATCATCCTCATTTCTGCGCACACTTTTAAATGAATAGAGTATACACGACATGCAAATCAGTACCGGTGCGCACGGGTACTGATTTCTGCGCTGTAGTTATATTTGAAGTATAACATACCTTAACAAAAAAAGCAAACATATATTCCGAACAAATGTTTGAAAAATTCTTGACAAACATCCGTTCTGAATGTATGATAGATATATAAAATAGAACAGACGTTCAAAATGAGGTGGCATGAAAAATAAACGGATAAAAAAGACAAAGTCCGTTTTATGGGACATCATATTGGATATACTCAGGAAGCCAGGTTCGGAGTTGCAGAGTCCGGGAAGCCTACGGCATCTGAGACAGCATGTAAAGCACCGATGGGTAAGGCAGTGTGTAAAAACGAATACCTGCAGCATGCGCAGGAAAAATGAGATCCTGTCGGCAGGAAAAGAGGAGGAGATCAGAATGAATAGTGCGGCAGTAAAAAACGGGAATACTACATTACCGGTCAGCAAATGGGATATAAGGATACGTGATAACAAGAGAAGAAGAAATGCGGAGATAAGAAGACATATCTTTCAATTGATTCTTGCGGTGGGGATTATCTGTCTTGTGTTTTTTTACGTAAACAGTATGATCTCCGAAGCTGGAGAGGCCAACGAGGGGGATATTTTTTTAAAATATTATAAGAATATCTGTCTGGAACAGGGAGAAACCCTGACCTCTGTGGCAGCAAGATACGCAGATGAAGCGCATTACGAAACGCTCGACCAGTATATACAGGAAGTGGTATATATGAATCATTTAAAAAATGCAGACGACATCCGCGCAGGATACTACCTGATCGTTCCCTATTATTCCAATGAACTGCTGTAGCTGATGAGATTTCTACAGGTAACGAGCCGGATGGCCGTGCTTGCAGGCAGGCCTGTCCGCTCCGGGTATTTCACTGCGGTAAGTTATCACAGATATCCTGATAGAGAGCATAACCGTTGCGGCCGTTTTCTTTTACATAGTAAAGCGCTTTGTCGGCCAGCACATAAAGGTTATCCGTGAAGCCCTGATCGGAAAAAGCAGCGCCGATACTGAGCGTAACTACAGGGAGACCGTCTGTTGTATCAGATAGATATTGATTGATGAAAGATATCTTCTGATCAAGAACAGAGCGCTGTTCCAGCGTGACATGGGTGATGACGGCAGCAAATTCGTCTCCGCCTATTCTCATGACGAAGTCCTGCGAACGGAAACTTTTTTGCAGTGCGGATGCCACTTTTTTTAACACTTGATCGCCAACTTTATGTCCGTAAGTATCGTTGAAGTTTTTAAAATAATCTACATCCAGTAAGAACAGCGTTAGAGGAAGATCTCCTTTCAGAATCTGCTGGAGATTATCGAAAAATCCACGGTTGGCAAGACCGGTCAGAGCATCGTGTTCCGCTTTCTGGCGCAGCATGGTTTCATTGACTTTTTTAAGATTGAAAATGTCATTGTAAGTGAGAGCAAAATATTTAAATTCGTAAGAACCCATGATAGATAACATTTTTTGCTCTTTCATACAGTCTATGTATATTTTCAGAGGCTTGATGATCAGTACGATAATCATGATATAAGTGATAATGTTGAGGAAAAATAAAACGCTGATATAGATGCGCTGTCTGAAGAGCGTCCGCCTCATGGCATCTGCGCTTGTTTCCTGCGCGTTTAAGGAGGCGGATACAATAGAACTCAGGCAGGAAGAGATATCAGACCGTATCACTTCCTTGGCGTGCAGATAGTCCAGATTAAATACCAGCATCTGAGCTTTTTCAATTTTGGCGTCGGAAGACAGAGCAGTATCTGCATCTGATAACAGAACATTTTTTAAGGAATCGGGGAAAGTGTCTGAAGTAAAGCCGGCAGCTTCTCCGACCAGACGGATGGCATAGAGTTCCGTTATTGCAAGTTCGTTGGAATCATTGAGTGCTTTCTGTAAGTAAGACAAGGAATCTTCGCTGATATTATGAGTCTGCAAATTTTCCAGAGCATTTTCCCTGCGCCTGGTGACATAAAGTTCCTCCAGATAGGCATCCCTGTATTGGGGATTTTTGGTCATGACATAGAGACGAACCTGTTCGGTGAGATAGTCGGAAGCATCTTCTAAAGCGTCTGCATCCTGACTGCAAACAGTATATGTTGTTATATTTCGGGTTAGCGAAGAATAGTTTCTGGCCACCTGAATCGTTATATATAAAATAAGAATATAAAAAATGCAGGATGCAACGATCATGACATAACTTAAAGACTGTATCCGGATCCCTTTCACATTCTCTTTTGGCTGTTCTTTGTGTTCCGTATTGTAGGTTCCCATAAAAACCTCGCTTAGTATTATTTATTATAGAATAGAATAAGTATTTCTATATAATTTTAAGTTATTGTGGAAAAATATGCAAGAAAAATGTATAGGAATTGGCAACATAACAGGTTCAGTACAGGTGAAAATTTTTCTGAAAAAATGCAAAAGTTGTCTCTTATGTATTGAATATTAGGGATTGGACAATATAAAGTAAAATATTTTAGCAATAGTTTATAAAGAGTTCATAAGATTGTTAGCACTCACTATTGACGAGTGCTAACAAAAGTGATATAACTGAAACAGAACGAAGGAGGAACACAAAAACCTCTGGTAATTCAAAAAGATAATTGTTTAACAGATAAATTTTTTTAGTAGAAAAGGAGAGATGAACTATGATGAGACCAGCTATTTTCAGAGAGAACTTATTTGACAATTTTTTTGATGACTTTTTCGGTTTTCCTGTGATCGATGACAAGGAGATGCAGAAAACGCAAAAACAGCTTTATGGACGCAATGCCCAGAACATGATGAAGACAGATGTACGAGAGCATGATGATCACTATGAAGTGGATATTGATCTGCCGGGCTTCAAGAAGGAGGAACTTTCGCTGGAACTGAAAGAAGGTTATCTTATTATCAATGCGGCGAAAGGAATTGAGAAGGAGGAGACAGAAGAAAAGACCGGAAGATTTGTCCGCAGAGAGCGTTATGCGGGCAGCATGAGCAGATCCTTCTTCGTCGGTGAGGACATGAAACAGGAGGACATACATGCCAGATATGAAAGCGGTGTGCTGACGTTGGATATTCCTAAGTTAGAGGCCAGAAAACCGGAAGTGGAGGAGAAAAAGTATATCATGATTGAGGGATAAGTTTATGAAAGATTGCAGAGAACTGTTATCGATCGAAATGATCCCGGCGATTTGGAAAAAATGATATTTTATGGCATTTGTTAGAGCTGAATGAAAGCCCCGGAGTACAGTGCAGTGCAAAAACTGCTTGTCCCAGGGGCTTTTTTGCTGACATGGGGCTGCGCTTTACGGTTCAGGAAGGCGTTAAACTGCGCATTCCCTGAGAACACAATGCGGGACAAAAGAAATTGTTTTTTACGGGTTGTATTTTTATATTTTGCAAAAGCATTTTTTTCGTACTATAATTAAGTAGATAACATGGAAGCGGAACAGATGCGGCGGCACATGAAATGCAGATACGGAGAATACACAGGTGCACAGAGGCAGGGGTGAGTTATGCAGAAGAAAACTATGCGGCGGGAAATGACATATGAAGAAAAATACAAAATGATGATAGAGACGCCGGTAGGTAAGCTGATACCGCGTCTCGCGGTGCCGACGATCATCAGCATGCTGATTACGTCCATCTACAATATGGCGGATACATTTTTTGTGAGCCAGCTGAGTACCTCCGCCTCCGGCGCGGTGGGCGTCAACTTTTCGCTGATGGCGATGATTCAGGCCATCGGCTTTACGCTTGGTATGGGAAGTGGAAATTTCATGTCTCGGATGTTGGGGGAAAAGAAGACAGAAAAGGCACAGAGAGCTTGTTCCACAGCGGTATATACGGCGGCGGCTTTCGGAATTTTGCTGGCGGTGTTTGGCATCTGGAATATCGATTCCCTCGTGCGGATGCTGGGGGCGACGGGGACGATTGCACCCTATGCCAAAGATTACGGAAAATATATTCTGATTGCCGCTCCTTATATGACGGTATCCTTTGTCTTCAATAATCACCTGCGCGCCCAGGGAAATGCCACACTTTCCATGATGGGAATCACTGCGGGGGGTGTGATGAATGTGATTCTGGATCCAATCCTGATCTTCGGGTTCGGGATGGGTATATCCGGCGCTGCTATAGCAACAATATTCAGCCAGTTTGTAAGCTTTGTGATCCTGCTCGTTCTGGTGATCCGCTCAGGGAATGTTCTGAAACCTCATCCGAAATTTTTTACAATGAAGTGGTGGGTGTATAGAGAGATATTGTCCGCAGGTTTGCCGACTCTGGGGCGCCAGGGGCTTGCCAGTGCGGCATCCGTGCTTTTGAATGTGGCAGCCTCCGGTTTCGGGGATGCAGCGGTGGCGGCCATGTCTATTGTGACGAGGATCATGATGTTTATCAATTCGGCGTTGATTGGATTCGGCCAGGGCTTTCAGCCGGTGTGCGGCTTTAATTTTGGGGCAAAAAAATATGACCGCGTTCTGGAATCGTACTATTTTTGCAGAAAAGTGGCATTTATATTCCTGTTGACTATGGCGATCATTATGTTTGCGATTTCTACCCCCATAATGCGGCTGTTCCGCAGGGAGGACGCGGAGGCGGTGAAGATCGGGGCCATGGCGTTAAAAATGCAGTGTGCGGTTCTGCCCACGCAGGCCTTTTCGATCATCGGCAATATGCTGACACAGTCCATCGGCTACAGTTTCCGGGCCACGATCACGGCCATCGGAAAGCAGGGGCTGTTTTTTATCCCCGCCATACTGATCCTGCCGGGACTTCTCGGCATTCCGGGACTGCAGCTGGCGCAGCCCGTGGCGGATCTTCTGACGTTTATCCTGACGCAGGTTATTGTGGTGATGGTGGCGAAGGAGCTGAGAGAGATGGACGTGAACATGAAAAAGAAAGAACCGGCAGAACATGTTTGAAAGGGACTCGGATGGAACTGTATTTTGCCCCGCTGGAGGGGATAACCGGATATATATATAGAAATGCCCATCACAGCTTTTACGGTGGGATAGATAAATATTTTATACCATTCATTTCACCAAATCAGAACAGACCCCTTACTCCTAAGGAGATCAGGGATGTGCTGCCGGAACATAACCGGGGTGTGTATGCCGTGCCGCAGATTCTGACGAACCGCGCGGACTATTTTTTGCGTGCGGCAAAGGAGCTGGAAAAGGAGTACGGGTACAGGGAGGTGAATCTGAACCTGGGCTGTCCTTCCCGTACGGTGGTATCAAAAGGGAAAGGTGCGGGTTTTCTGGCAAAACCGAAGGAGTTGGATGCCTTTCTGCAGGAGATATTTGAGAATATAAAGATAAAAGTGTCCGTTAAAACAAGAACAGGGATGGAGAGTCCGGAGGAGTTTTGTCTTCTAATGGAAATTTTCAACAGATATCCGCTGCATGAGCTGATCGTGCACCCGCGGGTGCAGAAAGACTATTACAACAATACTCCTGATTGGCAGACGTTTGCGGAAGCGTTGCACGGAAGCAAAAATCCTGTGTGCTACAACGGAGATATTTTCAGTTTGGAGGATTACAGGAGGCTGAAAGCAGAATTTCCGGCGGTGGACCGGATCATGCTGGGGCGGGGACTGTTAAGGAATCCTGCGTTGGCGGAAGAGATAAAGGCGGAGAAGAGAGAAGACTTCGTGGGCAGAGAGAGATTTAAAGCCTTTCACGATCGGTTATATCATGATTATAAGCAGGTGATGTCCGGTGACAAAAATGTACTTTTTAAAATGAAAGAGTTCTGGTCCTATGCGGAGAATCTGTTTCCGGAGGAGAAAAAACTTCTGAGAGCGATAAAGAAAACGACAAAATTGTGTGATTATGAACAGAAGACAGGACAATTGCTGCGGACAAGATAAGAAAGAATGACGATAAACTTTTGCGGGATGCATACTCAAACGACCTGAAGACTTTATGTGCAAACTGTCTATAAAGTTACGGTGTTATTTGTGAAATCTGTACAATATTTTAAAATGGAGCGATATTGTGTTGCTTTTTTAAAAAGAAGGATATATAATACTAATAAATGAGAACGGTCTCAATTTGTGAGGGGAACAATGAAAAACAAAAAACAGGTGACAATTCTGGATGTGGCGGAGAGAGCCGGGGTTTCAAGGGCCACGGCCGGAAGGATAATAGGGAATTACGGCACCGCATCCGAGGAGGCCAAAGAAAAGGTTTTAAGGGCCATCAAAGAACTGGATTATACGCCGAATGTGATTGCGCAGGGGCTGCGCAGTAAGAGTACGAAAACCATCGGGGTTGTGGTAGGCAGTATCAAAAATAACTTCTGTAATCAGTTTTTATACGCAGTGGAGAAAGTATGTCTTGACAAAGGATACAATGTACTGTTCTGCAATACAAATGAGGAACCCGGGAGAGAGATAGAACAGCTGAAAAACCTGCGCGCAAGACAAGTGGATGGCATTGTGCTGATCTCGGCTATTTCAAAAAGCAAAGGGATTCCGAAGCAGTATAAAAGCCTTTATACCGGTATGCCGATCGCGCTGGCGGACAGAAGGATAAAGGATCTGAATCTGGATATCGTGACCAGCGGTAATTTCAAGGGGGCGTATGATGCGACGAAGCATTTTATCGATCTGGGGCACAGAAAAATTGCGGTGCTTGCCAGCAGCTCTTATTCCACGATACTGGAGAGGCTCGACGGATACAGACAGGCTTTGCAGGATCACGAAATAGAACATGACGAAACTCTTGAATTGATTGCACCCTTTAATGACGCTTTCAATGAGGACAGCATAAAGGAGCTGCTTGAAAAAAATCCGGGCATCACGGCGATCATGGTGTTAAACAATTCCCTGCTGTGCAGGCTGCTTGAGGGACTTCGCAATCTGAACTATAGAGTGCCAGACGATATTTCTGTTATCTCCTGGGATGATGATGATCTGAATATACTGATGGAGATCGACACAGTGGTGCAGCAGGTGGAGAAGATGGGCCAGATTGCAGTGGAAAGAGTCTTTGAACTGATCGATCCCTCCGCGCGGAAGGGGGAACCTTTATCGGTTACTCTTGGCACGGTTTTTAAAGAAAGAAAATCCTGTCGAAAGATGGAATAAAAATTTTTTAGCTGATTGAGAACGTTCTCAATTATGGAGACTGTAAAAATATCTGTTAGAGAAGCCGGCATGATAACAGATAATTTACATAAAAAGATGTTGCTTTCTGTTTTATGCAGAAGCGGGATGAACATAATAAGAAGGAGGAAGAGAGATGGACTTGATTATGGGAATGAACAGCGGTTCGTCATTTGACGGGATCGATGTTATTCTTGCCGAAACGGAAATGGATTCTGACGGATTTCCCAAAGCGCCCAGATTTATCAGGGGCGGTTCCTACGAATGGCCTGAGGAAGTTAAAAGAATTGTATTGGATGCTTTCGGGAATAAGGTGGATATGATCGGTCTGAACAGATTGAATTATATTGCAGGAGCTGTATTTGCGGAAAAGGCAGTACAGTTTATGAAAGAAAACGGCATTGATTCAAGGGAGGTCAAAGTCCTGGGGTTAGATACGCAGACAATATATCAGGAGCAGCCTGATCACAGAGCGATTGAGGAAATGACAGAGGATCAAAAGGCTGACTGGCCGGGGAGATGGCTCTCCGGGAAGTATCCGGCGGGATACCAGGTGGGGGATACATCAGTGATCGCCAACCTGACCAATATTGATACGGTTACGCATTTCAGACAGGCTGACCATGCCTTTGGCGGCAGTGCTGCGCCGCTTATGCAGTATCTGGATTTTATACTCTTCAGAAAGGAAGAACATCCGACAATGACGCTGAATATCGGCGGCATAGCAAATCTTCATCTGGCCTGCAAAGACCGTCGTCAGATGTTTGGATTTGACACCGGACCGGGCAATGCGGTTTCCGACTATTTTGTGCGGAAGCTGTTTAACAGGGAGTATGATAAGGATGGAAAGATCGCTGCAATGGGCAAAGTAAACGAGGCGATGCTGGATTATTTCATGCATCATCCGTTCTTTGACAGGCCGGTGCCAAGGTCCGGCTGGAGAATGGACTACAGCCCTGAGTATCTGGATGCAACAATTGACAGATTCAAGGATGTTCCATATGAAGACATGCTTGCGACGGCATGCGCGTTTACCGGTGCGGCAGTAGCAAAATCCATGACAGACAATATTCCGAAGGAATTGATCGAGGAGACCAAGATCCTGTATGCGAGCGGCGGCGGCGTTAAGAATCCTCAGATCATGAAAGAGATTCAGGACAGAATTCCGGGCAATATACGTCTGACAACGTCAAAAGAGGTAGGAATACCGCCGGAATTTAAGGAAGCAATCAAGTTTGCCACAATTGCATATTCTACGATAAACAGGGTGCCGGGGAATATTCCCGCTGCGGGACATGCTTCACAGTACGCAATTCTGGGAAAGATCGCGCTGGCACCGAGAAATATTGCAGGAGGAGCGGAGTTTGTTTCGGTACACAAATAATATTCCAATAGGGAGGAAGAGAAAATGACTAAAAAATTGCTGAGTGTTTTGGTGAGTATGACTATGATACTGACGCTGCTTGCAGGCTGCGGAAATGCGGGGACACCTGAGACGGAATCACAGCAGACGCCGGAGGAGGTGACGGCTGAAGAGCCGACAACAGAAGAGACTGCGCCTGAGACTGAGGAGTCGGCCGCCGCAGAAGAAAGTGCGGATGTGGGCGAACTGACCAATGAAGAGATCAAAATTCAGAAAGTGAATGCGGCGGAGACAAAAGGGAAGGAACCTGTACTGGACATCAATGAAATTTACGGCCTGAGCCCGGAGGGAGACCTCGCAACACTGGCGGGGGATCTGCAGCTTACGGAAGAGGATACTGCGAAGATAAAGGATGGCAATTTCAAAGTCGCTATCTGCATGCACATGCTGAATAATGACGTTAATGTCACAAAAACAAATCTGATCAAAGACACACTGGAATCTTACGGCGTAAATGTTATTGCGGTGACGGACGGAGAATCGAATGTAGATACCATGATCTCCAATCTGGAGACGGTTATGGCAATGGAGCCTGATCTGATCATCTCGATCGCCTATGATGTCAATGCGATGGTGCCGATCTTTGAGCAGGTGCGCGATGCGGGAATCAAACTGGTATTCTTTGAATGCGCACCGGCAGGTTTTGAATCCGGAACGGACTATGCGGCTTTAGTAAGTACGGATTATTATGGAAACGGCCGTTTTGCGGCGGAATATATGGCATATCTTTTGAATTATGAAGGAAAAGTCGGGATCGCTTATTATGATGCAGATGTATGGACATGCAATCAGCGCGATCAGGCATTCAGGGACGTTATGGCAAAATATCCGGATATTGAGGTTGTAGCGGATCAGGGCTATGCGGATTACAATCAGGCCGGTGTTGTGGCGGATGCAATTCTGGCACAGTATCCGGATCTGGACGGAATGTATGCAACATGGGATGTGCCGGCAGAAGACTGTATCACATCAGCGGAGGCAGTGGGCAGAGATGATCTGATCATCACGACGGTTGACCTCGGAGAGAATTCTGCACGTATTCTGGCACAGGGCGGAATGATCAAAGGAATCGGTTCACCGAGATCCTATCAGGACGGGACAGCGATCTCCATGGCGGCACTGTACGCGCTGATTGACAAGGATCTTGGGTCAGGTTATATCGCAACTCCGACAATGGGCTGTACACAGGAGAATGTGCTGGATGCATACAAGGTGATCTTCAACACGGAACCTGCTGCAGAAATCGTAAATGTTTGGAACGAGAATAACGGGGCAGAATAAGCAGTGGCCTGATTTGGCATCTCGTGAAGAACGGCAAGACTATTTTCCGGCTGGCTGCGAAACAGCCAGCCGTTATAAGGAGAAGGAAATGACAGAATACTCGGTTTTGATGACTAATATCTGCAAAAGCTTTGGCGGAATTTCTGTTCTCAAAAATGTTGATTTCGGGCTGAAGAAAGGGGAAATTCATGCGCTGGTAGGAGGAAACGGAGCAGGAAAATCCACTCTGATGAAGATCATGACCGGTGTTTACAGCTGTGACAGCGGCGAGATCAGAATCAATGGAGAAGTAAAGACGATCCATAACACGGAAGATTCCAAAAACTGTGGAATCCGTATGATCTTTCAGGAACTGAGCCTGATTCCCACCATGACGGTTGAAGAAAACATCTTTTTGAATCATGAGATAAAAAAGGGGAAAAAAGATTTTCGCCTGAACAAAGCGGAAATGAAAAGGAGAGTTGAGGAACTGTTAAAGGATCTGGAGATCGATGTGGATATCCACAAAAAGATACAGGATCTGGATGTGGGAGTCTGTCAGCTGGTGGAAATTGCGAAAGCGCTGTCTGTTGACGCTGAAATTCTTATCATGGATGAGCCCACCGCCTCACTGACGGACGAGGAGACAAAACTTCTGTTTAAGATCATGAAGAGACTTCAGGATAAGGGAGTTTCCATTGTCTATATTTCTCACAGGATGAAGGAAATTCTGGAGATATCGGATTCCGTTTCTATCCTGAGAAACGGTCAGATCGTAAAGACAGAACAGACTTCCAGACTGGATCTGGAGACGATAATCCGTTATATGATGGGAGAAAATGCCGTCAATGAATTTGTCTATATGCAAAGAAAAGTACCGGTCAGCAGCGAGACGATGTTGAGTGTGGAAAATCTCACATGGAAGGGAAATGAGAATAAAATATCTTTTGAATTGAAGAAAGGGGAAGTTCTGGGACTTGTAGGACTGATGGGAAGCGGAAGGACAGAGACACTGGAGACGCTTTTCGGACTGAGAAAACAGTACGGAGCAAAAATCGTGCTGGACGGAGAGGAGCTGCAGGTGAAAAACCCTTCCTACGCCATCAGCAAAGGGATCACGCTGATACCGGAGGACAGAAGAAGACTGGGGATTATTCTGATGCATTCGCTGATGGAGAATATTGCTCTTCCAAACCTGAAAGTACTGACCAGGGGGATAAAGCTCAACCGGAAAAAGTGCAGGGAGACAGCGGAGGGATGTATAAAACAATTTAATATTGTGGCGGATGGGACAGGCATTCCGGTGAAAAATCTCTCCGGAGGAAATCAGCAGAAAGTGGTCATTGCGAAATGGTTTGAGACCAATCCCAAGATCATTTTAATGGACGAACCGACAGCGGGGGTGGATATAGGCGCAAAAGGCGAAATTGTCAAAATTATCAGAAAATTTTCCGAACAGAACGGCAGTGTAATTTTTGTATCTTCAGAGCTTTCAGAGGTTATGGCAGTATGCGACAGAGTGCTGATTTACAAAAAGGGAAAAATAATAGACGAAATGCGGCATGAGGATATTGAGAGTGAGGAGGTATTACAGAATGCGATTCAAAGGTAAAATGAAAAAGGATATCACGCAGTATATGGTTTATATTATCTTTCTGATGGCGACAGTAATTTTTGCAGTCTGGCTTGGCGGGATGTTTTTCTCTGTGACAAATATTCTGAATATCTGCAGACAGACAGCGATGATCTCTGTTATGGCAGTCGGGATGACTTTTGTGCTTGCCACCGGCGGGATCGATCTGACAATCAGCGGCGTCGTCCCGGTGGTGGGATTGATTGCCGCTATGGTTTTGAATGCCACAGACAGTATTCTTCTTGCGCTTGGCGCCGCGCTGTTTCTCGGCGGAGTAGTCGGTGTTCTGAACGGTCTGCTCATCACCTTTTTTACGATACCGCCGTTTTTGGTAACCCTTGGTATGCAGGGGATTCTGACAGGAATTGCCATGTGGATCAGCAACACGAAATCCATACCGATCTACAACGAGACATTTAACAATATTTTCGGATACGGCAGTGTATTCGGGATACCGGTGCTGCTGTTCTGGACATTGGCCTTTATGATTTTCGGGTACTTTCTTCTGAACAACACGGCTTTCGGACGAAAGGTGCTGGCAGTCGGCGGCAATTATGATGCGGCGGAGTATTCAGGAATCAAAGTGAAACAGATTCTGATCAAAACCTACGTTTTGTCCGGGATGCTGGCGGCAACGGCCGGATTACTGTACTGCGGCAGATCAAAGTCGGCAAAGTATACCTACGGAGAAGGCGTTGAGATGGATGTCATTGCAGCGGTTGTACTGGGCGGTACGGCAATGTCCGGCGGAACAGGAAATATTTTTGGCGCCATTGTGGGTGCTCTGCTTATGGGTATGATCAACAATGGGCTGATCATGGGTGGTCTTAGTGTCAGCCAGCAGAAAATTGTAAGAGGTATCATCATTATTATTGCGGTGGCGATCGGTAATTTTAACAGCAGGAAGAAGAAAGTTTAATATATTTAATTTAAGAAGGAGGATAGAGAGTGATGAAAAAAGTTGGACTCAGCATGATAGGCGGCGGATTTATGGGGAAGTTACATACCCTTGCCATACAGAGTTATCCTGTTTACTATTATCCTGGCGCAGTGGACGTTACCAGACAATGCGTGGTGGATATCGATCCGGAGATAGCGGAAAACAGCAGAAAACGCTTTGGATTTGAGAGAAGCTCAACAGACTGGAGAGAACTGATATCCGATGACAGAACAGATACTATCGTGGTTGCAACGCCCAATTTTCTGCACAAACCAATTGTCATGGAAGCGGTGAAAGCCGGAAAAAATGTTTTCTGCGAAAAGCCTCTGGCAATGAACGCAGAGGATGCCTATGAGATGTACAGTGCGGCGAAAGAGGCGGGAGTCATCAACGCAGTAGGGCATAACAACCGGGCTCTCTCGGGTATCAGGATGATGAAAAAGCTGATTGATAACGGGGAACTCGGAAAAATTTACAGCATTCAGATGCGGTATATCCAGTCCTGGGGGCTGAATCCGGAAGCGCCCATGCAGTGGAGATTTGATGCGAGTAAGGCGGGGACAGGAACACTGGGAGATACCGGCTCTCATGCGATAGATATCGGAAGGTATCTGCTTGGAGATTACAAAAGAGTTGCCAGCCTGAACAAAACGTTTGTGGAAGAGAGAAATATTGCGAAGGGCGCTCTGTTATCCAAGGTACCGACGAAGGAGCAGATTGTCGGAAGGCAAAAGGTGGATGTGGATGACGACACGAAATCGATTGTGGAGTTTGAGTCCGGCGTGACAGGAATTCTCTGGTCCAGCCGTTTCTGCATCGGACAGGAAGACACGCTCGACATTGAAGTGTATGGGAGCGAGGGGGCGGCAAGGTTTTCACGCGAAAGACCGAATGAACTCGAGTTTATTTCAGGAAAGGATCGAGAGGATCTGCTGGGATTCAGGAAAATTAAAATGGGGCCTGAACATCCAAACGGAGAACTCTGGCCGATGGCGGATCTGGGCGTTGGATATGTGGAACAGAAATGTGTGGAGTATAAGGACTTTTTTGAAGCCATAGCGTTACATGATCGGACAAAAGTGTCAACGAGCTTCTATGACGGTTTTAAGGTTTGTCAGGTGATAGATGCGATCGACAGATCCTCAAAGACAAACGAGTGGGTAGAGATCGATAATGCAAAATAAGGAGAAAGATCGTATGGAAAAAATGAGGGCGGTAAAAATACCGTGTGAAAACAAAATAGAGCTTCATCAGGTTCCCGTACCCGAGCCGAAGGAGGGATGGGTCAGGATAAAACTGATGGCTTCCGCACTGTGCAGAAGCGATCTGTACAGGTTCCATGGAGAGAAAGTATTTTCGGATACAGGGGATGAAAGCTTTATCACGCCGGGACATGAGCCCTGCGGTATCGTAGAAAAACTGGGCGATAACGTGAACAAAGTGAAAGTCGGTGACAGAGTTGCCATATATCTGGCGATAGGCTGCGGAAGCTGCGAGCATTGTCTGTCCGGAAATACAGTGCTCTGCAGGGAATTCAAGTGTATCGGGTTTGCTCTGGATGGTGCACATGCGGACTATATTGTGGTGCCCCAGGAGTGCTGCCTTCCGCTCCCGGAGAAGATGGATTTTGTGACAGGCGCGCTTTCGACGGATGTTGCCGGAACGCTGTATACGGCATGTCGCAGGATCGGGGTGAACGCAGCAAAAACGGTAACGATTTTTGGGGTAGGCCCGATGGGGATGGGCGGCCTTCTGATCGCAAAAGGATTGGGGGCAAAGGTAATTGTCTCCGATATTAATGAAGGGAGATTAAAACTTGCGGAAGAATTGGGCGCGGATCATGCAATAAATTCCATGGAATTGGATGTGCAGAAAACGATACTGGAACTCACGGACGGTAAAGGTTCCGACTGTGTGATCTGTTGTTCCGGGAATAATACAGCATATAACAGTGCACTCAACTGTGCGAAGAAAGGCGGTTCGGTTGCTTTTATCGCGGAAGCGCATAATATAACGATCGATCCCAGCGCACAGTTTGTCAACAAGAGATTGAATGTCATGGGATGCTGGTATTTTAATAATTCCGACTGGAATGAGATTACAAAATTTATTCTGGATAAGAAAATACCACTGAAAAAAATAGCCACGAAATTGTATGATCTGGATGATGCCGACGAGGCTTTCAGGCTTTTTGATTCGGGAAAAACACAGAAAGTGGTTTTTGTCTGGGAGTAAAAGCATTTTATGGAAAGGAGGAAGATGATGACGCAAAGAGAACGAATGAACAAAGGGCTTCCCTATAAATGCTGGATGGATGGCCTGGCACAAGACCGGATGGAAAACAAAAAAAGGATTTCTGAGTATAATGCCATGCGCCCGGAATGCCAGTCGGAAATTCGGGATCTGCTTAAGAAGATTCTGGGAAGAACAGGGGAGCGGGCATTTATCGAAGCGCCTTTTCACTGTGACTATGGCTATAATATCGAGGTGGGTGAAAATTTCTTTGCAAACTACGGATTTACTGTGCTGGATGTCGGCAAAGTAAAAATAGGAGACAATGTTCAGATCGCGCCCAATGTGTCAATTTATACGGCTGGCCATCCGATTCATCCCGATTCAAGAAATTCAGGATATGAATACGGGCTCCCGGTTACGATCGGCAATAACGTATGGATCGGGGGAAGCAGTGTGATACTTCCGAATGTAACGATAGGCGATAATGCGGTAATCGGAGCGGGAAGTGTAGTTGTATCTGATATTCCGGCTGACACAGTAGCTGTGGGGAATCCCTGTCGGGTGATAAGAGAAATAGGTGAGGAGGACAGAAAATTCTATTATAAGCGTTATGAGTTTGATGTGGATGATTACAATGATTTTCACGATGCCTTTTTTGCCTGTGAAAAAGAGTAATGTTTTATCGAATATAGAACTGAAAAGGGAGGTCGTTTCTGTAACGGGAAATGACCTCTTTATATTGACGGTGATTATCTGTGGGGGTATAGTAAGACGAGGACAGGATAACACCTAACTCACACTGCTGCATTTCCAGGCAGGAATAATTTATAGAGGAAACACAGAAAAGAGACTATAGAATATGGAAAAACATATTTTATTCGTGGAGGACGACACCACCATAGCTTCCGGCCTGCGCTATGCCATGGAACAGGAGGGATACAGGGTGACGCACTGCAAAAGTGCGCGGGCGGCCCATGAGAGGGCGAGGGATACGCAGTTTGATCTTGTGTTACTTGACATGCAGCTGCCGGACGGGAGCGGAAAAGAGATCGGCCAGTTGATGGAAGCTTTGCAGATTCCGGTTATCTATCTGACCGTCGTGGACGATGAGGAAGAGATCGTGGAAGCTCTGGAAGCGGGGGCTGCAGACTATATTACCAAGCCGTTCAGGCTGCGGGAGGTACTTGCGCGGATTAAAAAGAACTTACAGGGAGTGGGTGAGGAATCCCGGCTGTTGAAACTGGGCGGAGTATCCATCGATGCTGATGCCGGAAAGGTATTCGTGGGAGATGCCCCGGTGGCATTGACCGCTCTGGAGTACCGGTTATTGTTAATTTTTGCACAAAATCGAGGCATCCTGTTGACCAGAGAACAGCTTTTAGAGCGGATCTGGGATATCGGTGGAGAATTTGTGGAGGACAATACATTGACAGTCTATGTCAGAAGGCTCAGACAGAAGCTTGGAGAGGCGTTTTCTGTGACCACAGTCAGGGGGATCGGTTATCGTGTGGATTAGAAAAAAAGAAGTGCTGGAACTTTCAAAGGGAATTCGCAGAGCGATAGATGGGGAAAACTTTGATCCGCGGGATAACAGGGAAGGTGCTTTCAGCGTCCTGAAAAATGACATCTATACGTTGATTCATCTGGAGCAGGACGAAAAGTTGGCCGCAGTGGAAGAAAAAGAGCACCTGGCACAGTATTTGTCCGACATATCCCACCAGCTGAAAACGCCCATCACTTCCCTGCTTCTGATGACGGAACTGATGGAAGGCGCCACCGACGATAAGAAGAGGGAGTTCCTTTTGAACATGAAAAGGGAAGTCAGACATATGGAATGGCTGACGGCGGCTTTACTGAAGATGGCGAAGCTGGATTCGGCGGTGATATACTTTCACAGAGCGGAAATCAGTTTACGGGAATTGCTTAAGGAGGCGTTAAAATCTATCGATATTATGTTAGATGTCAGAAATCAGACTGTAGCGCTCCGGGGAGATCCTGTTTTATTGTGCGATAGAAAGTGGACGGCGGAAGCGTTGATCAATCTGTTAAAAAATGCGTCCGAGTGTTCCGGGGAGGGCAGCGAGATTGTTGTGGATGGCGGCGAGAATCCTGTCTATCGCTTCATTTCTGTGACGGATGCAGGGGAGGGCCTGTCAAAGAAACAGCTTTCCGGGCTGTTCAGACGCTTTGAGAATTCCGGGAAGGAGAACGGATACGGGATCGGCCTGCCGCTTGCCCGTTCCATCATGCGGGCGCAGAACGGTGAGATCGAGGTGCTGCCGGGTGGAAAAGGAACCGGTGCAACTTTTGTGATGAAATTTTATAAATAGTCACCGGACAGTCACTTTTCTTAGTTATCTTAGATAACAGGAAGCGGCAGCGGAACTGTTTTGCAGGAGATTTTTGTATGACGGTACAGGGCGTCCGACAGATCCTGAGCGGTGAAAGGGACTGTATAACATGTTCACAGACTGCTTTCCGAGTAAATAAGAAAAGAGGTATGGTATGGCTGCTTTGGAAGTGAAAGAACTGACAAAGATATACGGGAGCGGAGAAAGTCAGGTGGTTGCTCTGGATCATGTCAGTTTTCAGGTAAAAAAGGGGGAATTTGTTGCCATAGTCGGGGCATCAGGTTCCGGAAAATCTACGCTGATGAATCTGGTCGGCGGCATCGACCGCCCCACATCAGGCAGCGTCATCATCGAAGAGAAAGATATTTTCAGCATGAATGAGAGTGAGCTGGCGATCTTTCGACGCAGAAATATCGGCATTGTCTATCAATTCTATAATCTGATTCCCAATCTGAATGTCGAGGAGAATATAATGCTCCCCTGTCTGCTTGATCACCGGAAACCGGACCATGAAAAACTGGAGCGGATCGTGGAGATGACGGGATTATCCCACCGCAGGAAGCATCTTCCCGGCGAGCTGTCCGGCGGACAGCAGCAGCGGGTGTCTGTGGGCAGGGCGCTGATCAATGATCCGGCGTTTATTCTGGCGGATGAACCAACCGGTAATCTGGACAGTAAGGCGGGAAGGGAGATCATCGATCTGCTCACGGCGGCCAACCGGAAGGCGAAGCAGACCTTGATCCTGATCACTCACGACGAAAACATCGCCCTGCAGGCGGACCGGATCCTGACGATCAGCGACGGTCGGATTCTGAGAGACGAGGTGATGCGGGTATGAGTGTGTTGGGCAGATTAGCGTTAAGTCAGATCAGGCAGAAAAAGGTGCGGACAGCCATAACAGTGTCGGCGATGATCGTATCCTCCGCGCTGCTCACGGCAGTGGTCAATATTGTAGTCAGCGGCAATGCCATGCTTGTGGAGTTTTTGGGGGAAGATTACGGAGTGTACGGCGGCGCATATACGTTGCTTCTTCTCATTCCCGCCGTGATTCTGGGAATGCTGATCATCGCCATGTCGGTGATCGTCATTTCCAATGTGTTTCGGATGAGTGCAAACGAGCGGATATCGGAGTTTGGCACGTTAAAGTGTGTCGGGGCAACAGGGGAGCAGATCTGTAAAACCATTCTGTATGAATGCCTGTTTCTGTGTATTCTGGCGGTTCCGGCGGGCGTGGCACTGGGCTATCTGTTCAGTTTCCTGGGCATCGGGGCGGCAAACGGTTATATGGACGAGCTGAATGTGCTGGTGCGCTCCATGATGAAGCATGTCACTTTTTCACTCTCCTTTGTATTTTCTCCGCTGGCGCTGTTTGTATCTGTCGCCATATCCGCAGGCACGGTGATTTTCTCCGCGTTGCTGCCAGCCAGAAAAGCGATGAAAGTATCGGCTTTGGAGTGTATCCGAAACAGTGGCGGATCGGGGGAGGCGGTGTATGGCCGTACAAAGGCGAAGCTCTGTGGAAAGAGGCGGATCGAATATGAACTGGCTCGCAAAAACATGGCCTCTTACCATAAAAAAATGAAATCTGCAGTGACAGCATTTTCTTTCAGTATTATTCTGTTTGTCACAATGAGTGGTTTGAAAGAGATTGCAGACGGCGTATCGGATTATATTTCGATGGATTACGGCTATACCGTCATGGCGGATTATACATCAAATTTTAAGTTTGGGATCAATGAAGAGACGGGGCGAAGAGAATGTCATTACGCACAGACTATCAGTCATGAACTGGCGGAGAAGATTACGGGGGAGCTTGCTGCGTATGAGGAAAATGAAGTCTTTGGCATGGGGCAGGATTATTTCACTTATGTGACGTTTTTAGAGGAAACGGAGATAACAGAGGATCTGAAGGAAGTCCTGGTTTATGAGAACGGAGAAGACAGAACAATGGCGGAAGAACAGTCAGAAGAAAAAATTGAAAAGAAGCGGCAGGCAGGGCGGGAAGAGGACCGGTATGAACTGGAGGTGGAGATCATCACCATCGATGAAAAGCACTATCGGGAACTGTGTGCCCGGACGGGCGCAGCGTACGGCGAAGCGATACTGGTCAACGACTATAAATATAATGACCATGGAACGGAAAAGCACATCCTTTCGCTGACAGAATACACATCCTCTCTGAAGCTGGAAAAGGCGGACGGCAGCGTGAGAGATGTGGAGATAGGCGGGATGCTGTCAGGGGAGGAAGTGCCGAAAGAGTTCATGTACCCGAATGTAAGGCCGGTCAGACTGATTCTTCCGTTTGAGGAGGTGAGAGGGTATAACTGGATGACTTCACCGCAGGATGAAGAAGGGTATATGGCTTATGCAAAAGATATTCTGAAAAAATATTTCCCCCAGGGAGATCTGGATTACGGGGAGGCCGGATTCGTGTGCCGTGTGTTCGGGACACAGGATTATTCCAAAATCATGAATATCGCCGTTGTGATCGCCTTCTTTTTTCTGTATGGTTTTGTCCTTTTGCTGGGCCTGATCGGTATTTTAAATGTCATGAGTACGGAGATGTTTCAGATCAGAATGCGGGCCCGGGAATTTGCGGTGCTTCAAAGTATCGGAATGACGCCTGATGAACTGGATAGGATGCTGTATCTGGAAAGCGTTTTCTGCGCCGGTAAAGCGCTGGTAACAGGGCTGCCGGCGGGCATGATCCTGGTGTTTTTGATGAAATACTGTGTGCAGAAACTGTTGCCCTTTCCCTTCCATATGCCCTGGGTGACGATCACGGTTGTGATCCTTGTGTCTTTCGCATCCATGTGGGGAACCATGCAGGTATCAATGTACTCTCTGAGAAATCAGAATCTGATCGAAACGATCCGGATGTAAAAAGCAGGATAAAAAAACCGGATAGGGTGGGCGGCGGAAGCCGCCCTGTCTGGAAAGGGTATCAAAAGTCTTTGTGAATTGTCATACAGGAAACGATGTGATATAAGGGCTTGTGCAAGGGAGATTGTAAGCAAGGAAATTATTTATATTTAGACGTTGATGGCGGTAGAGAGAAATCTTTGCCGCCTTTTATTGACTTTCAGACACATGTGTCGTATAATGATTTCAGACACGTTTGTCGGAAAGTAGGGTTGTTTATGAATAAAAGAGGACAGGAAACAAGGAAACATATAAAGAAATGTGCATGTTCTTTGTTTGCAGAAAAAGGTTTTAAGCAAGTGACAATGAAGGATATCTGCGATGCGGCGAAATTAAGCAGGGGCGGGTTGTATTGCCATTACGAAAGCACACGTCAAATCTTTCAAGAGATTATTGATGATATGACAAGTGAGCAGGATAATGAGATTGATTTAAGGATAGAACAAAATTGTTCGGCAGTAACTATTTTGGATAAAATTTTAAACAAGTATGAGAATGAAATGCTTGACAGCCAATCTTCATTAAGCATAGCAATATATGAGTATTTTAGCATTCGAGATATTGCAAATCAGAGTAATACGCTATATGAACAATATTTAATTTCAGCTAATACATGGAAGAAGCTAATACAATACGGGATGGACAGGCATGAATTTAGTGAAGTGGATATTTCTGCGGTATTTGATTTAATTGTGTTTTCGTATCAAGGGGTAAGGATGTACAGTAAACTTATGCCTATGGATAAAGAAACACCTTCCAGAATAATAAAAGAAATAAGAAGAATATTAGTGAAAAACGGCAGTAATAGCGATATTGTTTAAATATTTTAACATGAATGAAAACGCATTGTTATTCCTTGGATTTATGCAATAAGGTGGTGTGAAAGATTTGAAATTGAAAATTATTGGTAGTGGCGGCATGTCAATTATTCCGAGTTCATTTTGTAAATGTAAAATTTGTGAAGAAGCCAGACGAAAAGGCGGCAGGTATGAACGGTTAGGACCAAGCCTGTATATTGACGATATAAAAATGTTGATAGACACACCCGAAGATATTGCGGTAGCCTGCAACAGACAAAGAATATCGGAAGTGAAACACCTTTCCATTTCTCATAGTGACCCAGACCATGTAAGGGGTATTAGGATTGTTGAAAAGATAGGTTGCGACTTTATTAAAGGAACGAGTATGCCTATTGGCTTTTATGCTCTTCCAGAGGTCGTTAAAGATATAAACCAAATGAACCGTGACTGCTTTAAATATTATGGTGACGTTCTTCATTGTATTTCTGTTAATGAAACACTGCATATAAAAATAGATAATATTGACATAGACTTAATCAACAATAACACAAGTCGAAATATCACTTTTTATGTTCTGAAAGAGCATGAAAAAAAAGTTATCTATGCCTGTTGTAATCCGAAACCTTTTGCTCATAATGATTTATATTTTGATGCAGATATTTTGATTATAAGCATGGTTTCTGATGATGGCATATTAAATGATGGAACGAAACTTATGGATACGCCTTTAAAAGATGAAATATTCACTTTGGATGAGGTTATAGAACTGAAAAACTATTATAGAATCAAAAAAATTATAGTTACACATATTGATGAAATATGGGGAAAATCATATGGCTATTACAAGGAACTTGAAAAAGAACTTGATAATATTTTATTTGCTTATGATGGCATGGAAATCATGGTTTGAAAAAATAAAATTTGAGCAGTCTCGGAAACTCAATAGCGAATAGTCGGGAAGGGGTTGATTTTCAGAAATGAGTGAGATAAGAGATGGATGATTGTGGAGTTTGAGCGATTCGGAGGCCATAAAGAATAAAAATGGGCATGGCTTTAAAGCCTGTCGGGAAACAGGGCCGGAAAGGTTCTGAAGTAGGAAACCCGGTTTATGCCGCTGCCTGCATCTGCTGTTTATAGCGGGCATCCAGATGGATGCAGATGCCGATCATGGTTGTCATAAAAGAATAATGTTCCTTTGTGTGTATGAACATGCGGTGCAGGCCGTAATGATTGAGGATGCGGTTGTTGATCCGTTCCGTG
>CAJTPM010000034.1 GCA_910578085.1 uncultured Lachnospiraceae bacterium | reverse complement strand
CTTGCTTGCTTGCTTGCTTGCTTGCTTGCTTGCTTGCTTGCTTGCTTGCTTGCTTAAGAATGGCACAGTAAATCATGTTTGTCAAGCTCTCTTTCTAAAAAAATGCAAAGTTTACCAACGCAATTATAGCAGAAATTTGTTTCCTCCGCAAGAGGTATAGTAGTGTATTGTGTCACTCTATGGCGTATGACGAAGTAAGCGGTATCTGGAAAGAAAAATAAAAAGCAGGTTCCCTCCCCACACATATCAGTGAGAAGAAAACCTGCTCCATTACGTTTTATTCTGCTTCGGTCAGTTCAAGCTGCTCAAATTCTTCGTCTGTCATGGTATGCAGCTTTCCGATTGTCCTATTTGACAGTTCCTCCATATCCGGGTCATCGAGATACGGCAAGGCCCTTTCAATGCCCTCTATAACCCTGCTCCTGCCTTCTCCCGCAAAAATGCAGATCAAATTACTTTCTTCCACCGTAAATCTTGTATTCATACTTTTACATCTCCCTCTGATTTTTCTTTTCATTTTCCTTTGCTTCATGGTCTTTGCCCTGGCCGGAAACAAGCGCCTTCTTTTCCGCAAGACGGGCTTTTAAGGAAGTCCGGGCTGCAGGTCTGTCCTGCATCTTCTGTTCCTCTTTCTGCGCCTTTTCCCCTGCCCCGTTATTCAGCACATTATCCACCATATTGTAATTCTGCTCTTCCAGTTCCTCAATCTTGGCAAGGGGCTTATACTCTGCCAGTTTTTCAAGCAGCTCCTTAGCCCGCTCCGCTTCTTCCGGCTCTGTCCCCTCCGCAGCCACATCGGAAAGCCACGCCGCAATGTCCTGGGTGTCCCTCTGCGCCAGAGTCTCTGCAAGCTCTGATACGTTCTCCGTCATGTTCTGGGTATTGTCACGGTAAAGATCAGGGTCATAATCAAAAGTAAAACGGTCAATCTCTACCGCAAGCTGTTCTGCGGGTGTAAGTTCCGGCATCCGCATCCGCCATACTGTCGATTCCATTTCCTCACTCATAATCCCGTCAATCTCCATTTCCGGCAGCTTCGCCACAAGCTCCGTAATGACTTCCATTGCCTGCGGATTGTTCTTTATGTCGGGGATATACTCCAAAATATCAAGGTCAATCCTTTTCCCGGTCAGAACGTCAATCCCCACATCTTCAAACGCTTCTGTTCCCGGTGTATGGATATTGATACCGATAGCAGGAATACCGTTCATGCGCTCTGGCGGTATCTGCTTCCAGATTGCGATTGCTTCTTCAACAGTAGGGATATTTTCATAAAACTCTCCCAGGCTGTGGAACTCGCCGCACTCCGCAACGGTCAGCGTGACTTCTGCCCGTGCCTGCCCATGCTCCTGGTGCATGGTTTCCTGCGCCTGCTCCTGCTCCCTTGCTTCACGCAGCCCGTCAAGGTATTCCTCTGCTTTGGGAAGGTATGTTTCCAGCGTCCCCGTCTTCTGTGCGGTAATCGGGTTAATGTCAACCTTTATGCCGCCGATATGGATTCCATCCTCATTATTAAAAGCGTTAAATAGATCATCCTCACGCTCATTCGTGGAAAGCTCCACCACCACATCAAGGTCAGAGCCTTCACGCTCCAGCCCCCGGCATCGGCTCCCGACTACTGCCACATCTACAATCTCCGCCCGAATGACATATTCATCAATCTTTGCCTGCACATGGCATTTTACGGCTTCCTCAATCTCTGCCGGGTTCATTTCGCTGATCTCATGGAATAATTCATCGGTCTTTGCCTTAAATTCTTCCACCGCACGTTTCCCTGGTTCAATTTTACCCGTCTCCCCGACACTGGTATCAATATATGGATTTTTCCATTCTGTAAAAGGAATATTTTCAAGGATACGGTTCTGCTCCCCTTCCGGTATCAGGTTTTCCATTTTCCCCTGCTCATAGAGTATATCAAATTTATCCATGTAAGGGGAAACATCTTTTATGCCGCTGAACTTTAGCTGAAGCCCGTACAGTTCCTTTACCAGAGCCTTTGTTTCCTCTGGCAGTCTTTCCCGGAAAACCTCTGCCCGGTCAAATCCGACTTCCTGATGCAGAATCTGCAGATCGCCCTTGAAGCGGCTGTTCTCCACTTCCTCCTGCGTAAATTCAAGCGGCACACAGTTCTGGTTGTTTTTCACATGGAGTACGTCAAATTCTTTTCCATTGATGCCGAACCCAAATACCGCCCTTGTCGTGTCTGTCCCATCGGCAGTTTCCCTCTCCCGGCACTCTTTAAACCTTGCGATTGCTTCTGCAAGGCTGTCAAAACGCTCTACTTCGCCTTTTTCCGGATTGCTGCCTGCTCTTGCGGATAAATCTTCAATGACATAGTAGGTGAACCTGTCCCCGCCCGGTTCTTCCTGTCCGGGACGCATGGATTCCTCTGCCGGCTCACGCTCCGTTTCCCGCTCCCCTTTTAAGGACTGCTTCATTCCCGCAAGCACTTCATCCCGTTCATCGCCCAGATCAATAATCTCGTCCTCATCTTCCATATCCACGGTTTCCACTGTTTTAGGCGGTTTCTCCGGTTCTTCCTGCGTCGGCTGCAGTTTGGGGCGTTCTTCTTTCGGATTCTCCCTTTGTGCCTGTTCCCTGTCCGTCTGGCTTGTTTCCGACTTCTGGACATCATGTCCAGAAGATGCTTTCTCCTGCTCCGCAGACATCTCTTTTTCCTGTTCCAATATCTCCCTGCGGAACATGCCGATAAAGCCGTCCAAAACTGCCGGGTGGCTGCCCACGATCAGCTCACGGTTCATATCTATTCCATGCACGATATTTTCAGAAATGGGAAATTCCGATGCCCATGCCTTGTTATCCCTGGAAAAACGTCCGTCCCATGATTCCTGCTGAATCGTATTGGCAAGGATAAATGCCATGCGCTCCGAACCGTACCGCTCTGCCAGAGGTTTTACAATATCATGGTTTAAGTGCATACCGTCAAAATTCTGCCGGATTGTTTCCTCAATCGCTCCCTTGCACTCTCTGTCAAATTTGTGGGATTCCATATATACGTCCACTTCCCCATGATCGGCTGCATAACTCAGGGTATGCCCATAGAAATCAGGATAAGGTTTCTGTCCGGTTTCCGGCTTCTGGACATCATGTCCAGAAGTATCTTTTGCTTCTTCCGGCCCGGCCTTTTCCATATCCTGCTCCTTTATGCCCTCCAACGCCCTTGTAAAATGCAAAAGCTCGGTAAAACCATAAGAATCTACAAAGTGTGTGCTGTTCTTCCCGTCCTCATGCAGCACTACAATATCGCTGACGGAAAGGGAATGCCCTCTGTAATCTGCCGGGTGGTCTATATTGAATTTTTCAAAAATGGCATTCAGTTTCCCTCTCTGCCCCTGCCCCTTTATGTCTGACAGTTCCCCCGTATAAATAAGGTTGTAGTTTTCCGGCATAATTTCCTTATAATCGTCCGACAAAAGCCTTCTTCTCAGCAGCTCCGCTGTGCCTGCGAAATGGAAATCACGAAGCTCCGGGCTGTCCTTCAACTGATAGATGCCATACTTGTCCGTATCTCCATATAAAAGCTGCGCCTCCTTTTCCGGTGCGCTCTTAGCAAGCTCACTCTGCATTTCCCGGTAATCCCTCTCATTTTCCCAATCTTTCTTTTCTATGCCGAAAATGCCCTCATACTCCGTAATCTGTTCCTTCTTCTCTATCAAGGTTTCCGAACCGTCCTCATGGAGCTGGTACACAGGCAGGTCATGGGCGAACAGTTCTAATGCCGTTTCTTTTGTAAGCGGCAGCATTTCCTCCCATGTATAGCCGTATTCCTCCATTTCCCACAGACCGATCATAGGGTCAGGAAGTGCGTCTATCTCTGCCTGTGCGTCAATGACCGCAAGGGCAGCTCCCTGGTTGCCTTCTGTTTCCTCATAATAGATATGTTCCGCAAGTTCCTTTGTCTTTTCCATGTTATTCAGCTTAAAAGCATAATTTACAATCAGGCTGCGCTCATCATCGGAAAAAGCTGTCCTGGCAAATTCCAGACGATTGATGATTCCCTCTGCCTGCTTGGAAGGGGATAAATGGTGCATCGCTGTTATATTCTTTTTATCCAGGTCAATCTCAAAGTCGTTAAACTGCGGCATCCCGGAATTTCTGCCATCGCTGACAATGATAGGGATATAGTCCGCCCCATGGCTTTCCAGACAGCCACGGATATTCTTCCTGTCCTTCTGTTCCAGTTTTGTAAGTGCTGCCATGATCTCCTGCACTTCCTCCGGTGTCTTGTTGGTAATGCGCTCCACCTCAAAACCCTCAGCATGGGTAATCCTTAAAATCACATCATCCGCCCCGATAGGCTCTTTTGCCCTCTCGTTCCATGCCATTTCCGCCTTTAGGTCAGTTACCTCGTTTGTATCTGTATTATACCGGACATCCAGGTGGTACTCTCCAAATTCCCTTGTCCCCTCATTGGCAATCTCCGTAACCCATGCGCCCCTGCTTTCCAGATATGCGGCTACACTCAGCCTGTCATCGTCATTCATGGCAGAGAGGGCTTCCACAATCTCCGCCGCATCCATGCCTCTGACGCTGACAAGGCTGTACTCGGTGAGGTCACTGTTCTGGATCAGCAGAAGGCTCTCTTTTTCCTGCTCCTGCATGATCTCCCGGTCACGCCGCAATTCCTGGAACTGCCCCTCAATGCCCGTAATCAGCTCCGATGCGGTTCTGCGAATTGTGTCAAGGGAAGATTTCAGTTCCTTCATGTCACGTCCTGATGACCACCCGGCAATATATCCAAAGGAATACTCCGATGTGTCTATCCCGAAGTGGCTGCAGACCGTGAAGGCGATGCTCTCCGCCTCCACCTCTTTCGTATTCCGGTCTTTTGCCGGCGCAAGAATATCGCTGTCCACTTCCTTGCTGTGCAGCATGGAATGTGCGGTTTCATGCACCATTGTTTTCAGCGTCTGGCTCTCGCTCATGCCCTCCTGCACCGCTATCCGGTTCTCCGTGGGGCTGAAAAACCCCTTTGAGCTGCCGGGAATGTCCTCAAAGCTGATAGGGGCAGGGGCAACATAAGTGACTGCCTTGATAAAGTCCTCATAGCCCTCCACCGTGGATAGCAGCTCCTTTGCCTCCAATTCCGGGATAGGCTCTCCGTCCGTCTGTGACACGTCAAACACAGATACCGCACGAAAGGCGGGGATTTTCACTTCCACTTCCTCCGTCTGTGGCATACCTTCCTTGTCAAGCATCACCTCCCCGGTCACAGGGTCTAACTTATCCCGTTCCTCTTTGATGATATAGGGGGCAGGGGCAAGGATACGGATTCCCTTTTCCCCTTTGTTCACATGGCGGTTAAAGTTCTTCTGCCATGCCCTGAAACCTGCGACCAAGCTGGCTTCGGGCTTCTGCATAGCGATCAGGAGCGTGTTGTTGACGCTGTAATTGTGGAATTTAGACATGGTGGAGAGATAGCTTTTATATTTCTCGCTCTCAAAAAGCTCTTTTAAGCCTTCTTCCAGTTTGTCGGTGATCTCTTTTACTTTCTGCTTTTCTGTTTTTGCGTCTGCCATATTTCCATTTTCCTTTCTTTTCACAAAACAAAAACAGATAAGTTTCCCTATCTGTTTCTGCTTTCCCTATTTTTATTTGATGATTTTTAAGCATTTCCGAACAGCAAAAGCAGCCATTTCTGACTGCCCTGCTGTGTTTCCTTATGTATTGCCGTTTTTCTCATACCGTGCTTCTGTTAAACGCTTTCATTAAGCTGCTCCCTCAGTATCTTTTCCAGTTCTTCCGGATGGTCTACCCACAACTGCGCTTCACCTATCGAAAATCCCGTTTCTATCAATAACAGAAACAACAGATTCCTGTAATAGAATTTCGGGGCATTGCTGTAAAGCCACTCAAAATACTCCGTAAATTCCTCAAGGGATATTCCTACCTCGGCTTTGTCCACCACCTCCCCCGCCTGCCTCTTTCTCTCCACTTCGTGAAGGTTCTCCCTTATCTGCTCCCAGTCGAAATGTTCCCAATCCCGGCTCCATTCTTTTTGTTTTTTCATAAAATTGTCCCTTGTAAAAAATATCCTCCTTTTCCTCCGCTATTCCTTCGATACCTGTCCTTTCCGCAAAATAAAGCCGTTTGCCTAAAAGCTCTTATAGTCCATAAATTTCTCCTTCAGCAAATTACCCGGCGGCACTCCACTTCCAGGATACATCCTTCCTGGAGTATCACTTTGAATATCCCTTTTTTATCGTTTGTTTCAATGTCCTTTATTCCGATCTCATCTGCATCGTTAAGTAAATCAAAAATTTTATCCTTGACGTAATCCAGTTTTTTGCATCTTTCCTTCATGCTTCTCCTTTCATGAAAACGTATGTTTCTATTACTTGTATTATAATACTTGTTGTAGATTACAAAATTACTATAACAAGTATAAAATAGAATTGCAAGTTAAATCATTTTTCATTTATCGACAGGAGATGACAAAATGGACAAAATGGATAAGGAATACGGGCAGTTAAAAATATGTCTGTCAGAGCTGATAAAAGAAAAAGGGCTGAACAGAAACCAGGTATCTGTCAAAGCGGCCATGAACTGGAAACAGGTAGACCGATACTGTGACAATGATATTTCCCGGCTCGATACCTTTGTTTTATGCAAACTCTGTACCGTTTTGGAGTGTAATATCCAGGACTTGCTGAAATTCGTCCCTCCTGAAAATAACCAAAACGGCTGAGTGTATTCCCCAATCCCCGTACCAAAAACATACGTTTCTGTGATTAGTCTTATAACACTTGTTTAGGATTACAAAACCTCTACAACAAATATAGAATTGAATCGTTGGCAGATACCAAAAATTGATTGCAGAGGTGGAAAAGTGGAAGATAATTATGGTCACATGGAGATTCGTTTGAATGAATTGTTAAAGGAAAAGGGACTGAGCAAAAACAAACTGTCACACAAGGCGGAAATGAACTGGAAACAGATCGACAATTACTGCACGAACACCATTACCCGCTTAGACGTATTTGTTTTATGCAAGCTCTGTACTGTTTTGGAGTGCGGCATAGAAGACCTGCTTGTGTTCTATCCTCCCGAAAAGCGGTAAGCCCCATTTATCCAATCCATTCAGCAGATTTTAAGTCTGGGCTTTGTCATGCTGCTTTTTATCGTATGCCCAGACTTTTTCTCTGCATTGTTTCAGGACAATTATAAAGTTTCCTCTTTATCCTTCGTTTTTTTCGGCATGGCCTTATCCCTGCCTCCCCCTGCGGCTTTCATTTTGAACGCTTCCAGCTTTTCCCTTAAAGATATTCTCTGTGCGGGCTTGTCACCCATCGCCGCCACAAGTTTCAGCCCCTGCGGATTGCCATTGTCCACTGCGTAATTGTGCCTTGCGTTTTCAACCGGGTATGGCATCGGCGTGTCGGCGGCAGTTTCCGGCTTCTCAATGGCACGTTCTTCCTGACCGTGCTTCTGGACATCGTGTCCAGAAGTATCCTGCCCTTTATTTTCTCCCTCCCCTATCTCATCCATGTCAGCGGCATCGTCCATGCCGAGGGCATCATCGCCCTTTTCATCCATGTTCAGCAGGGCATTTAAGGCGGAAAGGCGTTCCAGCTTTTCCGCAAGCTCCGATTCCTGTGCAAAAGGCTTGTTCACCTCCACTTTGGCTGTTTCAAGCTGCCGCTCCACCGTTTCCAGTTTTGTCCTTGCTTCAGCAAGCTGCTTCGGCATGGATTCCAGGGCATGGTTGATGCGGGCAAGGTTTCCGAGAGGGTCAGAGCCGACCTCAAGGTTATGGGAGAGCTGTCCTTTTAAGTTCATCACGAATCTATGGTTGAGGGAATCAAAGGACACCGACATCTTGAACCCGGCATACTCCCCCACTGTGGCAGGCACATTGACGGTTTTCATCTCCTTGCACATCTCTATGAGTGCGGTTCCGGCCTCCTTTCTGTCCGTATAGGTCTTATCCCCAATTTTCATCACAAACTGTTCCTTGTCTGCCGGAAGGTTTGTTTTCGCCTTCTGTATGTCAGCCTCCATGCCGCCGATCCGCTCTTTCAGAATGGCTATCTGCTGTGGGTAGTGCTTTGCGATATTGTCCTCCAGACGGTATTTCTGGCTTGTGTGGTTCGCTTTCATCAGCTTTAGCTTTGATACCTGGATGTCGAGATCCATCTTTTCTTTTATGTAGGGATTGCCTGTCGCAAGGGCTTTTACCTCCGCATAAGTGAGCGCCGCTTCGTCCACGTCCTCACAACTCCGCACCGGGGATTTGCTCGTCATGATCTGTGAAATGAATTTCTGTTTATTCTCGATGACCTGCCAGGAATAGCTGTCGAATGTCCCCTCCGTCACATACCGGAATATCTTGACTTTCTCATTCTCATTTCCCTGACGCAGAATCCGTCCTTCCTGCTGTTCAATGTCGGAAGGACGCCACGGCACATCAAGGTGGTGCAGTGCGATAAGCCTGTCCTGGACGTTGGTTCCTGCTCCCATTTTCTGTGTCGAACCCAATAAAAAACGAACCTGCCCGCTCCTTACTTTCCCGAACAGCTCCGCTTTCCTTGTGTCTGTATTCGCACTATGGATAAACGCTATCTCATTCTCCGGCACTCCTTTCTCCACCAGTTTATTTTTTATGTCCTCATAGACGTTGAATGTTCCGTCATTTTTGGGTGTGGACAGATCGCAGAAAATAAGCTGCGCCGATTTCTGCTCTTTCGTCTGCTCCCATATCTCAAACGCCTTGTTTACGCACGTTGCCGCTTTGGAATCCTCATTGTCCGACAGCATGTCATTGATAAGGCGCTGGTCTAAGGCTAATTTCCGCCCATCGTTGGTTATCTTGAGCATGTTGTCCTGATGCGGCTCCACAAGCCTGCTGCGTACTGCTTCGGCTCTGTCGGCAAGCGAGGAAACCATGTTCTGTTGGTATTCGCTGGGCTTTAGCACCACGTTTTCATACTCCGCCTCCGGCACGGGCAGCTTTAGCATATCCGGTGTCTGAATGTCGGCGCTCTCTTTAAAAAGGGAGATAAGCTCCGGCAGGTTGAAGAATTTCGCAAACCTTGTCTTTGCCCGGTAGCCAGTCCCTTCCGGGGCTAATTCTATGGCTGTCTGGGTTTCTCCAAAGGAAGATGCCCAACTGTCAAAATGCCCAAGCCCCAACCTCTGCAATGTGCCATACTGAAGGTATCGCATATTGGTGTAAAGCTCCGTCATACTGTTGCTGATCGGCGTTCCGGTTGCGAATGTCACGCCCTTGCCGCCCGTTATTTCATCGAGGTACTGGCACTTCGCAAACATATCCGAGGACTTCTGCGCTTCCGACTGCGCTATGCCCGCCACGTTCCGCATTTTTGTGTAGAGGAACAGGTTCTTGTAATAATGGCTCTCGTCTACAAAGAGCCTGTCAACGCCAAGCTGTTCAAAAGTCACTACGCTGTCTTTCCTTGAAGTGTCATTGAGCTTTTCAAGCCTTGTAAGGAGTGACTTTTTCGTTTTCTCCATCTGCTTAATGGTGTAGCGTTCCCCGTTATCTTCCTTTGCCTGCTGTATAGCAAGCTCAATCTCGCTGATCTGGCGCTCAATCATAGCTTCCTGCCGCTCCATGGAAAGGGGGATTTTCTCAAATTGCGAATGCCCGATAATCACTGCATCATAATCGCCCGTTGCTATCCTGGAACAGAATTTCTTCCGGTTTGCAGGCTCAAAATCCTTTTTTGTTGCCGCAAGGATATTTGCGCCGGGATAAAGCCGCAGGAAGTCGCTCGCCCACTGCTCCGTCAAATGGTTCGGCACGACAAATAAACTCTTTTGGCACAATCCCAACCGCCTGCTCTCCATAGCCGCTGCTGTCATTTCAAAGGTCTTGCCCGCCCCCACACAATGCGCCAGAAGGGTATTATCCCCATATAAAACGTGTGCGACTGCGTTTTTCTGGTGGGGCTTTAGCGTAATATCCGGTGTCATGCCGGGGAATTTCAGATGAGCTCCGTCATACTCCCTCGGCCTGGTGGAATTAAAGAGCCTGTTGTATTTTGCCACCAAATCCTGCCTGCGCTCCGGTTCCCGGAATATCCAGTCCTTAAAGGCTTCCCGTATGGTTTCCTGCTTCTGCGACGCAAGGGTAGTTTCCTTTTTATTTAAGACTCTCTTTTCCTTCCCGTCCTCCACGATTGTATCATATACCCGACTGTCTTTCAGGTTCAGGGAATCCTCTAATATCTGGTAGGCGTTCCGGCGGCTCGTTCCATAGGTCATATTTACAAGGGCATTTCCGTTGTCTGCATTTTTTCCCTTTACGTTCCACTGCCCCGTCACACCCGAAAACTGTATGCCCATGACTTTCTTATCAAACAAATGCTGCGGCGTTTCAAAAATGTCACGCATGAAGTCCTCAAGGTATTCCGGCTTTACCCAGGTTGCGCCGATACGCACCTCAATCTCCGATGCGTCAAGCTCCTTTGGCTGTACCTGCGTGAGCGCCTGCACGTTCACGTTAAACTCCGGGTGGTTCTGGGCATAGACTTTCGCTGTTTCCAGCTTATCCCTCACGTTTCCGCTTAAGTATTCGTCTGCTGTTTCCCATTTGTCTGTTACGGGATTCTTAAAGATCACCCCCGCCAGTTCCTCCGTTATCCTGCCGATCATTTTCCCATAGGCTTCACCCTCCATATACTCCTTATCGTCCAGGAGCAGGCCCGCCATATAGTCAAGGTCAACCTTCGCTTTCTCCGACAAAGACACCGCAAGGGCTTCTGTGGGCGTGTCAACGGTTGTGACGGTTTCCGCCTTTTTAATGGTACGCTTCGTGAACATATCCGCCTTGCCCTTAAACTTGCCTTCCTCGTCCGTCTTTTCAAGGGAGCATAACAGACAATAGCTGCTGTCCTGGCTGAATGCCCGCTTGTTTGTCTGGGAATTGATAAGGCCGTATTTCTTGGTAAAATCATCATACAGCCTGTTTAACTCTGCCTGCTTCTCTTTGATAACGCTGTCCGGGTATTCCTCAAGCTGCACATTGATCAGCTCCTGCGTACAGTCCCGGATAGCCACCATACCCTGAATCCTCTCAAGCATGGAATCTTTCATGTCTACGGGCTTCATAATGGAATTTTCCCGGTAATAAACCTTATCATCCACAAGGGTATAACTGTAATTCTTCACATCCGGGTCTGCCGGGATAGTCTGGTCTGCAAGGTCATCGGCAAGCTCGTCTATCTCCACTTCCTCGATTTCCCCTTCGATACGGCTCACCGCCTCCGCAAGCTGCTGTGCGAACGGTCTTGTAGTATCGGGGCTGCAGGTGCTTTCCATCCCATAAGGGCCGGAAACCATTTCCATTTTACCCACGATCATCTCCGGGTGTTCGGCAAAATAGCTGTTCATGGCGATACCGTTCTCATCTTCCGACAGGTGTACCCAATCCGGCTCTATATCCATCACCCGGTCACGCTTTTTTAAGAATAGAATATCGGAAGTGACTTCCGTTCCCGCATTTTCCTTAAATGCAGTGTTGGGCAGCCTGACCGCCCCCAAAAGCTCCGCCCTCTGTGCAAGGTATTTCCGCACTTCAGGGCTTTTCTTGTCCATTGTACCCTTGCTTGTCACAAAGGCGACCACGCCGCCCGGACGCACCTTGTCTAAAGTCTTGGCGAAAAAGTAATCGTGTATCAGGAAATTATTTTTATCATACTGCCTGTCAGACACTTTATATTGTCCAAAAGGCACATTTCCTACCGCCACATCAAAAAAATCGTTCGGATAGTCTGTCTTTTCAAAACCGGAAATTTTGATTTTTGCGGTTGGGTAGAGCTGTTTTGCAATCCGTCCGGTGATCCCGTCAAGCTCCACGCCGTACAGCCTGCTCTCCTGCATTTTCTCCGGCAACATACCAAAGAAATTGCCGATGCCCATGGCAGGCTCCAATACATTCCCCTTTTCAAAGCCCATGTTTTCCAATGCCTGATAGATACTGCGGATAATGACAGGGCTTGTGTAATGGGCATTTAAGGTACTCTCCCTTGCGGAAGCGTATTCCTGCTCCGATAAAAGGCTTTTCAATTCCTGGTATTCCCCCGCCCATGCGCTTTTGCTCTCGTCAAAGGCATCCGCAAGACCTCCCCAGCCCACATACTGGCTTAAAATCTTCTGTTCTTCTGGTGTGGCTATCCGGTTTTCTCCCTCAATCTGTTCAAGGGTGCGGATTGCCTCTATGTTCCTCCTGAATTTCTCTTTAGGCGCAAAACCCGTGTTTACCTTCGCCGCATCAGCGCCGGGGGCATCGTCTGTAATGCGGAAATTGACCGCATTGGATTTATCAATCTGCACCGCTTTCTTTGGTTCTGCCTTTTCTGGTTCTTCAAAGCGCAGCTTCTCAATAACCACATCATAGGGCAGATTGTTTTTTTCGCCCGGATAGACCTCCACTGTTTCCGCTGTGTAACCCGCCTGGCCAGGCTCTTTTTCTTCGGGCATAAACAGGTGTGCGTTCCGTTCGTCCTGCCGCAGCAGCTTCGCAAAGTTCTCCCTGCTTTCCAAACGGCGAGGGGGATTGAACAGGGAGCGATCCATAATCTCCACATTCCAATCGTCGATTCGGGTAATCTCATAGGGCTTATTGTCTATATATACGGTATTTCCAACCCGGTAATCCGGCTCTCCCAGTGTGTCTTTCCCAGGTTCATGCCCCTGTGCAAATATCTCTTTTACCTGCTCCGGTGTCAATTCTCCATTTTCTAACTTCCCCAGCAGTTCCCGACACTGTTCTGGCGTTCCCACAAAAAGCACGTCACGGGGGATTGCCCTCCCATTTCCCTCATTCTTGTAAGCCTGTAAGAAAAAGCGGTCATTTATGCTTTCACTGCGGGGATTGGCTTCTATCTGGTAAAAATACTCCGGTTCTGTGACTGACAGTTCCCCCTCTCTTTGGGAGAAATCTTTCCATACCCTCTCTGAAACAGCCCGGAAATAAGCAGATTCATCTTCCATGATCTCATATTCAATCTCTTTTAATTCCTCAAGGCTTTCAGCATCTGCTATTTTTTCACGGTATTTAAAATACACTGCCTCCCGGCTGAGAATCCCTTCCAGACGTTCCAATTCCGGCTCTGACATACGTTCCCATATATCGTCCTTCTCCGTGTGAATGGTAAAGCCTTCCCCATCATCATGGTATTGCAGAGTGTATTGCAGGGAATCATGCTCCCCACGAATATCACATTCAAAGTCATACACCGTAGTCCGAGAACCGGAAAAATATTCCCGTTTTGTCAAGACCAGATTCTTTATCTCATCTGCGGTCAGCGGCCTTTCGCCTGACCTCTGGACATCATGTCCAGAAGTTTCCCCCCGTGCCTGCTCCCTTTTGTATTCGCTCTGTTTCTGCATGGAGCTGAATACCATCTCATCATATCCAATCACATCAATCAGGTCTGCATGGCTGTCTATGTATTCCTGCGCCAGCTCACGGTTGATAAAGAAACGGTTATGTTCCAGGTACGGCACAAGCAGCCCGTCCTCCCCTGTTGTCACAAGGCGGTAGCGTATTCCCTCCCTGCCATCGGCATACTGGTGTGTGTAAAAGCCTATCCCCGGCTCTGCAAAATCTTCTGACGATTCCAGTGCAACCGTCACTTTCTCCGCTTCTTCCATACTGGCTGCAGCAAATTCCAGAGCGTAATCTTCCCCGTCCTCCTTTGCCCCATCCAGAGTTTCCGAAACAGAAAGGGGGCTTACGTCTGTACGGTGGGTATTATATAAGGCATACCCCTCCGTTTCCTTGTCAATCCAGAGAAATCCCCCGTCAGGCAGCTTTGCCGCCCACTCCGTGGGCTGTCCGTCATCATCATCCATTTCATGTACGATATGCCAGTCCAATTCCCCTTCGGCAACATCTGAAATATCATGCCCGTTCTGCTCCTGCGCCTGCTCTGTTTCTGCCTGCGCCACAAGTTCTTCCTCACGCTCAATATATCTTTTTGCCTGATTGATAAAGCCATTCAGGACAGCAGGGTGTGAAGCGGCTACTATATCCCGGCTCTCATACATGGCATAAGGCTCGATAGACTCTGCCCACTCCTTATTCTCCGGTGAAATCCGTTCCTCCTGCCTCCGGTGCATAATGGTGTTTGCAAGTACATAGCTGACACGCTGGGCGCCATATTCCTTTATCACGCCCTCCGCTGTCCCTTTTGGCAGGCGGTATCCGTCAAAATTTTCAGCGATTGCCCGGTCTATGGCATCTTTGCAGGCAACCTTTGTATCACGCTCCATTTTCTCCTGCGCTTTTTCAAGCTGTTTCTGCGCCTGTTCTTCTTTATATGCCGCAAACGCTTCTTTTCCTTTGGGAGATAAATACTTATCTTCCTGAACCAGCTTGCGGATACGCTTTTCCACCACTTTCCAGGGCAGAAGCACATCTGCATAAGGCTCTGAAATATTGCCTTTACTCAATCTGATGCCTTTAAAATCGTGATCCTCCCAACTGTGGTCAGCTCCGGCAAGTGCATGGGAACAGCCGCCTGTTCCGTATTCTTTTTTCAGGAAATCAGCGGCTTCTTTGCTGCCATGCCCCTCCATAAAATAGTCATAGATACGGAATGAACCATAATGAAAACCGCTTCCACTGCCGAGCCTGTGGTCTATCTCGTCCTGTGTGATAAAGTCCTCTTTCCGGACTTCCACGCTGTCAGATACCGGAAATGTCTTTTTTTCCAGGAGAAGGTTGTCAAGCTCCGCCCGTAATTCCTCATTTGACATGACGAAACGGACACGCATCTTTTTCTCGCCGCTTTCAAGCTGCGCCAGTGCCTTATCCATGTGGGATGCAGCCAGATCAACGCCCTCCGGTGTCGATAACAGTTCCACCAGTCCTCCATGGGAATCCGGGTAATTGTTTGCCTTTAATTCCAGTTCTTCCGGCATCTCTCCAATGCCGTCACGGAAAAAGAAATACAGACGGTCAGCGATCCGCCCCCGCTCCACTTCGTCCACAAGGTAGGCTTCGTTTGCCCCCATATAGGTGCCGCTTTCCACCTGGGAACGTATCTGCTGTTCTATTTCCTGCCAGTTCATGGTAAACCTGGGATTTTCCAACGCAGACGTGCCGTAGCCGGCAGTCATGCCCTGCTCATTGAACCACACCGAAACCTGCTTTCCGTCAAATTCAAAGCCTTTCCCGGTAGTCCCGTATTCTTTTTTGAGAAATTCCGCCATTTCCTCCGGTGGTTTGCCCTGCTGGTACTTGGCGTAAATACGCTTGCGACTGTTATCCCTGCCGCCACCGCTTTGCAGGATTGCGTCAAGCTGTTCTTTCGGCAGCGTTTCCTTTTTCGGTTCCGGACTTGTTTTTTCTGCCTGGACACTGCCCTGCTCTGCTTCCTCCATGGTGATGCTGCCTACCTGCTCCGCAAACATGGAAAAGAGGTCAAGCTGCTGGTACATTCCATTGGTGTCAATCTGCTCCGCTTTTTCCCCCGGAAGTAAATACACCCCGTCCTCCATATAGGAATTTACCCAATACCTGGCATCTTCCCATGATATGGTGGTTTCATTCTCCATTCCCGGTTTCCCGCTCATGTTGATGTGAAGCCCTTCCTCGTCGGCATGGAATCCTATGGCAGTCCCCGCCACATTGAAACCGTAATATGTGCCGAACCGGAAACAGTTTTTAAAATATTCCGTTTGCAGCCTTGTATCCGGCTCCATCGCAAAATAGCCCGCAATCTCCGGCCTTTTATGGATAAGGAAATGGTCTGAGCATAAAACCCCTTTCTGAATCTCCATCGCCTTTTCCGCAAAGGAAAGGTTCTCCAAAAAAGAGCCGGACAATGAATCTTCTCCATTATCCGGCTCTCCCGTTTCCTTATTCTGCTGTTCTTCGCTGTTTACAGGCTGTAAACCAATTCCGTCAGCACGATCTCCTCCGCCGAGTGCTTGATGTTGTTCATCATCTGCACCCATTTCATCTGATCGGACGCTTTCAATGCCTCGTCCACTCCCTCCGCTTTCGCCATCTGCTCCATCAGCACGTCCAGCCTCCGTTCTGCCTGTTTCTGTATCTCCAGACAGTGCGCTTTCAGACTGCCCTCCAGGAGCATCCCGCTGTAAATCCCCCTCCGGTGTTCCTTCAGATAGTTCCTCCGCATCAGCCCGTACTTGGTCAGCGTTTCCTCCGGCTCGCTGTTGGGTGTCAGGTTGGGTATCAGATAATCCCCGTTCTTCTCGTATGTCAGCTTCATGTGCAGTTCCCTCCGTTTCTATGTGATTGGTGTCTGTTTCCGTCTGTGTTTCGTTTTCGCTTTCACGCTTTAAAGCATTATAGCGTGGATCAGGTTCTTTTGCAAGCACTTTTTCAGCATTTTTTTCAGGTGTTTCAACGCCCTGCTGTCTGGGCTGTACCTCATTTGCCTTTTCCTGGGCCTTATTCCGGGCCGCCTGGCGGTCATAAGCCGCAACCGTCCTCCCGATCTCCATAAGGAGCGGCTTGCACATATCCGTTGTGGCATTACCGATCACGGACAATACTTTTGTAGTGTTAAACTCGCTGATATGGCTAAAATCCAGTTCATCCTTCCAGTAATCCATATCAGCGCCGCAGCGTGACAAAATAGTGTAGGCGATGCTTGCAGAGAGCGTGTCACGCAGCATTACCCCTACATTAAACTCGTCCAATTCCTCTAAGAAGCTGTCCTCTTTCGCATAAGACAGCTCCGGCAGGATTTCCATGTAGTAATCTTCCGCAATCCCCCTGGCAATCTCCATAAGCCTGCCCTCAAAGGAATTATTTTTATCCGTTGCCCCGTATGTCTTTTCAAGCTGTGCAAGCACCGCTTCTTTGTGTTCTTCCCGAAGCTCCCACAGGTACGGGGCTTTCCCGATCCGCCTCGCCTTATGCACGTCCGTCACGTCAAAGACGTATTTCAGCCTTGGGCGCTCGCTCTCCCGGTCTAAAAGGGCAATCCCCTTTGCCCCTCTGTTTACCCAGCAGAACATTTTTTCATTCCATATCTCCATTGTGGCGCAGGCGTTGGCATCCGGCCTCTGGGCATAGATGAGCATCTGATCCTCAAAAGGATATTTATACAGCCTTGCGGCTGTTTCCAGGTACTTCGCCCATTCCGCCCCGTTCTTTGACACCCGCTTTGCGGTTTCCCCCGCAAGCATGGAGATTTCATGGTATTTTTTTGAAACAAGATATTCTCCTGCCATTCATACCCTCCTTAATCCTGAAAATTTTCTTTTTTACAGCAAAAAAATAAGGCATACAGATTTTCTCTGTATGCCTTGACGCTGTACGAATACCGCTTTGTTTACGCCGATATTTTACCAGCAAGTTCCTTTACCCGTTCAACGGAAATCCCCGCATATTCCGCAATTTCCTCATAAGACAGCTTTCCTTTCTTGATCATGCGGACTGCCATTTCTTCTCTTTCCTGATAACGCATATCTTCCATAGCTTTGCACATGGCCGCAATCCCCTCCTTATCTTCCTTGAAATATCTTGCCCGGTCTGCCAGCTCCTTATAATTCATATCTGACGGGTTTGTGCAGGAAAAATCATGCATCAGTTTTCCTAAAGGAGTTTCGCTCCGGTATGCTCCATTCACATACAGTATGTGGGAACCATCACCGAAACTTACCGTTTCATCGTCCAATACCATATAGCGCTCTATCGGATATAATGGCTTGTTTCTGCCAAGCACATCATTCTCTGTAATGAAGATAACATACGTTTCAGGCAATTTCTCAAATTCCTCGCCCACATCAAGGATATTGACATCCATGATGCTGCTGTTGTACCTTGCCCTTTTTACCCCTGCTCCTTTATCATTACGCTGTATTTCAATATTGAATCTCCGCCCCCTGCTGTCAGCCGCATAAACATCGAGCCTCACTGACCTTCCCTGCAGGTTCTTCTCGTTATATTGTGTATGCACTTCCAACACTTCCAGGTCAGACATATCCAGTACAATGCGGAGTACCAGTTCGGTACATTCGACATTTCCATCAAAACATTTCGTCATAAAGTCATCATCAAGCAACCGGAAGCCCCTTATCCTCTGTAAATCTTCCTCATGCTTCTGCTCTGCCACAGTCATTCTCCCACCTGCCTTTAACTGTATATCCTCGGTTTTATCTTACCAAAAACAATCCGGTTTTTCAAGCCTTTCCGTTTTCCTCCGACTGTCCGTTTCTTAATCGTAAAACCCGTTTTCCTCTATGCCTTTTTCCAGAATGGACGCTATCAGCGTGTCAAGCTCCACCCCGTTGACCTCACTGACCACGATCAGCTTCGCAAGGGTGTCTTTTTCCACCGGCACCGCATAATGCTCCTTGTCGGGACACAGATCACGCACACAGACATCCAGTGCGTCCGCAATTTTACAAAGGGCATTCATATCCGGCTCCCGTATACCTGCCATGATGTCAAGCAGCGTGTTCTCATGGACACCGGACAGCGCCGCCAGTCCCGGTATGCTCATCTCCATCTCCTTCATGATGTGCAGTATCTTATCCCCTGTGCTTAAAATTTCCATTCCCATCATCCTTCCTGCCCTCCTATTCTGCCTTGTTCCCAAAGGAAAAGGCGGTGCTTTCCTTCACTTTTACAGCGGTAAACTTTGCCTTTACTTCCGCAACCTTAGATTCCAGAACCGAGAACATGGTTTCCACCTGCTCCGGCGTGTAGTCATAGGCGGAACGGTTGGCCAGGTTCTCAATCCTGCCAATGGCATCCATCGCCTTGTTGATGCGGTACTCCCCAAGACGGACAAATTTCTCCGCTTTGGTTTCCTCTGCCTTAACTGCGTTCCCTGTTACGTTTTCCATAGCTTCACTCATGTTCAGATCCTCCGTTTTTCTTAAATTTTAGGGGCATACCGTCAGTCCCGTATGCCCCGTGCAAAAAATATTGCCTGCTACTTTTTCTTTTTGGGAAATTCCAGCTTTATCTTATACTGTGTGCCTTTTACCTCTTTCCCGTCTTTGGTATAGGAATAATCTTCTATACCCTCCGGGATAAGGTACGCATCATAGCTGCCCTTTTTCCCCTTCAAACCTTTTACAAGGGTCTTTTTCCCGTCAAGCAGGCTTTTCACCTGGCTGTCGGAAAGGGAAGCCCCCATAACCCTTGACACGTTCATGCCGCACTTATTTTTACAGTAAGCGCCGAATTTCCCTTTTACCACATCGCCGCCGCATTTCGGGCATTTCCCATATACTTCCAGGTTTCCGCCTCCAAACATGGATTTCTGTTCCTCGCTGACACAGTGGTAAGTCTGGACAAGATTGCTGACCAGATCGGCAATCCCGTCCATGAATGCCTGCATGGGATATTCGCCTTTTGCTACCAGTGTCAGGGCATTTTCCCATTCGGCGGTAAGGTTCGGAGATTTCACCACATCAGGAAGCACCGTGATGAGCTTCACGCCGTCCTTTGTGGGTATCAATCTGCAAACGGAACTCCGTCCAGTTTTCTCACGCTTTACGAACCCGTCCCGGACTAACTTCTCAATCACGTCTGCCCTCGTTGCGGGTGTGCCAAGCCCCTTGCGCTCCACTTCATCGCCCATGTCCTCCGCTCCGGCACGTTCCATTGCGGATAATAATAAATCTTCCGTATAAGCTTTCGGGGGCTGCGTGAAATGCTCCGTCACTCTTGTCTGCACCCCCTCAAAGGCCATTCCCTCCGACAGTTCCGGCAGCTTCTTTTCCTCTTTTTCTTCCTCTGCCCTGTCTGTCTTGTAGGAGCGCTTCAAAGCGGCTTCAAAGTCCTTCCACCCATTCCTTGTCACAGACTTTCCGGAAACATGGAAAACCGTTCCCTCACAGCCAAACTCCGCTTTCACTGTTTCATATTCGTGCTTTTCCCCGGTGGCGCACAGCAGCCGGTTCGCCGCAAGGGAAAGTATCTTCATCTCCCCCTCCGGGACAGCGGAAAGGTCAGCTTTTGCGATCTCCATTGTAGGGATAATGGCATGGTGGTCTGTCACCTTTTTACTGTCCATCACTCTTTTCATGTCCGGCTCTGCCCCAGACGGTTTCTCAAAGAGAATGGCTTTATAGACAGCCCCGATCACGCCCCTTGCGGTATCTTCCATATCGTCCGACAGATACTGGCTGTCCGTCCGGGGATATGTGACCAGCTTTTTCTCATAAAGGCTCTGGGTATATTCCAAAGTCTGCTTTGCGGTAAAACCGAACAAGCGGTTCGCATCCCTCTGTAACGTGGTAAGGTCATAGAGCTTGGGCGGCTGCAGGGTTTTCTTCTCCTTTGTGACCGAAATAACCGAAACGGTTCTGCTTTCACAGGCTGCAGCAATGCCTTCCGCCTGCGCCTTGTCCTCTATCCGCTCCGTTGCCGCATCCACCCCGTCCATGAGGATATGCGCCATATAATACTTCTCTTTCTTAAAATTCCTGATTTTTTCCTCCCGCTCAACAAGCATGGCAAGGGTGGGTGTCTGCACCCTGCCCACCTTTAACACCTTGCCGCCGTACAGAACGGTAAAAAGCCTTGTGCCGTTCAATCCCACAAGCCAGTCCGCCCTCTGCCTGCACAGTGCGGAATAATAGAGGTTATCATAATCGCTCCCCGGCTGCAGGTTCTCAAAGCCTTCCCGGATTGCGCTTTCCTCCATAGAGGAAATCCAGAGCCGCTTTATAGGCTTGCTGCACCCTGCCTGATGATACACAAGGCGGAAAATCAGCTCGCCCTCCCGCCCTGCGTCAGTGGCACAGATTGTAGTGGTGACATCTTTCCTGTGCATCAACTGGCAAAGCACGTCATACTGTGCCTTTGTGTCCGGTTTTACTTCTGTCCGCCATTCCCCCGGTATCATGGGCAGGCCCTCGTACTCCCACCTTTTCCATGCCTCCGAATAGGCTTCCGGCTTCGCAAGCTCCACCAGATGCCCGATGCACCAGGAAACAATATACCCGTTCCCCTCCATGTAACCGTCTTTTCTACCGCCTGCGCCGACCACACGGGCAATCGCCTGTGCCACGCTGGGCTTTTCCGCTATCACTAACTGCATTACTCGTCCTCCTTACCTTCAAAGAATCCATCTTCCGAACCGTCCTCCGGTTCTTCCTCTTCATTTTCGTATTCCTCGTCCTCTTCCTCGTCCTCATCTTCGTCCTCGATGAAGTCCTCTTTCTTCTTGCGGACTACCTTGAAATAATAAGCGCCGCCGATAAAGGCTATGGCAAGTGCGCCCATGAGGATATAGGAAACCATAGGGTTAGGCTCTGACGCTTTTTCTTCCGGCTCTGTTTCCTCTGTATTTTCCGTATCTTCCGCATTTTCTTCATCTTCTATATTTTCCTCTGCCTGCTCCTGATCTTCCGGAAGTTCCCCATTATTGTTTGGCAGAGCGCCGCCCTCTGTTGGGATTGCGGATTCTAAGGCTGCGGAATTTTTCGGCAGCGTTTCGCTGTTATCGGAAGTGGCGTTTAAAAGGTCATTTTCCGTAATCTCCGTAAGGAAATACACCAGTTCTTCTTCTCCGTCCCGGTCAATGATCAGATAGAAAACCTTATCCGTTGCGGTCTGGATTGTATAAAATTCCTTTCCCTGCCCGGACTTCTCATTTTCGGTATCCTTATCCCCGCTTTCCGCCTTTTCAGCGGCATCCGCCTCTGCCATCGCCTGCTTTTTCTGCTCCTGCGGCGTCTGTGAAACGGTGTTCCCCTCGCTGTCCGTCTTGGTATGCTCTGTTACCGTCCCGGTGGCGCTCCCCGGTTTGGTGGCTTCGGCATTTACCGGGAGCTGCTCTGCCGGGTTTTCGTCACTCTCATCAGCAGGGTCTTTGTAATACGGGTTTTTCGTTTTATAGACTTCTGACATATTCCCGGCATTGTCCATTGCGGAAATGGTGAAATACTCATACCCTGCGTCAAACTGCTGTAAACGGATATTCAGCGTTCCATTGGTCAGCTCCGTAAACTCATAGCCGTTCACATAGACCGCTTTTGCGCCGGAATCCGTATCATGCACCTGAATACTTAAAAGCCCGTCACTGACCGCAGCGTTGAGCGTGGGTTTTGTGGTATCAAAGCATCTCATTGTCCTGCTCCGCTCGTATGTATTGCCTTTCTGGTCTGTGACCTGCACATAGACGGTGCAGTTTTCAGAGATTTCCAGTTTCTTATCTTCCGTCACGTCCGTCCAGCTCCCATTCTGTCCGACTTTCGCCTGAATCTTTGCGGCTTCAAAATTGCCCGTATGCGCCGCATCAGTTACGGTAAACGTGACCGTTGCCCTTTCGTTATGCCACCCACCCGGACTGTTGATGTTAATCACAACATTCGGTGTCTTATACTCACAGCCTTTGTAATCGGCGGCACACACTTCACAGTCTTTGTCATAATCGTATGCGCCGCATCTCTTTTCACAGGTGCATACCGGCTCGATCTCGTTGCCCGATACGGTTCCGCCCTCTGTTTCACCTTCCGTTTCTTCCTCTGTGCCGTTTTCTGCCTGTTCCCCCGGACTTTCCTCCGTGCCGCTTTCTGTTTCCTGCTCCGAAACGCTTTCTTCCGTACCGCTTTCTGTTCCCTGGCCCGCAGGGTTTCCCTCTGCGCCGCTTACGGTTTCTTCCTCCGCCCTCGCTTCAATGGCATTGTTCCCGTTCATGGAAAACGCCACTGCGGGCATGGTGAATAAAATCATGGATAAAAAGAGCGATAATGCCGCCCTATAACGTTGTTTCATTTTCTGATTCATGGCCTGCCGCCTCCCTTTCTGTTTGCTGTGTCTGTTCCTCCTGCTCCTTTTTCCTAAGCAGGCTTAAAATTTCTTCCTCGCTGACTTTGTTCAGCAGAATCAGGCGTTCAAGGGAGATTTTATTTTTTTCAATGAATTTCATTTTCTCCGCATCTTCCGCCATCTGCAACTGGCTCTCCAAGTCCTTCTGCTTTTCCTGCAAGTCCGCAAGCTGCCCCCGGACTTTGGAAAGTTCCTTTATGATCCTTTCCTTTGTCACATTGCTTCTCCTTTCCATGCCCCTCTAAGAAAAGGCATAACATTTATTATTTTTCCATATCCATGCCTGGGCGCTTCCTCCCTTTTTCCTTATCATGTGGTTTCCCCATTGACACTTCTGCCTTTTTTTCTGCAAGCCTTTTCTTCACCGACACCCGCCCTGCGGCGGTTTTCTGTTTGCCTTCCTGTTTCTCTGGCGCAAAAGCCTCTTTCTCCAGTTCATCAAACAGCGCCTGCAGGCGGTTTTCTGCCTCCGTAAGCATATCCTTCAGACCGTCTATGCCCTCCTGTATACGGTCAGATGCGTCGCTCTCACCGCCTGTTTCAAGCATGAAGCGTTCCAGTCTGTCTTTTTCGCTGTCAATCTGCTGTGCCAGTTCCTCACATTCCGCCATAAGGCTTCCGATTGTTTCCGTTGCAGGCTGTTCCTCTGGTGTTACAGCTTTTTTTCCATCCATCTTCCTTCCTCCTGTCCATCCATAAAAAGATTGCGTTTCCAAACTTTTTTGTGGTATGATAAATAAAAGGCGGGAGTTTCCAAAATAACCCTCCCCGTTCTCTTTTCTTAATGATTCGCAGCATTTCTCTTGGTATTGTCACACTTTATTATCAAAAATTGATTTCTAATTCAGCCTTCCGAAAGCGTAAAAATGGCTCTGCCAGTAGGACGTATTGATACTGGCGTATTTGATCGGATCGCCGCAGTGTATCATCACACCGTTTCCGCAGTATATCCCCACATGGCTGACCGCACCGCCCGAATTGTAAGTACCCGTGAAAAAGATAATATCCCCCGCCTTTGCGTCCGCCGCCGACACGGGCGCACACTGGTCATAAATCCCTTGCGCCGTGGTTCGTGGCAGGTTATGCACCCCGCTGTTGGTAAATACCCAGCAGACAAAACCGGAACAGTCGAAAGAGGTAGACGGACTTGAGCCGCCCCATACATACGGATAGCCTAAATACTTGGCGGCTTCTTCCATAAGCGCCTGCACTGTCGCATCATCATAAGAATCCGGCGGTATTGCATTTCCCCCGCCGCTCCCTGCGCCCGGCGTTTCCCCGTAAAGGGTTCCCTCCCCAGCTTCAAAATAAAATAACGGGTTATAATACTCCCCGTTATACAGACACTCAATATGCAGGTGGCTTCCGGTGCTGCTCCCCGTGTTCCCCGTTGTTCCTATGGCATCGCCATGCTTTACGCTCTGCCCCGCACTGACGCTTAACGTGTCCATGTGGGCATACTTGGTACAGTACCCCTTGCTGTCCTCTATGACGATATAATTCCCATAATAGCTGTCATAGGCGGCTGTGGTGACTGTGCCGTCCATCGCCGCAAGGACTTCCGTTCCAGTTGGCACTGCAATATCCACGCCCCGGTGGAACTGCTCTGCTCCCGTTACCGGGTTGATGCGGTAGCCATAATAGCTGCTCACATAGTTGTACCAGTATAAATTGAGCGGCGTGTAAAACTGCTGTGTCAGGCCATGGGTTTCATTGTAAAGCGTATAAATGTCTTTCTGCTCGCTGTTCATGCGCCCGGCAGTGACCACGTTCAGATCTTTTGCGGTCAGCGTGACTTCCAGTATGGTTACGGTATATTCTTCTTCCTCCTCGTACTCATATTCTTCCTCTGTTTCCTCTCCTGTTACCGGGTCTGTGACAGTATATGTGCCTGTCTTTGTCACCGTCCTTGTCCTCGTTTCCGTTGTCGGGTTTAAGGTCAGCTCATACATCTCGTCAAAAAGGCTCTCGACCTCCCCCTGCACGTCCGCCGCTGTAAATTCGGTATGGACTGCGGAAAGGTAGCTGATGAGTGCGAACGGGTCATGCCCGATTGCATCAAGATTATAACGGTACTCGTCATAATCCGGATAATCCGTTTCTATGGAATCAATCTCTTTCTGCAATTCCATTTCCAGCTCTGAAAAAGCCAGATCCGCAGCGTCAATCTCTGCCGGAACACTCATATAGCTGCCCACCAGCGTGGTGCTTATCCCATTTGAGAACATCGCCCCGCAGGACGATACGGAAGTCATAATCATGATGAGCAGGATTGCAGCCGCACCGATCACTACAAGTACGGAAGCGTGTTTCGCCGCTATCTCCTGCAATTTCTTCGCAACCGTCGTGGTGATGTTTGCGGATTTTACAGCCGCCTCCTTTGTGTTCTTTGCCGCCTGCCCCGCCCGTTTTGCCTTTGCGTATTCACGCTTGATGCGCTGTTTCTGCAACCGTTTCTGCAACTGCTTCTTTAAGGTCTTTTCCTGCATTTCCGGGTTTTCCTCAAGGAATTTCTGGTAGCGGAAATTGACTTCTTTTTTAAACTGCTTTTTCTCCAGTTTTTCCACTTTCGCCCGCTGCCGCTGTTCCTTCCCCTTGTAATGCCGTTTTATGAAGCGGTAGCCATCTTCGGCTTTCTGCTCCGTCTTATGTGCGCCCTCCACTGCGGAATTATCCTTCTCCGCTTCAGCAACCTTGCCATGTGCGTAATGCGTAAACTCCGAGCCTGCCCTGCCCGCCATGCGCTTCACCGGGTTATCCGCCTGGAAAGGCTTTTCCTTTACCTCTGCGGTCAGCACATATCTTGCCCTGCCCGTCTTTTCGTCAAAGACACGCTCTAAGGAATACTCTTTCTTCTTTGGCAGCTTCTTCCTTGCCTTTTCGGTTCGCTTTGCCGCTTTTTCGGCCTTTCCCTGCAACTTATTTAATTTCTTGCTGCCCTGGGACTCTGGCTCTGCGCCGTCGGCAAAGGCATCGTCTTTTGCAAAGGTGGCATCTTTCGTCTGGAAGTCACGTTCAAAATCCGTTTTTTTCGTGCGCTCCCTGTCCTGATGCTCCCGCCTGCGGTATCTGCCCTTTTTTCCGCTCTGGTGGTAGGTGTCCCTGCGGCGGTAGTCGTCCTTAAAATCCTTTGTTTCCTCTGCCTGCTCCCCGCCGCTGTCCTCCGTAAAAACATTCTGCTCCTGCTTAAAATCACTGGTTTCTTTCCCGGATGCAGCGCCTTCTCCCGTTTTTGCTTCATGTTCAGCAGGGCCGTTCTCTTTCCTGAACTGCCTGGACTGGCTCCGCAGCTTTTTCTTTTTCAGCCCTGCCGCCTGTCCTGCTGTTTCCTTGACTTCCCTGCTGTCATGGTAAAAACTGCTTTTACCCGGTTGGAAACCGTCTGCCCCGGTGGAGCTGTTTTTCTGTTCGGTTTTATCATGTTTCGCTTCTTTACAGGAAAAAGCGTTCTTCTGCCCCGGCTTCTGGACATCATGTCCAAAAGTTTCCGTCTGCGTCAGCTTCTGGACATTGTGTCCAGAAGTGGCCTCCGCATCCCTGGCCTGATGTATGCCGGGCTGTTTCTGTTTCCCTTTTTGGGATATTCCGCCATCCTTTTTTTGTGGGATTCCATCAGCAAAAGCACTTTTATCCTTTGCAAAATCAGACGGTTTCCCTTTCTTTTTTTCTGCCACTGGCCGCTACACCTCCAAACTTTTTATTCTGTCCTGTGAAATCTCAAACCACCTTCTTTCCTTTTCCACGCCGATGAACCCTCTGCCATTTTTTATGCACGCTTCCCCCGCAGGGCAGCTCCCCATGAACGGGTCAAGGCATATTTCATTTTCAAGCGTGGAACACCTTACCAGATGCTCGATCATCGGCACTGGCTTTTCTGTCGGGTGCCGCTTTTCCTTTCCCCTGGGAATCCTTGTTTCTATCACTGTGGAACCGGAAAAATGCGCCCTCCGGAACCTCCCTTTCCGGTACATGAGGATAAATTCTGCCCGCTTGGGATAATAGGTGGAAGGCACTGTCATTTTCTTGTCCATCACCAGCAATTCACAGAACTTGAACCCGCTTGCGATGCAGGCATCATGTAAGGGAAAAAGATTTCTGTCATTGGACATCACATAGAAAAACCGTTCTTTTTTCAATATCCGGTACACTTCCGGCAGCCAGTCCTTGAAATTGATCTCTTTCGTGCTGAATCCGCAGTTTTGGAACACTTCGCCGCCCTCATAGAGCAGCTTTCCCTTCTTCATGCCGCCGCCCGTCAGCTCAAAAGGCGGGTCAGTAAAGACCATATCCACGCTTTCATTCTCCATGCTGCCCGCAATCCTTAAAAAATCGCCATGGTACAAGACGGCTCCGCTCCCGGCATATATGGCTGCAGCCTTTTCTCCCATTTGCCACCCCTTTCCGGGCGGTTCATTCCTGCCGCCCTTTTTTCTTATAGCCTCTTGGCACATAATCCTTAAAATCTTTTACTGAGTGAAACAGCCATTTGTTGTTTACCCACCTCTGCATCTTCCTTGTTTCCTCCGGCGCTGTGGGCTTTTCATAGATCATCACATACGGGTCATATCCCATATCCCGCAGGGCATAGATACGGTACAAGTCCTGTTCATGGGTGCTGCCATAGTTGGTCAGCACATAGACACGCCTTTTCCGCTTGTCCTTTACGGTTGTATATTCCAAAAATCTCTGAAAAAATGGTATCAGGTCATCCTCCGGGTTATCCCATGCGAAGTGCAGCATCTTTGTTTTTATCTGGTTGAGCGCCGCCACTTTCTCCGGTGTGATGAGCCGCACATCAAGCCCCTGGGTAAAATCAACGGTTGCCCCGCTGTCTGCAAGCTGCCCTAAGAGCCTCTCCCAATCAGGGCAGGCTAAGATATTTGCGTCCAGGAGCTTGATCTCCTTTTCGCCGCCCCAAAACTCGGAAAGGTCAGCCACCGCCTCCGTCTTTCTCCCCTCCTTTTCCCCAACGATACAGAATCCGCACCCACGGGGGCATCCCCTTGAAAGGAAACCGTATGCGGTTCCCGCATACTCTGGGTACAGCCCATAGTCCGGGCGGGTATGTTCCACGGTGTCAGGCAGCTTATTGTCAAGGCCGTACCCTGTGCCGCCCTTTATGACATGGTAAGCCTTTACGCTGCCTCCATAATCTTTTGAATAGGTGTCTGTGAATACCCTGCTCATATAAACAAGGTCATACCACTTGTTACTGTCGTACCATTCCACCGCATCTCCCCTTGCCTTATGGTAGGCTGACAGCTTCATCAGGCAGAGGTTTGGGAAGTTATGCCCGTCCACGTCAATCAGCCCTATTTTCAATCCGTTTCCTCCTGCTTCACCGATTCTTCGGGCCTTGTGTTCATAATTGCAAAAGTTTTCGTGTCAGACGGGTACTTATCCACGAATGGGATTACCACGTTGTCAAAAAGGATAAGCCCGCTCCCCGGTTCGGAATTGGTCACATGGGCAAGCTGCTTTTCTGACAGCCCTAACTTGTCGGCAAGGATTGTCTGATCTTTTGCGTTCTGGTTCAGCAGATAAACAAAATCAGAGTTTCCGAGTATGCCCTCGATTTCCTCTGATTTCAAAAAATCGCCCACATTCTGCGTTAAGCCTGTGGGTATGCCACCCCATTTACGGAACCTTTTCCAAATCTCCACGCTGTAAATGGCTGTCTGTTTTTCTTTCAAAAGCAAATGGAACTCATCACAGTAGTACCTTGTGGCAACTTTCCTCTCCCGGTTCTGTGAAACCCGGTTCCAGACCGCATCCTGCACGATCAACATGCCAAGCTCTTTTAACTGGTTTCCCAAGTCCCTGATGTCAAAGCACATGATACGGTTCTGCGAATCCACGTTAGTATGGTGGTTGAAATAATTCTGCGAGCCATGCACATATAAGACAAGGCTGTTGGCGATCCGCACCGCCTTCTGCTTCGCCTCTTTCTGCATCTCCGGCGCAACATCCCTCGGCTCATACTTTAACAGCGCATTGTATAAATCCTCCAAAAGCGGCATATTCTCCGGCTTCGGCTCTTTGAAATACCCGTCATAGATATGCTTGATGCAGGTGTCGATAATGCCTTTCTCATCATTTTCAAGGCCGTTCTTCCCTCCGGCTATCAGGTCACACAGCGTAATGATAAAATCTGATTTCAGCTTTAACGCTTCCTTGTCGTTCTTATGGGAAAGCTGAATGTCCATCGGGTTTAAGTAGTCCTTTGAGTTTGTCGCAAGCCTTACCACCTGCCCATGCAGCGCATCCACAAGGGCAAAATATTCTCCTTCCGGGTCACAGACGATCACATCATCTTTTGTCATAAGAAAACAGGATAAAATCTCCCGCTTTGCGCTGAATGATTTCCCGGAGCCAGGTGTGCCAAGAATTACCCCGTTTGGTGTCCGAAGCCGCTTTCTGTCTGCCATAATCATGTTGTTGGAAAGAGCGTTCAGACCGTAATAAATCGCCGGGGCAGGCATGAATAATTCCTGCGTACAGAAAGGCACTAAGATAGCTGTACTTTTTGTGGTAAGCACCCTTTCAATGCCCGTATCGTTGCACCCAATCGGAGCAGATGCCATAAGCCCCTGCTCCTGAAGGTATTGTAAGCACCGCAGGTTGCAGTTCGCCTGCTGGATAATGCCGGACACCCTCTGCGTGATGTTCTCAAGCGCCCTTTTGCTCCTGCCATAGCAGGTAATGAGGAACGTCATTTTTATAATTTTCTGGTTGCTTGTGTTCAGATCGTCAAGCAGCTCCAGCGTGTCTTTTTCATAGGTGATGATGTCCGTGGGAAGTATATCCATGTCATAACCTGACCTCACTGCCTTCTTCTGTTCCTCGATCTTCATTTTTTGAATGTTCGTTAATGCGCCCTTTAACATCTTGATTGCCTTCACCGGGTCCATGGTCTGCATGTGCATGGTGATTGTAAGGTTATCGTCAATGTCCAGCAGCTTTTTTAACAGCTCGTCATTGAACCTCGGCGCAATAATGTCAAGGAAATGGACGCTCCCGTACATCTTCCCGGACTTGAAGCGGCTCGGATAGCGGAAGTCAAACCCCGGCGGGGCTATGTAGTCCTTCACGCTCTTTCCGGATTCCGACATTTCCTTAAAAGAAAAGCGGAAAGCCTCCATTGTGTCCTGGTTGAAATATTCATGCAGGATACGCAGGCGCTCCTTCCCGTCAAGGCTTTTCGCATGGGTGCCCAGGTTCAGGAAATTTTTAAGCACGTCCGTTTCTATGCTGGCCAGCTTCGCCTTTGCTTCCCGGTATCCTTTGCACTGGATACCGAAGATCAGGTATTTTGACTTGATGATCCCGTTGTTTCCCTTTGCCGACTGTTTCTGTAACATCAATCGGTATTCCTCACGAATATCGTCAAAATCATCACCCTGCAAGGGTATATCAAACTGGTCTGTCAAAGTCTGCTCATTGACCTGCCTGTTGAATAAGAACAACTCAAACCGTATGGACGGGTCAAAGTAGTTGATAAGCCTGCTGTACTGCTCCAGAATCTCCCCCTGATCCTCAATCTCCAGAAGGTCATAGTTGATGTCATAAAACTCCACCATCTTTGTATAGTAATCGGAATCCACCTTGCAGATGCCGTCCCGGTACATCTTTTTAAATGTGATTGTTTTCTGCGCCGTGTCCGGCTTTTCCTGCTTTTTGTCATTCCCGGCAAGGGTACTCTTTAGCTCCCTCAGCCGTTTCTTTTCTGAAATATTAAGCCCCGCTTTCGGCTTGTTTTTCTTTGCCTGCGGCCTTTTCTTCAAGGTAACGCACCTCCTTCTTCATTTTTTCCCTTTCCTCCAACTGTTTGTAGAGGTTCTCCGATTTATAAGGGCGGATTCCCGGCATAAGTATCTTCTGCCGCACCATGAAGTACAGTATCTTTTCCGCCGGGAAACCGTCTTTCTCATACATTGCCAGAAAGAAGAACGGCAGCATAAGACCCACCATGATAAGCGCCGATGCCTGCGTACCCAATACCCCTTTTGTCACAAGGTAAAAGGGTATGCCCACCGCTGCGGCGCTGCCAAAGCAGATAAGCTGGCGTTTCGTAAGGTTCATCGCCACCTTTGTCTTGATGCCGCTCAAATCTTTCGGCACTGCTACTGATATTGCCATAAGCACTTTTCCTTTCCTGCTGATATAAAAACTGCCCCCTGCCTGTTCAGTGGGCATTCAACACTGATTTTGCAAGTGAGCCTGTCTTGAAAAGGCTGAAACAGAGGATAACGGTGTATGCCGCCACCGACCACAATGCCGTGTGCAGGTTGCTGGCAACCGCAACACTGGCAACGAGGACAGAATAAATGCCGACACATACCATGATGAAGAACCCCTGGAATGCCAGAGCGCAAAGCCCCTTGATGTAGTTGTTCCCGATGCTGCCCCATTCCCGGTTGCTCAAAGTCGCAAAGGGGACGGGTGCCACTGATATATAAAGGTATATTTCTATCATGCGCCCATATAAAACGACGGTGATAAGGACGGACATGATTTTCATGCACAGGCTGACGATCATGGTTTCTATCCCAAGCCCGATCAGTTCGCCAATGCCCATAGTGGAAAGCTGGCTATTGAACATACTTGTCAGTGTTGATGCCACATCAAGGCTCGTAGAGCCTGATATGGCACCTGCCGCATTTGTGACGATGTGGTTGCCCACATCGAAGATTGCCATTGTGATGTCGAAAGTCTTACTGAGCAGCATCACGGCGATACATGCTTTCACGAGGTAGCGGAAGAAAAATTCGCTCCCTACCTCGTGCATGTTGTTCTTATCCATTACCATTGTTATCAGCTCATAACATAAAATTGCGCTGATGATAAGCCCCGCTATAGGAATCATGACATTCTCTGAAAGGTTTTTTATCATGGAAAATATGCCTGCGTTCCATGCGCTGGGTGTCTGCCCGACTTCCCCGGCAATCTCTCCTACTTTCGTGTTCACGTCCGTGAACATCGTGCCGAGGTTGTCAAGCACCCACCCCTGAAGCATCTCCTTTATAAATTCAGTGATCTTGTCAATGATTGCGCCCATGAATTATGAGAACAGTGTTGTAAGCTGTGGAATCACCGTCTGCGCCACGATTACAATGCCTCCGCCTGCCATAAGCTGTTTAATGCCCTGTGATTTTGCACCCGGATTATCATTTCCATATCCCTCAAGCAGATTGATAACGCCCCATACTGCCACGCCTGCGCCGATTGCTGTAACGACTGTCTTTAAACCTGTAACTGCTGTTGTGAAAAAACTCATAATTTCTACCTCTTTCTTTCCTTAAATTTGATTTTTTGATAAAGAAAGAGCTTTGATATGTAAATTCCCCGCCCTTTGTGGTAAAATAGGGGCAGGGAAATCCTTTGGGAGAACCCTTGCGGGCATCCGGTACATTCTGTTTGGCGATAGGCTGTGCCGGGTGTCTTTTTTGTGCTTTCCCAAATACAATCAAAACTCCGTTTCCTGACTTCCGGCCTTTTACACGGAAATCGGTGGCTGGTTTACAGTTCCATATTCAGTTGTCTTTTCCGCACTTCTGGACATCATGTCCAGAAGCCACTATTCAGTTGTCCGGGGATTCACTTTCCTGCCCACTGACTTCCCCACAGTCAAAGGCTTCGTCCACCTCTGTATTCGGAGTGACTTTCATGTGGTGCAGATGCTTCACATAGTCCTCAATGTCAAAGGCGTTTTTCTGGTCATAATCGGACAGCTCCTTGTACCTGCCATGCTTCGTTATATCGAATTTATCCGAGAAGAATGGTCTGACACCTCTAAGCTGCATGATACATTTCCCGCCGTCCATGACCGCAATCTCATCCTGGCTCATAAGCGCCTTCCCGGTCTTTTGGTAATTCAGACCGTAGGACTGCGACGTCCCCCTTGTGTCCGAGGTATTGTAAAGGTCAATGGTTTCCTTCCCTAAAACGTCCTCCAGGTCTTTCAGAGTGGTTTTCTCCTTGCCGCCGAGGAATAGAGTGGTGTCACAATTCCCTTCGATTGTGTCAGCGTTATCCTTATAGATTGCCTTTAGCTGAGATTTAGACTGCAAAATAATAGATGCTGATATTTCCCTGCTTCGGATTGTGGCGATCAGCTTTTCAAACTGCGGAATCTGCCCGATGTTCGCAAACTCATCAAGTAACATCCTGACATGAACCGGGAGCCTCCCGTTATAAACATCATCCGCCTTGTCGCAGAGCAGGTTAAAGAGCTGTGAATACATAATTGACACAACAAAGTTAAAAGTGGCATCCGTATCTGAAATAATGACGAACAACGCTGTTTTCTGCTCTCCAAGCGTATCAAGCTCCAGATCGTCATACTCCATCAGGTCACGCAGCTCTTTTATGTCGAATGGCGCTAACCTTGCGCCGCAGCTAATTAAAATCGACTTCGCCGTTTTGCCCGCCGCTAATTTATACTTGGCATACTGCCGTACTGCAAAGTGGTTCGGGTCTTTCTCCGCCAGTTCGTCAAACAGAAGGTCAACGGCGTTCTTAAAATTCTCGTCATCTTCCCTTGCTTCGCTTGCGTCAATCATATCAATCAGCATGGCGAAATTCTGTTCTTCCTCCGGGGCTTCGTACCAGATATAGGCGATAAGCGCTGTGTAATACAGTTTTTCGGCTTTCACCCAGAAATCTTCCCCGGATTGCTGCCCCTCCCCTTTGGTATTGACAATGATCGTGTTTACGAGTTTCAAAATGTCCTTTTCGCTCCGTAGATAGGCGAAAGGATTGTAGTGCATGGACTTCGCAAAGTTTATGGTATTAAGGACTTTTATCTTATATTTGCCCTTTTTCAGCATCTTTCCACATTCGACTAACACAGTGCCTTTCGGATCTGTAACCACGAATGAGCTGTGCATCTGCATCAGGTTCGGTTTTACGAAAAACCTCGTCTTGCCCGAACCAGAACCGCCAATCACAAGGATATTTTTATTCCTTGCGTACTTCGGCTGTTTTGGTCTGCCTGACATCATCAGCCGCTCCGTTTGCGTCAAGAGGATATTGTTCTCAAACTCCGAATCCATATATGGCTCGATGTCCTTCGCATTTCCCCAACGTGCCGAACCGTACTCTACGCCCTGCCGGAACTTCTTGGCATTTTTCGCCTTGAAATACACTGCAAGCCGCAGCGCCACTCCGCAGCACACTCCGATCAGCAGGTCTTTCGGGTAAAAACTTGGTAACGGGTTGGAAAATAAATCCTCCATCCCCGCCATGACCGCCATCATCTTTGCGGAAGCGTCCTGCCCTGGCGATACCCGCCACAGCCACGCTATCTTGTCACAGAAATACCCGGCAAGCATATAGGGCAGGTTCATCAGGACAAGTTTCTTTTTATCCAGATTCCCGGTCTTTGCCTTGAGGTTCTTCGGAATGGCTTTTAAGTCTTTGGCTATGCCGTTTACGATATTACTCATAGGCTCTGCCCCCTGTCCTTGTTTTTCTCCCGGCTCCGTTCCCGGTTCTTGTCCTGCGATACTGCGTCCTTCAAATGCTTTAATTTCTCCCTTACGGAAACTTTTCCTTTCTTCTTCTCGTTACCATAAACAAATTCCTTGAATGCCTGCGATACTGCGTCGGCATCCCTGCCCTTGAAAAAGACCAGATATTTCGGCGGCTCACACGTCTTGTCTTTCTTTATGGCAAAATCAACATTGTACTTTTTCGCTACACGCTCAAAAGATTTGATGTTGCCGTCAGTGACCTCAATGGACGATGCCCCGTTTCCCTCGCCAACGAGCTTTTTCACAGAAGTTTTTCCATGCGTTTTCTGTGCTTTCTGCTTTCGGTGGTTCAAATACATCTTCATTGCGGCTTTCAGCACGTTGGCGTCTAATTTAACGGTCTTGATTACAAGGGCGATTGTTTTTTGTGTTACTTCCTCCTGCATGAAGCACCTCCTTGTTAATTCCTGCGACATCCTACGCACTAAGGTGGAATCCCCCGGCAGATAATGTCATAAATGATTTTCACTGTAAAATACATTCTGTTTCTCCTTCCACCTCTGGACATCATGTCCAGAAGTTGTTATTTTTCATTTAAGCAATAGATTGTGTGGAGATTGGCACACAACTGATTTCCCCCATACTCCACATCATCAAGTAATAATGCCTGAAAAAGCACATCCCCTACTCCTTCAAGCAGCACAATCTTCTGCTCCTGCTCCGCAAGGTGTCCGTATTCCACCCCGCCCGGAATAACCGACTTCCTTGCCGCCTCACAGTGGGTAAACAGTCCGAGGATATATTTGTTTGACATGATGAAAGCATAGGTGTCCTGCCCCTCATGGGTCATTCTGTATTTTTCCGCCTCCCCTTCCGGCAGCGTAAAGATACACCGCACTGTTTCAAGACAAATCCCATTCCCATAGTCCAGGTTCAGCTTTTTCTTATACCTCTGCACCCTTGCGTAAATCCCCTCACGCTCCATAATAGAATGGGTACGCTTAAACTGCGGCTTCTTGCAGAACATATCCAAATCCATATACACGTTGTTGATGACCGTCTTTTCCGCATACTGCCGGAAAGATTTCAGCCTTAACAAATAGGCGAGAACCTCATCCAGTTTTTCCTCTGACAAAATAAACTGGAAAGGCTTTTCTCCAAACTCGATCCTTTCAAACATGAGCGGGCAGCTCCCTTTTTTGGCTTCACGCTCCATTACCCTCCTGACATCACGCAGCGATTCCATAGCAATCTCCTTTCCGTTTCCCGTTGTGCTGACTGGAAACAATAAAAAGGGCAGCTACAAATCTCTACTGACTTATAACTGCCCTCACGCTGTTCTCCTGCTATACTTTTTTAACACAGGGGTCTTCCACCCCCGTACCCCTGGAAACCTTGCCGGAAGTGTGATTGAAAAGATAATCACACTTCCAACAAGGCTTGAAAGTGCCACCCGCCACTCTATGGCAGGCTTTTATGTTCTCATTCCCTCTGTCATGCCTTTTTCTCCATTCGCCCCGCCTTTTCCTGCTCCGCAACATCCTCACCGAAACATTTTCCACCTCTGGACATTGTGTCCAGAAGCTGGCTATGTGATTCCTTTTTCCGCCCATCCTCCGCCATACATATCATGCTGTACCTCCTGTTGGTAATAGTGGTTCATGGTTGAGGGCGCATTATAAAGGGCAGTGATCAGGTATGACCGAATGTTTGTAATCTTTGTAACGGTATCTTTCATGCACCCCATGACATACTCCACATGTCCGCTGCTCAATTTGAGAAAGCGGGATTTCACCAGCTCATAAGGGTATTCCTCGCCGTTGATACGGATTGTTTTCCGCTTCACACACACCACGTCACATATTGTTTCGTAAATTTCCTCATACATCTCCTTATCGCCAGTCCTGCCGTACCTCATGTGATGCTCATATTCGATATTATCACGGATCAATTTCATGTATGCGCCTGTTTCATCCATCACATCAATCACATCGTCTTTTTCGTGTGCAGGCACGTTATCCACACCGCCACCTGATTGACTGATAGGATTGTTATAACTCATATCGGTATAATTATAGTCAGTATAATTAGGGTCTGATTCCCCGACTTCTTGAAGTTGGTTTTCCCGACCTCTTGAAGTCAGCTTTTCCGACCTGCTGAAGTCGGTTTTTCCGACCTCTTGAAGTCGGTTTTCCTGACTTCTTGAAGTCGGCTTTTCCGACCTCTTGAAGTCGGTTTTTCCGACTTCTGTGGAAACATCAATATTAGAAGGCTCTTTTTTGTCTCCGTCTGATATGACAAAGTTCTTCACATAGATAATGTCCGGCTTGCCAAGCCCCCGGCGTATCTTCTCCACAAGCCCTATTCCTTTGGCTGAATCCAGTTCCGCAAGAACCTTTACTGCCTTTTCCTTGCTGCACCCTAAATCTTCCCGGATGTTCTCTATCGTGTATATGATATATGCCCGGTTTTCATCATCCAGCCACCCATTTTTCATAGATAATGCCATTCTGTCAAGCATCAGCCCATACAGGAGCTTAGCATCGCTGCTAAGCCCCTTGAAACGCTCGTCCTTTATCAAAAGGCGGGGAACACGGTAAAAAGAAAACTGTTCTGCTTCAATGCCATAATAATAATCAAATTTTAATGGCTCGCCCATGTTACCGCCCCCCTTCACTGTTTCTTCCGCCATTCCTCCAAAAGCTGGATAATGATGCCCTCTATGTCATCAGTGGAATAGTCCTCTGAAAAATACTGGCTGATCTTATCGCCCTTGATTGTTACCTTTCTCTCTTTGGTTTTTTCTTCCGTCAGTATCAGCCGCACCATCGCAAGCGTAAGCTCGCCGCTTTTTCCATACTCTTTCAGCTTTGCCGCCTGTGCGTTGGAAACCGCTGCTCCCGTTTCCTGAAGAATGACCTCCACATACTGCTGCTGTTCCTCTGACAGAAAGGAAATATCCACTCCCTGCGATATTCCTATCTTCCTTGCGTCCACCATGCCCAGAAGCCCGTCAGACAGCCGTGAGAGCCACACATACCTCTGCACCGTCTTTCCGCTCTCCCCGGCAGCTTCCCCCACTTCGTCAAGGGTGCTGCCGCCTTTGCTTCCCTGATGCTTCATTGCCTCATATTTCATGGCATAAGCCTTTGCCTTCTCGCTTGGCAGGATGTCCTCACGCTGGATATTGGAATCCACCATGATAATTGTCGCTTCATCATCCGTATAATTCCGTACAATGACGGGCATAGTGTCAAGCCCTGCCAGTTCCGAACCCCGTTTCCTCCGGTGTCCGGCTATGATCTCATAGCCGCCCCCTTCCCTGGGCCTTGCAATGCCTGGCACAAGCACACCATATTTACTGATGCTCTCTGTGGTTTCTTCCATTTTTTCATCATCAAGGACACGGAACGGGTGTCCTTTGAAGGTATGTAAATCCGCCAGTTTCGCATGGGTGATCTGTTCGCCCCCGTTTCCCTGTGCGGCATTATCGCCAAATAAATCATCAAATTTTTCCAATGTGATATTTGCTGCGCTCCCCGGCTTTTTGTTACTGCCCATCTGCAAGCACCTCCTTTGTCAGAGAATCGTAGGCTGAAGCCACTTTCCCTTTTGGGTCATGCTCATAGATGCTTACGCCCTCCGCCGAGATTTCCGCCGCCCGGACAGAAATGGGAATGGCGTTGGCAAATATCCTTACCCGGCTTCCATAGGCTTCTTTCAGCATGGCGCTGATGTCCCTTGCATAGTTCGTCCTGCTGTCAACCATTGTAAGGAGAATCCCTTCTATTTCCAGTTTCGGGTTAATCTGCCGCTTTACTTTGCCGATTGTCTTGATAAGCTGTTGCAAGCCCTTAACAGGCAGGTATGCCGCCTGAACCGGAATAAGTATGCTGTCGGCACACGCAAAGGCATTTATGGTTATCATGCCGAGGGAAGGCATGCAGTCGATCAGGATATAGTCGTACTGGCCTTTTACCATCTCCACATAAGAGCGCATCATGACTTCCCTGCTCATCACGTTCACAAGTGACACTTCCAGGCCGGACAGCTCAATATTCCCCGGCATCAGGTCAATGCCCTCGTCATGCTTCAGGATACCGTACCCCGGCTCTATTTCCTCATCATTGATGACCTTCTCCATTGCGTTCGCAAGGGTCACTTCCAGTTTGTCCGGCTCTGTAAAGCCGAGGCTTGCAGTAAGGCTCCCCTGTGCGTCTGCGTCTATCAGCAGGACTTTCTTCCCCTGCTTTGCCAGGCCGATTCCCAAGTTGCTCGTGGTGGTGGTCTTGCCGACATTATGTGAAGCTTCACATAAAGTGGGTTATGAAAAGTAAGTTATTATGCAAAGTTGAGCCTACACTTTTGCTGATTTTATAGGGTATAGGCTCTTTTGAACTTTGCATAATCAGGAGTAAACCCTTACAAAGATTTCAACCAATCAAGAAGGTCTTTATCCTTTTTCCACGCTGGCAGTTCGTCAGATGATGGACTGTTGTAAGCTTCCATCAATGCTTTCCGCTTCATTTTTTCGTCTGCCCGTGCGTAGATTTCGGTTGTTGAAATATCAGAGTGTCCCAGTAGATCTCTGATATAAACAAGATTGACTCCGGACTGAAGCAGATGCATTG
>CAJTPM010000033.1 GCA_910578085.1 uncultured Lachnospiraceae bacterium | reverse complement strand
AAAAAAGGCATCTGAAAGCCTTGTGTTTATTGGCTTAAAGATTCCGAGAGATTATGTGAGTTTGAAAAGGAGGAGAATCCTTTTCTCGGGTGCAGAGCGATCCGTCTTTGCCTGAATATGCCGGAGATGTTCAAAACACAGCTCAGAGCTCTGTTACGGGCAAGTGTGTACGGAAATATCCGGATCATGTATCCCATGCTGATTTCCATAGAAGAACTGGAGCGGGCGAACGCGCTTTTAGCGGAATGTAAAGAGGAGCTGCGCCAGCAGGGAATTGCATATAGGGATAGTGTGGAAGTGGGAATGATGATTGAGACTCCTTCTTCCGTTGTGATGGCAAATGAGTTTGCACAGAGGGTAGATTTTTTCAGCATCGGAACAAACGATCTGACACAGTATCTTCTGGTGGTGGACAGAGGAAATAAAAATATTTCCGGATTGTATGATTCTTTCCATCCGACAGTTCTGCGGGCGATCAGTTATGTGATAAACTGTGCCCATGTTCATGGGATCAAAGTGGGTATGTGCGGCGAGTTTGCCAGCGATGAGAAGGCGTCCCTGATTCTTCTGGGGATGGGGTTAGATGAGTTCAGCATGTCGGCCGGTTCCATTAAGGATGTAAAGTATCGTCTCCGCAATGCAAGTTATGAGGAGGCGAAAGAACTTGCCGCACAAGCGGTAAAAAAAGCAACTGCGGAAGAAGTGAAAGCACTTCTTTGAAGGCGCCGGTAACGGTGCATGATAAAAGCAGAAATAAACAAAGAGAGAGGAGAAATTTATTATGGCAAAACTGTTTGACATTATGGGAAAATTCCCGTTTACGCCAGACGACAAGAAACCGATGTTGATAAGGAAGCAGGATTACTCTACGGCGCTGTATCCGCCTGATAATGCGCTTACATCGGACAACACCTTCACCATGATCACTACGGATACTTTTATGTTAGGTATTTATGAGCTGGGGCCGGGTGGTGTATTTGCGCCGCTTGATATTCATCCGGGAGATGAATCCTATTATATTTTAAATGGCTCTGTGCTGCAGAGAAGCGGTAACGGACAGTTTGCATATCTGGAGACAGGCGAGGGGCTTTTTATGCCGGAAGGCGCATGGCACTGCTGCCATAACTTTTCAGATAAGAAGGCAAGGATCCTGTACTTTATTACGCCGAAAGCATGGAGTGAGTCTATTCCGCCTGCAGTGATTCCTACGGAGGAAGAGACAAAATTCTACAAAGGACCCAATAATGCAAATCTTCCGGATATGAGAAGCGCCATTAAGGATATTTCCAGACAGGGATGTACGGATGACATCGGACACTGGCCGGTAGATGCGGCGGAGGCAAGACAGACAGGCGCTGTATATGCAGTGCGTGATTTTGAAAAGCTGAACAATGTACACGGAACGACCCATCCGATGCTTATAAGATTTATCACAAGTAATGATTATGGTCATTTTGGAGAGATGATACTGCCGGCAGGCGGATATGGTCCAAGATGCCCTGATCCTGACTCCCATGCAGGAGACGGTGCCCTGTACTGTGTGGAAGGGCCGGTTACTGTGAATCTGGTAGATCTTCAGGAGAGCTTTGTTCTGGAACCGGAAGACACGTTCTTCCTTCCTGCGGGAACGAAATATCAGCTTGTAAATTTTGAAGCAAAACCGATCAAAGTTGTATTTGCAGTTACTGCGTTATAAAGGAAAAGGCGATAAAGCTATAGTTTTGAAAAAAGGGAAACGGGAGAGTGCTGACGTCTCTCCCGTTTTACATCATATAGGAATATTCTTAAAATTTCCGGTAAAACAAAATCGATCAGTCAGGCTGACAGTTTCTTTTTATACCAGTGTTCCGTAAGCTGCAATCCAAGATAGAGCAGCATGGCGATCACACATAGAATGACGATGGAAGTGATCACCATGGACATTTTAAAAGTCTGGCTGCCGTAGATGATCAGATAACCGAGCCCTCTTCTGGCCGCAAGGAATTCTCCGATGATAACGCCCACAAGAGATAAGCCGATATTGACTTTCATGGTGCTCAGAATCAGCAGGATATTGGAGGGCAGTACCACTTTTTGGAAGATCTGCCTTCTGTTGCCGCCAAGAGTGGTGATCAGCATACATTTTTCCGGTTCCGTCAGAGAAAAACCGGTGTAGAGGCTGATGATCGCACCGAAGATGGCGACGGAAATGCCTGCCACGATAATTGTTTTGATACCCGTGCCCAGCCATACAATAAAAAGCGGCGCCAGGGCGGACTTCGGCAGGGAGTTTAACACCACCAGATAGGGTTCTAAAACAGCGGAGGCTTTTTCAGAGTACCAGAGCAGGGTAGCCAACGCCATACTGATGCCGAAAACCAGTAAAAAGCTTAAGAGCGTTTCAAACAGTGTCACGCCGATATGGGTCGAGAGACTGTTTTCCCGATACAGTGTGGCAAAACTCTTACATACTCTGGAAGGGCTGGAAAAGAAGAACGGATCAATCATTCCGGTGTTAGCGGACACTTCCCAGACCAGAAGAAATACCACCACAATACAGAGTCTGGTGAAAGAGATCATTCGGTGATAACGTTTATGTTTTTTGATATATTGTTCCTGCGGTGTCATCCTGCAATTCCTCCCATAATAAGTTAAAATATGATTTGAATTCCGGTGCGTTCCGCGCCGCCAGCATACTGTCATCAGGCAGCGTCAGGCGGATCGGGATCTGTATTTTTATTGTGGCGGGGCGGCTTGAGAGGACGATCACTCTGTCGGCAATGGAGATGGCTTCCGACAGATCGTGAGTGATCAGAAGCGCCGTCTTTTTTTCCGCCCGGATAATGCGGCTGATGTCGGCTGATACCTGTAGCCTGGTCTGGTAGTCCAGAGCACTGAAAGGTTCATCTAAAAGGAGCAGTTCCGGCTCCAGAGCGAGAGTCCTGATCAGTGCCGCCCGCTGTTTCATGCCGCCGGAGAGTTCGCCTGGACGTTTGTCACGGAAATCCCAGAGCCCATAGTCTTTCAGGTAGGCCTCTACTTTGGCGAGTTTTTCCGGTGTGGCAAGATGGTTAATCTCCAGTCCGAGAATCACGTTTTTATAGATAGTTCTCCACTCAAACAGATGATCGCGCTGCAGCATGTAGCCGATCTTCGGGTTTTCATCCGCTGTGAGCATGGGGAAAAGTATTTTGCCTGACTCCGGTGTGAGTAATCCGGCAATCAGAGATAACAAAGTGGACTTGCCGCAGCCGCTGGGACCTACGATGGCGATGAATTCCCCTTTTTTTACAGAGAAAGATATATCGGTAAGCGCACAGGTCTCACCGTGCATACCGTGATAAGCATAGGATAAATGGTCCAGGGAAAGATACGAGGTTTCCACAAAAAGCGCTCCTTTCTTTCAAAATGATATATAATATTCTATGTGAGATGTCAAAAAAGGTGCGCGCAGCGGATAGGGGAAGAACAATAAAACGGAGGGAGGTCAAATTAGCAGGATAGGGTATGGAAAAGACAGAGGCTGAGAACTTCTCCGGAAGATTTCAGCCAGATTATGATCATTAACGTACGATTTAACAACTTTGATACAATTCGGCCTTATATTGTATTTGAGATAAAATCGGCAGAATGCCTGTAAACGGTCGATATGCCGAAAAAGTACAATGAGGTGAGGAGAATGCAGGCACAGGAAAGAAGGGCGGTGCAGAGAAAACAGGATCTTGATGTGATCAGTGTGAGGAGAAATCCTTATCTGGTGGACTTTGAGGAAGAAAGGCGGCTGCGGCGGGCAGCAAATGAAAGTTTCCGCAGGCCGTCTGGACAGGCGGCTGCTGGGAACCGAAGAACAGGGGGAGATGTAAGCGGAAGAAGCCGCCGCCGGTCAGTGGAGGTGCCAGACGTAAGGAGCCGGAAAGCGGCAGAAGCAGGAGACAGAAAAGAACGCAGAACGTTGGAATCGACGGATCAGAGAAACCGGAGAGTGGCGGAAGTGGCGAACAGAGAAGATCACCGTTTCGTCAGGGAGAGGGACAAAAGAAGCTATGAATCATTAGATTTGATCGATATAGGGCATGGACGGAGACGGGCAGGAAAGAGCGTAAATCGTCCGGTTCGTCCTGCACAGAAATCCACGGGACGGCAGGTTCGTACTGCGCAGGGAGACAGAAAACAAAATCCTGCGGCAGCAGGGAAACTGGCGAAAAGACGCCGCAGAAAGCAGAGGATCCGCAGGAAACTCATGGCGGCGGCATGGGTGTTGTGTATCTTTCTGATGGGATGGCTGTTTCTGCTGAAAAAAGGAAATGCTTCCGAACTGGAACAGAGCGGCGCCGGACAGCTTATTGCGGATATACAGGAGGGAGAACAGAGTGTTTCTTCTACTATCATCCAGGGAATTTCATCGGATCAGTATGCGAAACATCCTGCATGGACGGAGGATTTTCTGCCGATGAATGTGTATTCCAGACCGGGAGAGACTCTGCCTGCGGTGAAGGATATTTTTGTCCACTATACGGCTAATCCAGGGACCAGTGCGGCGCAGAACCACAGTTATTTTGAGCAGCAGAAGGACATGCATGAGGCCAGTGTCAGCGCCCACTTTATCATAGGATATGAAGGGGAGATTATCCAGTGCGTTCCTCTGGATGAGATCGCTTACGCGGTGCAGACAAGGAACTATGATTCCATTTCTATAGAGTGCTGCTATGTATCGGAGGACGGTTCCTTTACGAAAGCCACTTACGATTCGTTGATTTCCCTGCTGGCATGGCTGACGGACACATATGGTCTGGATACAGATCATATTTTGCGCCACTACGACTGCGGCGGGAAGAAATGTCCCCTCTATTATACGGAACATGAGGACGCCTGGGTGCAGCTTAAGGCGGATGTGGCGGCCAGGCAGGAATAATAAATATTCCGGGAAGTAAAATGCGTTTCCTGTCATGAGGTTGCGGCGCAAAGAACGCGCCCTTTATGAGAGGCTGCTTTGCAGATTCTCATGAGCTTATTCCGGTAACGGAGTATCCGGCTCAGTCATCCGGGAATCGCCGGCCTTTGGGAAATACTTTCTGCAGGTAAACAGAAACAGTAAAAGGGCAAGGGCGGTGGACAGATAATCCGTGATGGGCTGTGCCGCCGCGAGCATGGCGCATCAGCGAGAATTTTAAGATGGCCATGTAGCGCTTTCTGTTTCCGGCGCCGAAGCAATAGCCCAGAACCGGCGGATACCGGTGCCCAGCCCGATTAAGAGCATTACCACGATCATATTGACCTTCATCGTCACACCAAGCCCCGCTACCGCCATATCGCCGTATACTCCTTACAATCGGTAAGGAATGATCCCTCTTACTGTTCAAGATGAATTTATAAGTTTTTAAATGCGTCGGATTCCAGATTCCGATAGATCTGCCGGAGCATTTTTTCCAGTTGCAGTCTGTCATCTTCAGACAGGCCGGCAAACATGACTTCGTCCAGCAGGGGATCTTTCAGCTTTATCTCTTGATCCAGCCGTCCGCAGAGTTCTGCGCCGATTTTCGTCCGCAGGATGAGTTCGGAGCGGGTGCCCTGCGCAGCGTTTCTGCGGATCATATCCTTTTTTTCCAGAAGCTTTAACACAATGCTACATAAATATAACTGATTCAAAAATTTGTCAGGGGTACGGGATAATTGAAGAAATAATTGTCAGATAAGCGATTATGTGGTAAGATTATGCGGAACTGATAACCGTGAAGGAACGGATGAGAACAGATGCAGACAGAGCTTTCCATATACTCAAATTGCAGGAAGGGGCTCTGATATAAAGGATTGGTGTGAAAAATATGGCGCAGTTATGGGGCGGAAGATTTACAAAGGAAACAGATAAACTGGTGTATGCGTTCAACGCGTCCATTGGTTTTGATAAAAGACTTTTCAGGCAGGATATCGAGGGCAGCCTGGCCCATGTAAAGATGCTTGGGAAGCAGGGCATTCTCACAAAAGAGGAAACAGATAAGATCACGGATGGTCTTGTTTCCATCAGGAAAGATGTGGAAAGTGGGGTTCTTGCAATAGATGAGAGCTATGAGGATATCCACAGCTTTGTGGAAGCAGTGCTGACGGAGCGGATCGGAGAGGCCGGCAAAAAACTTCATACCGGGCGCAGCAGAAACGATCAGGTGGCTCTTGACATGCGGCTCTATACGAGGATCCAGGTAGAGACGGTGGAGGAGCTGTTAAAGGAGCTGTTAACAGTGCTTCTCAGGATCATGGAGGAAAATCTGGACACTTATATGCCCGGGTTTACCCATTTGCAGAAAGCTCAGCCGCTGACGCTTTCCCATCATCTCGGCGCATATTTTGAAATGTTTCAGAGGGACAGGCTGCGGATGAGGGATATCCGTGCGCGCATGAATTTCTGTCCTCTGGGGGCGGGGGCTCTGGCCGGGACGACGTTTCCGTTAGACAGGGAGTATACGGCAGAACTTCTCGGATTTGACGGGCCCACCCTGAACAGCATGGATTCCGTGTCGGACCGGGATTATCTGCTGGAATTTTTGTCCGCTCTGAGTATCGTGATGATGCATTTATCCAGGTTTTCGGAGGAGATCATAATCTGGAACAGTGATGAGTATAAATTTATTGAGATAGACGATGCATACTCCACCGGCTCTTCGATCATGCCTCAGAAAAAAAATCCGGATATTGCGGAACTGGTGCGGGGAAAGGCCGGAAGAGTCTACGGGGATCTGATGGCGCTTTTCACTGTGATGAAAGGGCTGCCTCTTGCGTATAATAAGGATATGCAGGAGGACAAGGAGGCGGCTTTTGACGCCTTTGACACGGTGAAGAACTGTATTGTGCTGTTTACCGGAATGCTTGACACCATAAAGTTCCGGAAAGACCGGATGGCAGAGAGCGCCATGAGAGGTTTTACCAACGCCACGGACGCGGCGGACTATCTGGTGGGAAAGGGCGTGCCTTTCAGGGAGGCGCATGGTATTGTAGGGAGGCTTGTGCTGTACTGTATTGAAAAAAATACATCGATCGATGCGCTGCCTTTAGCCGAAATGCGGACGATCAGCAATAAATTTGAGGAGGATATCTATGAGGCAGTATCCTTGAAGACCTGTGTGGAGAAGCGGCTGACCACCGGGGCGCCGGGCAGGGCAGCGATGGAGAAGGTGCTGGCGGTGTATCGAGAGTATTTGGTATAAGAGTATTTCATGAACAGATATGTCGAAAAGGTCAGGTAAAACAGCAGATAACATAGTATGTTAAAAGTATCTGCAGAATAATCATAAGAGGAGAAAGAATTATGAAGGAAAAATTGCATGTTGGAATTTTAGGCGGAACTGGTATGGTTGGGCAGCGCTTTATCTCGCTGCTGGAAAATCATCCCTGGTTCGAGGTGACGACGATCGCGGCCAGTCCCCGTTCGGCGGGAAAGACTTACGAGGAGGCTGTGGGCGGCAGATGGAAAATGAAGACGCCGATGCCGGAAAAAGTGAAAAACATTGTGGTGATGAGTGTAAATGAGGTGGAGAAAGTGGCCTCGGAGGTGGATTTTGTGTTCTCCGCAGTGGACATGGGAAAGGAGGAGATCAAGGCCATCGAGGAAGCTTACGCGAAGACGGAAACTCCCGTTGTCTCCAACAACAGCGCCCACAGGTGGACGCCGGATGTTCCGATGGTAGTGCCGGAGATCAATACAGAGCATTTTGAAGTGATAAAGGATCAGAGAAAACGGTTGGGCACAGAGAGAGGATTTGTGGCGGTGAAGCCAAACTGTTCGATTCAGAGCTACGCGCCTGTGCTGACCGCCTGGATGGAATATGAACCTTATGAGGTGGTGGCCACTACCTATCAGGCGATCTCCGGCGCCGGGAAGACTTTTAAGGATTGGCCGGAGATGGTGGAGAATGTGATTCCTTATATCGGCGGTGAGGAAGAAAAGAGTGAAAAAGAGCCGCTTCGCATCTGGGGGAAAGTGGAAGACGGCGTGATCGTACCGGCAGAGAGTCCTGTGATCACCTGCCAGTGCATCCGTGTGCCGGTGTTGGACGGCCATACGGCAGCAGTGTTTGTGAAGTTCAGAAAGAAACCCACCAGAGAACAGCTGATCGAGAAGCTTAAAAACTTTACCGGTGAGCCTCAGAAACTGGAGCTGCCCAGTGCGCCGAAGCAGTTTATCCAGTATCTGGAGGAGGACAACAGACCGCAGGTGAAACTGGATGTGGATTATGAGAACGGTATGGGCATCAGCGTGGGACGGCTCAGAGAGGACAGCGTCTATGACTGGAAGTTTATCGGTCTTTCCCACAATACGGTGAGAGGCGCGGCAGGCGGCGCAGTGCTGTGCGCGGAAATGCTGGTGGCTAAGGGATATATTGCAAAGAAGTGAAGCAGGGATTATGTAATTGTTTTATGGAAATGCTGTGTGTACAGTGTATTGATGATAGGAAGAATGTACTTACAGGTTGTGAAAAGACTGTGGATCAGTATAGTAAATCGGAGATAAAAAATGTTGACCGGGCGGGACAGGGAATTACAGTATCTGCAGAAGTTTTATGAAAAAAGCGGCAGCCATCTTGTAGTATTGTATGGTCAGAGAGGTGTTGGAAAGACCAGACTGGTGAGGGAATTCGCAGAGAATACTCCCGGATTTTACTATGCCTGCAGAGATGCTTCCGAGAGAGAGCAGCAGTTTCAGTGGGGAAGGGAACTGGATGAGGCGGGCGTTGTCATGGAAGGTTTTCCCACATGGCGGGAGCTTTTCGCTGGCAGTCTGCAGGATTTTTCGGGAAAACAGGTTCTTGTGCTGGATGAGTTTCAATATCTGATAAAGGATGACAGCACCTTTGTGGAAGAGCTGGTCTCATTTGTGGAGGAACGCGCAGAAAGACAGGAAATATTGACTGTTATGATCAGCTCTGCCGCATCCTGGGTGGAGAACAGTATGATCAAAAAGCTGGGGAAAGGAGCCTTCAAACTTTCCGGATTGTTGAAGATAAGACCTCTCGGTTTTTTTGAACTGCGGGAGGCCTTCCCGGGATATTCAGCAGATCAGGCTTTTGCACTGTATGCTGTGTTAGGCGGGAATCCGGGATTGTGGCAGTGTATGTCTCCTGCGAAAAGCCTGAAGGATAATGTCTGTGAGACGATCCTTTCCCCCACAGGCGTACTGTGCGGGGAATGCAGGCGGATTTTGTCGGAGGAACTCAGGGAGCTCAATGTCTATCAGACGATCCTGTCGGCCCTTGCGGGAGGCCGCCATAAACTTAATGATATCTATGAATATACCGGATTTTCCCGGGCCAAGATCAGTGTCTATTTGAAGAATTTGATGGAACTGGAACTGATCGAAAAGGTATTTTCCTATGATACGGCCGGAAGGGAGCATGTGCAGAAAGGAGTGTACCGCATCTGCAATCATTTTGTGCACTTTGCCTTTACTTATCTGTACCCGAATGCCAGCAGGCTGGAGATGATATCGCCCCAGGCTTTTTATGAGAAAAATATTGTTCCCGGTTTTCGAAAGTTTATGTGTCAGGCGTTCCGGGAAATGTGCAGGGAATATATTTTACGGGAAGCGGCGAAAGGGCAGTTTCCGTTTGCAATCTCCTCTGTGGGCGAGTGGGCAGGGAAAGCCGGAGATATTGATTTTATAGCCCGAAGCAAGGAGGGAGAAACTTTGCTGGCCCTCTGTCAGTGCGAAAGAGAAAAATTCCCTTATGAAGATTATGAATGGCTGCTGTTTTTGGCGAAACAGGCGAAACTGAGGACAGATCATATCTGGTTGTTTACGGACAAAGGGTTTGATGAAAGGCTGATGGCAGAGACCAGAGAGAAGGAAAATCTGTCGTTGATTTTAATATGAAGAGTTTATTTATAGCGGAAAAGCCCAGTGTGGCCCAGGAATTCGCGAAAGCGCTGAAACTGAATATGACAAAGAAGGACGGCTATCTGGAATCGGAAAAGGCGGTGGTGACCTGGTGTGTGGGGCATCTCGTGACAATGAGTTATCCCGATGCCTACGATGAGAAATATAAGCGCTGGTCTTTAGATACGATACCTTTCATTCCGGATAATTTTATGTACGAAGTGATTCCGGGAGTGGCAAAGCAGTTTAAAATAGTCAGCGGCCTTTTGAACAGAGCCGATATCGGGACGATCTATGTCTGTACGGACTCCGGGCGGGAGGGCGAGTACATATACCGCCTGGTGGAACAGCAGGCAGGGGTGAAGGATAAAACGAGAAAGCGGGTGTGGATCGATTCCCAGACCGAGGAAGAAATACTGCGGGGAATAAGGGAGGCGAAGGATCTTTCGGAATACGATAATCTTTCCGCTTCCGCTTATCTGCGGGCCAAGGAAGATTATCTGATGGGGATCAATTTTTCCAGGGCGCTGACATTAAAGTTTGGTTATCCGGTAAAAAATTATATGCATACGGATAAATGTGTGGTGTCCGTGGGGCGGGTGATGACCTGTGTGCTGGGCATGGTAGTGAGCAGAGAGCGGGAGATCAGAGAGTTTGTGAAAACGCCTTTTTACCGGGTTCTGGCGGATATTGCCCTGACCGGAGAACATTTTTCCGGGGAGTGGAGAGTCTGGGAAGAGTCCAGGTATGCGGGATTTCCGGGGCTGTATAAGGAAAACGGCTTTCTGAAACAGGAGGATGCGGAAAAACTGGCAGATGCCCTGAAGGGCGTATCGGGAACCGTGCATTCCATTGAACGGAAAAAGGAGACAAAAAATCCGCCGCTTTTATATAATCTGGCGGAACTGCAGAACGACTGTTCCAAATATTTCAAGATCAGCCCGGATCAGACGCTGCAGGTGGTGCAGGAACTGTATGAGAAGAAGCTGGTGACATATCCGAGAACGGATGCCAGGGTGCTGTCGAGCGCTGTGGCGAAGGAGATCGGAAAGAATATCACTGGATTAAAAAACTACAGCGTGTGCGGAAATCTCGCGGATGAGGTGCTCACAAACCGCCGTTTTCAAAAGATCGGTTCCACCAGATACACCAATGATAAGCAGATCACCGATCACTACGCCATTATCCCCACGGGGCAGGGACTGCCTGTTTTAAACAGCCTTGCACCGGTCTCACAGAAGGTATATGAGATCATTGTCAGGCGGTTTCTGGCAATCTTTTATCCGCCTGCGGTTTACCAGAAGGTGACGTTAGTGACAGAGGCGGATAAAGAGCGGTTCCACAGCAGTTTTAAGGTGCTGAAAGAGGAGGGCTATCTCCCGGTGATGAAATGCTCCTTCTGGAAAGGGCAGAAAGCGTCAGGGCAGGGAGCGGATAAAACAAAGTTGGCAGAAGATGCGGCTGAAAACAAAGTGACGGAGGAGAATGCAGAGCAGGAGGAAACCTGTGACGAGGCGCTTCTTACGGCTCTTTCCAGACTGAAAAAGGGAGATACCATTGTCTACAACGGGTTTTCCATCAAAGCCGGTGAGACGTCGCCGCCGAAACGTTATAATTCCGGCAGCATGATCCTTGCGATGGAAAATGCGGGCCAGCTGATCGAGGACGAGGATCTGCGCGCCCAGATCAAAGGTTCCGGTATCGGCACTTCCGCCACGAGGGCGGAGATCCTGAAAAAACTGGTCAATATCAGTTATCTGGCCCTGAATAAGAAGACGCAGATTATTACGCCGACTTTTCTGGGGGAGATCATCTATGAGGTGGTGGCATGTTCCATGAAGCCGCTATTGGATCCGAGGCTCACAGCAAGCTGGGAAAAAGGGCTGACGCAGGTGTCGGAAGGAACGATCACCTCAGAGGAATATATGAGAAAACTGGATGATTTTGTGACAAGGCGGACCAATCTTGTGAAGCAGGTGAAAAACCAGACGGCTCTGTACCCTGCCTTCGACAAATTTGCAGGGTATTATCGGAAGAGCGGATCATGAAATTCGTATGATTGATGTTATGCGGAGCGGATGTACGATATAAAGATAAGGCAGGTCACCGCCCAATCAAGTGTATTGTCAGGAGAAATTATAATAAAAGAAAGAAGGATGAAAGAGAATGATTAAGATGGAACAGGCAACAATAGCGAAACTCTATACGCTGGAGGAGACGATCGCAAAAGATCTTTTTGAAGGGTTTACTTATCCCTGGGAAGCGCTGCCGCTTATCAGGGACTTTATTATCAGACTGGGGCGGAGCCTGCCGGAAGACAAATATGAACAGGTAAAGGAAAACGTGTGGATCGCAAAGACCGCCACTGTTTTTCCGAGCGCTTACATAAACGGTCCAGCCATTATCGATGAGGAGGCGGAGATCCGCCAGTGCGCCTTTATCCGCGGCAGTGCCATTGTCGGGAAAAAAGCTGTGGTGGGCAATTCCACAGAATTAAAGAACGTGGTGCTCTTTAATAATGTGCAGGTGCCACATTACAATTATGTGGGAGACAGTATTTTGGGTTATAAAGCGCATATGGGCGCCGGCTCCATCACTTCCAATGTGAAGAGTGATAAAACGCTGGTAGTTGTGAAAGACGGAAAAGAACAGATCGAGACGGGGTTAAAAAAATTTGGCGCTATGCTGGGGGATCATGTGGAGGTAGGATGCAACAGTGTGTTAAATCCGGGCAGCGTGATCGGGCGGGAGACGAACATCTATCCCACTTCCTGCGTGCGCGGTGTGATCCCCTCACACAGTATTTTCAAGAATCCGGAAAATATTGTGGAAAAGCGGTAAAATTTGTAAAGTGGTACTGGATTTTTTGGCGAATATATGCGAAAATAAAAAAAGCGGTTATAACAGGAGACAAGCAAATCTTCTGTTACAAATATTATATATTATGGAAGGAGTTTTCACATGATAATCTATTCTAAAGAAGTTGAAGAAATGTGTACCGTGGCACAGGGTGTTCACCATGGCTGCGCTCCCATCCCGGAAGAGGCAAAATGGGTGCAGGCGAAAAAAGTGGAAGATATTTCCGGTCTGACACATGGTGTTGGCTGGTGTGCACCGCAGCAGGGCGCGTGTAAGCTGACACTGAACGTTAAGGAAGGCATCATTCAGGAAGCTCTGGTTGAGACCCTTGGCTGTTCCGGTATGACGCATTCTGCAGCGATGGCATCTGAGATTCTGCCCGGTCTGACCGTGATGGAAGCGTTGAACACAGACCTTGTATGTGATGCGATCAACACAGCCATGAGAGAACTGTTCTTACAGATCGTATATGGCCGTTCTCAGAGTGCATTTTCCGAAAACGGGCTGCCTGTAGGCGCAGGTCTGGAAGATCTCGGCAAGGGCTTAAGAAGCCAGGTAGGTACCATGTACGGCACCTTAAAGAAAGGCCCTCGTTATCTGGAAATGGCAGAAGGCTATGTGACAGGTATTGCACTGGATGCGGACGATGAGATTATCGGTTACAAGTTTGTTAACTTCGGCAAGATGACTGACTTTATCAAGAAAGGTGATGATCCAAATACAGCCTGGGAGAAAGCGAGCGGACAGTATGGACGTGTGGATGACGCTGTGAAGATCATTGATCCGAGAAAAGAGTAAAGCATAACTGTGAAACAGTTATGCGCTACTTCTCGATGAACGAAGTGAGTTGAGAAGTTTCCAGACAGTTTCCAGAATAATAAGGAGGAACATAGTAATGGCATTATTTGAATCTTATGAAAGAAGAATTGATAAAATCAATTCCGTTTTAAATGAGTACGGCATTTCTTCTATTGAAGAAGCTGACAAAATTACAAAGGACGCCGGACTGGATGTTTATGATCAGGTAAAGAAAATTCAGCCCATCTGTTTTGAAAATGCATGCTGGGCTTACACGGTAGGCGCTGCTATCGCAATCAAGAAGGGTTGTCGTAAAGCGGCGGACGCAGCTGCAGCGATCGGCGAAGGCTTACAGGCTTTCTGTATTCCCGGTTCCGTTGCTGATACCCGTAAGGTAGGTCTTGGCCATGGTAATCTGGGAAAGATGCTTTTAGAAGAGGAGACAGACTGTTTCGCATTCCTGGCAGGCCATGAGTCCTTTGCAGCGGCAGAGGGCGCTATCGGTATCGCTGAGAAGGCAAACAAGGTTCGGCAGAAACCGCTTCGTGTTATCTTAAACGGTCTCGGCAAGGACGCTGCGAAGATCATCTCCAGAATCAACGGCTTCACGTTTGTTGAGACAGAGTATGATCCTTATACAAACGAGGTGAAGGAACTGTTCAGAAAACCTTATTCCGAAGGACTTCGTGCAAAGGTGAACTGCTACGGCGCAAACTCCGTTCCGGAAGGCGTTGCGATCATGTGGAAAGAGAATGTGGACGTTTCTATCACAGGTAACTCCACCAATCCCACAAGATTCCAGCATCCTGTAGCAGGTACATACAAGAAAGAAAGAACAGAAGCAGGGAAGAAGTATTTCTCTGTAGCTTCCGGCGGCGGTACAGGCCGTACACTGCATCCTGATAACATGGCAGCAGGCCCGGCTTCCTACGGCTTCACGGATACTCTCGGCCGTATGCATTCCGATGCACAGTTTGCAGGATCTTCTTCCGTACCGGCTCACGTTGAGATGATGGGACTGATCGGTATGGGTAATAACCCGATGGTAGGCGCTACAGTTGCGGTTGCGGTTTCGATTGAGGAAGCGGCGAAAGCAAACAAATTCTAAAGAATTTGTAGCAGGTTCTAAGTATACATTGTGAATTGACAGTGCCGAAAGGCTTGAAAGTACCGTAATCTTCAAAGGTTGCGGTACTTTTTTCATATCCGGGAAGAAAAGTGGAAATTTGTCCTGAGTAGTCGTGAAAATGGTAAAAATGGAAGAGCAGGTAACGGGCAGGCGCCACGGCGTAGATAACAAAACTTACAGGAAGAAGGGTATAAAAAACTACAACCACAGGAGTGATGGTACTATTATGTGGCTGATTAAAAATATGGAAGGAGATACAATAAACGGTACAACAAAAAGGCTATTGCGGATGACAGCAATCATCCATTTTGCGATAGCCTGTTCTCAATCAAGGCATAACAAAAACACGTTATGATTTGGATTTTCTGCCTCTTCTTGCCAGTAAAAAGTGATATAAGAAATATTGTTCTTCGGCAGGAAGATTACGTATTTCATGAATCAGACTGTGAACCAGTTCAGAATCAGGAGCTGAGCCGTCATCAAAAAATTCCCTTGGTGTGATCTTGAAATAGTCGCAGATTTCATAAAGTGCTGTTATGGATGGATATGTTTTTCCGGAACTTATAGATTGAATATAACCTTTGCTAAAGCCAAGATCTTTACTCAACCTGTATTCAGAGACATCCCTCGCAAGCCTCAATTCTGTAATTCTTTCCTGTACAAATTTTGGATCTGTTATCTTCTGTTTATTCATGCATAAATTATACTATTTCAAGACGAATGGAAGAACTTTTGAAAGTGGTTTTTATACATCCAATCAGGAAAAATAAACTAATCAGACTGGTTATATGACGTTTCCAAGAAGTGAGAAAGGATTTGTCATTCTTCGGTATCCGAATCATCTGTAATGTATTTTACATTGTCGTCCACGATCTCTTCTCCGTGCAGGATCTGCAGAATATAGCCGAGGCGGGTATTGGCTCTGGTGTAATATTCATAGGCGGCATCCGCATAGTTCTGATTAAATGTACCGGAATCATAGGCTTCATGGTAGTAGGAGACGGCCATCGTCATATTTTCACTGGCTTCATCGGCAAGGTTATCGATCGAAGCAAATTCGTCCGGGACAGTCAGATCCGCCATTTGAGCAAACTGCTCATCCAGCGTATCAAGGTTTTTTAAGAGTGTTTCCACATCGGATTCTCCGGTGCCATCCAGAGAGTTGATCTGGTCATTAATATAGGAAATATTGTCGCAGAAAGTAGTCATACTGGCCTGATAAGAACTTAGTTCATCCGTAGTATCATTTTTGCCGCAGCCTGTCAGGGCAGGAGTGATCAGTAAAATTGTGAGGATAATTGGTAAAATCTTCTTTCTCAAAATGGTGCCCCCTTGCACTTTTCTTTTGTCTGTAATAATTCTGTAACAGTTTGACAGTATGAATGTAACACATTTAAAGGAATTTATCAAGTAAACTTGTATTTCTTTTAGAGAAATGATATCATGTTTATTATTCTGAAAAAGAAGCTGCGTTTTCGGTTGATACTCCCATAGTTTCAGGCGGGACATGCAGAACAGGAGGATTTATATGATCGGAGCAGATGCAATGGTAAAATGCCTGGAGGCAGAAGGAGTGACAAACGTTTTCGGTTATCCGGGTGTTGCAATTTGTCCTTTTTATAATAGCATTCTGGCAAGTGATATCCGGACGATCCTGATCCGGACGGAGCAGAACGCCGCCCATGCGGCAAATGGTCTTTCCAGAATAACAGGAAAGGTGGGTGTCTGCGCGGTGACGTCAGGTCCCGGCGCAACCAATGTGATCACAGGGATCGCCACGGCTTTCGCGGACAGTATTCCGCTTGTCTGCATCACAGGACAGGTAAATTCGGAACTGTTGGGAAGCGATGTTTTCCAGGAGGCGGATATTACAGGGGCAGTGGAATCTTTCGTGAAATACAGTTATTTGATCAAAAATGTAAACGATATTCCGAGAGTATTTAAGGAAGCTTTCCATATTGCCAACACCGGCAGAAGAGGACCGGTTTTAATCGATGTACCCATCGATATTCAGAACACGCAGATAGAGGATTTTGAATATCCGAAGGAAGTTTCCATGCGGACTTATAAACCTACAGTAAAGGGACATATCGTTCAGATCAAGAAGGTGGCAAAGGAACTGGAAAAAGCGAAAAAGCCTCTGATCTGTGCCGGAGGCGGTGTGTTGCTTTCCGATGCGGGAAAAGAGCTGCGGGCTTTTGCGGAAAAATACCATGTGCCGGTGGTGTCAACCATGATGGGGATCGGCGCTATGCCGACGGAGCATGCGATGTATTTTGGGATGGTGGGAAATAATGGGAAACTCTGTGCCAACCGTGCTATGAATGAAGCGGATCTTCTGATCATGATCGGTGCAAGAGTGGCAGATCGTGCTGTAAATCAGCCGGATATTATTACCACAAATAAAGTACTGGTACATATCGATGTGGATTCAGCGGAGATCGGTAAAAATGCTTTGCCGTCCATTCCGATCGTGGGTGATGCCAGGTGCATTTTCCAGGATTTCATGGAGCAGGAGATCACCTGTGAGGATCATAAAGAGTGGATCGATACGCTGAATGAATATAAGAAGAGGATTTTCAGGAAACGCAACCCGAATCCGAATTATGTAGATCCGGCTGAGTTTATCAGAAAGCTTTCCCTGAAAATGCAAAAAGATGGAGTTTATGTAGCGGATGTAGGGCAGAACCAGATCTGGTCCTGCGCATATCATATTGTCAGAGAAGGAAGATTTATGACTTCCGGCGGCATGGGCACCATGGGGTATTCGATTCCGGCGGCAATGGGCGTTAAACTGGCCTGCCCGGAAAAACAGGTCATAGCAGTCTGCGGGGACGGCTCTTTCCAGATGTCCATGATGGAGCTTGCCACAATGCGGCAGCACAATATCCCGGTAAAGATCGTCGTGTTAAAAAACAATTATCTGGGTATGGTACGGGAGTTTCAGCATTACAATTACAAAGATAACTATTCTGTGGTTGATCTTACGGGTAGTCCGGATCTGGAAAAACTGGTGTCCGCTTATGATATGAAATTTATTCGCCTGGAAAATATGGAGAAGGCGGACGAGGCCCTGGATGCTTTCCTGGAGAAGGACGAGAGCGTGCTCATGGAATGTGTTATTGATCCGATGGATCTGGTAAGCTGATGCGCATACAGTGCCGAGCGAAGCGAGTGTGCATCGCGAAGCGTATCATGCCGAGAGGCATGATATGTGTTATTGATCCGATGGATCTGGTAAGTTGAGGAGGACTATCATATGAAGAGAATATATTCTGTTTTGGTGGAGAACAGATCCGGTGTGCTTTGTAAAGTGGCGGGGCTTTTTTCCAGGAGATGTTTTAATATTGATTCTCTGGCGGTGGGAGAGACGGACGCGCCGGATACTTCCGTGATGACAATTGTCAGTTCGGGAGACGAAAGAACGATTGAACAGATCGAGAAGCAGCTCAATAAAAAGCTGGATGTCATAAAGGTAAAGACATTTTCTGAGAGCCAGAGCATCAGCAGAGAACTGATGCTGATCAAGGTGAAATACAATAAAGGGAACCGGCGGGAAATTCTGGAAACCTGCGATGTGATGAAAGCGAACATTATCGACCTCTCCAAAAGTACAATGATGATACAGATCTGCGACGAGCCGGAGAAAGTGAAACTGTTCATCAGCATGTTAGCTTCGGTGAGTATTGTGGAGATGGCGCGTACCGGAACTCTGGCGCTGCAGAAATGTATGGAGTCGGATGCATGATCTGCTGACCGGCAATTGCGCCACAGCGCTTCGGCGATGGATACGCTTTTGAAAAGTGACGCAGGGAAAACAGGAACAGTACTTTTACTATTTCAGGAAAAATGCGGTCAAAGGATTCTTGAATTATTTTCGCTTATATAGTATAATTATTTGCGGAAAATTTGCGACAAGACAGGAGAAGAACAGAGAAAGGAAATGAGTATGGTTAGATCGATGCAGAGAAAGGTGTTTCAGCTTCTGGTAGATAATACATCCGGTGTACTGAGTCGGATTTCCGGACTGTTTTCCAGACGGGGATATAATATTGAAAGTATAACGGCAGGCGTGACGGCGGATCCGCGTTTTACAAGGATCACGATCGTGACCAGCGGCGATGATGAAATACTGGATCAGATCGAGAAACAGGTGGCGAAACTGGTAGATGTGCGGGACATCAAGGAACTGAAGCCGGAGAAGAGCGTTTACAGAGAGCTTGCGCTGATCAAGGTGAAGGCCGGGGAGAATGAGAGACAGGGTGTGATTGCCGTTGCTGATATTTTCCGGGCGAAGATCATTGACGTGGCAAAGGAGAGCCTGATTATAGAACTGACAGGTAATCAGGATAAGATAGCGGCGTTTATGGATCTGCTCAGCGCTTATGAGATTCTGGAACTTGCCAGAACCGGTATTGCAGGGCTTGGCAGGGGAATTGAGGATGTTACATATCTCTAAGTCTGTATAAAAGCGGATGTGGGACAGGCAGCTGTTTTCCGAAGAGCATTGCAGGGAAATATCAGAAGTGATGAAACGGGAGAGCAGGGGGTGTTCATAAATACTAATCGAGTATTAAAGAAACGAACTCTAAGGGAAATCCTTTCAGTTATATAGAAAAAAGTCAGATAAAAATGGAGGAAGAGAAAATGGCAAAGATTTTTTACCAGGAAGATTGTAACCTTTCCCTGCTGGAAGGCAAGACAATCGCAGTGATCGGCTATGGCAGTCAGGGACATGCACATGCACTGAATGCGAAGGAATCCGGATGCCACGTCATTATCGGTCTGTATGAAGGCTCCAAATCCTGGGCAAAAGCGGAGGCACAGGGCTTTGAAGTATATACGGCAGCGGAAGCGGCAAAGAAGGCGGACATCATTATGATTCTGATCAACGATGAACTGCAGGCTGCCATGTATAAGAAGGATATCGAACCAAATCTGGAAGAGGGCAATATGCTGATGTTTGCGCACGGTTTCAATATTCATTTCGGCCAGATCGTTCCGCCTGCTTATGTGGATGTGACAATGGTGGCGCCGAAGGGACCGGGCCATACGGTGAGAAGCGAATACCAGGCAGGAAAAGGCGTTCCCTGTCTTGTAGCGGTTCATCAGGATGCCACAGGCAAGGCGCAGGATATGGCGCTTGCTTACGCTCTGGCAATCGGCGGCGCAAGAGCCGGCGTTCTGGAGACCACATTCCGGACGGAGACAGAGACAGACCTCTTCGGCGAGCAGGCAGTGCTCTGCGGCGGCGTATGTGCGCTGATGCAGGCGGGCTTTGAGACGTTGGTGGAAGCAGGCTATGATGAGAGAAACGCATACTTTGAGTGTATCCATGAGATGAAACTGATCGTGGATCTGATCTATCAGTCCGGCTTTGCCGGGATGAGATACTCCATCTCCAACACGGCTGAGTACGGCGACTATATCACAGGGCCGAAGATCATCACAGACGAGACAAAAGCGGCCATGAAGAAGATCTTAAAGGATATCCAAGACGGCAGCTTTGCGAAAGATTTCCTGTTAGATATGTCCGCAGCAGGCGGTCAGGCTCATTTCCGTGCCATGAGGAAGTTAGCTTCCGAGCATCCGGCTGAGATCGTCGGTGAGGAGATCAGGAAGCTGTACAGCTGGAATGGCGAGGATAAACTGATCAATAACTAACTGATTTGGAAAAGAGGCAGCAGAGCTTCGGTGAGGTGTGTGACTGCTGCCAAGTGTAAAGCTGTTTACGAAGTGTACAGCTGTTGCAGGCGTATAGCTGTTTATGAAACGTACAACATTATACACTGGATAGAAAAAGAGAACCGCAGCGATCTTGCAGAGGATATGTCAGATACCTTTTCGAGAGAAGGGCGGTTCTTTTGGAAAAAGAACATATCCATATTATATTTCGATATTATGAGAGGGAAGCATTATGAAAAAATGGATAGCAATGTTGTTTAGTATGATGATCCTGGTGGTAGTTCCGGCTATGACAAAGACGACCTGTCTGGCGGCTCCCGCAGAAGTGGGTGTGACGACGCTGTCGGATGCGGCCTGGTTTGATCAGGCGTGGGCAGAAAAGCGCCTGACTATCACCTGCGGGGAGAAGGTCTGGGAGAAGCCTTTGTCAGAACTGATGGGAGAACAGATGCGGATCTATACGGAAGAGGGCGTGGGAAATAGTTGCAGTTTTGTGAGCGCCGACTGGTCGGATGCCTTTCTGGAGCAGGTAAATACGGAACTTCGCGCTCCTGAATTTGTGAATCCTGGCGTGGAGGAAGGATACTGCTATCAGTTTGTGGACGGCTTTGAGCCCTGGTATCTCGGTGTAGTACAGAGCCGGCTGATGAGCGGGGAAGTAAATGATATCAATGTAGATCTGAATGACAACACCTGTATGGTGCTGACCTATGAGGAAGCCGAAGCGAGAGCCGGACAGGAGTATGTGCTGGCCGGGACATGTACCACTTCTTTCAGAGGCAGCAGTGCAGCAAGGATCAACAACATCCGGATTGCAGCCGGCAGTATGAACGGATATGAGCTTGCCCCAGGTGCAAGCGGTTCCCTGAACACTATTTTTGGTTCGAGAACTTCGGCTAACGGCTACAAATCGGCCGGCACCTATGTAGGCGGAAAACTGGTGGACGGAATCGGGGGCGGTATCTGTCAGGTTTCTTCCACAACTTATAATGCATTGATGAATGCAGGCATTACTGTGACGATGCGTCATCCCCACAGCTCACCGGTATCCTATCTGCCCCTCGGGACAGATGCGGCGATCTCGGCGGGATCGAAGGATCTCCAGTTCCGCAATGACTATCTTCATTCCGTAAAGTTTGAGACGATCGTTGAGGGAAAGAATCTGACAGTGAATGTGTATGTGAAGGCGTCGGATATGAACGGCGTCACTTACAGGCTCTGGGCAAAAAAGACTTCCAGCATGTCGGCGATAACCTACCAGACGGTATATGTGAACGGCGTGGAGACAGAGGTGCGGGAGGTCGGAAGATGCAGGTACCAGCCGTTAAAAACCGATGATGAGGATTAATCGGCATTTTTATGATGCTGGGAAAATAAAATTGCGGGCGATCTGCGGCACAGGGAAGGGTAGAAAACAGAAATGACAACCAATGAATTTATCAGGCATCTGGATGAGCTTTTTGCACAGGGACAGTATGATAAGGTGGAACCTTTTATGCTGTCTGCTTTGGAGGAGGCGAAAGAGCGGGAAGACTATGGGCTTTATCTGTCTGTGGGAAATGAGATGATCGGCTATTACCGCTCTGTTTCCCAGTTTCAGAAAGCCTATCGGATCTCCGAGGATATGTTGCTGTTGATGGAAGAACTGCAGATGGATCAGAGCGCGGAATTTGCCACGGTGCTGCTAAATACGGCTACTGCGTACAGTTTTGACGGTCAGTTTGAGACGGCGCTGCAGTTTTACAGGCGGACGGAACAGATCTACCATCTGCTCGTGAGGCCGGAAGATTATCTGTTTGCCGGACTCTACAACAACATGAGCAGTCTGTTAGAGAAGATGGGCAGAAATGAGGAGGCGCTGGAGCTTCTGATGAAAGCGTTGCGCATTTTACAGAATTACCCTGACAGGCAGATGGAAGCCGCCACAAATTTTACGAATCTCGGGCTTTTGTATTTAAAGACGGGGGATTATGAGAGCGGAAAAAAATGTGTGGCCCAGGCGGTCAGCATGTTTGAGGCCCTGGATACGCCTGCGTCCCATTACAGTGCTGCGCTGTCCGCCCTGGGAGAGATCTGCTATCATGAGAAGGATTATGAGCAGGCGGTGAGCTGGTATGAGAGGACGCTAACGGAGATCGAGAAGCATTATGGGCTTAATCTGGCTTACGCGGTGGTCTGTGAGAATCTGGCTAATGTGTGCAGAGAGGCGGATAAACCCGATCAGGCGGAACGATATTTGGGAAAGGCCAGGGAAGTCAGGGATCGTCTGACGGAGGAAAACAGAGAGAACCCTGCTGAGGGCGGAGAGAGCACTGAGAGAGCGGAAGGCACAGGCAATATCAGAAGAGCCAACGACACCGAGAATACGGAAGGTGCTGAGGAAGTCGGGGAAATCGAATATACTGGAGCCAAAAAAGCAGAAAAAGCTGAATGTGCAGGAAAGACTGATCTGGCAGGGAATATCGGGGAGACAGAAAAAGCAGACAATCCCGGAAAGAATGCAGCAACATCTGACGCACATCTGAGAGCGCTGGGGCGGTGCAGACTGTACTATGAAAAGTACGGAAGGCTCATGCTCGCGCAGTTTCCGGAATTGCAGGGCCATTATGCAGCGGGCCTTGTGGGGGAGGGATCGGAGTGCTTTGGGTATGATGATATAATCTCCACGGATCACGATTATTTTCCGCGTTTTTTTATCTGGCTGGATGACGAGGCCTATGAAAAGTATGGAGAGCCACTGCAGGCTGCCTATGAGAAATTGCCGAAACAGTGGAGGTGTTGCCCGGCAGAGGGAGATACGGAAAAAGTCTGGAGCGGCAGTGGAGAGAGGACAGACGGGGATTCTGGGAACGTGCCGGATGCATATACAGATACTGTAATGACACCGGAGGCGGCGCAACGCTGTGGCGTCTGCCGGACGAAGGATTTTTACCACAGGCTGGTGGGGCGGGAAGTGCCGCCGGAGAATCTGTACGACTGGATTGCCCTGCAGGAGACAAGACTTGCCACGGCGACAAACGGTGAGGTGTTCGAGGACTGCGGCGGAGGCTTTACGGCACAGAGAGAGGCTTATCTGTCTTATTTTCCGGAGGATGTGCGGAGAAAGAAATTAGCGTCAAGGCTTCGGAAGATGGCACAGATGGGGCAGTATCAGTATGCCCGCTGTATGCAGAGAGGAGAATCTGTGGCCGCTCATATGGCGTTGTCGGAGTTTATTCAGAATGCCGGTTCCTGCTGTTTTCTGCTGGCGCGTGAGTATATGCCGTACTTTAAGTGGATGCACAGAAAAATGAGAGAATATCCGGTGTTTACTGCCGTGGCGGATAAACTGGAAAAACTGACGCTTCTGTCATCGCAGCAGGATAAATGGGATAGAGAAAAGCCGGAGAAATATCGGTTTACACTGAATGCTGCGGATGAGAAAGTGGTGCTGATCGAGGAGATCGCGGCGTTGGTTGAGGAAGAACTCAGGCGGCAGGGACTGGCGAAGGGGCAGGATACCTATCTGGAGCCTTATGCGGAGCAGGTGGAAGCAGGGATAGAAGATCCGGTGCTACGGGCTGCGAAGCTGGTATAAAGGTTCTCTGCTGCGGATGGCAAAACCTGTATAAGAGCAGGTTGCACCGGCAGACGGGAATAGATTTTGCTGCAGGGCAGCAGAATATGTTACTGACGGCCAATGAAAGTAAAGTCAGAATATGTCAGAAAATTTGACATAATAATATAAATTGAAATGAAAGGGCAGGTTTTGTAAAAGTATTGTTACAAAATTTGCTCTGTTTTTTTGTTGGACCCCTTTATATAATAAAAAAAGAGAAAGCGCTTTCAATAAAGAATAAAGGGGGTAAAAAATGCCATTAGTAAAAGAAAAACAATTGCTTGAATTTGCGGAAGAGCGGAAATTTGCAGTTCCGGGCGTTTTTGCTTTTAATCTCGATTTCATCAAACCAATTATTGAGGTAGCGGAAGAGGAGCAGGCGCCGATCGCAATCTGTCAGGGGCCGGAATTTATTGACAGCTTTGGCGCCAACATATTTACAGAGGCCTGTAAAACAGCTGCACATGATGCAAAGGTTCCGGTGGCGCTGTCGGTAGATCATACGTTTGTGACCGATGAAACCACAATACCCTGGTTGATCAGGATGATGTGTCTGGGCTGGAGTTCTGTCATGGTGGACGCTTCGCTTCTGCCATATGAAGAGAATGTGGCGATGGCAAAAGAGCTTGCAGGGATTTGTCGGGCGGCTGGAGTATCCAGTGTTGCCGCATTAGGTGAGGTGCGAAGATTTTTTCCGCAGGCGATGAAGTACAGCGGACCGTATCAGGAGGATTTTGAAGTGCCGCCTGAGATTATGACGGATCCGGAACAGGCGAAGGATTTTGTAGAGCAGACAGGCGTGGATACGCTGGCAGTTTCTGTGGGGCAGTATGTGCGGTCTCTGTGGGATGGAGAATTGCCGCCGTTTCACAAAGCGGCGCGTCTGGACATGAACAGACTGGAGCAGATTCGCAAAGCCACTTCCGCACATCTGGTTCTCCATGGAGCCACCCATACGCGGGAGGAGGATTTGACAGAGGCGGCAAAGCGGGGGGTAAGTATGATCAAGGTGGCATCGGAGCAGGCTCTGATCTGGTCCAATGAAATTCGTAAATTTGTGACGGAACATAAAGATGTCATGTTCCCGGAGGATATTCAGAAGCCGGCATTGGCGGCTGTGAAGGAATCCATGAGACATTATATCAGCCTGTTCGGTGCTGACGGTCAGATAAAATAAACGAAAGCAAATACTAAGAGGGATTGGAGGTACTTATGAGTGTTATAGTAAATGCGATAAACTGGTTTGGCGCTCTGCCGGGGCCGGTAATGATGTTTTTAATTTTTCTGGTAATTAACCTGCTTCTGAGAATCGGAGTGGGAAAATCCATTAAGGCAGCTTTCATGTATGCCCTGGGGCTTTTTGCTCTTTCGACTTTTGCCTACGACGTGTTTCTGGGGACGGTAGCAGGCGTAGGGGATGCCATGGTTACAAACCTTGGTCTGACAAAGACCATTGTAGATTTTGGTTCCGGTGTGACGCCGTTTATTTTGTCAAAGCCGATCGTCGTGCTGGCGATTCCGGTGGGCCTGGCACTGAACATTGTAATGCTGCTTCTGAAGCTGACGAAGACTCTGGATGTCGATATTTACAATATGATGTACTTCTGGGGCAGTGTCGGCGTACTGGTACAGGTGGCGACGGGAAATACGGTTTTTGCAATTCTGTCCATTCTCCTTACCGGGGTTGTAACCCTGAAGATCGCCGACTGGTCCGCGCCGAAGATCCACGAGGTGCTTCCGCAGTATAAAGGTCTGTCTTTTCCGTATGTATACAGCGCTTACTACGGACCGGTTGCTTACTGGTTTAATAAACTGTTTGACAGGATTCCGTTTATCCGCGATTCCAGGCTGGATGCGGATACGATTAAGAAGAAGCTGGGGGTGCTGGGGGAGCCGGGAATTATCGGTTTTGTGCTAGGAATTGTGATGGGCCTTTTGGGCGGTTACAGTGTGACAGACGCTATGCTGGTCGGTATTAAGATGGGGGCCGCACTGTACTTTGTGCCGCTTAGCACCAACATTCTGATCCAGGGCTTAAATGAGACAACCGTTGTGCTGACAGATTGGGTGAAGAATAAATTTAAAGATCGTGAAATCTATATCGGACTGGACGGCGTTGTGTTAGCCGGAATGCCGGAGAATCTGGCGGTAGGTCTTCTGTTGGTGCCGATTGCACTGTTGGTTTCCGTTATCCTGCCCTGGAACAAGGTTCTTCCGATCGGTATGCTTTCGGTTGGTTTTATACTGGTGGCAATCTTTATGCCGTTTTTCAAGATGAACATTTTAAAGGGGATTATTTTCTGCTTTATCGTAGTTACCTGTGAACTTTTTATCGGACAGATGATGGCGCCGTATTTTACGGAAATCGCCATGACCGCAGGCGCGGAGATCCCCTATGGTTCCGTGGAGATTACCAATGCGGCAAATATGCCGAACCTGATCTTTGTAAAACTGTTTGAGCTGATTTCAAATATTATTTCTTAAAATAAAGGACAGATGGGACATGAAAAAGATATTAGTCATTTGCGCATTGGGATATGCGACTTCTACCATGATCAAGAAGACAATTGAGGAATTCCTGAGAGAAAAGGGAACGGAGGGCTGGTATGTGGATGCCGTGGGACTGAACATGTCTGCCGTACCCGCCAGAGACGCATCGATTATCGTGACGTCTCTGGAACTGAATGCCAAAGATTATACGGCGCCAATCGTAAATGGTATTTCTCTGATCAGCGGAATTGATAAAGAAGCGACATTACATGAGATTTATGAACTCACCAGGACAATAAATTGACGGAACAGATGGAGAAGGAAAATGATTATCCCAAAGATGATATGTGAACATATCAGGTTGTTGAGCGTATCCGGCAAAGGGACGTGCGAGGAGCTGCTTGGGCAGCTTGGAAATTATGCCATAGACCAGGGGCTGGCAAAGGCGGGCTTCACGGAAGGACTGTTGGAACGGGAAAGGAATTTTCCGACCGGAATTCAGGCCAGAACAGGAATTGCAATCCCTCATTCCGAGCAGGAATACACGATAACGCCTACACTTATTATTGCTCTTCTGGAGAATAAAACAGAGTTTCGCCCCATGGGAGGCGGCAGCATGGTTCCGGTAGAGGTGGTTTTTCTGTTGCTTTTGAATAAGGAGGAGAAACAGGTGGAAATGCTGGGAAGCATTGTAGAGTTTATTCAGGATGAAGAGAAAATGGCAGTGCTGAAAACAGCAAAACAGCCGGAAGAGCTTCTTTCCTCTATGGTAACATACTTAATATGAAATAAGAAGCGGGAGGATTGCGATACGATCCTCCTGCTTCCTGCAAAAAAGAACGGAGAGATAAAAATGAGCACACAAATGGCGATTGCCGGAATCATTTTCGTGACTTTTCTTTGGGGATCATGGTTCCAGACAGTAAAGCATATTGAAAGTTTTCCGGTACATGCTTTTATCAGCATGATGTACGGGATATCCGTGGTGATCGTATGGCTGAGTATCGGTCTCACAGGCCGGAGTATGATTCCTGAAGGTGTGTTCCATGAAATAAAAAATAATGTCAGTCTGACCGTCTCGGTCCTTGTCTGCGGACTGGTCTTTGGAATTGCCATGCAGCTGCATCTGACAGTAGTGAAACGAATCGGGTTGATCCTGTCCACTTCCGTCAGTGCTACCTGCGCTATTTTGGGCGGTACGATCGTTTCCGCAATCTTCGCAGGAGTTCCGGAAGGCGTATCCGTGAGTATTCTGTTCATAGCGTCTGTTCTGCTGATTTTAGCCACGATAACCTGTCAGTATGCGGGAATCTGCAGAGACCGGGAGAAACAAAAGAACGAAAAAGAAAAGTCCCGGATGCAGGATGTACTGCTGTTAGCCTTTATCAATTTGATTTTGATGTCATCTTATCCGTTGGCTAATTCGATCGGACTGCGGTCTGAATTAAATCCGGAAGGTGTTTCCGCCCTGACAAATATGGGTATATTGGTAGCAGGAGCCTGTCTTGGTTCTTCCTTTTTTACCTTTTTATCGTTTAGTCGCAAAAAGCCGGAAAGAGGAAGTATATCAATGAGAAAGCTTTTCTTTTTAGCTGCTGCAGCAGCTTTCTGCCATTTTGGCGGCAATGTACTGCATGCTGTTTTTGCGCCGGTAGTCAGCGTGGCTGTCGCTACCGTACTGGGAAACAGTTATCATTGCTGGAGCTATATCTGGGGTATCCTGTATGGCGAATTCAAAGGAGCAGGCCGCAGAAGCTATCTGTTTTTATTGACAGGAATTTTGTTATTTGTGGCAGGAGTAGTTTTGTTATCTTTTCATACTGTATGACAAGTGAGCTGTTATGAGTATAAGGGTGGATGGATCGTTATGAATACGTTTGTGGTACGGATGCTGCAGATGCTGCTCAACAATGGAAAGACGGATATACAGGATGTTTTAAAGCAGCTTGGCCTTACAAAGCGAATGGCTTTATATTATCAGAAACGTCTGAATGATTTTCTGCAGGCAGCGGGGATGGGGGAAACACAGCTTAGGGATGAGGTATTATACCTGGAAAACTGCGATCCGGAGGCCGTGAGGCTTCTTTTGGAAGATATGGATCTGAATCAGTATGATCTGGAGACAAAGGAACGACAGGAGTGTATTTTACTGAAAATCGGAATTTTTCCCATGCCCCAGTTTTTAGAGCGGTTTGCAGAGGAATTTCGGGTATCCAGGCGGACGTTAAGCAATGATCTGCTTTTGCTGAAAGAATATCTGCAGGAATATGGGATAACTTTGTCCAACAGGCAGAAACAGGGCTATTATCTGGAAGGAGATGAGTTGACGATCCGCTATCTTCTCCAGACAGCTTTTCATCATAGAGATAATATTTGTATTGATCGTATAAAAAGAGAGATTCTTACCGGGGCTTATGAAACTTCCTGTCCGCAGAGGCCGGTTGAAAATATTTTCGAAAAGCTTCAACAGATTCTTCTGGACAGTGAAGTTTACAAAAAAGAAGAATTTGTGTTTTTCTCGCTTCCGGACCTGGTACAGACTGTGCTGTTAGTATATCTGCGGGGGAAAAAGCAGCTGATTCACTTTGACGACAGAGAGGTGGAACAGATGTCTTTTGGCGGTCTTTCTTATGTGGAGGAAGAACTGAAGAAGTTATATATGGAGCTGGAGGGGCAGGAACGCAGTTACTTTGGCCTGGTTTTGCAGTCTGCCAAGATCAGCAATGCTGAAAATGGAGACTGTGAATCGGTAGTGAAAGAACTGGCTTTGGATATTGCGGCAGAGTTTAAAAGGGTCAGCGGACTGAATCTCTTAAATTCTGCGGAACTTTTCGAGATGTTTGTGCTGCATGTCAGATCCATGTATTACCGTACAAAGTATCGGATCAAAGTGACGAATTTTGATGCATATCTGGCGGAGGTGGATAAGGCTTATCTGTATATGACCAGACAGGTGATGGATAAAATCAGCCGGAAATACGGCCTTATGGTGGATGACGGGGAATTGCAGTTCATCAGTTATTATTTTTTTTGTATGGGCAGGCTTCATGAAACGCCCAATGGCAGTGAACAGGAAAAGATTGTCATTGTCTGTGTTTCGGGCCTGGGAAGTTCGGTTTATATCCGTTATCAGATATCGAGGCTTTTGGAGCATTCTTTTTCAATTGTTATCTCAGATTTACGCAGTTTACAAAGAGTTCTGGACGGGAAAACCCGTCTGATTATCAGTACAATGGATATTAAGCCGGAATATACAAAAAACATTCGCTGTATTCAGGTGTCCACAGTCCTGACCCAGGAAGATAAGCATGCGCTCATTGACTGGCTTTTGCAGGAGGAAGTTTACCTGAAAAATAACGAGGCGGTCAGCGATATTTTAGATATTATAAAAAACCATGCGGTGATTCAGGATCAGGAAAAATTGTTTCGGCGGCTGAATAAATACTTTCGACCGGAATCTTCCGGGGAAAGGAATCCGGGGCTGGCAGATCTGCTTCGGCCGGAATTTGTGCGGATCTGTGAGGGAGCGGCAGATTGGCAGGCAGGGGTTTGCAAAGCTGCGGAGCCTTTGCTCTTTTCAGGATGGATTCAGGAGAGTTATGTAAAAGACACTGTGGCAGTGATTGAAGAATATGGCACTTACTGTGAATTTTTTGGAGGCATGCTTTTAGCTCATGCGGAACCTCATGAAAATGTGAGCCGTCCGGGAATCAGCGTGGCCGTCTTTAAAGAACCTATTCGGGTGGAACGCTGGGAAAAAGAGATCACGACTATTTTTGTTCTGGCAGTGGTAGATCAGTTCAGTCACGCTACGGCGCTGTCGGAGCTTGTGAGTAATTTATCCAGGGTGGAAAGATATAAACGGCTTTCCTGTCTGGAAAGCGCAGAAGAAGTTTATGTTACGCTTTTGGAAGAGGCGTAATTTCAATTGATTTTTGTATGGATCCTGCTTATAATAAATAGAAAAAAGGACAGCCAGCCACAAAATGGTCAGCTTCGGTAAGACATCGTGAGATCACAAAATGAAAGATTCATCAACCGGAAAAATCGTCAATTGTTTTTGTTCCCACATAAAAAGGACATCTGCCTGGTGGGCGCCGTTTTGGCGGCCGCCCTTATATCTGGATTTGTATTTTGGCAGGACGGAGGGAAGAAGCAGGCGGGAAATGCGGAGGGTGTGTTGGAGGTAACGGTAGACGGAGAAGTTTACGGCAGGTATCCTCTGGATCGGGAACAGGAAATAAATGTGGTGACTGTCTACGGGAAAAATACGGTGGTGATAGAAGGGGATACGGCTTATGTGACAGAGGCGGACTGCCCCGATAAAATCTGTGTGGGGATGCAGAAAATTTCCTGTGACGGCGAGATGATCTGTTGCCTTCCCCATAGATTGATTCTGACGGTGAGAGGCACAGAGAGCGCCGGATAGGATGCTGTTTTAATGAATGCCTTTTTCATATCTTTTTATCTCCTTTTCTTTGTATGATCATGAGGTGTTTTCTTTATCTGAAATCTGGATGTCGAAAAATCGTAAAAAGACGCGGAATAAAAATGAACCGAAGGGAGACTTCCGGGCTCTTAATAACAGGTGCACCAAAAAATGAGGAGTTAAAACACAGTGGAAGATGAAATTCTGGTACAGCAGTTAAAAAAGGGGAATCGGGAAGCCTTTGACCTGTTGTATGAAAAGTATAAGAATCTGGTGATCCGGACGGCTTATCTGATCACAGGCAATCGATCGGACAGTGAAGATGTGGCGCAGGAAACCTTTGTCAAAGTTTATCTTCATATCTCCGAGCTGAAAAATGACAGTGGATTTAAACCGTGGATGATGCAGATTCTTGTGAGAACAGCCTATCGGATGTGTAAAAAGAGAGGAAAGGAAGTGCCTGACGAAGAAGCGGAGCGTCTTTCGGAAGATCAGGCAGTAAGTTCCCGGTCCATTCTATCTCCTCTGGGACAAATGATAAAACAGGAAGAGGCCGAGATGATTTCCGAAGCAGTGGCGGCTCTGCCGGTGAAGCAGCGCACAGTGGTTGTGTTATATTACTATAACGAATTTTCGGTGAGTGCGATCGCAGAAATGCTGAACTGCCGGGAAGGAACGGTAAAATCAAGACTGCATACGGCCAGAAAGTTTCTGAAAAGGGAACTGGAGGACCGAATGGGTATCGAAGTATGTAGGTCAGAGCGTGTGCAGGAAAGGAGTTCATATGAAATCATTACAGGAAGATAAGATAAAGGCAGCACTTGAAATGCAGTGCGGTAATATTTCGGCTTCTGATACATTGAAACAGAAAATTGACAGAGAGATCCGCAGGCAGGGGAAGATCGTACCGATCTCCATGTCCGGAGAACAGGAGGTTTCTATGAAAAAATCAGAACAAAGCAGAAAGCATTTCAGCGTAAAGAAGTTTGCGATTGGTGTGGCGGCGGCCTGTCTTTTGATTTCGGGAGGCGCTTTCGCGGGAAAGACAGCAGGATATATCTCTGCAGGAACCATGGGGACTTTTACCTATGGCGAGCTTGCCAAAGCGGAGGGAAAGCTGGGATTTTCCGCGGATGTTGTGGAGAATTTTGACAATGGCTACAGCTTTGTGGAGATGCAGGTCATGAAAACCAGCGCAATGGATGAAAATCAGGACAGGCTCTATACTTTTCCGGAGCTGCATGTAGAATATGCAAAAGGCGGTGTAAAAGATATCAGTCTCTACGCAGATAAGAGACCGGAAAAGGGCGCACAGGAAAAGGTAGCGGATATGACGGACCAGTGCGGCGATATCGCACTCCGTTACGATGTATATACCTACAAGCTTGTTCCCGCAGGATATGAACTGACCGAAGAGGATAAAGCGAATCTGGCGAGAGACGATTATGAGATATCTGAAGGCGCGGACAGTATTCAGTACAGACAGATCAGCCATGTGACCTGGGAGAAGGACGGCGTGTACTATGATCTGCTGGGAATTGATACGGAGCTGTCCGGCGAGGAGATGATCGGGATGGCGAAGGAGCTAATTGAGACGAACTGAAAAAAAGGCAGCGCATAGGGATATGTTTGCGGGCGAAAGGACAGTTACTGTGGAAGATGGGAGAAGACGGTGTATCTGACTTCTGCAAATATGAAAGGAAAATGAAAACGGTATAGCGTCAAAAACTCAGGAGGAAAATGTGTGGCAGCATAACTGATGTCAGGTTATGCTGCCATGTGTCTGTTGGAAAACGTCAGATAGATCAATTATTTGGTAATGGGTAACAGTGAAGCTGGTGGCTGAAATATTACGGTAATGTAGGTTGTGTTAGAGTTTTGAATTGTCATTTCTACAGCTTAATGCTATGATAAAAAAGTATTGAATATAAAATTATAAGGAAATACTGTATTAAATATTCGGGAAATGGAGAGGTATATGGGAAAAATTGAGGGTATAAAAATTCAAAATTATGGAGTCCTGAAAGATATCGTGCTTGGAAAGACAAGAACAAATCAGAAAGTCCGGGCGCTTGGCAATCTTGTTGCCGTGATTGGGCCAAGTGGGAATGGTAAAAGCACTTTGGCAGATGCTTTTGGTTTTATAGCCGATTGTCTGGAAATGGGAGTGGAAATGGCCTGTGATGCAAATAATCGAGGAGGATTTGAAAAACTGATTTCTCAGGGAGCAGCAGAACCGATTCTTTTTGAATTGTATTATCGAGAATCCAGTAATACAAGGCCTATTACCTATGAGCTGGAAATTGATTTGGATAAAACAGGCCGTCCATATGTTAAACGGGAAAGGCTTCGCCAACGTGTAGAGAGTTATGGGTGGCCGAGATCCTTCATGTATTTGCAGGAAGGGATTGGGTATGCGTTTGAAGGAAATGACGATGAGGAGGGACAGAATGATGACGGAAGTATTATCGGTAAAAAGGTGGAGGTACAGCTTTCGGACATTCGGCGTCCGGGAATTGTTACTTTGGGCGCGATGAAACAGTATAATCGAATTGAAAAATTTTTGAGCTTCTTGAGAAGCTGGTATCTCTGCTATTTTTCACCTGATGCGGCAAGGGCGTTGCAGACCGTGGCACCACAGGCATATCTGGACAGGATCGGAAGCAATATTAACAATGTTGCACAATATATGTATAGGGAAAATAAGAAAGAATTTGAAAAAGTATTACAGGAAATTCAGCTAAAGCTTCCTGGAATAAAAAAAATAGAACCGCAAAAATTTGATAATGGACAAATGATGCTTCGTTTTTATGAAGAAGGATTTGATCGGCCGTTTTATTCTCAGAGAATGTCGGATGGAACGTTGAAACTTTTCGCATATTATTTATTGCTCCATGAAAGAAATCCACGGCAGTTGGTATTTATTGAAGAGCCGGAGAATGGGTTGTACCATCATTATCTGGGTGATCTTGCCGAAGAGATGAAAAAGAATGTCGGAAGCGGCTTTTCAAAACAGTTGTTTATTACAACCCATAGCCCTTTTTTTGTAAACGCGCTGGGGCCGGATGATGTGTGGGTTTTAATAAAAAACAGCGAGGGTTATTCGGATATTAAAAGGGCTTCAGATTACGCTTTTGTGAAAGAACTGGCAGAAGAAGGAGTTACGGTTGGAGATATGTGGTATAGCAAATATTTTGAGAACACGGAGGATTAAATGTATTTTCAGTTTCTTATAGAGGATAAATCGACCAATATATTAGTGAATCATGTTATGGGAAAATTGGCGGATCAATATATTGATAAAGAAATTATCTGGGATATAAAAGCTTTTGGCGGCATAGGACATTTACAAAAAACAGGAAATGTGCTGGAACGAAAAACAGGAAAGCTGTTGAACGATCTTCCTATGTATATGAGGGCATTCAATAAAGTACTGCAAAATATGGATCAGGCGGCATTGATAGTTGTTTTGGATAATGATGAGCGGGATGTGCAACAGTTCAGACAGGAATTAGAATATGTAGCTGCTGTTAATATGGTGTTGTGTGATTATGTATTTTGTGTGGCGGTAAAAGAAATGGAAGCCTGGCTATTGGGGGATATGGAGGCTGTTAAGAGAGCATATCCTGATGCGAAAATTCAGTTGATAAAAAGATATAGACAGGATGCCATCTGTGAAACATGGGAAATATTGGCAGATATTGTATATCCGCAGGGATATTCCAGACTTATGAAGAAAGCCGCCGGAAGTTATGTGGAAATCGGAAAGGCGAAATGCAGTTGGGCAAATGAGATCGGAAAATTTTTATACTTACATAAAAACAATTCTCCCAGCTTTCAATATTTTATAGGGGAACTGGAAAAAAGGATTCTTGCGTAGCAAAGAATTCCATCGAATTTTAGCAGATTTTCTAAAGAAAGGAAGAAAATGCACAGAATATAAAAAATATGGCGATACTTGATGCTTGAAGGCGGAAGGCGGAAGAAATATACTGAATTATGTGAAAAGATTTATAAAAATCTGGTGTATAAAGGGGAATTTTATATGGAACAGCTTCGTGTACCGGCTACAAGAGATACAGAGAAAATGCACAGGATCATTGATGAACTGATCAAGCAGGATAAAGAGTTCCAGATCATGATAACGGTGTCGTCCTCGGAGAAAGGCGGTGCGGCTGGAGAAAAGGAAATTGAGGTGAAGTGGAGCGGCGAAAGTGCGCTGCAGGCGGCGTCTATCCAGACAGGAGCCGCGGGCAAAGCTCCTGCGGTATTGGAGAGCGCTCCGGTTTATGATCTGGAGACGGACGTGACGGATATGATCCATGAGATTGGTGTGCCGGCTCATATCAAAGGCTATCAGTATCTGCGGGAGGCGATCATGATGTCTGTGCAGGATATGGAGATGTTAAACTCTATTACAAAACTGTTATATCCTTCCATCGCCAATAAATATCAGACTACGCCCAGCAGGGTGGAGCGGGCTATCCGGCACGCTATTGAAGTGGCCTGGAGCAGAGGACGGATGGAGACATTGGATGCACTGTTTGGCTACACGATAAATACCGGCAAGGGGAAGCCTACAAACTCGGAATTTATCGCATTGATCACAGATAAATTGCGGCTCCGGTATCGGGAGGCATAATGTGGCTGATACTGTGGGGAAAGCCCTGCGTGTAGTAATGTTTCCTCATATTCTTCTGCAAAATTTCCAGAAAGGTACTTCCTTTACTCGAAACCTTGATGTATAATACGGATATAAAACAGAATTTATCTTCTGAACAGGGTAGGGCAAACGGAGGTTTATGATGAAAAACATACTTTTTATCGCATCAGAGGGCGTTCCTTTTATCAAGACAGGAGGACTGGCTGATGTAGTAGGGTCTTTGCCGAAGTGCATAGACAAAGAGTACTATGATGTGCGGGTTATGATCCCGAAATATTCCTGTATGTCTGATAAGATGAAGGAGAAATTGAGTTATAAAGCTCACTTCTATATGGATTTCCACTGGAAAGACGAGTATGTGGGAATTCTGGAATCGGAAGTGGATGGTGTAAAATATTACTTTATAGACAATGAAGGATACTTTACAGGAGTAAAACCCTATACGGATAATGCACTGTTTGAAATAGAAAAATATGCATATTTCAGCAAGGCCTGCCTTTCGGCGTTGCCGGTGATCGGTTTCAGGCCCGATCTGATCCACTGTCATGACTGGCAGACCGGACTGGTACCCGTCTATCTGCATGAACGTTTCCAGGGAAATGAATTCTTCCGTGGAATTAAGACGGTGATGACGATCCACAATCTGAAATTCCAGGGCAAATGGAATGTAAAAGATGTGAAGGATATTACCGGACTGCCGGATTATTACTTTACCCCGGATAAGCTGGAAGCCTATAAGGACGCGAACCTGTTGAAAGGCGGACTGGTGTTTGCGGATGCGATCACTACGGTCAGCGATACTTATGCACAGGAGATCAAGACAGAGTTTTACGGGGAGAATCTGGACGGATTGATGCGTGCAAGAAGTGGAGATCTGCGCGGTATCGTAAACGGTATCGATTATGAGGATTTCAATCCGGAGACGGATAAGCACCTGGAGTATCCCTATAACGCCATGAACTACCGGAAGGAAAAAGTGAAAAATAAACGGGCACTGCAGAAAGAGCTGGGGTTAGAGGTAAACGATAAGATCATGATGATCGGTATTGTGTCAAGACTTACCGATCAGAAAGGGTTTGATCTGATTGCCTATGTGATGGATGAACTCTGTCAGGATGCGATTCAGATCGTTGTGCTTGGGACCGGGGAAGAGCGGTATGAGAATATGTTCCGCCATTTCGACTGGAAGTACAGCAATAAAGTATCCGCGAATATTTATTATTCCGATGCACTGTCCCATAAGATCTACGGCGCCTGCGACGCGTTCCTGATGCCGTCTCTGTTTGAGCCCTGCGGGCTTTCACAGCTGATGAGCCTGCGGTATGGTACATTGCCCATCGTGCGTGAGACAGGCGGTCTGAAGGATACGGTGGAGCCTTACAATGAGTATGAGAGCAAGGGAACAGGATTCAGTTTTGTCAACTATAATGCCCATGAGATGATGGCAACGGTGCGCTATGCGGAGCGGATCTATTACGATAAGAAGCGCGAGTGGAACAAGATGGTGGATCGTGCCATGGCAGCGGACTTCTCCTGGCAGGTTTCCGCTATGAAATATCAGGAGATGTACGATTGGCTGATAGGGTATTAAACTTATAAAGACTCGATATGTACGGAATACTATGTGAGATGTAGGATGTACGAGAGATTCTGTACATAAGAGAGGCATAATATGGCAAAAAAGAAAGACAATTTTGTGATGCAGGCGGGGATCCTGGCAGCAGCCGGGATCATCGTCCGCATCATTGGTCTTTTGTACAATAAACCGATGGTCGATATCATCGGTGATGAAGGGTTCGGATATTATGACAGCGCCTATGCTGCATACAGTATTATACTGCTCATATCCTCCTACAGCATACCGTCTGCGGTATCCAAGGTTATTGCACAAAAGCTGGCTTTAAGAGAATATCGGAATGCACACAGGATCTTTCGCTGTGCATTTGTTTATGTGCTGGTAGTCGGTGGTATTGCCAGCTTATTTGTGTTTTTCGGAGCTGGGCTTTTAGTGGAGATGGAGAGTGCTATTCTGCCGCTTCGGGTGCTGGCGCCGACTATTTTTCTGAGCGGCATTTTGGGCGTCTTCAGAGGTTATTTTCAGGCTCACAAAACGATGGTCCAGACTTCCGTCTCCCAGATTTTAGAACAGCTCGCCAATGCGGGTGTCAGTATCGGTATGGCTTATGTGATGGTCCAGGCTGTGGCCGGTAAGGATCTGTCAACCCAGGCTTCCTATGGAGCAGCGGGTGGAACCATCGGTACCGGTGCGGGAGTGCTTATCGCATTACTGTTTATGCTCTGGACATATGCGATAAACCGGAAGATGATCCTGGGGAGAGTGGAGCGCGATACCCATCGGGATGAGGAATCCTACAGGGAGATCTTTAAGATGATCCTGCTTGTGGTGACGCCTTTTATTCTCAGTACGGGAATCTACAATGTCAATAATTTTTTAGATAAAACGATCTATCAGAAACTGATGATGCTGGTGATGGATTTGAAAGAGTCTGTTGTAGCTACGGATTTAAGCGCCATAGCAAAAGGGACAAAGATATCCAACATTCCGATCGCACTGGCGTCTGCCATGGCAACCGCCCTGATTCCCAGCATATCCAGCGATGCCGAAAAAGGGGACAGAAAGAGCGTGCGGGCAAAGGTGGCAAAATCCATGAAGGTGACGATGTTTGTCTCAATTCCTGCGGCTGTGGGAATCGCGGTGCTTGCAAAACCTATTATGCAGGTGATCTTTAACCAGCCGGAATCCCTGGATGTGGCTTCCAATCTGCTTGCCGTGACTTCCTTCAGCATTATTTTTTATGGAATGTCTACGCTGACGCAGGCGGTGTTACAGTCCATCGGCAAAATGGCAACGCCGATCATCCATGCGGCGGTGGCGTTAATACTCCATGCGGCGGCGATGGCGGTAATGCTCCTGTACCTGGACAATGCATACCGGATGTATTATTATGTGGCGGCGACGGTATTGTATTCGGTGATCGTCAGTGTTTTAAACGCTGTTTCTCTGAGGAAATATCTGAAATATAAGCAGGAGATCGACAAGACATTTGTGCGGCCTGCGTTTGCCTCTGTCATTATGGGAGCGGTGGCTTTCGGCGTGTATCATGGTATTTATTATTTTCTGCCGATCAATCTGGCAGCGCTTGGCATTGCGGTAGCTGTAGCGATGTTTGTATACTTTGTGCTTGTTATCGCCCTGCATGGCGTGACGGAGGATGAACTGCGGAGTATGCCGAAGGGGCATCTGTTAGTGAAGGCGGGGAAGAAGATGAGGTTGTTGAAATAGCAATATTTTTGCAAAAGAATACGCTCGTAACGATGAATGAAAACACAGAGAGCGATCAGGGCGAGGAGACAAGAATGGAATCTTTGTGAAAATATGTTGCTGCTTTCTGGTTGAGGAAAGTTGATGGATCAGTTGAAAAGTCTCCGACATAAAGCATATCCGGCTGATGTTCGAATGGGGGGAGTATTGCGTCTTTTACAGTATCATCCATTAAAATATTCATTCTTTCCTGGTATTCCTCCTCGTAAGCTTTTGCCTCTCCATTAGACAATAGATATACGGCTTTCGTCGTAGTCAGAGAATACAGATTTCCTTCAATGATCTGTAACGTAAACAGGATACAACTGCCTGCGACAATCAAACCGATTTTAAACTTTTTTATTTCAGAGATGATTTTTATTTTTTTTGCCCAGGTATTTTGAAAATATCCCAGGAGATAACAGTAAGACATGGAAAAAAATAAAATATATGCATAATAGACAATACTGACAACGCGTGCCGGTCCTGTCGAATTCATTGTATAAAAGGTAGGGCAGGACATAGAACAGAATATGCCGAACATGAATCCTACTACAAATACTGGATAATGAAAGCTAAATCTGCATTTTTTCAGATATTTCCAAAGTAACGGTGTAATTAGAAGCAAGAATATCATATACCATGCATCGGTCCAGGCTATGATATATCTTATTCCCTGCCATAATGATTTTAAAATGGCCTTCCAAGCAGGGATCTTCCATAGAATATCCTGTCGTATACGGTTCCCGGGAGCAGCAGCGCTGACAATAAATCCAGCCAACATGGATATGGTCATCATTCCGATAGTTTTGGCTTTTGGATCTTTTTTATATAACTGCCATATTGTTGTAAAAAACAAAAGAATCATACTCGGCAACAGAGAGGCATAATTTCCACCTGCCAGAAAGAAAGATAGAAACAAGAGTAATGGCAGATGCCATTTGCGATTTTTGTCTGTATATCGAATCAATAAGCCCCAGAAAAACAATGTTATAGCAAAGTAACCAGTATAATACATGGAGCCATTATACCAGAAAAAAGTTTCGCCCTGAGAGGGGACAGTCTCGATACATAATAAGGATATTGCCGATGACGATATGATCCAAAACGTTCTTGATGCCTTTAGCCAATCGCAGATCATCGGTTTTAACAGATAAAAGATACCGCCTGTAAGGAGGAGAAGGATAACCGTTGTTACGAGTCGATAAGCTGAATCACCAAACAGATTAGGAGGAAGGTACATTAAAAACATGGCGGAATAGGTTCCCTGCCACTGGCTGTATTCACGGCAGACACCTTTTCCGGCTTCAGCTATGACATTTATGAGATTTTCAGAATTTTCCCATTCCAGTCGTGCATCTACTCCAAAACGGTAGTCGTCGCCCGTAGGATGATTATAGCGCCCTAAATACATCACCGGAAACAGACAGGTAATCAACAAAATCATCATAAATGCCGCCAGAAATTTTTCTCTCTTTTCAGTCATAACCCTTATTCCCTGCAGTCAATTTTTAGAATAATCAGTAATCCTTTTCTTTGATTACACATGAAACACCATGTTCTCAGATTAGCATGGGCGCCTGCCTTTGTCAATGATATGCAAGTTTGAGTTTCCCCATTTTTCCCGCATAAATAAAAATGCAAAAACACTGAATCT
>CAJTPM010000032.1 GCA_910578085.1 uncultured Lachnospiraceae bacterium | reverse complement strand
TCCTTGATTTTTTAAGGAAAATCACTTGACAATATAGGGAGGATAAAGATAATCTGTTGCTTTTTGAGGAAAGCGTTGAATCTCTGATTGATATGACTCAAACAGTTTTGTTAACCGACTGGTTAGACGATTACGAGCTGCCTCCCGATTCAGCTAACAGAAACTCATGGGGAAATGGAACGCGTAGTGCATTGAATCAAATAAGAGCTGAGATATATAGAGATGCAAGCATGAAATTGATAGATCATTCTTATGATACTTATATTTTTATGGAACGGGATTATTCGTTGGAACATTATGAGTAAATAAAATGCGCGAGAATATGAAGCTTAATATTTAATGTATAAATTACCAGCGGAGGCAACCTTGTGAAAAATAAAAAAGCCGAAATAATAAATGGTACGGAATTTGCTTCTTTATATGAAAAATCGAAAAGGCTGATTGATAGTGCAAGAAACAATATGGGGCAAATGGCAAACTCAATTACTGTCATTACAAGCTTTTTGCTGGGACATTATATTGTTGAACAGCAGGGACAGGAACGTGCAAAATACGGTTCAAAGATAATAGATTCCTTGTCTGCTTATCTTACAAAAGAATATGGACGGGGATTTTCCAGAAGTAATGTTGCAGGAATGAGACAATTCTATATGACTTATAAAGACAGAGAAAATGCAATTATCCAATCGTAGATTGGACAATTGGGATCCGAAATAAATTGTACCTGCCGGACAAAAAGATATTACAGCAAAAGTTAAAGGAATGGCTTGATGAAGAACAAGATAAAAAATAATAGTCGGAAGTGCAGTATGTCAATCGGCTTATGACGCATAGTTGGGGGGCAAAGGGTAATTCGTTTTTATGATTTTGAGGGTTTAATTATGAAAATTGGCATCATATGTGCAAGTGATGATGAACTTGCACCGTTTTTACCTGAAATAAAGGATAAAAAACAGACAGAAAGAGCCATGCTGAAGTTTTATGAAGGCGAAGGATATTACGCTCGCTTTGATCAGGGAACTTTGCGGTAATGTGTGAAAAACCGGAAAGCGGAATTTACTTCTTTTTATCAAGGATTGAAGGTTTGCAGGAGCGTATCACCAATATGATTGATTTAAAAGACAAAAATAATTGTCCAGCCATTGAAACGATAAGCGAATATGTGAGAAATCCTGTTTTCATGCAATTTTGTTCGGAAATCAGAAACACTTATCAATGCAATGAGAAAATAGAATACAGTTCGTGCAGCTGGGAAAAGGGCTGGAATGTAAAATTTAAAAAGGCCGGAAAAACATTGTGTACCGTATATCCGAGAGAATGCTATTTTACGGTTATGATTGTGATAGGTACAAAAGAAAAAGCGCCTGTTGAGGCGATACTGCCGGAATGCACGATGGAATTATCCGATCTATATCATCAGACAAAGGAAGGAAACGGACAGAGATGGTTGATGATTGACCTGGAGGACAAAGATAATTTATATCAGGATGTTTTGCGCCTGATTCAAATTCGCAGAAACAGTTAAAATGAAGTCCGTAGACAGCAAATAAGCTGCTTTTTGCAGAGTGAAAGAGCTATAATACTTTTGTTTACGATTTTTAAAGCAGAAAATGAGACGTGAGGGACAGATGGTACAGGACAGGATCATAAAAACAGAATATTCCGAGGTGATGCAGAAATCGTACATAGATTACGCCATGAGTGTGATCGTGGCGAGAGCCCTGCCGGATGTGCGGGACGGATTAAAGCCGGTGCAGAGGAGAGTGCTCTACGATATGCACGAGCTGGGGATCCGTTCGGACAGGCCCTACAGAAAGTGCGCCAGGATCGTGGGCGATACCATGGGTAAATATCATCCCCACGGCGATTCCTCGATCTATGATGCGCTGGTGGTGATGGCCCAGGAGTTTAAGAAGGGGCTGCCCCTTGTGGACGGCCACGGCAATTTCGGCAACATCGAGGGCGACGGTGCGGCGGCCATGCGTTATACGGAAGCAAGGCTTCAGAAGATCACCGAGGAAGCTTTTCTGGCGGATCTCGACAAGGATGTGGTGGATTTTGTTCCAAACTTTGACGAGACCGAGAAAGAGCCGTCCGTACTGCCTGTGAAGGTGCCCAATCTTTTGATTAACGGTTCGGAGGGCATCGCCGTGGGCATGGCCACCAGCATTCCGCCCCACAATCTGGGAGAGGTGATCGACGCAGTCAAGGCCTACATGAATGATAACAATATCACCACCAGGGAACTGATGCGGTATATGAAGGGACCGGATTTTCCCACCGGCGGCATTGTGATCAACAAGGATGAGCTGGCGGAGATCTATGAGACCGGCGTGGGCAAGGTAAAGCTGCGGGGAAAAGTGGAGATCGAGAAGGGGAAGGGTGGCAAGACGAACGTGGTCATCACTGAGATTCCCTACACGATGATCGGCATGGGGATCGGTAAGTTTCTGTCTGATGTGGCGGCCCTTGCGGAGACGAAAAAGACGCAGGACATCGTGGATATCATGAACCAGTCTTCCAAGGAAGGCATCCGGATCGTGATCGAACTGCGCAGAGACGCGGATGTGCAGAATTTCATCAATATGCTCTATAAAAAGACCAGGCTGGAGGACACCTTCGGCGTCAATATGCTGGCCATCAGTCACGGCAGGCCGGAAACGCTGGGATTAAAAGCTATTATCAGAGAATGCGTGGAGTTCCAGTTTGAGGTGGCCACCAGAAAATATACGAATCTTCTGGAAAAAGAGCAGGAGAAAAAGGAGATCCAGGAGGGGCTGATCAAAGCCTGCAACGTGATCGATCTGGTGATCGAGATCCTGCGGGGATCTAAGGACAGACCGATGGCGAAGGCCTGCCTTGTGGACGGGAAGACGGAAGGCATTAAATTCCGCTCCAAAGCTTCCCTGGCCATGGCGGCCCAGCTTCGCTTTACGGAAAAACAGGCGAACGCTATTCTGGAGATGCGTCTGTACAAGCTGATCGGCCTGGAGCTGCAGGCGTTGATTAAAGACCACGAGGAGACAATGGCCAATATTTACCGCTATGAGGATATTCTGGACAGGCGGGATTCCATGGCTCAGGTCATTGTGCAGGAGCTGGAGAGCTTTAAAAAGTCCTACGGCAGAAAGCGGAAAACCGTGATCGAAAACGGGGAGGCGGCGGTCTTTGAGGAGAAAAAGATCGAGGAGATGGACGTGGTATTCCTGATGGACCGCTTCGGCTACTGCAGAACTGTGGACAGCGCCACCTATGAACGCAATAAAGAGGCGGCGGACGCGGAAAACCGGTTTGTGTTCACCTGCAAAAATACGGGAAGAGTCTGTCTGTTTACAGCGGGCGGGCAGCTTCACACACTGAAAGTGATGGACGTGCCTTTCGGAAAGTTCAGAGATAAAGGGGTACCGGTGGATAATATCAGTAATTTCAATATTGAGAAAGAAAATCTGATCTATGCCACAAGCCAGACGGAGTTAAACCTGTACAGAGTGCTTTTTGTCACAAAACAGTCCATGGTGAAGATCGTGGACGGCGGAGAGTTCGATGTGATGAAGCGCACTGTGGCTTCCACAAAGCTTTTAGAGGGCGATGAGGTGCTGAGCGTAGAGCCTTTCATAGACCAGAAGAGCGTTGTGCTGCAGTCAAGGGACGGCTATTTTCTGCGGTTTGCGGTGGAGGAGATTTCCGCCATGAAGAAGGCAGCGGTGGGCACGAAGGGTATGAAGCTTTCAGAGGGAGACGAGGTGGAAGCGGTCTATTATACGAGGGCCGGTGTGGAGCAGACCATCGAGTATAAAGGGAAAAAGATGGAACTTGGGAAACTGAAATCCGGCGCCAGAGCAGGTAAGGGCGTGAAGGTCAGAGTTTAGGGGCAGAGTTATCCGGTTGCGGAATGCGAACACCAGGAGGAAAATTTTCTGTATTTTTAAACTTCAATCGCGTAAGTTGCATCGTAGAAAGAGAGAAGATATGAGAATCATAGCAGGAAAGGCGCGCAGTCTGCCGCTTAAGACGCCGGTGGGGGAGAGCACAAGGCCCACCACGGACAGAATAAAAGAAACTTTGTTTAATATGCTGATGCCGGATATTCCCGGGTGCGTATTTGTAGATCTGTTTGCCGGGAGTGGGCAGATCGGCATTGAGGCGGTCAGCAGAGGAGCCAAAAAAGCTTATTTTGTGGAGAACGGACGGGAGGCAGCCGCCTGTATTGCGGATAATTTGAAATTTGCGAAGATGACACAGGAGACAGTTCTGTTAAAGCAGGATGTCTATGCTGCGCTGTACGTTCTGCATGAGAAGGCAGTCGATATAATTTTTGCGGATCCGCCTTATGGTGAGGAGCACTATGAAAAACTGCTGTCAGTTTTAAGGGACAGGAGTTATGTGACGGAAGATACACTGCTTGTATTGGAAGCGGATAAGGGACAGGACTTCGGATTTGTGGAAAGTTATGGATTTTTTGTAGAAAAAGAGAAGTGTTACAAGACCAATAAACATGTTTTTTTGAAAAAAGCATTCTAAAATAAGGTGGGGAGAAATATTATGAAATCAGCAGTTTATCCCGGCAGTTTTGATCCGGTTACTTATGGGCATCTGGATATTATCAAACGTTCCGCGGAAATTTTTGATGAATTGACGGTGAGTATTTTGGATAACAAAATGAAGACGCCATTGTTTTCTGTAGAGGAACGTGTTAAAATGCTGAAAGAGGCTACAAAAGAGTATCCCAATGTGAAAGTGGATTCTTTCAGCGGTCTTTTAGTGGATTATACGAGGAAAAATAATATTGGTGTGTCGATCAGAGGACTGCGTGCCATTACGGACTTTGAGTATGAGCTGCAGATCGCACAGACGAATAGAGTGCTGTCTGACGGGCATCTGGATACAATGTTTTTGACGACGAGTCTGGAATATGCGTATCTGAGTTCTTCCACGGTGAAGGAGATCGCCATGTTCAAAGGGGATATTTCCAAGCAGGTACCCGGCTTTGTGCGGGATATGATGTATGAGAAATATGGACATTGACAGACAGGTGGTGAGACGAACAAAGGACAGGGTTTACAGGATACCTGTGCGGGATCTGAAGGCATTGGTCAGAATATGGAAATGGAGTAAAAATGAGCAGCAGAATTGAGCAGTTAATCGATGAGATAGAAGAGTATATTGACAGTTGTAAATATCAGACATTCAGCAACAGTAAGATCCTGGTGAACAAAGATGAAATTGAGGAGCTGATTCGGGAACTCCGTGTGAAGACGCCGGATGAGATCAAACGATATCAGCGCATCATTCAGAATAAGGAAGAAATTTTAAACGACGCGAAGGCGAGAGCAGAACAGCTGATCAAGGATACCACGATCCAGCGGACAGAGCTGATCAGTGAACATCAGATCATGCAGCAGGCCTATGCCCAGGCGGACGAGGTTGTGACGGCGGCCCACAGGCAGGCCCAGGAACTTTTGGATCGGGCTGTGATGGAGGCGAATGAAATGCGTATGTCTGCCATGCAGTATACGGATGATCTGTTAGCCCATGTGGAGGGGATTCTTGCGGGTTCGATGCAGACGGCATCTGCCGATTATGAGAATCTGCTGGGACATATCAAGCAGTATCAGGAGATCGTGTCTTCCAACAGACGGGAGCTTATGCCGATACCGGAGGACCTGGAGGAGGCGGAAGCAGGCGTCACGAAGACGGCGGAAGTCAAAGAAGATTTGGAGCTGATGTAATGAAAATGAAGTGGATGATGGCCGGTTTCCAGGGAAGTCGGCCCTTTTTATTCTATAAGAAATTATTTTTTTGTGTGATATCCGTTACTTTTCTGGCCCTCTTTCCGGCGGCAGCAGTACATGCGGAACCCGTGAAGATCGTGATCGATCCGGGCCACGGCGGTGAAAATCTGGGAGGCCAGTACGGCAGTTATACGGAAAAATATATGACGATGGTTGTGGCGGAGGCCATGGTGGAAGAGCTGGAAAAGTATGAGGGGATAGAAGTTTATCTGACAAGAACCGATGATACGGAACTGTCTTTGCAGAAACGGGCCGATTATGCGAAGGAGGTGGAGGCGGATTTTCTGTTCTGCCTGCATTTCAATATGTCGGAAAAACATACGTTATACGGAACGGAAGTCTGGGTATCCGCTTTCGGAAAATGTTATGCGGAGGGAAAAAGTTTCGGGGATCTGTGTCTGAAAGAATTGTGCACCCTGGATCTGTACAACCGGGGCGTTAAAACCAGATTAAATAAAGATGGTATTGATTATTACGGGATCATTCAGCATTGTGAGGAGTATGGGATCCCGGCTGCCATTATCGAGCACTGTCATCTGGACCACAGGGAGGATAAGGGACGTTACGAGACAACGGAGGCGATGAAAAGGCTGGGCGTGCTGGATGCGACGACGGTGGCAAAGTATTACGGACTGTATTCGCCAAAACTTGGCGTGGATTATCGGAAATACGAGAGGCCAAAAGTGGAAGTGCCTTCTGTTGTGATGAAGCCGGATGATACGGAGCCGGTGAAGGTGTCTTTGACCTGTCTTCGGACAAAGCCGGAAACGGGAGAGGTGAATATCCTGCTGACCGGCGAGGATCCGGAAAGCGGTCTGCTGTATTATGATTACAGTTTGAACGGCGGAACTACTTACAGCGGTTTGCAGAAGTGGGAGGCCATGGGGAATGAACTGGAATGCACCCTGAAAGTGCCCACGGATCAGGATATTTCCCTGAAGTGCCGGGTATACAACGGTTATGATCTCGATACGGAGACGGAGACCGTGGAAATTCCGGCGCTGTCTGGAAAACCGGAGGGTGCAGGAAATGTATCTCCGGGAGCGGATACTTCCATACAGGGAACGGATTCTGCTGATACGGGAACGGATACAACCTCCCAGGAGGCAGATACTTCTTTCCGGGAAGTGATGACTCCCGGTCAGGAGACGGATGCCTTAAATTTGGAAGAGGATGGAGAGGCTAAAGAGGATGCGCTGGAGGCTTCCGGAGACGTTCATCAGATCGATATGAGCCGGTATGAGAAGCAGGACGCGGAAAAAGAAGAAGTATTGATCGACAGTAACGATGTCTCTCAGTTTTTATGGCTGGCAATCCTGGGGCTTCTGGTCTCCCTGCTGATTCTGCTGACGATCACAAAGGCGGTTTACCGGAAAAAGCAGAAAAAAGCAAAGCGTAAAGGCAGAAGGCGATAGTGCTCTGAAGAATTTTGTGAAGGCAGTAATTTCCGAAGGACAAATCCGTGTCTCTGATGCAGGTATAAGTCTGGGCAAAGCAGGAGAGGCCGCCGAAGGTGAGCATGGCCATGAAAAGGGCGGGTGAAAGCGCATCTTTCGACAGGGCAAGGCCGCTGGTGATCTCCAGTACCGGTGCGGCGAAAACGGCAAGCTTTGCCGCACCGTTTTTTGCGGCGGGTAATCTGAGAAAGGAAGTGGCCTGCTGCAGCGGCAGATTACAGACAATAAAAAATATCATATAACCGCCCAGCCTTGTGATGGCGGTGCAGGCGGAGGTGACGGAGGCGTCCAGAGCCTGGATGAAAGAAGGAGCGGCGGCTTTTTTGCAGCTGTCTGAGGATGCTGCGGTCAGGGGAGAGCGGCTTTGGGAGTCCGGGCGCTTTGGGGCGGCATGAGGGGTTTTAAAGTGCAGGAGTTGCGAAGCAGTGTGTAGAGTGGAGGAATGTGCCGGAGAAGCGGCGTTTTTTACAGAGTGGGAATGGTCCGCGGCAAGAGGGACAGAGTGGTAAACCGTATAGCGCAAAATCAACCCGTAGAGCAGAGGAATCCCGAAAAAGGCTGCCATGACGAAACGCTGCAGCAGTGTATCGCTGGAATCCGAAGATAATCCCAGAAGGGGCAGGGCAAAACTGAGCAGATAGACCGGACCGATATTGTTGCAGAAAGACAGCAGGTATTGCGCCTGTGGTCTGGACAGCTGACCGAGGCTGTACTCTTCGGCGATGGTCTTGGCGCCTAATGGAAAGCCGAACAGAAACCCTATGAGCAGCGTGGTACACATGGTTTTACTGATCTGATAGAGGCGGCCAAGGAATGGGTAGACCGGGAGGGCCAGCAGGCGGCCGAAATCCAGTCTGACGATCAGGCCGGAGAGGATCATAAAGGGAAACAGCGAGGGAATCATTTTTTCAAACCACAGTCTGAGGGCTATGGCAGCATGGGAACAGGCTTCTGCCGGTGAGCGAAGGATGAAAATGCAAAGTAACAGCAGGAAAAGAAGCTGGATGGTGGAAAAAAAGCGGGAGTTTTTCAAAATTATATCCTGTATTCTGTTGTTTTATAATAGTATACAGGGCGAAAAAAATTTTAGAAGTAAGTTTACCAGAAGTTTTGCTAAAATTTTTACAGGGTCTTAGGAATAAAGATAACGGTTCAGACCTCAATGCCATTTCGTTAAAGGTTCCTCACGGCTGAGCTAAGGTGTTAATGAAATGACATGACGGCTGAACCGTTACGAATAAAGAGATAGAGAATACAGGGCAGGAAAAGAGTATGGTGAGATTGGATAAATATCTCTGTGACGCGGGGATCGGGACGAGAAGCGGTGTGAAGGAGATGATAAAAAAAGGACGGGTGACAGTGGACGGAGAGGTCTGCAAAAATCCGGAGTTGAAAATTGATGAGAATGCGGCGGATGTTGACTGTAATGGTCAAAAGATTGTCTTTGAGAAGTATGCTTACATTATGTTTTACAAACCTCAGGGCATTGTTTCAGCTACGGAGGATAAGCGGGAGGAAACCGTGCTGGATTTCCTGAAAAAAGTCTGGGAAGTAAGGGAGGAGACTCCCTTTCCGAAGGGGCTTTTTCCGGTGGGAAGATTGGATAAGGACACGGAGGGACTGTTGCTTTTGACAAACGATGGAGCGCTGGGCCATGAACTGCTATCCCCGAAAAAGCATGTGGTAAAAACCTATGAGGTGACGCCGGAAAGACCGCTCCATGCGGAGGAGGTCCTGACGTTGGAATGCGGCGTGGATATCGGTGATGAGAAGCCTACGATGTCTGCGAGAGTGACGGTGCAGAAGGACGGAAAAGTTCATCTGTCCATTATGGAGGGACGCTATCATCAGGTGAAGCGGATGTTTGCCGCGGTGGGAAATAAAGTATTGCATCTGAAAAGACTGCGGATGGGGACGTTATACCTGGATGAGAAAATGGAAGCCGGGGAGTGCCGGAGACTGACAGCAGAAGAGGTGCAGAGCCTGAAAGACAGATGGCCGTCTCTGGAGAATGTGGAGGCGGTGATCTTTGATGTGGACGGGACGATGGCCGACTCCATGTGGATGTGGAAACGGATCGATAAGGAGTATCTGGGAAGATTTAATATCCCTTTGCCCGACACGCTGCAGTCGGAAATCGAAGGCATGAGTTTTTATGAGACGGCTCTTTATTTTAAAGAGCATTTTGAGATTGCGGATCCGGTGGAAAAGATCATGGCAGACTGGAACGAAATGGCCTGGGAGAAGTATGAGAAAGAAGTGCCTCTCAAGACCGGTGTGCGGGAGTTTATGGAGATCTGCAAAAACAGAGGGATCAAAATGGGGATCGCTACCAGTAATTCCAGAGAACTGCTTGAGACCGTTGAGCGGGTGCACGGGCTGACCGAGTATATCAGCTGTATCAAAACAGGATCGGAAGTACAGCGGGGAAAGCCTGCCCCGGACATTTATCTGGCGGTGGCAGGGGAACTGCAGGCGGATCCTGCAAAGTGCCTTGTGTTTGAGGATCTGCCCGCAGGCATTATGGCCGGGAAGAATGCGGGGATGAAAGTATGCGCCGTGCAGGATGCATATTCTCTGGACTCGGACAGGGAAAAGAGGAGGCTGGCGGATTATTATATTGAGGGGTTTTGGGAGATTGTGGAGAGATATCTGTAGAGCAGGGATTTCCTGAGCAGACGGAGAAAACGGAATGGGGTTTCAAAATGAAGGTTACAAAAGCGGCGGGCATACAGTGTGCGATATTGGTGCTTATTCTGGCGGCGGAGATCGTTTTTGCCAGCAGGCATCGTGCTGCTTATAATATGGAAGAGACCGCAGATTCAGATCTGCAGGAAGATGCGCAGGGGAATATGGAAGGCGGCTTATCGGAGGAAGATGCTGTTTCTGGTCTGCCTGGCGGTGCGGGAAGCAGTGATTCCTGCTTACAGGACAGAGAAGAATATGGAGATTACGGCCTGTCTGACAAGGACGGGAACAATGTTCCCGGTTCCGAGGATGAAGAGACGGAATATGTCTCAGAACTGGGCGTGCCGACAGGCATTGTGGAACCGGCGAAGATCGTCTGGGAGGAGGTTCCTGTGGAGCATACAAAGCTGGAGTTTACTTTTGGCGATATTCAGGTGATTATTTCGGAGCAAAAAACTCAGTGGGAATACCAGGAACGGGAGGACGGAGCGGTATCGGTCTGTCTTTCTTCGAAGGAAAAACTTTTTGAGAAACTGTATTTGACACATTACAGGACAGAATGGGACTGTAAGTGGGAGCTGATTCTTGCAGCAAAGGAATATTTTGGCAGCGACGGGGATAGTATAGGATGGTTTTCCTTCAAAGACAGCCCGGATGCGGAAAGATATTTTGGAGTGTGGGGCGCCACAGAGGAAGGAAAAAGCTTCCATATGCTGGTATTCGATGAGGAATTGTATCTGCTGGAAGAGAATACGGCAAGAAGTTTCAGTTTTACGGAATTGTCCAATGGAAGAAAGATAAGATCGGATGTGATAGGCGGCAGAATAGTTGCGGAATTTAGTAAGAATAAAATTTATATCAGGAATTTCGGGGAAAAAGAGGCGGTTTATCTGCTGAGAGAGGGAAAACAGGAGGATGGCCAGGAGAAAATCGCCGTATATCAGGACGGAAATTTTGAGAGACCGGCACAGGTGTTGCAGGGCAACCTGGATATCTGTAAGGATATCAACTTTGACGGCTGTCCTGATCTCAAAAAGAGAGACAGAGATGAGGAAAAAAAGAATGACTATCTGATCTGGAACAGGGCAGACAGGAAGTTTGTGGAGGCGGTTATGCCGTCCGATGAAAGTTTTAAGATAGATAAAGCGATCTTCTGCGATGACTTTGAGACAATATGGTGCGGCAGTGACGAAAATTACGAAGAGCAGAGTGCAGTAGAAAGACTGTATCGGTGGAACGGCGCCGTATTGGAGGAGATCCGCAGCATATCCAGTCAGCGCGGGGCGGGAACGGTTTCTGTAATCCTGACGGATAAGAGGAGCGGAGAATGCATTGCTTCCGAAACTTTTCCGGAAAAGGATTGGCAGAATAATCCCGGTATCCGGAAACTGTATGATCAGTTTTATCAGGGATACGCGCCGAAAGAACTCTACCATGTGAGACATGGCGTGCCGGGAGAAGAGGAATATATACCGGAGAGTCTTGTCGAGGCTCTGACAAGAGCCTTTGAGGAGAACAGAGAGATGGAATTTCTGTGGTCCTGTGAGACAGGGCGGGAGCTTACGGAGGCAGAGGCAGAAGAGGTCAGAGCGGAAAATCCTGATATTACAGGTACAGGAGGGGACTGGGAAGAATACTGGGCTGAGGAAAACAGATTGATATTGGCAGATCTGGACGATGATGGTTATGAAGACATCTATGCTCTGATATGTGACGGCGGAACGGCGGGATTTACCGATTTTGCAGTGTTTCAGGGAAACGCGGAGGGAGAATATGAGGAGACAGAGCGTTTTTCTGCCTTCAGATGGCCTTTTGTGGTGATCTCATGGGAGGGAAAAAACTATGTGTGTCGTACGATCGTCGATTATGGTAAGAAGGAGAGGAGTGCGCTGGTTTTGTACGCATATCGAAACGGCAGACCGGCGGAGACCGTGGCGCTAAATCTGGTGCCGGAAAAGCAGGTGATCGCTGTGACATCCTGCGAGGAAGGATATTGGGAGATTGCGGAGAGACAGATATGGAAGGCACCGGAGATCTATCAAAAGACGGAGACCGCGGAGTCTTCCACAGGGGATGCCGAACAAAAAACAGAGTATGGACTGGGCAGTGATTTCGATAATGACGGAGCGGTGGAAGACTATTATAAACATATGTGGACTCCCTCGAATATGTGGATCGACAGCGGACTGATTTTTGGGACAAAGACGGAGGCGGAAGGTACCGTTCTGCAGGAGATGATTTCCGAAAATGAGGAGAGACTGGGAACGCCGATCATGATGTGGGTGGATGGTTACCGTGGAGAAAATATCGTGAACGTGATGTACCGCACCGGGCTCTATGATTATGTGATCGAGGGGTATCTGATGGACGATGCGGGGCATTACAGCAGGCTTTACTGTGTGGAGGCAAAAACGGAGCGGACGGTGGAAACAACCAGGGCGTGGCAGTATTCCGGCGGATCTGCGGGATAGGTTTAGCCCGATGGGGAAAGGAATATCGTCCGGCATATGACAGGTATGGCCGGATGTTACGGGGATGACCAAAGAAGAGTTTAAAGGATGGAAAGTATGATGGCAGAAGGTTTTCTCCCGGTTTCCCGGGAGGATATGGAAAAACAGCATATCGATCAGCTTGATTTTGTCTATGTGATCGGGGATGCCTATGTGGATCATCCTTCTTTCGGCCATGCCATTATCAGCAGAGTATTGCAGGCCCACGGCTTTACGGTGGGCATTATCTCCCAGCCGGACTGGAAAAAGGACGGGAGCATTGCCGTTTTGGGGCGGCCGCGCCTTGCCTTTTTAGTAACGTCGGGCAATATGGACTCCATGGTGAACCATTATTATGTCTCAAAGAAGAGGCGGGAGCGGGACGCCTACACGCCTGGCGGTGTGACGGGAAAGAGGCCGGACCATGCAGCCGTGGTCTACAGTAACCTGATCCGCAGGACCTACAAAGATGTACCGATCATTCTGGGCGGGATAGAGGCTTCTCTCAGGCGGCTTGCCCACTATGATTACTGGTCTGATTCCTATAAACGCTCGATTCTGTTGGATGCGGGGGCGGACCTGATCAGCTATGGCATGGGGGAGAAAAGCATTGTGGAGATCGCGGAGGCGCTAGATGCGGGGATCTCGGTGAAGGATATCACTTTTATCAAAGGGACGGTCTACCGGACGCAGGATATATCAGGCATTTATGATGGGCTCCTTCTGCCTGACTACGAGGCCTGCAGAAAAGAGAAAAAGCTCTATGCGGAGAGCTTTATGCGGCAGTATGAAAACACGGATCCTTTTCAGGGAAAAGCACTGATGGAGCCTTATCCGAACAAGGTATTTGTGGTGCAGAATCCGCCGGCAGAGCCGCTCACTGTGCAGGAGATGGACGATATCTACGATCTGCCCTACATGCGCGCGCCGTATCCATCCATCGGCGTGCCGGCGGTGGAGGAGATAAAATTTTCTCTGATCAGCTGCAGAGGGTGTTTCGGAGGCTGCAACTTCTGTGCCCTGACCTTCCATCAGGGGCGGATCGTGCAGGTGCGCAGCCATGCATCCCTGTTAAAGGAAGCACAGTGGATGACAGGACAGCCGGACTTTAAAGGCTACATTCACGATGTGGGCGGCCCCACGGCAAATTTCCGTCACCCTTCCTGTCAGAAACAGTTGCAGACGGGCGTCTGTAAGAACAGACAATGCCTGTTCCCGGAACCCTGCAAAAATTTGGACAGCAGCCACGAGGATTACAGCAGTCTGTTAAAAAAACTGCGCCAGCTGTCCGGTGTGAAAAAAGTGTTTATCCGTTCTGGTGTGCGGTTTGATTATATGCTGCAGGAAAAGGGTGACAGATTCCTGAAAGAGATGATACAATATCATGTGAGCGGGCTGTGTAAGGTGGCGCCGGAGCATATATCGGACAGGGTGCTCTACTATATGGGCAAGCCGAAGCGGGAGATATATGACAGGTTTGTCAGAAAGTATGAGGAGTACAATAAAAAGTTTGGATTAAAGCAGTATCTGGTGCCCTATCTGATGAGTTCCCATCCGGGAGCGCAGATCAAAGATGCGGTGGAGTTAGCTGAGTATCTGCGGGATACGGGGCATCAGCCGGAACAGGTGCAGGATTTTTATCCGACGCCCTCCACGATCTCTACGGTGATGTACTACACGGGGATCGATCCAAGAACCGGAGAGAGTGTGTATGTGGCGAAAAATCCCCACGAGAAAGCCATGCAGCGGGCGTTGATGCAGTATAGAAGGCCGGAAAATTATGAGCTGGTGCGGGAAGCCCTGCTTTCTGTGCACAGAGAGGACCTGATCGGCTTTGGGCCGAAGTGTCTGATACCACCGAGAAAGATGCGGCGTACTGATCAAGGTAAGGAGAGAGCGGAGTACAGCGGAAAAAAGAGGACAGGCGGTAAGAGAAAGAAGAGGAAAGGCAAAAAGAAAGACTGCGGTGACGGATAAAAACGGCGTTGCAAAGGCAGGACAAAAAAAGAAATAGGAAAGCGATAGAGGTAGAATAATGCCCTGGAATAACAAAAAAGGAACCTACGGATATATCGACAGACAGAGAAGATGGGAGATCATCAAGACGCTTGTGATGTTCGGGATCTCCACAGCGCTCTATGTGGCGGGATATGTTGCCACAAAAACCAACAAAAATCTGCTGACATTAGCGGCAGTTTTGGGCTGCCTTCCCGCCAGCAAGAGCGCTGTGAATATGATCATGTTTTTCAGGGCGAAGGGATGCTCCTCTGAAATGAAAGCGGCCATCGGTGAAAGGGCGGTAGGACTCGCAGAGCGGTATGACCTGTATCTGACCAGTTATGCGAAAAACTTTCAGATCAGCCATCTTGTGATGAAGGGAAAAACCATGGTTGGCATCACGGAACAGGATGGATTTGAGGAGACGGCCTGCTATCAGCATCTGAAGACGTTGTTTGGCCAGAACGGGTTTCATGATATCACAGTGAAAATCTTTCATGACAGGGGAAAATATCTGGAGAGATTGAAGTCTTTGCAGGAGTCGGAGATGGATGACAACAGAGAGTATGATGAGAAAGTGCTGGAACTGATGGAGAATCTGTCATTGTGACAGGGGTAATTAGAAAAAGGTCTGACGGTAACTGCTGTGAAGAGAATAAAAAGTGGTGATCATAGCAGATATGATACCTCAGTGAGTCAAGTGAATGGCAAAATGTGATTCCTACAGAAAGAAGTAAACATGCAGAAGTTTGTGATAACAGAAAAAGAAGCGGGATGGCGTTTTGATAAATATTTGAAAAAGCTGCTGCCAAAGGCAGGGGGCGGTTTCCTCTATAAGATGCTGCGCAAAAAAAATATCACGTTGAATGAAAAGAAGGCAGCGGGGAACGAAGTGGTTGCCGCCGGCGACAGCGTGGAACTGTTTTTCTCGGAGGAGACATTTTTGAAGTTTTCCGGAGGAATGCCGGAACAGAAGCAGAATGGGCAGATAAGAGATGGAGAGAAAAGCAAAATAGCGGGGCGGGTAAGCGCTGGAGAGAGACAAAGAGAAGCTTTCCATACATTAAAAAATATTTCTGTCATCTATGAGGATGACAGCATTCTGGTTCTGAATAAACCCGCAGGCGTTTTATCCCAGAAGGCGGACAGGGCGGATCTTTCGTTAAATGAATGGATGATCGGCTATCTGCTTGATAAGGGCGAGATCACGGAGGCGCATCTTGCGCGTTTCCGGCCGTCGGTGTGTAACCGTCTGGACCGCAATACCAGCGGACTGGTGCTCTGCGGGAAGAGCGTCCGCAGCAGTCAGTTTCTGTCGGAGATCCTGAGAGACCGGAGTCTGCATAAATATTATACGGCTTATACGCAGGGAAGGATAGAACAGGAGATCACGCTGGATGGTTACCTGAAAAAAGAGGAGGAGAAAAACCGGGCAAAGATCCTTTCGGAGAGGGCGTACCGGAGACTGATTTTGGAAGATTCGGCGGCGGGAAAAGAATATAAACGGATTAAGACAGTGATAAAACCGCTCTCTTATCTGAAAGAGAGGGATTGTACAAAACTGGAAATTCTGCTGGTAACGGGAAAGAGCCACCAGATCAGGGCGCAGTTGGCTCAGATCGGACACCCCGTGATCGGAGACAGAAAGTACGGATGGGAACCGGGGAGGAAAGAAGAGGCGGTATTTAAATATCAGCTCCTTCACGCCTGCAGAGTGGAATTTCCGGAGACGGATGGGGAATTTGCGTATCTGTCCGGAAAATGTCTGACGGCGCCTTTGCCGGAGGATTGGAAAATCTTTTATTGATGCGCAAGGGCATTGGGAGGAAGTATGTCAGTAGAGCTGGAGGCCCCCTGCGCGGCGAGTAGGGGAAGAAAATCTTCCCTGCTCGATTTGTTTATGGAGCGATAACTGGAATAGTAACACAAAAGAACATGGCGGAAAAAATCGGAGAGAGATTTCATGACCTGCCCATACCGGAAAGGAAACAGGAGAGATGAAAAAGGAATTGAGAACAGATCTGACAACGGGAAATGTATTTGGTACACTGCTTTCCTTTTCGATCCCCTACTTTTTCTCCTATTTTCTGCAGACGCTGTACGGCATGGCGGATCTTTATATTGTAGGGCAGTTTAATGCGGTGGAGAGCACCACAGCTGTCTCTATTGGCAGCCAGATCATGCATATGATAACGGTGATGATCGTGGGGTTAGCCATGGGGACCACGGTCTCCATCGGTCATGAAGTAGGGGCAAGGAATGAAAAGAGAGTGTTTGAGACGATCGGCAATACGGTGGTCCTGTTTTTAAGCCTGTCCGTCGTGGCGGCGGTGCTGCTTATGCTGTGCATTGATCCTATTGTGAAGGTAATGTCCACCCCGGCAGAAGCGGTGGAAAGCACGGTCTCCTATCTGACGATCTGCTTTATCGGGATTCCCTTTATCACGGCCTACAATATTATCAGTTCGATTTTTCGCGGGTTGGGGGATTCTAAAAGTCCCATGTATTTTATTGCAGTGGCCTGTATTTCCAATATTGTGCTGGACTTTATTTTTATCGGGACTCTGGGAATGGGGGCCGCGGGCGCAGCGCTTGGCACTACCCTTGCCCAGACGATCAGTGTGGCGGTGGCGCTCATCCGTATCAAAACGGATAGAAATATGCAGCATATCAGGCTGTCCGGGGAGGATTTCAGGCCGAAACGGGCCGTGATGGGAAAACTTCTGGCGATCGGTGTCCCTGTGGCGGTACAGGACGGGTTTATCCAGATATCCTTTTTGCTGATTACGGTGATCGCCAACAGGAGAGGCCTTTTTGATGCGGCGGCAGTGGGGGTGGTGGAAAAGATTATCGGTATTCTGTTTCTGGTACCGTCCTCTCTTCTTTCTTCCGTGTCGGCGTTAGCGGCGCAGAATATGGGCGCGGGAAAGAAGGAACGGGCAAAGAAGACTTTGAAATATGCGATGATGACCGCAGTGGTTTTCGGAATTGTTTCGGCGCTTCTGATGCAGTTTTTCGCGGAGCCGGTGGTCGGTATCTTCCGGGGAGAGCCGGAAGTCGTGCACCTTGGCAGTCAGTATCTTCGCGGTTATGTCTGGGACTGTGTGTTTGCGGGAGTACATTTTTGTTTCAGCGGATATTTTTGTGCCAGAGGGCTGTCGGGACTTTCTTTTTTACATAATGCAGTTGCCATTGTGTGCGCGCGTATTCCGCTTGCTTATCTTGCCTCTAAGCTGTTTGCTGACACGCTGTTTCCCATGGGCCTTGCCACGGTCACCGGTTCGGCGGTCTCGGTGGTGATCTGTATTATCGCCTATCTGTATCTTGAGAAGAAGGTGCGTATTTATAAAGTGCGGATTTGATAATTGAGGACAGTGTAATAGTTTCATAGATCAAATTGTTATAATGGGATAGAAGGTTTCCAGATTTCAGGAGAAAAGGAATCTGAGAAGATACCGAATAAGATGATGGAAAAGTTTCCGGATGCACGGGAAGTGCTTAGATTGTGTGCAAAGGCATCAGCCATTGCAGTATCCCGTATGGGAGCAGCGGATTCCATTCCGACAGTGGAGGAAGTGAAGACGGCGGAAGTGCCGTCTTTTTCTGAACTTGTAATTAAAGGTGATATCCTGTATAATCAGTGAAGTGAAAAGTGACAGCACAGTGATAAACAGAAAGGGTATTCTAAGGCATGGAAAGGCCTTTCAGAGCCGTGGGATCTGTTTCTGTGCATTGGCTGTCGCAAGCCTGACGAATGCAGAAAACAGTACAGAAGTGAGTAAAGATATGCCTACCTGGAAGAGCAGAGGGCTTCGGGGTTCAGCCCTGGAGGACATGATCAACAGAACAAATGAGAGATACGCGGAAGCAGGACTGGCTCTGATCCAGAAGATACCGACGCCCATCACGCCGATCAAAATGGACAAGGAATCCAGGCATATCACGCTTGCCTATTTTGATCAAAAGAGTACGGTGGACTACATCGGGGCGGTGCAGGGGATTCCTGTCTGCTTCGATGCGAAAGAGTGCGCTGTGGATACCTTTTCCCTGCAGAATATCCATGATCATCAGGTGGATTTCATGCAAAAGTTTGAAAAGCAGGGCGGCGTGGCGTTTTTTCTGATCTACTATACCCACAGAGAGCAGTTTTATTATCTGCCTTTTGAGATGCTATACTATTTCTGGGACAGGAAACTGAAAGGCGGCAGAAAAAGCTTTCGGTTTGATGAGCTGAATCCGGAGTACTTTATTCCGCAGAAGCATGGGATCATGATACCGTATCTGGATATGCTGCAGAAGGATCTGGATGACAGAGCTTGACAGGGATGTTTTCATTTTTTATAATTGATACATTGATTTTACACGGTGGTGTGATATCACGACACTGCAGTATCATGGTAAAGCGGTGGGATCAGGAATACAGTGGGAAGTGAGGATGTATGAATCAGAATTTATTACATACGCCGGAAGGCGTCAGAGATATTTACGGTAAGGAATACGCGGGAAAACTAAAACTGGAGGAACTGATCCACGGGAAGCTTAAAAGTTTCGGGTATCAGGATATTCAGACGCCCTCTTTTGAGTTTTTTGATGTGTTTTCCAGGGAAATCGGTACAACTCCGTCGAAGGAGCTGTATAAATTTTTTGATAAAGAGGGAAATACTTTGGTACTGCGGCCGGATTTTACGCCGTCCATGGCGCGCTGTGCGGCAAAGTATTTTATGGAGGAAACTTTTCCGATCCGGTTTTGCTATTCGGGGAATACTTTTACTAATATCTCCAGCTTGCAGGGGAAGCTTTGCGAGGTAACCCAGATGGGGGCGGAGTTGATCGGGGACGGTAGCGTGGAGGCGGATGCCGAGATGATCGCCATGCTCATTGGATGTCTGAAGAACGCAGGGCTTTTGCAGTTCCAGGTGACGATCGGCCAGGCGGACTATTTCAGAGGCTTGTGCGAGGCGGCGGGATTGACAAAAGAGACGGAACTTGCCCTGCGGGAGAATGTCAGCGGCAAGAATATTTTTGGCGTGGAGGATATTCTGAAACAGCAGCATATCGCAGAGGAATACAGAGAGGCTTTTTTGAGGATAACAGAGTTGTTCGGTTCCGTGGAGGTGCTTCACAGGGCGGAGCAGCTTGTTTCCAATGAGCGTTCTCTGGAAGCGGTGGAGAGACTGAAACAGTTGTATGAACTGTTGACGGTTTATGGAGCGCAGCAGTATGTTTCCTTTGATTTTGGCATGCTCAGCAAGTATCATTATTATACCGGCGTGACATTCCGGGCTTACACCTATGGGGTGGGGGATGCTGTTGCAAAGGGCGGAAGATATGATAATCTGCTTAAGACGTTCGGGAAGGATGCGCCTGCCGTGGGATTTGTGGTGGTGTTAGACGATCTGATGACGGCGATGGCGAGCCAGAAACTCACTGTACCTGTGAAGGAGAATCAGGCGTTGCTGGTTTATGAGGATGCTGCATTTGTAAAAGCTCTTGCAAGGGCGAATACGCTGCGGGAGAGCGGCGTCTGTGTGGAACTGATGCGGAAGGATACCGGGAAAGAGGAGAAAGAATACCGGGAACTGGCGAAAAGACGGGGCTGTAAGGTGGAGTATTTCGGGGAGAACTCCTGACGGTACGGTGAGACGGAATGTCAGATGGGAAATCGAATTGTGCATGAGAAAGCCGATAGTTACAGATATGAAGCCAGAAGAAAGAGATGTATGTTGGATATAACGGATTTTGGAAATCCGCACAGCGAGGAGCAGAATAAATATGAATGAAGAAAGGTATCTGACTTTCGCATTGACGAAGGGCAGACTTGCGAATAAAACACTGGAACTTTTGGAGAAGATTGGGATTACTTGTGAGGAGATGAAGGATAAGGAATCCCGGAAGTTGATCTTTGTCAATGAAGAGCAGAAACTTAAGTTTTTCCTGTCCAAAGGGCCCGATGTGCCGACTTATGTGGAGTACGGCGCGGCGGATATCGGCGTGGTGGGAAGAGATACGATCATGGAGGAAAACAGGCGCGTCTATGAGGTGCTGGATCTGGGGTTCGGCAAATGCCGGATGTGTGTCTGCGGGCCGGAATCGGCGGGAGAGCTTTTACAGCATCATGAGCGGATCCGTGTAGCCACAAAGTACCCGCTGATCGCGAAGGAGTATTTTTATAATAAGAAACATCAGACGGTGGACATTATCAAATTAAACGGCTCGGTGGAACTGGGGCCGATCGTGGGATTGTCGGATGTGATCGTGGATATCGTGGAGACAGGCGGAACGCTTAAGGAGAACGGGCTTGGGGTTTTAGAGGAGGTCTGTCCGCTTTCTGCACGGATGATCGTGAATCCGGTGAGCATGCGGATGGAGTATGAGCGGATCAGCAGGCTGATTCATCGATTAAAAGAGGTTTGTGTATAGAATGTGGAGAAATCTGACCAATGTTTTCACAATACCTGCAGGAGGATGACAGGGAAGGGGATTTTATATGAATTCTCTGTTATGATGAGATAAGGTGTGGGAGGGAGGTAAGTAGAAGTGAAAGATGTTTTTCTCGTATATGATACGAGCTGTTTTTATGAAATAGTGATACTGAATTATTTTTTGAGCGTTACGGGCTGTGATATGGTATTTTGCTCTTTAGATGGAAAGGCGGTCAGGGCAACGGAAGGTTTTTCAGTCAACGTCGATATGCCGTTGAAGGAAGTTGATAAAAAACAAATCCGTAGTCTGATTATTCCGGGCGGCGATATTGCCGAAATTGACAACGAGGATGTAAAAAGATATCTGCAGGAATTGAATGAACGAAAGGTCCTGATCGCCGGTATCTGCGCCGGAGTTGATGTTCTGGATCATGCGGGTATTCTTCAGCATGGAAAGTCAACCCATTCTACAGATGATGATCTGGTCTGTGATGATACCGTGATTACAGCAAGAGCCAATGCCTATGTGGATTTTGCAATCGAGGTTGCAAGAAAGCTGGATTTATTTGACAGCGAGGAAGATCTGCGGGAGACCATTGATTTCTGGAAAAAATTTAAAAGGGCTAACTGATTGATGCAGCGACGGTGAAAATTATGATTGTGCAGAGAGGAAAAGATACGGATGAGAATAATAGAATTGACCGGAGAAACAAAGAAGAATATTTTAAATGATCTGTTAAAGCGAAGTCCGAACCATTACGGTGAATATGAAGAAACGGTAAACGATATTATCCGGCAGGTCAGAGAGCGCGGGGATGAGGCGGTTTTTGCCTATACGGAGCAGTTTGATCAATGCAGGCTTACGGCAGAAAATCTGGTGGTGACAGAGGCGGAGACAGCGGAAGCCTATCAGGCGTTAGATGAGGCGCTGATCGGGGCAATGAAAAGATCGGCGGAAAATATCAAAGCGTACCATGAAAAACAGATCAGACAGAGTTTCTTTACCACGAAGCCTGACGGTTCTATTTTAGGGCAGCGGATCACGCCTCTTGAACGGGCGGGCGTCTATGTGCCGGGCGGGAAGGCGGCCTATCCTTCCAGCGTGCTGATGAATGTGGTGCCGGCGAGGGTGGCCGGTGTGGCCGAGATCATTATGACCACACCGCCGGGAAAAGATGGAAAGGTGAATCCCGGAACCCTTGTGGCGGCCGATATTGCGGGAGTAGACAGGATCTACAAAGTGGGCGGCGCCCAGGCCATTGCGGCCATGGCCTTCGGCACACAGTCCATCCCGAAAGTGGATAAGATCACCGGCCCCGGCAATATTTTTGTGGCGCTTGCGAAGAAGGCGGTGTTCGGCTATGTGAGCATCGATTCCGTGGCAGGCCCCAGCGAGATATTGATTTTGGCGGACAGATACGCGAATCCCAGGTTTGCGGCGGCGGATCTTTTATCCCAGGCGGAGCATGACGAGCTGGCCAGCGCCATTCTGATCACGGATTCCATGGAACTGGCTGAGAAGGTTTCGGAGGAAGTGGAAAACTTTACAAGAAAACTGTCCAGGGAGGAGATCATCAGAAAGTCATTGGATCATTACGGTTATATTCTGGTGGCGGAGAACATGGACGAGGCGGTGGACGCCGCCAACGATATTGCATCGGAGCACATGGAGATTCTGACGAAAGATCCTTTTCAGACCATGACAAAAGTGAAAAATGCCGGGGCGATCTTTTTGGGAGAGTACTCTTCGGAGCCTCTGGGAGATTACTTTGCGGGGCCGAACCATATTCTGCCCACCAACGGGACGGCAAAATTTTTCTCACCCCTCGGGGTGGATGACTTTATCAAGAAGACCAGTATCATCTCCTATTCCAGGCAGGCTCTTGAGCGGGATCATGAGGATATCGAGCGGTTTGCAAAGAGCGAGGGCCTGACTGCCCACGCGAATTCGGTGGCGGTGCGGTTTCGGTAAGGAGCCCTGCCTTGAGGAAGGATGTCCGGTGATATGCGGCAAAAAGCCGGAAGGTGAAAGAAAGGTGTTTTAGATTTTCGCCTGAGGATAGTTTCAGATGGAAGAATGGTGGCGGATATGATCGAAGTATTGTTTGGCGAGAGCGAAGCTGGCGCCATGAAAGTGGCAAAGAATAAAATAGTGATCGGAAAAGTCGACGGCCCCACATCGGTTTTTATGGCGGGGAAGAAGAAGCCGCCGGAGAAACCCTTCTGTGGCTGGATCGAGGGGACGGCAGAGGAAGTCATCTGTTTCGGCTTTATGCTGGATATAGGGGACATCAGGGAGTCTGTGGAAAGTTCCTGCCGCAGGGAACTGATCTATGCCATGTACGCGCAGGATCAGTGGGCGCAGGACGAAGAGACAAAGCGTGAACTGAGAAATGTCGGCGATTACTATGTGAAGGAACTGCATCGGTTGAAACATTTTCTGGAAGACGGGGAGCCTGTCAGGGTGTGGTACAGTGACACCCCCTATTCCAGATGCGGTTTATACAGTTTGTGCCAGATCCTGCAGAAATATGGAAATAAAATATCGGCGGTGAAGCTTCCCGAGTATGTAGTCCGGGATAAAAATATTGTTTTCCACCATAGCTGGAATGAGGTTTCCGCAGAAGAATTTGCAGGTTTTTTATCTTACGAAAAGCCGCTTTCCAGAGAAGAAATTCGTATGTATGCCATGTTGTGGGAAGAACTGGCGGAGGAAAACAGCCCTCTCCGCGCTATGATAGGAGGCAGGGTGCTCAGTGTTCCGGAGGATTTCTATGATTTTCTGATATGGAAATGGCTGGGGAATGTTCCGGTAAAGGAGTGCAGAGTGATCGGCAATATTCTCGGTCACGCACAGCTCGGCGTGGGGGACTGGTGGTATGCCGGGAGAATCGAACACTATATTCAGCAGGGGAAGATACTTGTTGTGGAAGATTCGGAGAACAAATATGCGAGGGTGATCTGCAGTGCCGGAGGGCAGATATGAGGGAAAAGCTGTTGTGCTTAAGAATAAATATATGAGAATTGTTTGTAATGCTGAGGAGTAAATATAAGGATGATCTGCGGTAACAGATGATATATCAGGAGGATGAACGGATGACCACACAGAGAGAATACGCGGCGGCGGTGATGGAAGAATGGCTTTCCCATCCGCAGGAGCTTGGCAAAAAGCCGGAGAAGCTTGAGATAGCGGGGGAGTTTGACCTGCACGATCTGCACTACTATATTTTCAAGTTTAAGAAATCCCTTTGGGGTTCCTGGAAGGTGGCGGTCTGCGGGGGCTATGAGGGAGATGGTCTGGGGCACTGTGGTCATATCTACAGTGAGATGGAGGACTATGATCCCGCCACTGCCAGGAAAAAGTGCGTGGAGATGGTGGAAAAGATCCGTAAATATTGGATGGAGAGGGCGAAAGAACAGGAGAAGGACGGTGAGAAAACAAAGCGTGCGGGAGGAAGTTTTGCGGGCTTTGTACTTTTGGCCAGGCCGGAGTTTGATGTGGAAAAGTTTCGTGCGGTTTTGAGGGAGGACTGGGGGATCGAATGTCCGGAAGACGCTGGAAATCCGAAAGGTGAGAAGGATGGTATTGCCCTTGCGTTTGAGGTGGATGGCATGATGGCTACTGTCGGTTTAATGGAAGCAAAGATTCCGAACGGTGAAGCGGAATATTGGGCGAACAGCAATTTTATGACCAGAGAACAGTCTGTCGCAGCTGCCAGAGAGCATGAAGCGCATCTGGTGGTGGCGGTGTTAGGCAGAGGGCATGCGCCGTTGGAAGCGGGGGAACTTTTTGTGAAAGTCGCGGCCGCCTGCCTGAAAGCGCCGGGGGCGCTGGGAATCTATGACTGCGGCACGGTGTGGCTGCCGGAGCATTTTATCGAATCTGCCATGGTCATGAAAGAGGGAGAGGCGCCTTTGGCTGATCTGGTATTTATCGGATTATATAGGAACGAAAAGGGTGTAAGCAGCTGGACAAACGGTCTGTGCTCTTTTGGGAAGGAAGAGTTGGAGATCGTAGAGAGCAATCAGCCGCCCTCGGAAGTTTACGATCTGATGTGGAATATTTCGGCCTATTTGATCAAGGAGGGAGCCGTTCTGCAGGATGGGCAAACGATCGGCGCTACCGCGGAGCAGAAACTGCCGTTAAAGCTCTCGGAGGGCGTCTATGTGGAAGGGCAGTCGATGAAGATAGGGTTCTGACAGCCGGCTGTGTACCGGATAGGTTGGAACGAAAATGATATATTAAGAAGGAGTGTGGAATGAAAAGGATAGTATCGCTTGTTTTATTATTATGTATGATTTTTTTAGCCGGCTGTGGAAACGAGGCAAAGAATCCATATTTTAACGCGACTGTGCTGGAGATATCCGAAAACTCTGTGCTGGTGGCGCCTTTTGAGGGGGCGGAGGAACTGAAGTCTGCCGATCAGATCGATGTCAGCACCGCCGTGCAGTCAACGCACGAAGTGCCGCAGATGGAAGTGGGAACAACGATCCGGATCGTGTATAATGGAGATATCGCGGAGTCCTATCCGGCTCAGATCAATACGGTTTTTGCGATATATCTTGTAGATGAGGCGGGGGAATTGATTGAAGATGGCGAGTGAGGCAGAGCATTGAAATCAGGGATTTTGAAACTGTCATTAATAGCACCTAGCTGTGTGGCTGTCAGGTATGTATTAGTATAAGAGAAAAAGTTGGCAGATTTTAGAAAGGTTATGATTCTTAAAATGAAAATCAGGTGGAACAGTCAACCGGTGTTTGGCAAATTGAAAAATGTGAATTATAACAAACTGATTTTTATAATTCTCATGGCGACAGGAATCGCGGTTCGTATCATTGGATTTGGGGTGATTCCGGGCGATATCAATCAGGATGAGGCGTTTGCAGGGTATGAAGCATTTTCTATGCTGCATTATGGTGTTGATTCAGCAGGATATCGTTTTCCTGTGTATCTAACTACCTGGGGAAGTGGAATGAGTGCTTTAAATACCTATTTAATGATGCCATTTATGGCAATATTTGGGCCGCAGATATGGGTGATCAGGATCCCTCAACTTATTATTTCATGTCTGACATTGTGGGTGGTATATTTGTTGATTAAAAAAATGTACAACGAAAGGGTGGCACTGTTTTGTATGTTTTTACTTGTCATCTGCCCATGGCATATTACCATGTCGCGCTGGGGGCTAGATGCAAATCTCGCTCCGGGTTTTATGATTTTTGGGCTATATTTTTATGTAAGAGGGCTTGACGATTCTAAGTTTTTGATGCTTTCATCATTGATGTATGGTCTATCTTTGTATTGTTATGCTACAATATGGACGATTGTACCGTTTATTGTACTGATAGAATTTTTATATGGTATATATGTTCGGAAAATTCATATTGACAGGTATGTGCTTTTTTCTGTTGTAATACTTGGAATGCTTGCGTTGCCTTTGATTCTGTTTTTATTAGTGAATATGGAAGTAATAGGCGAGATTCGTCTTCCTGTGTTGTCTATTCCAAAGCTTGTTTGTATGCGGAGCAGTGAATTGCATATTACAGATATATCGGATTTAGTGGAAAGGGCAAAGAATGTATGGCGTCTCATGAAGATACAGTCAGACAATATCCCTTTTGATGGGACGGAAGAGTATGGAATTTATTATTCAGGAACGTTATCCTTTTTTATTCTGGGAGTATATTTTTGTGTACGAAATATTGTAAAAAAGTTTGGGAAAAGGGAGTATGCACCAGAATTTTTGCTGTTACTTCAGGTGGCAGGAGGAATTTGTTTGGGGCTGCTGTTAGTTCGCACGACAATTTACCGCAATAATATTTTGTTTATTCCGATGATACTGGTTGCAGCCCTTGGAGTATATCATTTATTTGAACTGATCAATTTAAAGGAGCTGATTTTGCCGATATTATATTATTTGATTATGTTTATCGGTTTTGTATATTATTACTTTACAGATTACAGTGAGCTGATGGATTATCATTTTTGTCGCGGTCTTCAGTCCGCGATGGAAGAGGCGGTATCTTATGAGGGGCCTATATATTATAGCCGGGGAATTGAACATTCGAGAATTCTCTTTTTTGCACAGGAGCCGGTTTGGGATTTTATGGATACAGTGGAATATTATATGTATCCAAATCCTTATCTTGAGGCTAAATCTTTCTGCCGCTATAATTGTGATTTTGATGCAACAATGCCGGATGTCAATGTAACTTATATATTGAACAAGAGTGTGGACTGGGATTTGTATGTGGAACAGGGGTTTGTGGTACATGTGTACGACTGGTTTGCGGTAGCACATCATCCCGATAATAAGTATTAGGCGTAAGATATTTGGAAAACAGGAGCGAACATGAGAACAGCGAACGTAGAACGAAACACAAAAGAAACAAAGATATCTCTGGAACTGAATCTGGACGGGCAGGGAACGGGAGATGTTTCTACCGGGATCGGCTTTTTTGACCATATGCTGGAGGGCTTTGCGAAGCACGGTTTTTTTGATCTGAAAGTGCGGATCGACGGAGATCTGCAGGTGGACGGACACCACAGCGTGGAGGACTGCGGTATCGTGTTGGGGCAGGCAATCCGGGAGGCCATCGGAGACAAGAGGGGAATGAAGCGTTTTGGGCAGTGTATTCTGCCGATGGATGAGACATTGGTACTGTGTGCCATCGATATGGGCGGCAGGCCGTGGCTTAATTTTGACGCAAAGTTTTCCACAGACCGGGTAGGATACCTGGACACGGAACTTGTGCATGAATTTTTCTATGCGGTCAGTTACAGCGCAGGAATGAATTTACATATTAAGGTTTTGGATGGGCAGAATAACCATCATATGGTGGAAGCGATGTTCAAGGCTTTTGCGCGGGCGCTGGATGAAGCGACGGGGCTGGACGGGAGATTTTCAGATGTGCTGAGCACGAAAGGGACGCTGGGTTGAAGTCTGTTGATTGGGACGGAGCCTGTAAATGAGAAGGGGCGCAGATCAGCGGAATTGACACGCGGATCGGACAGAACCGATGGTTTAGATTGAGAAGGATGAAAAGATATGAAGAGACTGATTCCATGCATTTATCTGTATAAGGAAAAAGCGGTAAAGAATTTTAAGGATATGACAGTTGTGTCGGAAAATCCTGTGGAACTGGCGAAGACATACTGTGACAACGCAGCGGATGAGCTGATCGTTTTTGATATGTCAAAGGGTGATGAGGAACATGAGAAAGCGCTTGATATGATAAAAGAAATCTGTGATTCCATTGAGATTCCGGTGATCGGCGCGGGAAATGTGGCACGGATGGAGGATATCAAGAAGATACTCTATGCAGGCTGCGAGCGTGCTGTGCTGAATTATGATAAAGAGGAGAATATTGAGATCACCGAGGAGGTATCCAAAAAGTTCGGTAAAGATAAAATATATCTTTCTTTTACCAGGCCGGAGACATTGAGTATTCACAGACAGCTGATCGATGCCTGTATTTCCGAGACGATCTGGATTGCTCAGTCGGGCAGCGTGAAAGAGACGATGCAGTGTCTGAATGATCCGACGATCATTGTGATGGACAGCTGTTCGTTGGAAGGAATGGCGTGGATCTTCCAGAATCCGGCTGTGGACGGTATTTCGGGCAATGCCATCAATGATAATTACAAGGATCTGTATTCCATGAAATCCGTTTTTCAGGAAAACGGTGTGGATGTGAAAGTGCCTAGGGGAAAACTGTCCTGGGCGGATTTTAAGTTAAACAGCGACGGCATGGTGCCTGTTGTGGCGCAGGATTATAAAACCGGCGAGGTGCTGATGGTAGCCTATATGAACGAGGAGGCTTTTGAGCATACTTTAAAGACCGGGAAAATGACTTACTACAGCAGAAGCAGGGAAGAACTCTGGATCAAGGGGGAGACCAGCGGACATTATCAGTATGTAAAATCCCTGACGGCGGACTGTGATTATGATACAATCCTTGCGAAGATCAGCCAGGTGGGGGCTGCCTGTCATACGGGAAGCCGTTCCTGTTTTTTCAACGAGATTATGAAGCAGGATTTAAAGGAAGCAGCAAATCCGTTAAAGGTGTTTGAGGAAGTGATGAAAGTCATCGAGGACCGAAAGATCCATCCGCGGGAAGGTTCTTATACCAATTACCTGTTTGATAAAGGACTTGACAAGATTTTGAAAAAGCTTGGGGAGGAGGCGACTGAGATCGTGATTGCCTCAAAAAATCCGAATCCCAATGAGGTGAGATATGAGATCTCAGATTTCCTGTATCATATGATGGTATTGATGGCGGAGAAGGGGATCACCTGGGAGGAGATCACAAAGGAGTTGGCGAACAGAGAGTAAAGCGGCGACAGTATCAAAGAATAATAAATATCCGTAACGGAGATGAAAAAAGAGAGAACAGGCGGAATCGTTCTCTCTTTTTTAATATACATATTATACCATGAAAACAGCTGAAATTCAAGACTGGTATCGAAATATTCAGGATGCTATAATCAGCTTCCGGGAGTAAACGAGACTTTCACGATATGTGCAGGACAGGGATAAAGGTGCCTGAGCGCTACGACCATATTTTTGAACCTCAGAACACTATCCTGACGCTGGATTATTTGCTGTTAAAGGATCTTTCCGGCGATATGGGAATCGACAGGATTTACAAATTTCTTCTCTGCATTCAGCTGGAACAGGAGTTTCTGCGAAGGTTTCCGAAAAGATATGTGTTGGATGTATTGAGAAACTATAATATAGAGTACAAGGAAACACCGGATAATATCTGTGGGATCGTTTTTGCGGCGACGACGGGGCGGGCTCTTTTGTCGATGGAAGACATTGCAATTTGTCTGAAATGTGATAGAGTTAATATATGAGGCAGTGACGGATGAGCGAAGACCGGCAGAGGAAAAAAGAGTAATAGCATAAAAATAATTGCGTATCAGGGAGGCTTATTATGGGATTATTTGGCAAAAAGAAGAAGGAACAGGCGGAGCAGGCAAAAACGATGCAGGCAGAAAAGAAACAGGCGCAGGCAGGACAGAACGAAGGAACGCAGGCAGAGGGGAATCGGGCGAAAGAGAAGGCCTACATCAGAGGAGCCGGCGGAACCATTGTGACAAAGTCGCTGCTTGCCGGCACCTCAAAACTGAAATGGATCTTCAGGCAGGAAGAGGGACAGGGGAACGGCTGGATCGCTTTCGGCGATACGGACACACAGGAGTACGTAAATGATGTGAAAAACATGGAGATCGTGGATTTTAATACGCTGATCGATATAGAGCCTGCGGTGGCGAATATCTTTTTTATGCCGATCGGGAGTGACCTGGAATTTCGCAGTGACAAAACCGGAAAGTATTTTGTGGACACGAGAACCGGAAAGGAGATCAGAGAGGCGGTGAAACATCCGGCGCAGGTCGCCTTTGAGAAGAATCTGAAATTTTTGAATCAGGATATCTATCCGCCGGAGTTTTTTGACGCTCTGTTCACGAAAGGCGGTAAAATGGATGTATTCAGAGCCGGAAACGTTGATTTTCCCACAGGAGAGGTGGTGCTTGCCGATCCTCTTGCCTATCTGGGCACCCGTTATGAGACCGTTCTGGAAAAGAGGATCCCAGCCGGAAGTTACCCGGTGGAACTTTCCCTCTGCCGTTCGGAAATTGCGGGGCTCAGGATTGCGGCGGCAAGGCTTGTGATAAATGACGTCCCGGCGGTCCGGTATGAGATCGCCATGCCGAAGGGAAAGCAGCGGGAAGATCTGGGAAAGGCGGGCGTTTTCACCTTTTTCGGCGTGGATACGGGGCTGGCCTGTTTTGCGGATGCACAGGTCTCGGAGGAATACCGGGTATTCTTTGAAAACTGGCAGAAGGAAAATCCGGGAAAGAACAAATACACAGATTATTTTAAGACGTTTTTTGAAAAAAGTTATGAAGCGCATCCGGAAACGCAGAATCCCGGCGGCAGTTTTCTGGAATGGAGTCTGCCGGAAACCGGGCGCGGCATGGTGTTATTTACATCCGGTATGGGGGATGGCATATACAGCGGCTACTGGGGCCTGGATGCGGAAGGAGAGGTCGTCTCTCTGACTGCGGTGTTTATGAATCCGGAGTATTTCTGATAGATAAAGGTTTGGCTGTTTCAGGGGAAGCAATACAGGGAGATTGATTATGACAGAGAGAAAAGAAGCGATTGCCTGTTGCCTGGCGCTTAAAAATGTGTATGAGGATTATCCGTTTCATGATCCCAACTGGTCTGTTATGCGGCATAAAGAGAATCAGAAAGTGTTTGCCCTGATTTATGAGAGAAACGGACAGATCTGGATCAATGTAAAGTGTGATCCGGAATGGCGTGATTTCTGGCGGGAGACTTACCCTTCCGTTGTTGCGGCCTACCACATGAACAAGGAGCACTGGAATTCCATTATACTGGATGGGACGGTGCCGGGCAAAGAGATCAGGCGGATGATCGCGGAGAGCTATGATTTAACCCGGAAAGGAAAATAACAGACGGAATGCCATGAAAATGCGGGCATATCGTCTGTTGAAAGAGGAAACGGGATGATACTTGTCTGATCACGTGTCACTGCAACAGTAACGATCGCAGTCGCTTTACACCTTCTTCCAGAAATTCCGGAGAAGGCGGCGTCACGATGGAGATTCTGGCCGCCTTTTCCGGAACCTTATTTCCCACAAAAAAACGCTCTGAACCATAAACTTCCACGCCCGCCTGTCTGGCGCATATCTCAAAACTTTTTCCGGTAAAGTGATCCGGCAATTGTATATACCGAAGGGGTGAAGTTGGTTCGCAGGGCAGAACAAACCCTGTAAGGATCTGATCCACGATATGGTTTCGTTCAAGGAGTCTCCTTTTCCTGTGTGCAATGATCTCATCGGCGCCGCCGTCTTCGATCAGAGCGGCGGAAACCGTCGCAAGCAGCGGAGAGATGGAAATATTCATGGAATACAGGGCAGCTACCAGTTTTTCACGGTATCTGTGAGGAACATGGATGAAGGCGGTCCGAAGCCCCGGCGAGATTGTTTTGGAGAGGCTGGAGAGATAGACCACCTGCTCTGGCGCGAAGGAAGCGATGGGCGGCATGGGGGATCGCTCCAGCAGATTGTTGATGCCGTCTTCTATCACCAGCAGATTCTGTTTTTCTGCTGCACGGGCAATCATTTTTCTTGTCACGACAGACATGATATGGGAAGTGGGGTTCTGGTAATCGGGAATGATATAGAGCCCCTTTATTTTTTCATTCTGCACCGCGTAACGGATCCCTTCTTCCGTCACCTCATAATTCAGGCTTTGAACAGGCAGCAGGTGGATGCCAAACAGTTTGGCTGCCGTTTTGATGCCGGGAAAAGTCAGCGGTTCCGTCCCGATCCTGTCCCCCGTCTCAAACAGTGCGCCGAGCGCCGCTGCCAGGGCATTCTGTCCGCCCGCTGCCGGAACAATGTGCGCTGCGTCCGTATCAAACCCCGATTTTTTCATCCATAGTACACCTGCTTCGCGCTGCCTTTCCGTTCCTTCCGGCAGACCGTAGGAGAGCAGGCTTAAAGAGTCCGGCTTTTTCAACAGGCGCTCCACATATTGTTTTACTTTTACATTGTCCGGCACAGAGGGTATGATGGCTCCCATCTCGATTATATGGGAGTCCCCTTTTGCACACAGCAACATCGGATCTGCGGCGGCGTCCGATGAGACATAAGTGCCGTTGCCGACGGATGCCGAGAGCAGACCTTTCTGGCTGCAGAGTTTATAGACTTTGGAAATAGTGCTTAGATTCAGATCCAGAAAATCGGCCAGCTCCCGCTGGGGCGGCAGTTTTGTTCCCGCTTTCAGTTTTCCGCTCCGGATATCGGTTTCCAAAAGTTTTGCCAGCGCAATATATTTGGGACCGGATATTCCGCTTACATCGGGTTTCCAGCTCATGGGGTAATTGTCAAATGAATTGATGGGCATAATAAACTCCTTTATGACAGCCAGGTTTGTGGCCGTCCGATAGACTTCTTCAGGGCCTGGCTGTCAAGCTTTTTTTGTACGGATTGTATTTGGTGATTTGTATTATTGTCTGTCATACAATTTTAACATTGTATTCTCTTGAAGCGCAACACTATAATGAAAGAAATTACCAGCAAACCAACAGCATTGTCAGAGAAAATTGGGGGATATAGTTATGAATATGGAAACTTTACTGTCAGACAGCATCAAAGAAACGCCGCCATCCTTTGTCAGAGGTATTTTAAAGGCGGCTTCCGATCCAAATGTGATCTCCTTTGCAGGAGGACTTCCAAATCCTGCCACCTTTCCAAAGGAAGAACTGTCAGAGTCCGCAAAACGGGTTGTGAAAACCTATGGCAGTCTTGTGTTTCAATATTCTGTCACAGCAGGGCTGCCGCAGCTTCGCCAGTATATCGCAGACAGGTATAACAGGATTTTCCAGTTATCTCTTACGCCGGATAATGTGATCATCACAACCGGCTCCCAGCAGGCACTGGATCTGATCGGAAAGGTTTTTCTTGACAGAGGAGACGGCGTGGTTGTGGAGCGGCCCACTTATCTGGCGGCTTTGCAGGCTTTTTCGATGCGGCAGCCGGAGTTTTATCCTGTGGAATTGACAGAGGAGGGAATGGATCCGGGACAGCTTGAGGAAGCGCTGCAAAATCCGGTTAAAGTGGTCTATACGATCCCCGATTTTCAAAATCCCACCGGACTCACCGCTTCCGGCGGGAACAGAGAACGTATCCGCGGAATCCTGAAAAGCCGTAATGTGGTTTTAGTGGAGGATGATCCCTATGGTGAACTGCGTTTTGAGGGGGAACGTCTGCCCTATATCGGAGCAGGAAAACTTTCTTGCAGTATTTTGCTGGGTACTTTTTCAAAAACAGTCGCACCGGGGATGCGCACAGGCTTTCTCATCTCCGAAAACAGGGAATTGCTGCATTATCTGTCTGTCGCAAAGGAAGCCTGCGATCTGCACACCAATATTTTCTCCCAGTATATCCTGTGGGATTATCTGGAGAACAATGATCTGGACGCACATATTGCAAAGATAAAAACGTTGTATCAAAAACAGGCGCAGGCGATGACGGATGCCATGGCGCGTTATTTTCCGGCCATGGTAAGATACACAAAACCGAAGGGTGGCATGTTTTTGTGGGTGACGCTGCCGGAAGGAGTGAGCGCTATGTCCCTGTTTCCGAAAGCCTTGGAAAAAGGCGTTGCGTTTGTCCCGGGAGATCCCTTTTATGCTGATAGAAAAAATGTCGGTACAATGCGCCTGAATTTCACCAATGCGGACTGCGCGACGATAGAGGAGGGGATCCGCAGGTTAGGAGAACTGCTGAAAAACTGTACCTCAGCGCGTTAAGGTACAGCAGCGCGCTGAGGTTTACTCATCAGCCGGATCGTCCAGATCTCCGAGCAGTTCGGTCACTTCCGCGTCAGTCATGTAGGCGACGCCCGTGATTGCATTCTCTTCGTTGCGGACAATTTTGATGTTGACGGTACCCGCCGGGTTCATCTGCAGTGTGTATAAGGACCGATCGGGCCGTACAACATCCAGAAAAATATGAACAGGCTGTCCCTGATAGAAGTAGTTTTTGCCGTTCGTCGTGACGCCCACCGCTTCATATCTCGCGAACTGTTCTTTCTCCCATTGTTCATCAAATTCAGCGCCGCGATTCAGCGCGTCGTACAACACGGACTGAAAAGCCCAGTCTTCCTCTGTCAGCGCCCGGTCTAACCAGGATTCCAGTTCCGTTTCGCTTAAATAATCCGTCAGGATGGAGAAAAATGCAATTTCGCCATCGCTGTACGCTTTTTCTGCAAAGTCTGAGGGCAGAGAAGAGCCTGCGTCGAGTTCACTTACAGCGACGGAGAAGAAAGCGATACTGTCTTCATTCGCATAGAGCTTTTCAAGCCATGTTTTTTGTGCGCTTTCATCCAGCTTTGAGAAGGCGATTTCAAATAACGGCAGGCTGCCGGACGCATAATAACGCTCAGCCCTCGAAGCGTCATCCTCGTCATTCTCAGCCGTTTTCATGACCGCTCTATTTCCGGTTGCCTTCCAGGCAGTTTCATGTCCGCCTGATTCTTTGGGGTAAACGAAATTGTCATAGATCCTGCAGCCGCTCCCATCTTTCCCGCGCGTGATAGCAGCGATCGACCCGACTGACGTTTTTGAAGCACTTCTGCCTGCGCTTTCGATGTCCAGATCCCGCAGGGTAATATTGTAGATATGGGCGTTTTCAGCCACACCGAACATCCCGACAATTTCTGCGTCCGGATCTGTCATGGTAAGTCCTGTGATTTCAAAACCGTTGCCGTTAAAAGATCCTATAAACGGATCCTCTCTTGTCCCTATGGGCACCCATTCCTCTGCGGATAAGGAAATATCGGCCTGTTGCATATAATTTTGATCCAGGCCGTAAGCCCCTGTGCTGATGGCTCGCAGCTGGGCTTCGTTCTGTACCAGATAATAGGTTATCCCATCAAACTCCAATGTCTCCATTGCAGGGAGATCGTCTGCCGCCTGCGAAGCCTCTGCCGTCTGTGAACTGTCTGCAGAATGCGATGCATCAGTCTGAGAGGGCGATGATTTTTCCGTCTCCGCCGGATCGGTTCTGTCTGCGGTGGAAGCGGAATAAACCCCGATAGAAACCGCGACCAAAACCACAGATAATGTCAAAAGGGCAGTCAGAATTTTTACTGTTTTTGTCCGTTCTTTCAACTTCATAATTGCACTTAACCTTTCTTTCAGCAGCTTTTTATTCCCGCTTAGAGTGAGAGCATCACATTTTTCCCTGCATTTTCCGACTGCTGCCATGGCGTCGAGCAGGGTTTGCCCGTAATCCTGTGCGTTGCTGTACCCCATTTTTGCAAGGACAGCCTCATCACAGGAAAATTCGCAGGCTTTTGTGATCTCCCGGCTCATCAGATGGACGAGAGGATTAAACCAATGCAGGCAGACCGTAATCTGTACCAGCCATTTATAGAACATATCATATCGCCTGTAGTGCGTCAGCTCGTGCAGGATGGTATACAGAAAATCCTTTTCGGGAATCTCTGTCTTTGGCAGAACGATGCACGGACGGAAAAAACCGATCAACAACGGAGAGGAGATGAGCGGGTTGACACTGAGGTCTATTGGCCTTTTTACGCCGATCTGTACGGCGATCGCGGACAGCCGATCCAAAATCTCAATGTCGGAAACCGGCGTCATTCCGGTGCGGATATAACGGATATAATTCCGGTAGATCATCACTTTCCGCAGCAGAAGACTACACATAACGGTAAACCAGATCAGCCAGATATGGCCTGTAAACAGCGATGCGATATCCTGAAGAAGGAGGGCGGCGGTCAGATCTCCGGCAGGGCTGTCTGTATTTTCGACATCCTGTTCAGTATTCTGTTCAGCATCCGATTCTGTACTCTGCTCAGCATTCTGTTCAGCAACTGGCGCTGTCCCTGGATCAGCAGAAGAGGCGGGAACATCCTGCGGGATCGGCAGCGGCTTTGGGGTTGGAGAGAGAGAAGCAGTCTGCGTTACCGCCTGATCTACAGCCTGCCAGGTCTTTCCCATCAGACTTGTTTCCAGACCAAAGGGGAGTAGCAGCCGCAGGATCACAACGAGCCAGATATAATACTGCCATTGTCTGCTGATCTTATCCTTCCAAAACTGTTTTCCGAGAAGCAGGACCAGGATGAGCAGTCCGCCGGACAAAGACATTGACAAAAATATTTTAAAAAGCGTATTCATCTTTCCCGTCCTTTCTCCAGCAGCTTTTTCAGTTCCAGATATTCTTCCTCTGACAGCAGATCTCCCGAGATCAGATTGCAGACCAGATCGTTTACGTTTCCCTCATAGATCTTATTCACAAAGTTTTTCGTCTGCGCGGTCTGGTACTCCGTCTCAGAAATGAGAGTAGTGTATTCGTTTCGCCGTCCGATTTTTTGGGCGTTCAGATAGCCTTTGTTCATCAGTCTTGACAAAAGCACGATCAATGTATTTTTCTGACATGGTTTTCCTCTGGCAGCCAGTCCTTCCATGATGTAGGGGAACAGTGTCACCTTCGACGGGTTTTCCCATACGATCTTCATGATTTCAAGTTCGGCATCAGATAGTTGTTGCAGCATTGTGGCTTCTCCTTGATGTATAACATTTTGTTGACTATTAAAATATAACACTTCGTTATACAAATGTCAAGGGGAAAGGGATAAAGTAATAAAATTTGACAAAAACATAACCCTCTGCATATTATCAGCAGGGGGCTGCTTTGGCACTATCCGAAAGAAAAATAAATGAGTGATAACAATTGCAGAACATTTTACAAAAGCTCTGAGATTTGTATGATTAGAGTATTATAGATACACACCGGAATTTTATCTCTGCTTCATCTTGGCTGAATGATTTAAATCGAACCTCATGAATATGGAAGTGCGCATGGGGCTGTTGTTATAGCATTCCGTCTCGTAAAATCCGTATTTTTTGTAGAGATGGATCGCAGTTTTTAAGAAGGGAAGGGTATCTAACAGCATACAGGAATATCCGATGTCCTCTGCATCTGCTATAATCTTTTGGACTAACTGTTCTGCGAGGCGCCGGCCTCTGAACCGGGGTCTGACATAAAGGCGCTTCATTTCACAGGTTTTCTCATCAATTTTTCTGAGACCGATGCATCCGGCCGGTTCCTCTTCACAGTATGCCAAATAAAGCCGTCCCCCAGGGAGGGCCATATTTTGTTTAATCCTCGGTAAAAGTATTTTATTTTTACTTTTTTGAATAGAAGTTATCCTATTATACCGTATTTATCTGCCGATGAAAACCGATATGACAGATTTTAAGAAACGCTTTTGCAAATAAAATAAATCTATTGACATAAAATTTATATTTGTATAAACTTGAAAAAGACCGGTCAGAAAAGATATTATAGAGCAAAAGCAGAGTAAAATTATATAGTAAACAGTAGAAGTGTTAACTGTAAATCTTATTGCAGCAGGAGGAAAACAGAAGATGTATCATGGAAGATTTAAGGGCGATCATTACGGAATGGGCGTAAAACGCGGAAAAATTTTTAACAGAAGCGGGATATCCTTTCCATTGCAGTTGGATGATTTTCAGCTGGAACACGGAACAGAAAGTGAGAAGATCCTGCGATATTTTTTCCCGGAAGTCTGTGAGGAGATAAAAGGGGTGAGCGATACGGTGGACATGGAGTATATGCAATTTGCTTCCTGGATGTTATGTATGGGGTGCTGCATGTATAATCTGGAGGATAATATCCCGGTGGAGGTCAGGGGATGTACTGCCTTTGCCTGCACGAGCGGGGACAGGGTGATCTACGGCAGAAACAACGATCTGCCGCCTTATCTGAGAAAGGGCTGTAAGAGTGAGATCTATACGCCGGACGGGGGAAACAGATTCCATATCACCACCTCATCCTTTATCAACGGGGAAGAGGGGATCAACGAACACGGACTTGCAGTGGCCATGACTTTTGTTATGACGGATCTGAAAAAGATCCGGGCGGGATTTAATTCCTGCTTTATCGTGCGGTATATGCTGGAAAAGGCGAGGAATACGGAACAGGCTGTCGCGATGCTTTCGGAACTGCCCATAGCATCCAACTGCAACATCCTGTTTGCGGACTGTAACGGCCGGATGACGGTGGTGGAATGCACACCCGCTTTGAAACGGATTCGGGAAGCAGAAGTTTTTGGCGCAGAAAAGATAATATGTACGGTCAACAGTTTTACGTCTGATGAGATGAAAAAATATGATGATGCTCATGGGAATGACTATGATTCCCATAAGCGGTACGAGACGGTGATGAACGGTTTTTCAAAGCATATGAGGAAAAACAGCACCGACTGCGTGGAAAAAACAAAGAGGCTCTTAAAGGGCGAGTATGGCTTTATCTGCCAGTATGACAGGGAACCGGATTTTGAGACGGTATGGAGTTCGGTCTTTGATCTGAAATCTCTGATGATCTGGTGTGCGGAAGGCGATCCGAGAAAGAAAAAATTTCTGGAGGACAAGAGACTGTGCGAAGCGAAACAGTTGCCAGATGCCTGCAAGCAGCCACCCGGCTCGTTGTCCGCGGAAATAAAAAAGGAAAAGCTGCGGACGAAAAGAGCTGGCAGGTCTGCTGCGATACGGTCATGACATGTATACATCCGTTTATGACAGCGTCGAAACTTTGTTTGCTGTCATGCCGATATAATCAAATAGGGAAGATTTTTCCCCTGCTTGTGCACAGCCCGCATGCTGTCCTGGCAGCAAATTCCCTTATGCGGCCTGCGCATAAAAATGTCGGAAGGCGCGGTATGCGGCTGTGCTCTGGCAGAAATTTGGGGAAAGCAGGTGATGGAAATGTTGTGGATAGCGGTATGCGATGACGAAGTGATGGAATGCTGTAAGATGGCGGAAAAAATAAAAGTCATCATGAAGGAAATGAAAACGCCCTGCATGGTACGGCAGTTTTATAGCGGGCGGGAACTGCTGGCATCTCCGGACAGTTATGATATCATTTTTCTCGATATTATCATGCAGGAACTGGACGGTATGAGAACAGCGCAGCTGTTCCGCGAAAAGGCATTTGACAAAATACTGATTTTCATGTCTTTCAGCAGAGAATACGTATTTGAAGCTTATGATGTGGAGGCTTTTCAGTATCTGCTGAAGCCGGTTCCGGAAAAGAAGCTGAAAAGGGTATTGCAGAAAGCCGTGTTGAAAACAGAAAAACGCCTGCAGGAGTATATTATTGTCAGCAGAGAAAGACAGAAACGAAAACTGTTTCTGGACGATATCTGTTATTTTGAGATAAAGGGAAGGCTGATCGATGCCCATGGTACGGAGGGTGTTTTCACCTACTATGAACAGATCGGTGTGCTGGAAAACATGCTGCAGGGAAAGGGCTTTTTTCGCTGCCATAAAAGTTATCTGATCAATCTGAAACATGTGGATGGTTACAACAGGCAGGAAGCGATTCTGGACAACGGGGAAAGAATTCTGATCGCAAAAAGAAGATATGAGGGATTTTGCAGAGAGATCCTTAGATATATGAGACACAACGGAGGGATAGGGTGAAGTTAAAATTTCACGATCCGGATTGGAGTGTCTGCAGAAGCGGATGAATGGGAGTTAGGGAGAAATGAGTATCAGTGAGATTCTGTGTTGTGTCAGTTATCCATGGGCAGCTGACAGATTCTGTAAAAAACATCTGGAGATTTCCGGGAAGCGGGAGGCATTGTTCATCCTGCTTTCTCTGGCAGGCAGGCTGCTTTTGTATTGTATGGGCAGGCGGGGGACACTTCCCGTTGTTTTTCTGATCTTTCTTAAGCATTTGCTTTTTACCGGGTGGGTGCTTTTGCTGTTTCAGGGAAGCAGGGGGAAAAAACTGTTTACAGCCTCTTTTACGGTGTCGGTCATAACCTTGTTTGAGAATTTTTTTACCTCTGTTTTCTCTTGTGCGGCTTTATTTTGGATGCATACCGTAAATAAAATACCGGAACCATATCTGCCGGGGTGGACGATTGATCTGATCGGGACCGTGAGCATGATCCTGGTGTTAGGGGCGATTCATCAGATGGCAGGATGCCTGACAGATATCTTTTACGGCAGGCCGGAGAAATGGTATGTTTTCCTGGCGGTTCCGCTGTTTGCGGTGGTGGCGGTAAATGATGTGGCTGTCTGGGGCGCAGGCAACGGTATCATGGTCAGGAGCGGCGGCAGTATGAGCGTGTATTATGACCAGATGTTCAGCCATTTCGGATTTCTTCTGTTGACAGCTTTATCCGGCTTTGCTTCGGCGGCTTACGTGTTTGGGATGAACCGGGTATGGCTGGAACAGGAGAAAAGCGGCAGATATCATGCACAGATCGCAGTTTGCAGAATGCTTGAGGAGCAGTACAGACAGTCGGAGAGGCTGCGGCATGATATGAAAAATCATGTGATAGCCCTGTCAGGGTTGCTTGCGGGCGGGGAGTGGGAGAAGATGAGCGCTTATCTGGAGAACATGGCGGGGGGTATACCGGAAGCCAGCGCTGATCTGACGGGAAACCGGGCGGTGGATGCGCTTTTGTATCAGAAACGGCAACAGGCAAAGCGGGAACAGATCGAATGGGAGTGCGACGTACAGGTTCCGAAGAACTGCGGCATCCATGAGTTTGATCTGTGTATCCTTTTTGGAAATATACTGGACAATGCGCTGGAAGCCTGCGGAAGGCTGTCCTGTGAGGAGCGGCGCTTTATTGAGATGGAAGCCAGGCAGGTAAAAAAGTGCTTTCTTGTGGAGGGAAAGAACAGTATGGACAGGAGGGAGCAATACAGGGACGGTTCCACAGGAAAAAGGAGCCCTAAGGGCCATGGAATTGGTCTGTTAAATGTCAAAGATGTGGTGAGCCGGTACAACGGGACGATCCGGATCGAGGCGGAAGAAGGCGTTTTCAGTATTTCGATTCTGTTGCCGATTTCTTAACCGCATATGACATCGAAACAACTGTTTGAGACAGGAAACTAACACCCCCCTGCCGCACTGCCGAAACAACCGGTGTAAGCAGAATAATTTTGAAGGTTGTGAAAGGAGACAGCGGGATGAACACGAAGACAATGGAAGGGATCGTAGGATCAAAAAATAATATGGAGCTGACAAGCACGCCCATGCGTGTTTTTAGGGAGGCCAGGCGCAAAGGAGATGTGGATGCCATGGAAAGGGCCATGGGGTATGCCGGTGATTTTACGCAAAAGGCGGATGAATATAAGGTGAAAGCCCATGAAGGGACGAAGGAGGATGTAAAGGAGGCCAGGAAAAAGGCGGAGGCAGAGCAGGAAAGCGCCATCCGGAAACGCAAAGAGGAGCGGGAAGACTTTGAAAAGAGGTTGGAAGAGAGCAAAAAGAATGCAGATACCGTTGAGATAAGTACAGAGGGAAAAATACTGTGCAAAGAAAATAACGGATCGGAGAGTACGGCGGACGGCACGGAATCCGCGGGGGGCGATGCAGCCGGAGTAAATGCAGAATCCGTGCGGACAGAACCTGTGATTTATACAAAAACCGGAGAAGTCAGTAAATCGGAGACGGGGACAGAACTCTCGGTTTCTGTATAAATAGGCCCCTGATAAAGGATAGGTCAGGGACTGGCCGGAACTTCACAGCAGCCGCCAAATATCCAGGCCAACCGTTGGTTGGCTCATTGTCCGCGGTAATAAACAAAAACCGGCAGCAGTACGGACGTCAGAACATCATAAAATCCGTGGGCAATGATAAGCGGCGCCAGACTTTTTTGCCTGGAGCAGAAAAAGTAAACGCACAGGATGATTACATTCAGGGTAAGATTGTAAAATTCTCCGAAGGTAAACTGCATGGCGGACCAGTGGATCAAATAAAAAAGCAGAATGTTCAGGCTGACGGCCAAAATTTTTGAAGGACAGGCAGCCAGCGTTTTGTGTAAGATAAAACCGCGGAAGATCAGTTCTTCCGCGAAACCCACACAGAAAAGGCAGTAGAGGGTTGTTGCAAAGATATAGCCGGGATCGGGGGCCATGGCGTAGGCGGAATAATCAAATTTCATGAGTAGAAGCGGTATCTGCTGTACGATAAACATGCAGAAACCGAGAAGCAGCCCCTTCGGAATATCCGTCAGACAGATTTTTTTGAGGCCGATGGAAGAAAGCGGCTCTTTTTTCAGGTGCAGCATGTAAAAAAGCAAAGCGGCGCAGAGGATAAGATAACATAAAATACCTGTTATAAATCCGTTGATGGGAAAATGCAGTTCAGACAGACGCATAAGGACTGTCAATATCAGCATAAAAAGGAAAAACAGGGATATTTCGAGAAAGGCTGTTTTTTTGTCTGTTGTTCTGGTGTGCATGGGATCCTTCTTTCTGCGCCGCTTTTATGTTGGATTAGATTCGGGTAGTCTGTGGATGCGGCGCTGACACAGACGCGCCAGGCATATCGTTAATAGGAAAAACTGGCTATCAGATCAAGCCCTGCGATAAATAAGACAGTGATCAGTGCCGTAGCCGCGATGACAGCGATAATGCAGAGTGTTTTTCTGGTTGTCGTATGCATTTCACGCTTCACTTTTGACTTTTCCGGAAGGACATCATCAGGGGATGTTTCATTTTTACTTCCCAGAAGAATGTAGTCGGTACTGACATGATAGATCTGCGACAGCCGGATTACATTTTCGATATCCGGATAGCCCTGTGCGGATTCCCATTTGGAAACCGCCTGTCTGGAAATCTCCAGCATTTCGGCAAGCTGTTCCTGGGAATAACCGGCATTTTTTCGTAAGTCTTTCAGACGGTCAGCTATGTTCATAAAAACCTCCATTCCATTTGTAAATCGAGCAGTCTCGGAAACTCTTTAAAGCCCGTATTTCCGCTCTATCTCTGTTTCTCTTTTTTATTTCATCCTCCAAACTTTGGAGGAAAAAATTTCTCAAAAAACTATTGACATATACCTTAAAATGTGCGGGCGCGTTTGGTGACCATAT
>CAJTPM010000031.1:20580-48098 GCA_910578085.1 uncultured Lachnospiraceae bacterium | reverse complement strand
ATCAACCACCCTTCTTGGAATTCCCTATATTTGAATTATACAGGAAGCTCCTGATCAATTATTTTTGTATTTACCGGTTTGTCATAAATAAAAATATATGATGCACATCACAATTTCAAGGTTTCCACTCTCGGAAGCACCGATTCCACGTTTTCACAAATGTGCGGGTCTTCTCATTTTTCCAATCTTGTGTCTACATGTATAAAATTGTATAAAATCAATATATTTTCACAATTTTCACATTTGTGCAAACATAAAATTTGTGCAAACAGTACATATTTTATTGAGGAGGATAACAATGTATGGTAATTTAGAACATATCAGGCAGCCTGCATAGAATCGATTTACCTGCGCCAGGGTGGAGGCAGCCAAAAAATAAACATACTTACGTCAAATCAAATGATGGAGGGATTACAAATGTTAAATATTCTTAACACTGCGTGGCGCTGGTTTACCGCCAACATTTTCACGCAAACTGCAATCTTTATGGCTCTTCTTGTTTTAATCGGCCTGCTCATAGCAAAGAAAAAATGGTATGAGGCGCTTTCCGGTATGCTGAAAGCCTATATCGGATACTCTGTATTCTCGGTTGCCTCCGGCGGAATGACCGGCACGTTCCGGCCTATCCTGTTAGGCATCAGAGACGCTTTCAACTTAAACGCAACTGTTTCGGATCCCTATTATGGCATGGCTACCATGAACGGCACTATTTTGCCAACGCTCGGCCGTACAGCCAGCCTGACCGCTCTGGCCATGTTGTTCGGTTTCTTTATCTCGATCGGTCTTGCTCTGCTCGGAAAAATAACCAAGATCCGCACGCTGAACGTGGCGGGTAACTGTCTGAACGCTTTTTCCATCACGCAGGTCTGCGCCATCGCACTATGCTGTAACTGGATGAGCGATCTGGAAGTCATCATCGCAGGTTCCATCTTCACAGGTGTTTCCAACTGTGTATACTCCAACTTAACCGTTGTTGCGGCGCAGTCCCTGACCGACGGCGCAGGCATGGTGGTAGGTCACTCCCAGAACATTATGGACGCTTTTGCATTCTGGCTCGGCGAGCGCATGGAAAAGAAAGCGAAAAAAAGCGGAAAAACCATCAAATACATGGATGATCTGGCTATGCCGGGCTGGCTTTCCATCTTCAACGACATCTATGTGGCGGCCGCTATCGTCATGTTCCTCTTCTTCGGCATCATTATTGTAGCGATCGGGCCTGCAAGGCTGGCGGAGATCCCCGACAGCGGCTATGTGGCAGGCGCAAGTTTTGTGATGTATGTATTTACAACAACAATGAAATTCCCCTTGTATATGGTAATCCTTACCACTGGTCTGCGGATGTTCGTATCGGAGCTGACCGTAGCTTTCAACTATATCTCCGAGAAGGTGCTGGGCGGCGTGCTTCCCGCTGTGGACTGTGCATGCTTCTACGGCTTTGTGAACAATCCGAACGTTCTGACAGCCGGGTTTCTGGTAGGTTCTATCTCCATGATCGCCTGCACAATTATCGGGGCGCTCTTAAACCTGCCCTTCATTATCATCATGGGCTTCATTCCCATGTTTTTCGACAATGCAACCATTGCCTGTTTTGCGCACTGTAAGGGCGGTATTAAAAATCTGGTGATCTGCAACCTGCTCACAGGCGTTATCGATGTGATCCTCGGCGGCATCGGCTGCTTTATTATGGGCTTTACACAGTACGGCGGAGCAGGCATGAACTTTGATGCGGCGCTCACTTTCCCCGTATTCGGTTTACTTTGGAAAAACCTGGGCTGGATCGGCTTTGCAATCATCATCATCGTGATGCTTGCCATCCCTCAGATCCAGTATTATACGCATAAAGACACTTACTGGTCAGCTTCCAAAGACTGGGAAAAATACAAGGAAACCGTCGCTTCAAAAGAGTCCTGAAGTTCAGGTTAGTACTTCCCTTTCAAACAGGGCGCACATAACTATTTCATGATCCAAAAAGGAGGGCAACTATGGCACTAAGCAAAGATAAGCCAATCCGAGTATTGGCTGTATGTGGTGCAGGTATGGGCACCTGCACATTCATCAAGGCAAATGTTCAGAATGCATTAAAACAGCACGGTATTCAGGCTATTGTGGATGTTGAAGTCGCGGCAAATATCAACAGCGCCACGATAAACCGCTGTGACGCTATCTTCACCAGCAAAAATATTGCGGAGGGAAAACTGGCCCCTATTGTCGCAGAAAAAAAAGTACCGGTCATCGCCATGCTCAATATCATGTCGAAGCTGGAATACAGTGAAAAAATTCAGAGAGAACTTCTTCCTCTGTTTGAATAGTCTTAAGAGGAAAGGATGCACACCGGATCATGCAGATCCGCTCGTTGGAACATCGTTTATATTTGTCGGAAAGCAGAGCAGAACTGCCGTTTCCGGAAACGGCGCTTCCGCTCTGTTTCTGCACTGTCCGAAATAACTTGTGTACTTAAAATACAGCGCTTAAAGTACTCGAACCGGGGCAAAAATCAATTGGGATCATAATTAAAGAAGGAGAACATATGGACTGGAAATTATCAAAAATCGTACGAAACCGTGAATATCATATAGAGAATGTCAATCTCTTTGATCTGGAATGGCAAAAAGAAGGACAGGTAGAGCTGAAAGATGTCGCCCATGCGATGCGCAGATCCTTTGACATATGCACCGTAACCATCCGGGGAAATACGGTCCGATTCGCCGTGTGTGAGATCGCGCAGAACGTATTCTGTTTTTATCTGCCGGCAGAACGGTAAAAGGCGGGATGTCCTTCCTCCCGCCTCTTTTCTTCCCGCCGCACCGATTACTCTTCCTCTATCTCCATATGGATCATTCCCAGATCCGGATACTTCATATCCATCTCTCTTTCATCTGCCGCCAGAGTGAACTGTATCTCCACCTGTTTTCCGATGCTGCCGGAGATACTCTCCTCGATCTCTGTCTTATGATCTCCGGCTGTAAGCCAGTCATAGTGAGTAGAGTCTGTACAGGCAAGCAGCAACCTGCCCTCATTGTCCATGCTGAGACGCACATTCCGCAGATAAGACTTCATCGGCTGCCCGATATTGTTGACAATGCTTCCCCACCGCTCTACAACCTGTCTGATATCTTCCGGGATCGCCTCGGGAAGCGCCACTTTTCTGACACTATTGTCATTCTTTGCCGTTCCTTCCTTCGCTCCATCCTCCCGCATCTGTTCCGAAAAATTCTGCATCGGAATCCCGTTTTCCACTTTTCTCTCAAGCGTCCTGATCCGGTCCGCCAGAGAAGCGGTGTCGCTCTCCATCTGCGGCCTGCAGAGTCTGATAAGAGCCATTTCTATCATGATCCTCTTCTGCGCCGACAGGCGAAGCTGGCCCGAGAGTTCCGAGAGGATCCGGATATAGCGCATGGTCGTATCCATATCCGCCATCTGCGCTTCTTCCTTCAATTTTTTCAGGTTGTCGGAAGAAATATCGATCACATCTTCCATTGCCCCCGTGTCGGATGCCTTGAGCAGGAGAAGATTCCTGAGATACCACGTAAAATCCGCTACAAACTGCACCAGTTCCCTGCCCTGCATGATCATCTCTTCCAATAGGGAAATGCAGCCCGCCACATCCTGCGCCAAAACGTTTCGCAACAGTCTGCTGAACACCTCAGTATCCACTGCCCCCAACACCTCAAGCGCCTTATCGTAAGTCAGTTCCTCTCCGTAGTAAAAGGCAATACACCTCTCTAACAGACTTAACGCATCACGCATGGAACCGTCGGCTGTTTTTGCGATGTAGCGCAGGGCTCTTTCCTGCACCTGCATATCTTCCTTCTCCATCAGCTCCTTAAGCCTTGCCGTGATCGTCTCAATGGATATCCGCTTAAAGTCGTACCGCTGACAACGGGACAGGATCGTGACCGGTATCTTATGTACCTCTGTGGTAGCCAGAATAAAGATCACATAGGAAGGCGGCTCTTCCAACGTCTTTAACAGTGCATTAAATGCTGCTGTGGAGAGCATATGCACTTCATCGATGATATAGACTTTATACCTCCCTTCCGCGGGAGAATAGGAGATGTCTTCCACGATGCCCCGCACGTCGTCCACGCCGTTGTTGGATGCCGCATCCATCTCGATCACATTCATCCCCGCGCCGGAGAGGATATTTTTACAGGAAGCGCATTCCCCGCAGGGACTGCCATTCATGGGACGTTCACAGTTCACCGCTCTGGCCAGTATTTTGGCGATGGTAGTCTTGCCGGTTCCCCTGGTTCCCGTAAACAGATAGGCATGTCCGATCCGATCCGCCTTTATCTGGTTTTTCAGGGTTTTCACAATATGCTCCTGTCCTTTCACATCCTCAAAGCAGAGAGGGCGAAATTTACGGTAGAGTGCTGTATATGACATATTCGATTCTCCGTTTCCGTTTACTGCGTTTCCGGCTGTGCAGACCTGCACATTCCGAGATCCCGCAGCCACCTTTGGCAGCTGCGGGATCTCCCTTTATCCTTTTCACATTATTTTTTCTTATGCCTAATCACCGAAGCTGATACCGAGCAGTTTTGCCTCCTGAATAATATCAGACTCCGGCTCTACCATCTTTAACTTACCGGCAACATCCTCAAGCGGAACCTTGACGATCTCACGGTTTTTGTAGCCAACCATAAAGCCATACTCACCGTTTAAGATCATGCGGCCAGCCTGTGCGCCCAGACGGCTTGCAAATACACGGTCATAAGGGCAGGGGCTTCCGCCTCTCTGGGTATGGCCGGGCACCGTAACACGAACGTCCAATCCTGTCTTTTTCTGAATCTTTTCTGCGATCTCATAGGAAACAGAAGGATATTTATAATCCGCCATTTTTTTCTTATATTCTTTCTTGGAAAGCGCAGCGTCCTCTTTGGAGATCGCGCCCTCGGCAACGGCCAGGATCGTAAACTTGCTGCCTCTCTCGGAACGTTTGTTGATGGCATCCACTACTTTCTTGATATCATAGGGAATCTCCGGAATCAGAATGATATCCGCGCCGCCTGCCATACCGGCGTTCAATGTCAGGAAACCGACTTTATGTCCCATCACTTCCACGATAAACACACGTCCGTGGGATGCCGCCGTGGTATGTATACAGTCGATACAGTCCGTAGCGATATTTACCGCGCTCTGGAAACCAAAGGTCATATCTGTCCCCCAGAGGTCATTGTCGATGGTCTTCGGCAGCGTTACGACATTTAATCCCTCTTCCCGCAGCATATTTGCCGTCTTATGGGTTCCGTTTCCGCCCAGAATAACAAGACAGTCCAGACGAAGCTTATAGTAGTTCTGCTTCATCGCTTCCACCTTGTCCAGTCCGTTCTCATCAGGCTCTCTCATCAGTTTAAAGGGTGTTCTGGAACTGCCCAAAATGGTGCCGCCCTTTGTCAGGATTCCGGAGAAGTCTGCGCCTGTAAGCATTCTGAAATTACCGTAGATCAGTCCCTTATAGCCTTCCAGAAAACCATAGATCTCCACTGGTTCCCCGCTGCAGGTCAGACATTTTACTACGCCTCTCATTGCCGCATTTAACGCCTGACAATCTCCGCCGCTGGTAAGCATACCGATTCGTTTCATCTTATTTCCTCCTTCATACTGTTTATTTTGCTGTTTCCCGATTTCGTTTATCAGCTTTGCTGTCTCACAGTCCTTTTATCATTATATAGTATTTTTTTATGCATCACAATATTTTATTCTGCCGAAAAATCAGAGGATTTTTCGTGCAAAATTTTCAAAATATCATTTGACTGTCAGGCGGGAAACCGTTATAATGTTTACAGTTTTGGAGATGTACCCAAGTGGCTGAAGGGTCCGCACTCGAAATGCGGTAGGTCGGGTAACCGGCGCGAGAGTTCAAATCTCTCCATCTCCGCGCAAAAAGAGTATCGCAGAAATTTGATTTTTTGCGATACTCTTTTCTTTTTGCTTCCCCCCCTGCTTTCGCTTTGCCTGTCAGGTGTTGATCTCAAGAAGCTCATACTCCCTGCTGCCATATCCCAGCTCCGCAGCCGCCCGCCGGATGTCCTTTAAAGTGCGCAAGCACTTATCATGGAATCATAATTCACGATATTCTTTCCCAGGTAGTTTTCCTTTAACACCTTTCCGTTTGGAACCTCAATCATGTATACCCTCCATTCTTATCATATCATTTACTATAATTATCTTATCTATTTAGCATTCTATCCCAATCAGCCGGAATTGTCACCTGATTTTTTCTCTTTTATTACTGCCGGTGCGAGTCAGAATACCATGCCTGCATCCCGGCAGCTCCCCCGGCGGACAGCCACAGATGGAAACTGCCCCCGCTCTGTCACGCCCCGGTCCATATCTCCCCCGCGGCAACCCACTGCCCCGTCTCCTCCCGCTCAAGCGGAACCGTTATAAAATCATAGGACTCTTTTGTCCTTTCCAGCACAGTCAGCGTCATCTCCATCTTTTCTGTCTCCTCGGACAGGAGCCACTTTTCCACATTATAATCAATAATTTCAATGCCCCGCGGCGCATAAAACGCCCGCGCCGCCTCCTCAGCCAGCCTTTTCGTCTCTTTCAGATCCACCGACATCACATCCCTGATAAAAAACTGACTTCCATCATAAAGCACTTCCGCCTCCAGACAGGCATCCCCATAAGCCGGCATTACACTCCCTGCCCTGCTGCCGCAGGAGATAAGCGTCCTGAGTTTTATTGTTCCATCCGCAAATGCAAAAGATACTCTCGATGTATTGATCCGTATCTCTTCATAGGAAATGCCCTGTTCTTCCCGCAGCTTTGGCGATATCTGCCGTCCGCCCAGCATAATGACCTTTCCGTTCTCACGCTCTGCAAAGGAAAGCCTTCGTAACAACTCCTCCGCATAAACGCCGCCAGGATACGCACAGGCATTTATCTGCCCCGCCTTTTTGTCAAACATCCAGAGCTGCTCCTGCCAGACGCCTGTGCCTTCGCCCCACAAAAGCCTCACCGCCAGTTCCGGCGAACCGTCCCCGTCATAATCCGCCTCCTGCATGCCGGGCGCCATCATGGTAATGCCATCCGTGATAAAAGGCACGGAAATTTCCGTCACAATACCCTGCTCTTCCAATAGCATGGACTGGTAATTTCCCGCTCCGTACATCCTGTAATGCTCTGTTTCGCCAAGCAGGTAGAGTTTGCTTTCCGCACCCGCCCCAGGCTCCGCCGGCAGCGCAGAAAATTTCTCTTCCTCCCTGACATCCACTACCGTCATCTCTTCCGTTTTTCCATTCCACGGTTTTGTCAAAGACACCGTCTGCGTCAGGTCAATGTCCTCCAAAAGAACATTTTCCCCTTTTCCGGTCAGCCTGTCCACAGTATACCAGTCCCCCGTGTGGGCGATGGCGACGATCTCATTTTCCCCATTCAGGTATTCGTCATAGTCATAGAGCCAGATGACCACCTCGTTCCCGTTTTGGCTGTCTATGTTCACATGGGCAGGCGCAAAGCCATGTTCGCTGCGATAGAAATTTTCCGCCATTTTAAGCAGTTCTCTGTTGGTGTAGTATTCTGCCCCGCCGCCGTCCGCCTCTGCCTCCAAGTTTTCGTCTGTCGCACTGATTTCCGCCTCTGCTTCCGAAATTCCACCTGTCACGTCAGCCTCCGCCTGCATCGTTCCTTCTTCGGCTTTTTTCCTTACAATCTCACTGATCTGTCCTCTCAGTTCTTCCGCTGATTTATCTGAGACGATCAGATGAACCAGTATGACACAGCTGTCACTTTCCAGGATTCCTTCCGTTTTCTCCATATACTTTTCCGTCTCAAAAATGTGGCCGGGAGGCACACTGAGGCTGCCATCACCGTAATAACTTGCCAGCAGAATGATATCCTCCCCCAGCCGGAACCGATGTCCCAGTTCCTCTCCTGCTGCCATACTGAAAGAACTTCCGATGGCAAGCTCTTCCGACAGATCCAGTGTAAAGGCTTTAAACGAAGAACCTGCTCCGTCCGACGTCGTATAATCCGGCATGCTGTAAGAACTCACCGATTTTACAAAGGATCCTGTCATCTCATCCGCTTCAAGCTCCCTTGTGTAGAGCGCCTCCCCCCTTTTTGTTTTCCTGGATACTTCCCCCTCCGGTATAAGCGCTGCACAATCCAGGGCCTTCACTGCAGTCAGTTCGCCGTACTCATATTGTTCCAGATAGAGCCCATAGCTTGCGGCATCTTTGCTCAGCCTGTAATCCAGCCTGTAACTTTCCTGCATAATCGGTATGCTTTCTTCTTCCTCCCTGATTCGAATACTCTGCCACTGTTTATCTGCACTGACAAAGCCGCTTGTGACACAGGCATAAATACCCACAAGCGCAGCCGCCACCGCCAGAATTCCCGGAATCACCGCGTCTTTTCTTTTTCCCATGATCCTCTTAAGCCTTTCTCCCAGATTCTTCGCATTACCTGACATCGCCGTCGTCATCAAACAGCAATCCGCAGGGGAACTCTTCACCGGCACAAATTGCAGCAACAATTCTCCATATCTTGTTCTCTCCCGCCCTGCCATAGATCTTACGGCCGTCTCATCGCAGGCCAGCTCGCAGTCCTGCTTGGACAGATAGGCCGCAAGCCACACAAGCGGATGATACCAGTACAGGCAGACGCAGACCATCCTCAGCACACCCCAAATGGCATCGCCGTGAAAATAATGGCACATCTCGTGCCGCAGAATATAAGGCAGAAGTTCTTCCTCCTCCGCCAGCTTGTCGGGTACATAGATCACTCTCCCGAACAGGCAGGGCGTGGGCAGGCCTTCCACACTGTAAACCCGAAACATTCCTCTTCTCCTGTCAGACCACCCGCTTTCCCAGGGCTTCCCTTCACTTCTGTCTGTCTCTCTGCCGCTTTCCATCCCGTCGTCGGCAACACGCTGCTGTAAATCCTGCTCTTCTTCTCCCTGCCGGCAGCTCTCCGATTTCCTCATTGACGCTTCCGGCACCGCCACGCGCCGCTTTTTCAAAAATCTCCCCAGCCGCACATGATAGACAGTCATCCATACCGCACTGAGCAGACTTCCCGCCGCCAACAGCCCGGCAAGCCATATCGGCGCCTTCAACACATTTTCCACATAATGAAGCAGGCGCAGTTTCGTCATCCGATACCAGCGCATCGCACCGGAAACGACTTTCCCATCACCCCCCACATGCTCTGGCCTCACGCCTGTGTCCGTACCGACAGCACCTTCTTCTCCTGCCTGGCCGCTGTCCGCCCACAGGCTCTCATTCACCGTCTCTTTCTCCTGTGCTGTCCCGCCTGCCTGCTCTGCGGCAAATTCTTCTGCCGATATCCCTTCTCCGGAAAGTCTCTCCTGTCTCTCCTGTCTGTCCTGTGCCACCAGCCCAAGCACGGAAAAATCTCCCTCCGCATCCGGCATCGGAAAAACGAGCAGTTTCACTACCACAAGAAACCAGAGCCCATACTGCAGCCTCGCACTGATACGTTTTTTAAAAACCGTCCGCAGCAACAGAACGATCCCTATAAAAAACGTCACTGTAAACATTATTCCAAACATAAGTCCTCCCCTGTTCTTAACATCAGGCCTTATTCCTCAAGGGCAATTCCTTTCTGATAATGCCCCGTTTCCCGCCAGAAACACATCCCCGTCTTCCATCAGCCGGGCATCCCGTCATTCCTTTCCATCCTCTCCGGCCTGCTCCAGAATCTTACGCAGTTCTTCCATATCCTCCTCGGAAAGCGCCTTCTGCTGCACCATCGTATTTAGCATCATGCCCATTCTGCCCTGAAACACCCTGCCTAAAAAGTCTTCTGTCTCCTGCAGCGCTGCCTCCTCTCTCTCCATATCCGGATAATACAGCTTTGCCCTCTCTCCTTCTTTATAGTGCAGCGCGCCTTTCTCCTCCATTCTCTTCAAAAAAGATATCACCGTATGCTTCGTCCACCCCGTTTCCGGTTTCAGCGTATTGGTGATCTGCGTCATTGTTCGTGGCGCCTGTTCCCACAGCAGATTCATGATCTTCCATTCCGCATCTGATAAATTTACCTTTCTCATATCCCATTCTCCCTCCTGATCTTTGTCATTTTTTCCTGTAAAACCATTCTTCTCAGTCCTTATGTATCCCCGATAAGTCAATCCATTTTCAAAAAAGGTTGACAAATAATTACCCGTTTATCATAGCACACAGGTAATCACTTGTCAACCTTTATGGCGATCACTATTTTTTATACTATAATTAAATTACAATCCTGCCAGTTTCATTATCAAATTACACAACTCCTGTTCTGAGCAAACTGTGTAGTCCGGCTTAATGGAAAAAGCCTTTTTATTGCGCCGATTAAACCAGATTGTTCTCCAACCTGCATTCGCCGCACCGACAATATCATTCGCCGGAGAATCTCCGATATAATAGGCCTCCGTTCTATCCAATCCCATTTTACATACTGCCAGATCAAATATCTTTCTGTCCGGTTTTGCGGCGCCTGCTTCTCCGGAAACTAATATATTTTGCCTGGGGATCCATTTCGTCAGCCCCAGTGCCTGTACTTTATCCCACTGATGCTGCGCAGGCCCATTTGTGATAACTCCCATTTTGACACAATGACCCAGATCACTCAACAGTTTTTTCATCTTCTCAGTCATCACTATGTCCGCCTGAAATTCCTGATAATACCGCTGAAATTCCAATGCTCTCTCATCAGAAATTAAAATCCCAAATTCCTTCAATGCTTCTCTGATCCGGTATATATACATCTCCTCCATTGTCATCAGACCATTTTCGGATGCTTCAAATACTTCGTCAGAGTGCTTTCTGCTGCTCACAAATATTTTATCAATATCTTTATTTGTTTTCCCGAATAACTTTATATAGGCGTTCTGAAACGGCTGTACCTGATCGTATAGCGTATCATCCACATCAAAAATAAAAGCTTTCACTATTTTCCTATCCTCATATACGTAATAAACTGATTCCCGTTCTCTTCCAGCATTGCTGTAGCATCATTCATTCCTACTTTGTACACCGTACCGTCTTTCGGATCCATCACTACAATATTAAGTTCATTAAATCCCGTAATTAAAAGTGCACTGCCATCCTCCAATGTTGTTAACACAGGAATATCCTGATTCGTATAATACAATATGGCATCCAACGTACAACCCGTCAGGTCTAACACCTGGATATCCGGAATATTTTCCTGCAAAATCTCCACAGTGGTCATACCGCTGTCCAACATATACTGCGTGCTGCGGTTTACTCCCTCGAACTCCAGGATCGTATTTAAGCATACTGCCAGCTGGCTGGTAGTCTCATTTTCTGTCTCTCCGCCCATAATTTTCATGATCTGGTTTCTTGTCACACGATTCCCCCTGTACCAGACATAATTTCCCATATCATCTGTTACGACTCCCGCCTCTTTGTATGCATTATTGACCGCCACCGCTTCTTCCGTATATACGCCTGTCAGTCCGTGAAGCGTATAGACAAAATATCGCTTCACTGTCTCCTGTGCCCCCTGCAGAGCAATTTTGTTCTCCCCCTCAAACAGTACCTCTCTGGGCGTCAAAAGCTGTAAAGTATCCGTATCTATCGTGCTCTTGACCGCAATCTGTGTCAATGTTTCCATCATATCCACGACCACTGTCTCCACCAGATTCTTTCCCAAATCTTCCTTTTTGCTATACATGATCTGGTCATTTTCCTCTTCAACATAGACAGTCTCACCGCTCATCTCATCGATATCCTTCCTTACCCGATAAAGCATGATCTGGTTTTCCTGCACACTGCAGGAAACAACATATGTGTCAGGTACTGTATACTCCTTTAAAATATTCTCCTTCTCATCCTGTATCTTGATAGTATGCATCGGGAAAAAGATTCTGCCGGAGCTGTCCCTTGCCACATCTTTCCTGTCGGCAATTCCATAAATCAGGTCATCCCCCATAAAGCCCAGAGGCTGCACATATTCCCCGAACCCAGCCTCTACTGACATCCTTTTCCCGCTCATCAGATTCATAAACTGCATAGATTGCGCTGCATACCGGCCGCCCTCTACCCAGGCTAACATCTTTCCGTTTTCAGACACCCGATAAGCATCTTCGTCCAGATTAGCTGCTATAACCCGGCACTGTCTGGAAGACAGATTCATTTCATAGATCGTACTGTCCACCATCATATAAAAGCGATTATTATTCCCCGCAAAAGACAGCTTACTCATATCCTGCTGCAACAGTTCCGGTGATTTTGTATACGGAATAAACGTCATTTCCTCCACTGTATTCTGGCTGCTGTTATAGAGGTTTACCTGAACACCATTTTCCCCCTCATGACGTCCCCTGTTCATATACCCAAATACAACAAACTGTACATTTCCGGCCTCATCTACATTTAATACCTTAATCTTATGCTTATCATATACAGTTCGCCTGTCATAGTTATTCTCATCCTGAAAACTGAATAAAAGTGCCAGTTTATTATCTGCCACATTATAGGAAAACAGTCTGCCACCCACCACAAAAGTCAGAATATTGCCGCCATCACATTCTATCAGCTTAACCTGCTCCTTCCCCTGTATTCCAAGCGAAATTTTATTACTGTTATAGACATTTTTTTTCTCATCAAAGATCTGATTCATCTCTCTCTCAAAATCAAGCAGGTACATCCGGTCAGTCGTGTAACGGATCCTGTAATATTCTGTCACAAGATATTTTTCACGCCTTCCCTCATATGGAATCTCCACCTGATAATGTATCTGAAAGGATGCTGTCTGTGGCATCATCTCCTTGATATCCACAACTGCCTCGGATATTTTCTCTACCGCAAGATCCCCCCATGTCACCTGGTTCCAGCTGCTGTGAATGTCCACCCGCGCAAAAGAACTGTTATCTCCTTCCCTGTTGGATTCCAGATACATCGCCAGGTTCTCTTCCACATTTGCCTTGTCAAACGTATCCTCATGAAATCTCTTTACAAATTCTGTCTTTTCCCAGACATGATAGTCCTGACCCAGCAGTATCCGCGTATAATAACGAACATCCCGTCCGGACTCTAATTTCAGACTGATTATAAAATTATACTCTTTTCCCTGTTCCAGAAGATCCTTTACAGTGAAATAAGCTGTCAGAAAATTTTCTGTCTCCTCATACTCCGTAATCTCCGTCTCCTCGATCAGTCGGCTCCCATCCCCGCTTCTGACCTGGTAAGAAACGGACTCGATGCCTGTCCCGAATTTTTCCACAGTGATTCCCAGATCCCTGCCATTTTCCAGAGGCGTGATTGTATCCCGCATATAGGAAACTTCCATCTCGTTCCGATACCCGTGCAGGCAGTTCACCTGCTCTCCCGACACGATCATATAGACAAGCGGATAAGACGCCGGAGGCATGTCCGCCGTCATATCCGTATTCCCCAGATTCATCACTGTCTCAAACAGAAACAGCGCCACAAATAAAACAACTCCAAAGAATATCCCCTTTAAAACCGACTTCTTCATCTAAACTCCTCCGCCCGATTCTGCAAAGAGAACCGGGCGTCCATTTTATCCAATAATATTTTACCTGTATTTTCCCAAAACCTCAACCGGTTTTATCTTATTTTTATTCGTATGCCGTCTTTTATACACCTCATAATACAACAAAATCTGCACCATTTCCTCGATCCACACCCATTTTTCCACAGAAACTTCCTCTTTTCCCCCACTCGCTTCCCGCCTCAGAACCGCCATAACGCTCTGGCATAACCGATACATCTGCCACCTGCAGGGATATTCATCATAGATCAGACTACCGTCGTAATCTATCCTGTCGAGCACCGCCGCAATTTTTTTCTGGTATTTTTTGGCATCCGCCGGATAAAGCTGCTGCATATACTCCAGATCCCGCATCATAGACTCCTCCTCCTGGCCGGCCAAGGGGAGCGGATAAATCATATAAAAAGGCAAAATATTTTCTTTTGGCATAACAAAACACCTCTGCTGCTTTATTTTAGCATATGCAGCAAAGGTGTTTTTCGTTCTTTTACTTTAAAACATTTATTCTCGTCAGCGCACGTTTCAACGCGATTTCAGCCCTTGAAACGTCCGTTCCTACATCCTTTGTACGCAGTCTTTCTTCCGCTCTTTCTTTCGCTTCCTGCGCCCTGGTCGCATCGATCTCTTCCGGCCATTCTATAATTTCCGCCAGAATCGTCACCTGATTTTGCAGAATCTCCGCAAAGCCTGCATGAAGTGCCGCTTCCCTGGAGTTATCCTCCTCCGTGATCGTGAGTACCCCAGGTTTGATAATGACTGTCATCGGGATATGACCGGGCAGTACGCCGATCTCTCCCTCCACCGTATTAAACTCCACCATTTTCACAGGTTTCTCATAGAAAACCCTGTCCGGGGTTATAATTTTCAGCGTAAAATCGTTTGTCTCCGCCATACGCTCACCCCCTATTTCACACGGGCCAGTACATCATCAATGGTTCCTGCATTCAGGAAATAGCTCTCCGGAATGTCGTCATGCTTTCCTTCCAGAATTTCCTTAAAGCCGCGGATCGTCTCACTGATGGGCACATACTTTCCGTCGTATCCGGTGAACTGCTCCGCCACATAGAACGGCTGGGATAAAAATCTCTGCACTCTTCTCGCTCTGGAAACCACCAGTTTATCCTCCTCGGACAGTTCATCCATACCGAGGATCGCGATGATATCCTGCAGCTCCTTATATCTCTGCAAAATTTCCTGTACACTTCTTGCAACCTGATAATGCTCCTCGCCCAGAATTCTCGGATCCAGGATTCTGGAAGTGGACTCAAGCGGATCCACCGCCGGATAGATACCAAGTTCCACAATAGAACGGGAAAGCACCGTCGTTGCATCCAGATGTGCGAAGGTCGTCGCAGGCGCCGGATCCGTTAGGTCATCCGCAGGCACATAAACCGCCTGAACCGATGTGATGGAACCGTCCTTTGTGGAGGTGATTCTCTCCTGCAGTGCGCCCATCTCCGTCTGCAGCGTGGGCTGATAACCCACCGCCGAAGGCATACGTCCAAGCAGTGCGCTCACCTCAGAACCCGCCTGTGTAAAACGGAAAATGTTATCGATGAACAGCAACACATCCTTACCGCCTTTATCACGGAAATACTCTGCCATCGTCAGGCCCGTCAGGCCCACTCTCATTCTGGCTCCGGGGGGCTCGTTCATCTGTCCGAACACCATCGTCGTCTTATCGATAACGCCGGATTCCTTCATTTCATAGTAAAGGTCGTTTCCTTCCCTTGTTCTCTCGCCTACGCCTGTAAATACGGAATAGCCGCCGTGCTCTGTCGCAATATTACGGATCAGCTCCTGAATCAGCACTGTTTTTCCTACGCCGGCGCCGCCGAACAGACCGATCTTACCACCCTTCTGATAAGGGCACAGAAGGTCTACCACCTTGATCCCTGTCTCCAACAGCTCCTGCTGAGTGGACTGCTCCGAAAACTCCGGTGCAGGTCTGTGGATCGGTGTATATTCCACCTCAGTCGGCACAGGCTTATTATCTATCGGCTCGCCGAGCACGTTGAACATACGTCCCAGCGTGTTTTCACCCACGGGCACAGTGATCGGAGCGCCTGTTGCCTCCGCATCCATACCCCTCACCAGACCATCCGTAGGACCCATGGCGATACATCTGACCGTATCATCCCCCAGATGCTGGGATACTTCCACCACCAGCTTTCCCTCCTTTAACGGAATCCGGATCGCTTCATTGATTTCGGGAAGTTTCCCTTCTGTAAACTTGATATCCAGAACGGCGCCGATAATCTGGGTAATTTTACCTGTATTCTTATCTGCCATCTTTACTTCCTTTCTACTTTGTTTCTGCCCTGCGGAAAATAATCAGGAAATTGCTTCCGCACCGGCTATAATTTCTGTTAATTCCTGTGTAATGGAACCCTGACGGGCTCTGTTATACTGTAACGTCAGGTTACTGATCATTTCCTCAGCATTGCTCGTCGCCGAATCCATCGCCTGCATTCTGGCGCCGTTTTCACTTGCCACCGCTTCCACCAGCGCTCCGTAGATCAGGCTGGTGATATATTTCGGAATCAGAAGATCAAGGGCTTCCTCATCGTTCGGCTCAAAGTTCATCGGAATCGAAAGTTCTTTCTCCTCCCGCACATCCTCTCCCGGCTTTTCAGTCGGCTCATCCGCCACCGTCTCTACCGGCAGAAGCTTTAAAAACTTCGGAATATGGACAACCGTATTTTTAAAATAGGTATATGCAAGATAGATCTCTCCGATACTGCCTGCCGCAAACTCCTCCAAAAGCTTCCCCGAAAGCTGCATCGCATCAGCGTAAGCGGGTTCCTCAATAATTTCGGAATTCTCCCAGGCGATATGATAACCATATCTGCTCAGAGCATCCTTTCCCTTTTTGCCAATGCTGTAAATATCCAGATCCTCCTTCGGCAGACCGCCTCTTGTGATCAGCTTTACAATATTGGAGTTATATCCGCCCGCAAGTCCTCTGTTGGAGGTAATCACGATCACTGCCTTCCTCGGCGAATTGCCGGACTGCAGATAGCGGTGCTGCATGCCGCTCGTTTTTTTCAAAACACTGTTTACGGTCTCATACATACAGTCAAAATAAGTCTTGGACTGTTCGGCGCGCTGCTTAGCTCTCTGCAGCTTTACGGTGGAAACAAGCTTCATGGCTTTGGTGATCTGCTGAGTACTCTGGATACTGCCCTTACGTCTTTTTATGTCTCTCATAGAGGCCATATCTGTCACCTTTTCCTTTCCAGGTGTGAACTTCGCCCACATTGCAGAATTCGCTTCTCAAATTCAAAAATCAACGGCGCTTTTCTGCTCAACAGGCAAAGTCACTTCGCTGTTTACGCGAAAGTTTTCTTAAACTCTTCTATTGCAGCCTTCAGCTTTGTTTCCGTCTCATCGGAAATCACCTTCTGTTCCGCAATGCTTCCCGGAATCTCAGGATATTTCGTATCGATAAATTCAAACAGTTCCTTCTCAAATCTGGTGACATCCGACACCGGAATGTCTAACAGGTATTTATTCGTCGCCACATAGATGATGATAACCTGATACTGTACCGGCATGGGCTGATACTGGGGTTGTTTGAGTACTTCCTTAATTCTTTCACCCTGGGCAAGCTTCTCCTTTGTATCCGCATCCAACTCGGATCCGAACTGGGAGAATGCAGCCAACTCTCTGTACTGCGCAAGTTCCACACGGATCGGCGCCGCGATCTTCTTCATCGCCTTGATCTGTGCCGCACCACCCACACGGGACACAGAAAGGCCTGCGTTTACCGCCGGACGGAAACCGGAGTTGAACATCTCTGTCTCCAGATAGATCTGACCGTCTGTGATGGAGATCACATTGGTCGGAATATAAGCCGAAACGTCGCCTGCCTGCGTTTCAATAATCGGAAGCGCCGTCAGGCTTCCCCCGCCGTACTCATCGCTCATATGGGCCGCTCTCTCAAGCAGTCTGGAATGCAGGTAGAACACGTCGCCGGGATACGCCTCACGCCCGGGCGGACGCCTCAGTAACAGGGAGAGTGTACGGTAAGCCGTCGCATGCTTACTCAGATCATCATAGATCACAAGCACATCCTCGCCGTTTTCCATCCATTCCTCACCGATGGTACACCCCGCATAGGGAGCTATATACTGTAACGGAGCCTGCTCGCTGGCTGTGGAAGCCACAACCGTGGTATAGGCCATAGCGCCGTATTCTTCCAGCGTCTTCACAATGGAAGCCACCGTGGAAGCCTTCTGGCCGATGGCAACGTAAATACATTTTACGCCCTGCCCCTTCTGGTTAATAATCGTATCTACCGCAAGCGCCGTCTTACCGGTCTGACGGTCACCGATGATCAGTTCACGCTGTCCCCGTCCGATGGGTACCATGGAGTCAATCGCCTTGATACCGGTCTGCAACGGTGTATCAACGGATTTTCTCGTGATAACGCCGGAGGCCACTCTCTCGATCTGACGGTATTTATCTGTCCGAATAGGTCCTCTTTCATCGATCGGCTGACCAAGAGCATTTACAACACGTCCCAGCATACAATCGCCCACCGGCACTTCCACAACTCTGCCGGTAGTCTTTACGGTATCGCCCTCCTTGATATTCTGCGTACTGCCAAGAAGCACCGCACCCACGTTATCCTCTTCCAGGTTCATCACCATGCCGTACACTTCGCCGGGGAACTCCAAAAGCTCACCCTGCATGGCGTTTTCCAGGCCGTGAATACGCGCGATCCCGTCTGCAACCTGTATGACGGTTCCCACTTCGGATACTTCTAGCTGGGCCGCATATCTCTTAATCTGATCCTTGATGACCGAACTTATCTCTTCTGGTCTTAAATTCATGAATCATACGCACCTTTCTTTATATTTTTGAAGCTAATTTTGAAGCTGTATTTTCAAAAGCTGCTGCTCTAAATGGCTCAGCTTTGTCCGAATACTGCTGTCCGCCACTCTGTCGCCGATCCGGATGACCATGCCGCCGATCAGTGTGTCGTCCACCTGATAGTGCATCTCCATCTCCCGGAAGCAAGTGGTCTCAAGCAGTTTTGCTTCTATCCGCTTTTTCTGCTCCTCTCTGAGAGGCAGAGCAGATCTCACCCAGGCTACTCCAATGCCCTTTAAGGACTTTACCTCGTCCAGGAAATACTGCATGATCTCCTCTAACTGGCCGTAGCGGTCCTTCTCTACGATCAGCCTGATAAAGCCTGTCAGTTCATCGGATACTCTTCCTTTAAAAACATTCTCAATAATCTGGAGCTTTTCTTCCTTGATGATCTTCGGATGCTTCATAATCTCCGAAAATTCAGGATTTTCCTCCAGCGCCTTCAGCACGGTCTGAATCTCTTCCGACAGCGCATCCACTCTGTTTTCAGCGACAGCCAGCTCGAAAATCGCTTCTCCATAGGTTTTTGAAATTAACTTAGCCATGTGTTTTCACCTATTTCTTTCAAAGTTTCTTCCACGAGACTGTCCTGAATGGAGACATCCACCGCGCCTTTCGTGACGCTTCCGGCCATCATAGCCGCAATGGAGATCATTTCTCTCTTTACATCATCCGCCGCCTTGCGTTTCTCTAACTCCGCTTCGTTTCTGGCCTGCTTTATGATGGCGGCAGCTTCATTTTTCGCCTCCGCAATAATCCTGTTCTCATTCTCCAGCGCTTTCTTTCTGGCCTGTGTCAGAATGTCTTCCGCTTCTTTTTCAACGTTTTTCAGCTTATCTTCATACTCCGCTTTTAAGGCATCCGCGGATTCCATGCTCTCTTTGGCGTCGTCCAGTTCTCCTTTGATCTTTTCCTGTCTCTTTTTTAACATATCCCTGGCGGGATTGAACAGGAAATGAGATGCCACCAGAAACAGTACAAACACCGCTATGATCATCAAAACGGCATCCTGCAGAAGCTGCCCGGTCAGATCAAACAGATAATCAAATCCTTCGCCGCTTAACAGCACGAGATTAGCATTCAGTAATGCGTTCAACCTGTAAACCTCCTTTCTCTAAATTTAAAAATTTTTTAAAAGCAGTTTTTCAGGCTTATTTTATAATAAGGGGTTTAACAAACATTAACAGCATGGCAACTAACAGACCATAAAGACCTGTGGTCTCCGCCACGGCCTGCCCTAAAAGCATGGTGGAAGTAATGTCGGATTTTGCGCCCGGGTTTCTTCCAACCGCTGCTGCCGCATGTCCTGCTGCGATACCCTGGCCGATACCAGGTCCAATACCTGCGATAACCGCAAGGCCTGCACCGATTGCTGAACAGCCTAAGATAAAGTAATTGTTAAATTCCATTTTTAGTTCCTCCTTTATAATTGTTGTAATATATTATTTTAATAATAAATCTTACCGATTGCTTACTCCGGACTGCAGGCATCCGCGATATATGTCATCGTCAACATACAGAATACGTATGTCTGGATGCATCCCGAGAACAGATCAAAGTATACATGCAGCGCTGCCGGCCAGATCACTGCTATCCATCCGAGCAGCCCGTAAATCAGCGCCATCATCACCACGCCCGAGAGCACATTGGCAAATAGACGAAGCGACAGAGAGATCGGTACCGCCACGTCACCGATCACATTGATCGGCGCCCAGATCGGCCATGGATCACAAAGTCCTTTAAGAACGCCCTTTGCGCCTTTATGCTTAAACTTATTAAAGGTTATGAGCGTAAAGGTCATCAGTCCTAACGCCAGCGTTGTCCCGTAATCCGCCGTAGGCGGCCGCAGTCCGAACAAACCGGAAATATTGCAGACCAGAATGAAAATGAAGATCGTGCCGATATAGTTGCGGAACGCCGGTGCGCTGGCCCCCATGGTACTGCCAACCATGCCGTCCAGCTTCTCGACGATCAGCTCCACCACGTTCTGAAAGCCTGTCGGTATTTCCGTGCCCTTTTTGATAGCCCTGTTTGCCGCAAAAATAAACAGCAAAAGCACCAGAAAGACAACAGCAATACACACATGAGATGTTGTGATCCACAGTGTCTGTCCGAACAGTTCATAGGAAAACACGCCGTGTATCATAAAATCAATGTCATCTGCGCCGGATAGTAAAATACCCTGTCCCATCCTTTCACCTCCTTCTTTTTTTCATCACTTTATGCAAAGGGGGCTGCAGATAAGCTGCAGCTTTCAACCCCATTACGCCAAGAAAACAACAGAGCGGATTCCCCGCCCCCGTGATCATCAAAACAAGTAAAACCATGATGATCAGCCCGTATCTCATCATACTGCGGCTCGTCATATACTTCCGGGCATCCTTCTCCGAAAAGTCAAGAGCCCTGTCTATGGACCGGTACATATGCCACGCACAGATCTCCGCAGTCAGTACGCCGAGCCACAGTCCCAGGCTGCAGGAAAACTTATCGGGTACAAACCAGACGCCCGCCGCCTGCCAGACAAGTCCCCAGAGGAAGATCCCGACAAAAAGCTCCATCAGTGTTTCATTTATTTTTCTCTTCATATCTGTCTTTTTCGCTCTTTTCTTCATAGATCACCTTTGCCATCCGCCAGACATTTCTGAATCCCGCGGCCGCGCCTACAAAGAACAACAGCACCATCAGGAACTGTGTACCGAACTTTCTATCTAAATAAATACCCAAAAAAGAGCAAAGAAAAATCGGAACCAGCATAGAAATGCCAAACTGTGTGATCAGAACAAGGCAGCGGTATACGTTCCTGTGATATTTCACTTTCTTTCCTCCTTTATCAACTTCGCACATACATTATGATTATACTCCTTTTGGGAGAATCTGTCTATTGATAAAGATAAAAAAATACGTATTGGTTTCTTTTGATAAACTGTCTATTTATGCCCCTGATAAATCAGAAAATTTTGTTAAAAATTATCAAAAATCCCGTTGACTTTCCCGCATCTACAGCGTACTATTTTATTTAAGAACTTTATCCTGACACTTTAAGATAATGCCGGCACTAAAAACGGCAGATATCATCTGGAAATATCTGCCATATTCTGACTGAGGATACCTGCATGACGACTCCGATTCTTTACCGCAAACGGCTGATTCCTGACGAATGCATTTTACTGAAAGATGACTCTATCCTGGAGGTCACCGAGGACCACATTCTGACCAGATGGAATACCTTAAAACCCAAAAAGATCCTGCACCACGGCGATTCCTGCTATTACCTGAACAAAGGCGTAAAAGTCAGCAGATTTTATACCCGGGACAACCTTCTGATCTGCTGGTACTGCGATATTGTTTCCTACGAGTGGAACGAAGATAAAACTTCGCTCACTTCCACTGATCTGCTGCTTGATATTCTCGTCTATCCCGATAAATCTTTCAAGATACTTGACATGGATGAGCTGGCCCAGGCCCATGCCGAAAGGCTGATCTCTGATGAGCTTTTACAGCGTTCTCTGCTTACCGCCAATCATCTTTTAAATGATATTTATGACAATACTTTTTATGATATTTATACGCCGGTGTTTGAAAAGCTGAACTGACTGGTTATGATACTGCCATATTCCGGAATGGTGTAAGCCGGGGTATATACGCTTAAAAAATGTCTTTTTCTCCTTTATGGCGTCACAGTCATTTTGCATGTAAGAGGTGAGCATCCATGGAAGCAGAATCTTTGATAAAACTTCACGAAAAATATATGCGCGCTGCCCTGCAGCAGGCAAAAAAGGCACTTCTCCTCCGAGAAGTGCCCATCGGCTGTGTGATCGTCCATGACAATAAAATCATCGCCAGAGGATACAACCGCAGAAATACCGACAAAAATACATTATCCCACGCCGAAATCACAGCGATCAGAAAAGCCAGCAAAAAGATCGGTGACTGGCGGTTAGAGGACTGCACCCTATATGTGACCTTAGAGCCCTGTCAGATGTGTTCCGGCGCTATCGTACAGGCAAGAATCCCACAGGTCGTGATCGGCTGCATGAATCCCAAAGCCGGGTGTGCAGGTTCCATTCTCAATCTCCTCGAGATGCCTGAGTTCAATCATCAGGTTCAGGTGATACGGGGAATTCTGGAGAAGGAATGCAGCACTGTCCTGAAACAGTTTTTTAAGGATCTGAGAATCCGCAATAAGCTGGAAAAAACTCCTGCTACGCCTCCTGAAACACCCACTCCCGCTGAATCTGATAGCTGATCAGGAACAGGATGATATCAGCTAAAGCCTTGATCAATGTCTTACCGAAATTTCCCGTCGGAAAAAGGAAGGATATTCCCGATACGATCCCCACGCTCACCGCAAGCTGCAACACACAGAGCATATAATATCTGACAGCGGAACTTCTGTTGCCACGGCCAAAAACTTTCCGACGGTTTATATGATAGTTGAACAGAGAGGAACCCGCCCGCGCTGCTATGGCTGCAGCGGCGATATTCCATGCACCTTCCGGTTTCATGCGTGTAAGAAGGCCTGTCGCCAGATAAAACAGGAAAAGATCAATTGACGATGAAGCAGCGGCGCTGCCTGCAAATGTAAAAATTGTATAGTATATACGAAAAGAATCTTTTAAAGGATTAAAATGGGAAGAATTATTTTCATTCAGATAGATCGTACGGATCTCCACTTCCTCAAAAGGGATTCCCCGGGCTTTCATTTCCAGCAGCATATTCGTTTCATACTCATATCTGTTTCCTTCTATCTCCATCATATCCCGCAGATAACATGCCGGAATTGCCCGCAGCCCCGTCTGTGTATCCGTTATCTGAATACCACAGGCTATGCGGAAAATACCCCTCGTCAGGATATTGCCGAATCGGCTGCGAAAAGGAACTTCTTTTGCCCCGAAATCTCTGGCTCCCAGGATCACATGGTCAGGCTTTTCCTGAAGTCTTGCACAGCATGCCATAATATCTTCTATATGATGCTGATCATCTCCATCCACCGTAATAACGCCGTTACATTCTGACCTCTCCCGTATACAATATCCAAAAGCGGTTTTTAGTGCGCTGCCCTTTCCTCTGTTCTCCTGATGAGTCAGGACTGTTACCTCGGGAAAAAGAGATACCTCTCCGAAAATCTGTCTGAACTCATCTCCGCTGCCATCATCTACAAGAATGATATCCCCAAATCCCTTCTCTCTTAATTTTCTCACTACCTCGATCAGCTTTCCGTCAGGTCGATAGGATGGAATGATCACTGACATCTTTCCCGAAAATTTTGACATATTCACCGTCGCTTCCCCCACATTTCCAGGCATTTTTTACCCATCACGCATACATCACGCCCACAAAGCCAATACGGTCATTCTTATGACTCTGCTCTTTACATTATCTCCTGATTCAGCCACTTTATGCCTGCTTAACACTCCGTAAATTTTGCACCCGGAAAACTGCCCGCATTTTTTAATATCAAATCGGTAATAATAAGAAAAATGATATGCGGAAGGGGGATCTACTAAATTATGAAAACTGTTCCTCTGAAAGGAATCCTGTTTGTTTCTTTCTTTTTTTCTTTTTTTGTCATGCTGTTTGGTCTTAGCCGCTATTCCATGATAGGGCTTTTTGTTTTTTCTTTCCTGGTTTTTTTTGTTACAGGTGTAGCGCTCCATGTCCTTTTCAATCGCGTTTTTTCTCCACAGATGAAACGGCGTCTTTCCGGCTGCAGCCTCGGTGTCAAACTATACAATTCCTGTTCCGACCGGAAACTTATGATGATTCTATGGTTTCTTATTTCGTTGTCCTTTCTTCCCGCCTTTCTTGCACTATTTCCAGGCACCTTCGGATATGATGCTCCAATTCAGGCCGCCCAATATTTTGGAGAAATGGAGCTCACAAGCGCCAATCCCCTGCTCCATACCTGCCTGCTTGGTCTTTTTCTCTCTCTGGGCGAAAGCATACTCAAAAATGCTTCCCTTGGCCTTGCACTGTTCACACTGATCCAGGGCCTGCTCGTGACACAGGTCCTTGCAAGATCACTCTTATTTCTGAAAAAGCTCCACACTCCTTTCACTGTCATCGCTGGCGGATTCCTTTGGATCGTGCTAAATCCCACTCTTCACATTCTGACCTTCAATGTCACAAAAGATATCCTGTTCGGCGTCTGTTTTCTGCATTTTTTCATAAATCTTCTGGAAACCATATGTAGCACAGATACAATTAAACCCAATTTCCCTACAGGGCGTTTCTGTTTTACCCACCCTTGTCTCCGTCTGCTTATATCCGGTTCCATCATGTGCCTGATGAGAAACGCTGCAATTTATCTGGCTGTTTTACTTGCTGTTATTCTGATTTTTTTTCTCCGTCAATTCAGAGAAACAATCTTTTCTCTGTGCATGATCTTTCTGATTTCCCGACTGCTGTCCCTGTTTTTTGCACAGGGCCTGCACATCCCAACAGGAAATGCCAGAGAGAATATGAGTATTCCGATTCAGCAGTTGGCTGCCGTATGTTCCGCCTCTGTCTGCAATACAGAACCGGCGAATATCACAACGCAACAGCTTGATACAGTCCAGGAAATTCTTCCTGTTGAATCCTGGGATACCTTCCAGCAGGACACAGCAGATCCCATGAAGGCCTTCTTTGATACAGAAGCCTTTTCCAAAGATTCCGAAAAGTATATTTCCCTTTATCTCACTGTCGGCAGTCAAAATCCCGGCATTTATATCCGCGCTTTCCGAAATCTGGTTCTTTCCTACCTGGACATGGGCCGCAGCGTCCGCCGTGGACTTGCCCTTGAAGAGACCTTTCCTGGAATATCCCATCTGACCATCTCCAGATATGGTCTTTTCCCAAAATATTATTCTTTTTTGGAAAAACAGCTTCAAAAGAAAAACTACTTTCCACCAATGCAACCCGGTATTTCCATCTATCTGATCGTAATCGGTACCGGTGTCTCAATAGAGCGAAAAAGCAAAAAAATGCTGCTGTGCATTCTGCCTGCTGCCCTTTATTTTTGCGGACTTCTCCTCGGACCAATAGCTCTGCTGCGCTATTTGTTTCCGATGATGCTGACTACACCTCTGCTTTTTGGTATTCTCTTCTGGAAAGAGGCCGCACCCACACCTTTTTCTTGACTTTTCAGGAAAAAACACCTATACTGAAAAGCATAACTGTATCGGGCAGCCTGTTGTTGCTGCCTTTCGCAAGCGGCAAAGAGGCCGGGTCTTGCGCAATGGAAATCTGCGAACCGTGTCAGGTTGGGAACAAAGCAGCACTAAGCAGAATCTTTCATGTGACGTGAGGAAGCCTGGCGGAGTTGGCTGCAAAAGTACCGGACAGCAGGCTGCCCGGTACAGTTTTTATATCAGTATTCTATATTTCCACTCTTCTCAGATAATATCCGAAATCTCCGTTTTCTGCCGGTTCCCTCTTCCCGTCAAAAGCCTCAAAACCAAACATCACTGCCACAGTTTTTTCTCTGTCGTGGAAGGTTCCCGGTACGCCCAGATAATAGATCACTCTGCCGTCTTTTTCTCTTTTGCCAAGGATCAAATGCTTATAATTATAATAGCCATGCAACAAAAAACTGTTGTGTACCAGTTCCTGATACTTTTCTGAAAAGATAACAAAGTCTTTCGGTGCGATCTTTAAATATTCCTCTTCCTCCCTGATCGGATGCACAACCGGATAAATTTTTCTCAATTGTTCCCATTTATCAGAGTGAAGTTCCTGTTCTTCGGGCCGTATTTCTTCCATTTGTTCCGATCGGCCCAACTGCGCTTCTTTTCTTCTCACCTCCCGTTCCAGCATCTCCTCCATAGAATCTTCTTTTTCTCCCACTGGCTCCTGATCCGCTGCCCAGTCTGCAAGTACTTCTCTTTTCACGCTCTCTACTTTTTCTGCTTTCTCTATAATTTTTTCCTTAGCCGCAGTTTCTCCCGGTTTCTCTTCTATCTCCCGCTCCGTATTTTCTCTCTCCGATACCCCTTTCATATCTGTCACCGTCACGATTTTTTCTGCATTCTCTCCTATATTCTCCGGAAATGCAGCCCGCCCTGACATCACTCCTGTGTCTCCCACTATATTTATGGTTCTTTCCGATATTTCCTCTATGGCAGCTTTTGCTGCAACACTTCCCGCCTTTTCTTCCATGTTGGCCTTTGTTGTATCTCTATCCGCTTTCTCCTCCATATCAGCTTCTGCTGCGGCCGCCTCCGTTTCCATCTTTACATCCGCCTCCAGCCGGCCTCTTTCTGACAGCTCCATGACATTGCTTTCTCCCTGCATCCAATCCTGCCGGACAAGTTTCTCAACTCTCAGATTTTCTGACACAGGTGTCACTATCAGATTGATCCCCGCAGCTGACCCGTCCGGTATGCCGCCTTCCTCCTGCGGCTTAACTACTATACTGCCCTGATCGTTTACCTGATTCTTTCCTTCCGAACTCCGCCTCTCTCCCTGCGGTCTGCGCAGCCTGTACCCTGTACCTGAAGCGATTTGTGTTTCCACCCTTTTCGGCATAAAATTCGTTATGCTCCACTGTGATTCCAGATACTGGTATTCATGCAGCTCAATTTTGATTCCGCAGATCTCATCATATCGCAATCCGCTATCCGCCATATTTTCCGCATTCATTCGTACTGCACAATGTCCCTGTCCGTTACAGATATTCAAATTTCCCAACAGATGTTTTTGCAGGCGGCTGTCCCGGCCTCCCAGATAAAACCCATCCGTATCCGTCTGGTCCTGTTTTCTCGAGAGCAGATACACCGCTCCCTCACCGCTTCCCATAAGCCGTGGGCCTTTCACATAAATGATCATCTGGCAAAGGCTGTCCCTCACCTGAAACTTCACATATCCGGCATTCTGCAACTTAATGCCGCTCTCATAATAGCTCAAATATCTTATTCTTTTATCATAATACAAACCCCGTTTCCTCCTTTAGATATAGTCTCAACATGCTTCCTATTATCCATATTATGAGTAAACGGGGGTGCTTATGACGCTTCTTATGATGTTTTTGCTTCACATATCGGTTCAGCTTTCGGGAAACGCTGCAATCTACTCCGTATATTGCACCGTATCGAACCAGCTTCACCTGTCGGTTCAGCTTTCGGGAAACGCTGCAATCTACTCCGTATATTGCACCGTATCGA
>CAJTPM010000031.1:0-20484 GCA_910578085.1 uncultured Lachnospiraceae bacterium | reverse complement strand
TCGAACCAGCTTCACCTGTCGGTTCAGCTGGTTCTCTCTTCCAGATAGTTCATATAGTTTACTACCATCAAAGCGATCTTTAATGTAAGCGCATCATCAAACACACGGATATCCAATCCGGTAGCCTTCTGAAGCTTTTCAATTCTGTAGACCAGTGTATTGCGATGAATAAACAACTGCCTTGAAGTCTCCGAAACATTCAGATTATTCTCAAAAAACTTCTCAACTGTCACCAGCGTCTCCTCGTCTATCTCTTCCGGTATACGCTCCCCGAAAATCTCATGAATATACATTCTGCAAAGATTCACCGGAAGCTGATAGATCAATCTGCCAATACCCAGAAGCCTGTAGGATACGATCTGTTTTTCGGGATAAAAAATCCGTCCTACATCGGAAGCCATCTTCGCTTCTTTATAAGATTTCGATACATCCTTCAATTCGTGTATTACTGTTCCGAATGCCACTCTGACATTGATCATAGCCTCTGCATTAATCATGTCCATAATGGTTTTGGCAATTCTCTCCAATCCTTCATCACTCTCATCCTCATCCATGGCTTTAATCAAAACCACACTGTCTTCATCCACAGTTGTCACATAATCTCCATTCTGTGCAGAAAACATCCCCTTCATTAATTCGCTGACAGAAAGCTCATCCTGATCCCCTGATTCCACAATGTATACCACCCTGCTTTGCTGATCCGTAATATGAAGCCGCTTCGCCCTGTTATAAATATCCACAAGCAGCAGATTATCCAGTATCAGATTCTGAAAGAAATTATTTCTGTCAAATCTCTCTTTATAAGCGATCATCAGATTCTGAAGTTGACATACCGCAACTCTTCCCAGCATATAAGCATCGTCGCTTAAGCCTCTCGCATCTAAAATATAGTTGACTTCCTCCTCATCTAAAACCTTCAGAAGATGGTGATGGCCAATCACCTGACTGTCTGCCGGCGAAGCCACGAAATTCACAACCAGCCCCTTTTCTTCCGCTGACGTTTCAAAGGTAGATGCTATACAGATGCCGTTTAAATCAAACACCCCAAAATCGACTTTCGTAATATTTTTTAATTCTTCTATACTGTTCTGAATAATCTGGTTTGATATCATGAGCTTCTCCTTTTTCTCTGTGTGGGATTTATTTCTGCAGGGTATTTCACTTAAGGAAAAAGAGGGATGCGTTTCACATCCCTCTATAGGTAACAATGTTATTGTGACGCCTCGACTCGCAAACGCTTCGCCCGTGCCTGCATTGCAGGCACTGTGCTCGTAGCGCCGCTTGGAAAGCAGCGGCTTAGTTGCAGATCGTCACTTCTGTTTCTTTATCAAATACGTGGATCTTCTCTACGTCAAACGCAAACTTGATCTCATCGCCAGGTCTTGCTGTTGTTCTGGAGTCTACTCTTGCAGTGATCGGGAACTTATCCAGATCAAAGTACAGATAAACTTCTGCGCCTAACAGCTCGTAAACTTTAACGCTCGATGTAAATGTTGTCTTTGCATTTGCAAGGAACTCAGGTGCATCGTACACATCCTCAGGACGAATACCGAATGTAACAACCTTTCCGTCATAACCGCCGTCGATCAGCGCTTTGGATTTCGCTGCCGGAAGTTCAATACTCTGGCCTGCTAATTCAAGGCTTGCCACACTGCCGTTTACTTTAACAGTCGCATCTAAGAAGTTCATCTGAGGAGATCCCATGAAGCCTGCTACGAACAGGTTAGCGGGTTTCTCATACAGATTCTGAGGGGTATCAACCTGCTGTACGATACCGGCCTTCATAACAACGATTCTGGTTCCCAGTGTCATAGCCTCTGTCTGGTCATGTGTAACGTAGATGATCGTTGTGCCCAGATTCTGGTGCAGTTTAGCGATCTCAATACGCATCTGTACACGAAGCTTTGCATCCAGGTTGGATAACGGCTCATCCATCAGGAATACTTTCGGTTTACGAACGATAGCACGTCCCATAGCCACACGCTGTCTCTGACCACCGGAAAGAGCTTTCGGCTTACGGTCAAGAAGTGCGGACAGATCAAGGATCTCAGCTGCTTCACGAACCTTTTTATCAATTTCATCTTTCGGTACCTTTCTCAGTTTCAGGCCGAAAGCCATGTTATCATAAACTGTCATATGAGGATACAGAGCGTAGTTCTGGAATACCATCGCGATATCTCTGTCCTTCGGCTCTACATCGTTTACGAGTTTGCCGTCGATATACAGTTCACCGGAGCTGATATCTTCCAGACCAGCCACCATACGCAGTGTAGTAGATTTACCACAGCCGGAAGGACCTACGAAGATAATAAACTCTTTATCGGCAATTTCAAGATTGAAGTCTTTTACTGCTTCAAAACCATTGGGGTACTTTTTGCAGATGTTCTTTAATGATAAGCTTGACATTTTTTCTTTTCCTCCTGAATTTTAAATCGCTTACTGACAGTTTCTTTCCTGCTCTACTTAGGTAGTATACAGAACATGAAGTTTTTTGGCTATGCCACTATTTCATAAAGTTTTTCCGTTATCTTGGTCAACTTGTTCATAAAACTTCTCTTTCAATCCGCCGCCTGTCAGATTGCATAAAAGTTTTCCCAATTTTTATACACTTTTACCAAACAGAATTTTCTCCCTCAATAGAGGCTCTTTTCCATCGGCGTATAAATTATTCCATCTTTGGTAAGTTCAGGCGCCACATCCTCAAACCCGATCTGCCGATAAAAGCCCACGGCATAGGGCGCGGCATTCACCGTCATCTTCCTCTCCTGATATTCTTTCTGAATATATTCCTCCACGCTCTGAATCAGCCTTCTGCCGATACCCCGGTGATGATGTCCTTCCTCCACAAACAATAACGAAATGTGCTTTTTATTCCGCAGAGAGATCATACCGGCCTGTTTTCCCCCGTCAAGGGCAATAAACACAGGATAATCCCCTTTCAGGAACATGCGGCGCAACAGGGCATCAGACAGAAACTCCCGAAAGCTGTCTATTCCCTCCTGCCCGTAATCCTTTGCCTCAAATTTTAAGAACGTTTTCCACGCAAGCGCAATCGCCTCATCCCAGTCATAGATATTCGCCCGTCTGATCTGTATTCCGTCTTCCTGCACCATCGCTCATACCCCGTCGCCGGCCGCGGCCGCCTGATACAATGTACCTTACTTCACATAATACCAGCCATCCCGCGCGCCTTCTCTTTTCCCTGTCCTCACGCTTCCTGCAACATGGATCAACAGATCTCAGCCCCCGCAGGCATGGCCTTTTCCGGTGTCATCAGCGCCAGATTCCCGTTCACATCTTCCGCACAGAGCAACATCCCCTGGGACTCCAGACCGGCCATCTTCCTGGGCGCAAGGTTCACAAGCACCATCACCTTCTTTCCGATCATCTCTTCCGGCGCATAATACTGTTTGATTCCGGATAATATCTGCCGCACTTCGGAGCCCACTTTCACCTGAGAACAGAGCAGCTTTTTCGATTTCGGCACTTCCTTGCAGTCGATGATCTCTCCCACCTGGAACTGGCACTTCGCAAAGTCGTCATAGGTGATCTCCGGCTTCGCCTCGATATCCATTTCTGCAGCCCCATCGCCGCCGTTTTCTGCGGAAGCCGCCTCTTTTCCGCCCTCTCCGGATGCCCCCGCTTCTTTCCCGTTCTCTCCGGCAGCGTTTTCTGCTCCGGATTCCCCGGCATTTGCCGCGCAGGCCCCTGCCGCCGCTTTCCGCTCCGCGAACATGGCTTCCACCTTTTCCATGACTTCCTCTGTTTTCAATCTTGCGAACAGAATCTCCGGCGTCTCCGTCACCCGGTTGCCGGAAGGATACAGGTTCCCGATCTCCCCCGCGCTGCCCTTCTCCAGCTTATCAAAGCTTACAAGCGGCGCCTTGATCTGCTCCGCTATCTTCTCCGCTGTCTCCGGCATAAAGGGTTCAAGCAGGCTTGCCCCCACCAGAATGCCGTTTAACAGGTTATAGAGCACTGTGGCAAGGCGGTCCTTTTTCGCCTCGTCCTTCGCAAGAGCCCATGGCATGGTCTCATCGATATATTTATTACACCTTTTAAACAGTCCGAATATCTCGCTGATCGCATCCGCCACCCGCAGATCGTCCATCTTCGCAGAAACCTTTCTGTAGGTTTCCGCCGCCACCGCCTTCAGATCGGCGTCGATATCCGCCTGCTCTCCGGTGACATTCTTATTTGCCGCAACGCCTTCAAAATATTTATTGCTCATGGATACCGTGCGGTTCACCAGATTCCCCATGGTGTTTGCCAGATCGGAGTTAAACCGCTCGATCATCAGCTCCCAGGTGATCACACCGTCATTCTCAAAAGGCATCTCGTGCAGTACAAAATACCGCACCGCATCCACGCCGAAAAACGAGATCAGATCCTCCGCATAGATCACATTGCCTTTGGACTTGCTCATCTTACCGTCCCCCTGCAGCAGCCAGGGATGGCCGAACACCTGCTTCGGCAGCTCTTCCTCCAACGCCATCAGGAAGATGGGCCAGTAGATCGTATGGAAGCGGATGATATCCTTGCCGATCAGATGAAGGTCCGCCGGCCACAGCTTCTTATACTGCTCCGTGGAATTACCCTCCGCATCATAGCCGATACCCGTGATATAGTTGGTCAGCGCGTCTAACCATACATACACCACATGCTTCTCATCAAAGTCCACCGGAATCCCCCACTTAAAGGAAGTTCTGGACACGCACAGATCCTGCAGGCCCGGCAGCAGGAAATTGTTCATCATTTCATTTTTTCTGGACACCGGCTGAATGAACTCGGGATGGTCGTTAATATGTTTGATCAGCCTGTCCGCATATTTGCTCATCTTAAAGAAATATGCCTCTTCCTTCGCCGGTTTCACTTCCCTGCCGCAGTCCGGACATTTCCCGTCCACCAGCTGAGACTCCGTCCAGAAAGATTCGCAGGGCGTACAGTATAACCCTTCATAAGCCCCCTTATAGATATCACCTTTGTCATAAAGGCGTTTAAAGATCTTCTGCACCTGTTTTTCATGGTAGCCATCAGTGGTGCGAATAAACTTGTCATACGAAGTATTCAGGGAATCGCAGATCTCCTGAATCGTCTTTGCGACGCCGTCCACATATGCTTTCGGTGTGATGCCGGCCTCTTCGGCCTTCAGTTCAATCTTCTGGCCATGCTCATCGGTCCCCGTCTGGAAGAATACGTCGTAGCCGTCCTTTCTCTTAAATCTGGCAATGCTGTCCGCCAGCACGATCTCATAGCTGTTTCCGATATGGGGCTTGCCCGATGTGTAGGCGATCGCCGTTGTAATATAATATTTCCCCTTGTCCATTTTGTCGTCCTCCCTGTCTGCTCATCTATTATCTATATCTTTTTCTTCCTTAAAATAAATCACTGTGTGTTCCTGTTCTGATTAACTTTAATATCAGAACCTTCTGTTCTATTTTATAAACCAGCAGCCAATCCGGTTCTATATGGCACTCTCTCAAGTCTTTATAATTTCCGGAATCCATCAATGCATGATCCCCGTATTTTTCTGGCAATGGTTTTTCACTAATCAGCAAAGCGATTACCTCCAGTAACTTGTCAGGATCACATCCTCTTTTTATTGCTGATTTATAATCTTTTTTAAATTGTCCCGTAAATTCTGTCTTAAGCATTTAACGACTCCATCAAAGAATCTACGCTGTCAAACGGTCCATACATATCCTCATCATTTTCTGCCGATTCCATGGCTGCCACTGTCACGGCATTTGGAATATTCTTACTTATCATAAATGGCATCTGCTGCTCTCTCACGGATTGCCGCAGAAAAATATTAAACGCAGTGGAAAGGCTCATTCCCAACTCTGAAAATAAAGCATCCGCCTGCATTTTTAACTCTTCATCTACCCGAAAAGTAACATTCACACTCTTCATGCTTTCTGCCTCCCGTTTTTCTTATACTGCATTATACATAGTCTCTTTTTATAAGTCAATACAATTTGTGCTTTCAGTGTGCATATTATGTGCATCTCCCCAAAACAAAAAGCACATGGATCGCAAATCATACGTTCCATGCACTCTTTATTATACCTGTTCCGTTCATGGTCATTCCTGTTTTCCAAACCGTCCGGGGCGGGTGAACAGGTTCACTTTTCCTTTAAAATCCAGCAATTCTTTGATAAACATTGTTTTATCTACATAACAGTATTCGTTTTTTACAATATCCTCTCAGCGATCCTCTCCCCAATGGCCTTTTTATTCTGGGGATGCAGATCCGTCGGGGAACCGACATCCATGGATACGATCATATGCGCCCCCGGGATTTCCTGTGCCTGCTCCTGCTGCCTTCGAATGCTCTCCCAGCCGGTTCCGTCTGGATCACAGGGATCCTCATAGCCTGCCAGCTGTACATAATACACCGGAAGGTCCGGCTGTCCCAATCCGTCCCTGAACTGCCTTACGAGCAGTTTGAATTTCTCCAGATAGCCCTCCGGCTCCGCAGTATTGCTCTCCCCCTGATACCACAGAAGCGCCGCGGCTTTCGCCTCCATAAGCGGCGCGATCATCGCCTGATACACTCCGCAGGGCAGATATTCATAGAATGTCTTTGGGAAAAATCCCTCCGGGGAGAATTTCCCCATCCGGTACCGCCACACTCCCGTCAGATCATAACTCCTGCCGCCCACTGTGATATCACAAGGCAATTTTTCCCAAACTCTGGCCGTGCCGTTGGTCACGATCAGTTTCACTCTGACGCAGTTCTTTCCCCGGTGCAGCAGCGTCTTCGGCACCACATACCGCCTTCTCAGATACTGATATTCAGACCGTCCCACAAAACTGTCATTTATATAGGTCTCATCCGCCTCTATCATCAGGCCCAGCTGCAGCACGGCATCCTCAGCCGGTTCATCATCCAATACAAAATCCTTTTCCAGCGTGACAATTCCCGCCTGCTGTTCTTGATCCAGTTCCCACCAGAACGGAACCACTGTCCGCTTCCATACTCCCCCCTGGGTCTTATCGTCCTGTCCCAGCATGGTTTTCACCCTGTCATCCCACGCTTGCTGCTCTTTCTCTGTCTGCCGGCGCATCTCTTCTTTGGAATGACAGATCTCATCCGGTTTGATCTCTCCGAATCTTCCGGCATTTTCCTTTGTCAGAAAGGATTCGATGGGGCAGCCGGGCACTGCCGTCTGGATCAGCCCTATCGGAATGTGTTTTTCCCCGTACAGCTTCTTTGCCATGAAGAAGCCGATGGCACCGAACGTATTTTTAGCCTCTCCCTGCGCCTTCACCCAGCTGCCGCCGTCCGTATCCTGCTGCGGCTCCACAAAATTGTACGAAACCGGGACCTTGAACTGCCTGACCTGGTCACAGTTCCACGCATCGATCTCCTCCGCAAAACTGTGATACACCCAGTTGATGTCCAGTTCCATATTCGACTGCCCTGACATAAAATAGACGTCTCCCACAAGAATATCTTCTATTTTACAGGAAATTCCTTCCCCACACACCTCCAGCGTATAGGGGCCTCCCGCCCCCGGCTTCTCGAAGCAAGCTTCAAACCTTCCCCCGCTGCAGCGCACTTCCTTCCTGCTGCCCGCAAAGCTTACGCTTACCTTCTCTCCTTTTGCCGTCCCAGACAGGAAAAAATCTTCTCCCCGCTGGAGGACCATTCCATCACTGACCAGTCTGTGTCCCAGTTCCATTGTCTTTGCTCCTCCTTACTTATCGCCGTCTGGCTTTTTCACGGTCACCTTCTTTTTCTTCTTCAGCTGGAATACGTCAAAACCGATCGCCGCCAGCATGATGATGCCCTTTGCCACAAACTGATAGTATACGTCCAGTCTTGCAAGCTGCATGCCGTTGGAGAGGATCGCAAGAATCAGTACGCCCGCCACAACGCCGGAAATTCTGCCCTCACCGCCGCGCACACTGACACCGCCCAAAAGAACCGCTGTGATGATCGTAAACTCCAGACCTGTTCCCATATTTGCGGTAACCGATCCCAACCTGGCGGAGAGAATGATGGCTCCCACACCTGTCATAAAACCGGCAATCGATGCGATAAACAGTTTCATCCCGAACACATTGATCCCCGCCAGCCGGACTGCCTCCACATTGCCGCCAATTGCAAAGACATAACGCCCGATATAGGTTTTGTTCAATATAAAGCTGACTACGATAAAGAGAACCGCTGTGATGATGACCGGAATCGGGATCGGCCCCAGATATCCCTGTCCTATGATTTTAAAGCCGTCCGGCAGGTTGCTGATCGTCTTGGACTGCGTCATGACATAGGCAAAGCCCTGAAAGATCGTCGTAGTTCCCACCGTCGCCATAAACAGCTGGAGATTCAGTTTATACGCTATCAACATATTTACCAGGCAGATCAAAACGCCGAATATAACGGACAGGATAACACCCAGTATAACAGGTATGCCGAATTTTGTCATCAGGATCGCCACCGCTACGCCGTTTAACGAGATAGCGTAACCTACCGAAATATCCACTTCCCCCGCCATCATGATAAACGAGATGCCAAATGCCGTGATAATAATGTAAGCATTCTGATTCAGGATATTGATAATATTGACAAATGAGAAAAAGTTCGGTGAGATCACGCCGAAGATCAGGCAGCACACGATAAGCAGCACCCACGCCATATTATTTCTCAAAAAATCACCTATACTCAGTTTTTTTGTTTCTTTCATTACAACCACCTAACCTTTCCCCTATTCCATTCCTGAAGCATACTCCAGAATCCTGTTCTGTGAAAACTCGTCTTTTTCCAGCTCCCCGACCAAAGCCCCTTCATGCATGACAAGAATGCGGTCGCTCATGCCGATCAGCTCTTCCATTTCCGAAGAGATCATGATAATGGATATCCCCTGCAGGACTAATGTGTTCATCAGCTGATAGATCTCCTGCTTCGCCCCCACATCTATGCCTCTCGTCGGCTCGTCAAAGATAACGATGCTGCTGTTCGTTGCCAGTGTTTTCGCCACAACTACCTTCTGCTGGTTGCCGCCGCTCAGGTTTTTTACATACTGTTTCAGAGACGGCGTCTTGATCCCCAGCTTCCGCTGGAATTCATCCGCCAGCTCCTCTATCTTTTTCACCTGCACCACAAGCCCTTTGGAGAGCCGCGGCAGGCTCATGATCGAAATATTCCAGTCTATCGGAAATTCAAGAAATGCGCCTTCATTCTTTCTGTCCTCGGGAATATAGCCTATCCCAGCCATGATCGCATCGTGGGGCGTTCTGATTTTTGTCTCTTTTCCGTTGATCTTAATTGTCCCATGATCGATCTTCGCCGCGCCGTAGATCACTTTCGCAAGCTCTGTCCTGCCCGCGCCAACCAGCCCGGCAATACCGAGTATCTCGCCTTTTCTCAGCCTGAAGGAAATATCTCTGTCCCCGTTACCGTACAGATGTTCCACCTCCAGCACGCATTCCCCGTACTCCACGTTTCTGGTCGGATAGGACTCGTTCAGTTCCCGGCCCACCATCATCGTGATCAGATCTCTCCGCGTGACTTCCTTCATGTTTTTGGTTCCGATATAGTGTCCGTCCCGCATAATGCTGACGCAGTCCGCTATCTCAAATACTTCCTCCATGCGGTGGGAAATATAGATGATCGTCACTCCTTTTTCCTTCAGTTTCCGTATAATATGGAACAATGTTTTCACATCCGCCACGGAGATCGATGCGCTGGGCTCGTCCATAATGATCAGTTTCACATTTCTGATCAACGTCTTTGCGATCTCCACAAGCTGCTGCTTGCCCGGTGTGAGATCCCCCACCATGGCCCGGGTATCGATATCCACGCCGAATTCATCAAATATCTCCCTCGCCTTCTCATGCATTTTGTCAAAATCCGGCATGATCGGATTTCCCAGTTTTTCTCCCAGAAAGATATTCTCCACCACGGACATGGTCGGGACCAGATTGAACTCCTGATAGATCACGCCCACTCCTCTGTCTTTTGAGAGGGCCGGCGTCAGCATTTTATAGCTTTCCCCGGAGATAATGACGCGCCCCTTCTCCGGCCGGATAGCGCCGCTGATCACCTTTATCAAAGTGGATTTTCCCGCGCCGTTCTCCCCCATCAGGGCATGCACCTGCCCCTCCTCTATGGAAAGGCTCACATCGTCGAGAGCGATCACGCCGGGATAAAATTTACTGATATGTTCCAGTTCCAGAATTTTTCCCATATCTGCCTCCATATTACCGCAGGGCCATATTCGGACCTGTGCATACACAACGGAAGCAGTCCAATCTTACAGGACTGCTTCCGGCTTAATACTCCCTGCGACACCTCTTATTTCAGATAACTGTCAACATTTTCTCCGTTGATTTCAAAGGTAGGCTCGTAATATACGCCCAGATCATCAACGTCTACAGCGCCTGTAACCGTATCTAGCATTACCTTACCGAAAGTCACGCCAAACGCGCCTGAGCCTCTGTAGGTACTCTCGTTTGTCACAGATTTTTTAATCGCCTCACAGCCTGTAGAGGAATAATCACATCCGAAAATACCGAACTCGCTCTTTTCGATGGACGGTGTCCTCATCACAACCTCATCCGCGGGAAGTCCCATAAAATCGGAATATGCAAGAATGCATTTCACATCCGGATGGGATACCAGCATCATCTCCGTATATTCCTGCGCCTTAGTGGGAATGGATGCGGATCCTGTCGCGTCATAAATTTCCACGATCTTTGCCTTGGATGTCAGTTTTTCCACCTCTTCCAGGCCTTCACGTCTCTTGATTGCCTCTCCTGTATTATCCAGTGCAAGGATACACACCTCGATACTGCCGTCCTCAGCATCCGGGAATGTAGCGTCGATCCACTCTGCTGCGGCTTTTGCTGCGCTCTGGCCCAGATCGAACTGCTCTACGTTGGCAACTACATCATAGTAGTCCTTACTCTCCGGTATGCAGCCGCACATGGAAATAACAACGCCTTTTTCCTTGGCAGCTTTCAGCGTATCCAGAATACCGTCCAGATCTACCGGAACGATACAGATCGCCTGGCAGCCGGAAACCACCATGTTTTCGATCTGCTCCACCTGTTTTGCCGTTGTCTGGTCAGCCTGAGCGATCACAGTCTCAACGCCGTACTCCGCCGCTGCCGCCTCCAGGCTGTCTGCGAGGTTTGTCGTAAACTCATTGTCTAACGCCGCCACGGCAAGGCCGATCTTTGTCAGTTTCTCGCCGTTGATCGTCATGATTCCTTCTGTGGATTCCGCTTCCTCCTGTACCGCCTCCTCGGGCGCCTCAGCAGGCTCTTCCGCAGGCGCTTCCTCCGTCTGCTCTGTCTCCGTCTCCTGCACTGCGGGCGCTTCCTCCGCTGACTGTCCGCATGCACTCAACATACCGACTGTCATCACTGCCGCCAGTATCACACTGAGTAATTTCTTTTTCATTTTCATGTTTCCTCCTTTTTTATCACATTTTTACCGCCGCCCAAACTGCCCTGACGGCTGTATACTCAGAATATCTTTTTTATCGCCGCAAAAAAAGGACACAATTTTGCTAAAAGGTGTCCTTTTTTGTCCTAACCTGTCATTCGGTCCGTATATACGACTTTTCCGTCCTCCACATATACAATATTCTTCGCGAGGATATTTATCTCATGCCGCCTGTGACTGATAATCACAAGTTTCATCTTCTTCGACAGCCTCTCCAGATACTCCCGCATATAGTTCTCTTCCATGATATCGAGCTGTAGAAAAGGGTTGTCTAACACCATCAGTTCCTTATGGAACCGCTCAAACCGATAGATCGCCACAAGCCTGTAAAAGAAATAGTCCGAATACTGCCTTGTCCTGTTCTGGAGGAAATCAAACTCTCTGTAAAATTCCTTCACCATTACGCTGTCGCGCATTTTATTGGTAAAGGAAAACAGCTCTTTCAGATTTCTCGGAACTAAAAGATTATGGGAGAGCGGGAATCTCCCCAGCATCTCGTCGTATTTTCTGTTTTCTATATAGACAAACTGCCTGTTCCCAATGATCTTCTCAAAAAAACCGCTGTAATACTCCTGCAGCTTTTCCCGATTGTTCTCATACAGCTTCTCCAGGTAGCCATCGTTCTTCTGCTCACCACCCCAGTCCCTGTCAAAAATACCCAGGATATTGCCTCTTCCGTCATCAGTTCCACCGCCTTCTGTCTCTCTCTTCAGAACGGGGGCGCTCTCCGCGGACCGCGGCCTGTTCTTCTTATAGGCTTCCCCCAGCCAGTAGCAGGAAATCTCATCGGTGGCAATCTGGTCGATATCCGCCGCCTTTTTATCCCGCCCCTCGCTCATGATCAGCACCCTGTCGCAGATCCTGTGGGCTTCGTCAAACTTTTCGCTGAAAATAAGGAACGATGTGCCGTTCTTTTTCTGTTTTTCCAGAAAGTCTTTCAGAAAATGCATCTGGTCTGCTCTCAGCGTGTTGACCGTATGGTCAAACAGAATCACCCTGCTCTGATAGGAGACCGCTTTCGCGAAACATACCAGCATTTTTTCAAAATAGTCCAGCTCTCTTACATACGTCTCAGGGCTTAGGGAAAATCCCAGTTCTTTCAGCAGTTTTCCCGTCTGTATATCCATCGCTTTTCTGGACGGCAGCACCCCTCTCTTGCCGCTTCTGGCAATATAGATATTTTCCGCTATGGTATACCCCTCTATCAGCACTCTGTCAGGATTCGCGTAAAAGATCTGATGGCGCTGTATGATCCCCTGCATATTTTTCTCATCGATCGGATCCTCCTCCCAGTAAAACCGGCCGGAGTAATTTTTCTCCTGCCCGATCAGCACTTCTTTCAGTATTTCCTTTCCCGAAGAACAGTTTCCCAATACCAGAAGCGATTCCGACTCATATAATTCCATCTGCAGAAAATCCAGTCCGTACTTTCCCCCGGCGCAGACTCCTCTGCAGCTCAAAATCTCTTTTCTACCCATTTCTCTGATCCCATATCCTTTTCAGCAAACGTCAGAACCTCTCCTCCTCTTTCTCCTTCGGTATCACTATGATCACATCAGTCCCCAGATATTTGGTGGACCGGAGGGTTATCCCGTAATCCCTCCCGTAGCACAGCCTGATCCTCTCGTTGACGTTCTGCAGGGCGATCCCTGTCTTTTTCCCGTCAGGAGATGAAAGTACCGGCCCGCTCTCCATATTCCGCAGATTGACGTTCATCCGCCGCAGAGTCTCTTCCTCAATGCCCACGCCGTCGTCGGAAACCGTTATCTTTACATTTTTCTCCGTCTCAAATATCGTTATATGTACCGTTCCGCCCTCCTTCTTTCTCTCCAGACCGTGGAAGATCGCATTTTCCACGATGGGCTGCAGCGTCATCTTCGGTATTTTATTGTTGTAGCACGTCTCCTCAATGCTTGTCTCCAGCCTGAACTTGTTGCCGAAACGGTACTTCTGAATGTAAAAATAGTCAAAGGTATTGTTGATCTCATCCCGAATCGTCACAATGTTTCCCTGATTGGATATGCAGTAACGGAAAAAACGGGAAAGATGCTCCGTCATGTCGGCGATCGTGCCGTTTCCCGCCATCATCGCCTCACCCCGGATAGAGTCTAACGTATTATACAGAAAATGCGGATTGATCTGGCTTTGCAACGCGTCATACTGCATCTGCCTGCTCAACACACTGGACATAAATTCTTCCTGTATCTGCGTCTTCTCTTTTTCCCACAACTGTCTTTCTTTTTCCCGATATTTTTTCAGATAGATCCGAAATCCGGCAAGTGTCGCCACATATATGCAGATCATTGCCGCCATCACTGCGATATTCCAGCTTTCCATACTTATCCCCGTCGTCTAATTCAGTTTCCTGTATTCGCTCGGCTTGATCCCAACCATTTTTTTAAACAGTTTTCTGAAATATTTTTCATTCACATAGCCGGTTTCCAGTGCAATGGCATTGATGGGCTTGTCTGTATTTTTCAGAAGTTCCTTTGCCCTGTCCATCCTCACCTGCGTCAGATAATCTATATAGTTTACGCCCTCCACAGATTTAAACAGTTTGGAGAAATACGCGGGGCTTAAATCCACCAGAGACGCCATATCCTCCAGGCTGATCTCCTTCATATAATTTTTGGACAGAAATTCTTCCGCCTTCAGGATTGGCAGCTTCTTCATGGCTATCTTCCTGTCATAATATTCCCTGACCGAACGGCTCGCATACATATTCACATGCATGAACAGTTCTTCCGGCGAGTCACAGCACCGGAGTTCCTCCATCACGGTCTCCGCCCTCCTGTTTATGTCTATCCGCTCCTCCCCTGATGTCTTGTACTCTATTTCCATCGTGATCTTTCTGATCTGCTCAAAAAGGCTCTCCAGCGAAAGATTCCTGATCTCCTGCACCTTCTTCCGGCATCCGTTTAAAAATACGGAAATACGATTCTGGTCGCAGCTCTCCAACGCCTCGCAAAATCCGCTCCACTCCCTGTCGTCCCACATGGAAAAAGCTTCCGCATCCATCTTAAGTCTGTCGTAAGCAATCATTTCATTATTGTGAAACAGCATTCTCTGCTGCCATGCAGCCCGCGCCGTCAAAATGGACTCCCGCATCCCGCCGATATCACCCACCTGCTTTCCCAGTGCGATCGTCATGGCAAACTGTCCATATATATCGCTCTCGCGCTTCATCCTTTTTATAACTTCCCGCAGCTGAAACAGCACATTCTCATAGTCCTCCGCTCTGTAGTTCAGAAGAAGGTAGACGCCATCCTCCTTCGCCACAGCCACGGATTCCCCCGCGCGGAGCATTTCCTCCAGATAGCGCAAAACCTCCTCCGAAAATTTCGATTTTGCCATGTTGAGCGCCGTCTTATTCGTCTTTATAATTACCGCCTGAAAAATATTTTCTTTGAACAGCGGGCCGACTTTCCCGACCTCCCCGCCAACAGTTCCTCCATCATATTCCTTTTCATCTGCCAACTGCGCCAGAAAACTTTCCTTTACGTTCCTTTCATTGTCGGAGATCATCTCACCCATGTTTAAAAACTGCCTGCGCTCATTGATCTCCTCCACTGATCTCTTTAACGCCAGGTTCAAATCCTCCCCGTTCACAGGTTTTACCAGAAAGTCAACTACCCCATACTGAATCGCCAGCTTCGCGTACTCAAACTCCCGATAGCCACTGATAATGATGAAAGAACTGTCCAGTCCCTGTTCCCGCGCCTTCTTTAAAATCTCCAGCCCGTCATAAACCGGCATGCGGATATCCGTCAGCACAATGTCCGGCCTTTTCTTCACAATGGCATCATATGCTGACTCCCCGTCCTGACAGACATCAACGATCCTGATCCCGAACTCCTCCCAGTTTCCGAGACATCTGATCAGCTGGCAAATCTTTACTTCATCGTCCACGATAATCGCCGTATACATCAATCTTTCCTCTCCGCCTCTTTAAAATCCGCAATGCAGTGATGCGCTTATTATAATCCATATCAATCTCTGTTTCAATAAAGGGAACTCTCCTCAGCCATGCTCTCCAGATACCCCCTGTCCCACAGCAGGATCTTTAACTTCTTCGCGGCCTCCACCGCGGGTCCCGTAAAGTACTGGTTCGTCAGCACTGCCCCCACCATACAGTCATAGTAGTCCCGCCCGGCGTAGGCTTCCTGCACCGCCTTCACGCCGACGCTGTCCCCGTAACATTTGCACTGGATCGCATAGGTGACGCCGTCCCGCTCCGCCAGAATATCGATGCCGTAATCTCCGCTGCCCCTTGTGACTTCCACCTCCTGAAAGCCCCGCTTCCGCAGCAGATCCGCACAGTAATACTCAAACTCATGGCCGTCCAACAGGTCGAAGTCCTTCCCGCAGGTACGCCTTTTTCTGCTGTGGGATATGAGAAACCATACAAGCAGGAAAAAGATAATGATTGCAACTGTGATGATGATATATATTTTTGTATTCATGAGGATATTATACGCTTTTCCGCCGTAATAAAAAAGCCTGAATTTTTACTCCCCGGAAGCATTAAAATGTCTGGAATTTGTATCAGGTAAGGAGGTTTCAAAATAATGACCGGCCGCGAACCACAAAAAGAAAATGATTTATTTTTCACGTGCAGTTTGATTGACTACATAGAGATCGAAGACTTTAACAGCAGCTTCTATTATGATGCGCCCCAGAATATATTGAATGCCTGGCTCTATGGAGTGATTGAGTGAGTTCTCTCACTCCCATCTCCTCCTCCGAAAGATCCACCAAAACAACCCGGAGAACAGCACCAGATAAACCATGGCGATGACAGATCCTTTCGCCAAAGCCTCCTCCCCTGCCCCCACTTCCCTGATCGCTTCCCCGATCTGATAGCTGTAGATAAATCTCGCCGCCTTCTCGATAGTTTCGTTGAAAAAAGCCAGCATGGGAAGAAAGGCAAACACCATACCCACCGGCACGGCAACGGCATTGGCTCCAGCCATGTTCCGCGCCTGCAGGCCGATGCACAGCCCGAGAAGAGTGGATGGAAGACAGCCCGCTGTGAAGAGAACGAACAGTACCGCTCCCTGCCTGAAACTGCAGTTTCCCATGGCGATAAAGGCAAACCCTGTAACCTGTGTGGCGATCCAGATAAAGAGAGCGATGCTGAGCAGATATTCCACAGGCTTCACGCCGGACAAAATCAATATCCGCAGCGTATTTTTTTCTTTTTCCTCCGAGACGGCTGCCGCCGTGCTCACCATCGGCGTAAACACACAGTGCATCACCGCAAACATGGACAGGAAAAAGTATCTGTCCCCAACCTGCGCCCCCATGGCCTGTATCATCACAAACGTCACCACCGGATAGACAATAAACAACACCAGCACCTGTAAATTTTTTAACGTGTCCCACACCTGCTTCACAAACACCGCCCGCACATTCCGCATTCGTATCATACTCCCAGCTCCTTTCCCGTCAGAAGGCGAAAAACTTCTTCCAGATCCGGCTCCGATGTGTGAACCGCTCTGGCCTTCCCTTCCTTTAAATAATTACACAGAGTATCCGCCCCCTGCGCCGAATATTCCAGTTCTTCCCTGCCGCCCTCCGTCAGAGTGACCCATATCCGCCGCGCATGGTCGTGCCGCAGACAGATCTCCTCCGGCGTCCCCCTCTCCACAATATTCCCCTCGTACAGCAATACAATATGCCTGCAAAGCCTCTGCGCCTCGCTCATATTGTGTGTCGTCAGAAAGATCGTCATGCCCTTTTTTCTCAGATCTTCCAACAGAATATGTACTGCCTGCGCCGTGGTGGGATCCAACCCGCTTGTGGGCTCATCCAGAAACAAAAGTTTCGGGCGGTGCAATATGGCCCGCGCGATCAGCAGGCGCTGTCGCATGCCTTTGGAGAGACGGTTTACCCTGACATTCCTGTCCTCCCACAGCAGGACCTCCCGCAGCACTTCCTCTATGCGTTTTTTTGAAACCCCCTTTACGATAGTAAATATTTTCAGATTTTCCAGACAGGACAGCCTTTCATAGAGCCCGCAGCTATCCGTCACAATGCCGATCTCCTCATACCGCTCCCGCTCCTGACAGGCGCTGCTCTTCCCCAAAATCTCCGCCCTGCCCTCAAAGTTGAGCTGCCCGGTCATGATCCGGATCAATGTGGTTTTCCCCGCGCCGCTGGGACCGAGCAGTCCGAATATTTCTCCCTCCTCCACCGAAAAAGAGAGCTCTTTTAACACCTGCTTTTCCCCGAACGCTTTATGGATCCGTTCCAGCCGGATCGCTTTGTTTTCCTGTGTCATCTTTCATCCTGCCTTTCTGACATCGCCCTTATTTTTTTGTTTCAGTATTCTTTAAATACTTTGCACTTTTTCGAATTCACTGTATCCTTGAGTTCTATCTGCTCTGAGCACTCTGCCGAGTTTCGGCATCCTCCCGGTTTTTGCCGCTTTGCCGTTCTTCTGCATTCTTCTCACTCCGGCCGCTTTCTTTCCTTTCCATGCTCTCCCCGCTCCGGCTGCTCTGGTATCTCTGTAATAAGACTTCATATTTCCGGCTCTCCCTGTTCGTCCGATAGACCATACAGCCTGCACTCACCACAAAACATACGATAAAGCTCACCACAAACCCGATCCAGCCTTCCACGCTGTCGATCGGAAACCAGCCGCAGACAGCGACAAAACATACCATAGACACGGCCACCGCAAACACCATCCCCACGGTTCTCCACAAAACCATCATCTTTTTAAAAATCCTGCGGGAAGAGAAAAAGTTCTTCCACCCTGCAATGACCGCCGCACTGAGAAAGTACTGCACCATCGTCTCAAGGGCCAGCCCCTCGCTTCCCAGACGGAACATGGTAGAGATCTCTCTGGCCTCCTCCCCGATGAAGTACGCCAAAACGATCAGTATCAGCATATCGAAGGCAAAAATATACATGGTCTCTCTGATAAAGGAATGTCTCATAAAGCCCCCTCCAGTTTCTTTTTAAACTCTGCGGCGTACTGCCTGGACACATACAGTTTTTCGCCGTTTTCCATGGTCAGAAGCAGCCTGCCGCCCAGATCCGCTTTCAATGCCCTGATCTTGCGAAAATTTACGATACAGGATTTATTCGCCCTCATGAAATCCAACACAGCCAGTTTTTCTTCCAGCTCATACAGCCTCAGCGCGGATTCATAGACTTCCTTTTCCAGATAAAAGAAAGTCCTGCGGTCCACTGTATCGATATACAGCACTTTTTCCGCATCCAGTATATAGGTCTCCCCCGCCCTGCTGCCGGTCAGTTTTAAATCCATCACCCGAAGCAGTGTAATCAGCTTCTTCACTTCCTCCGTCAGCCGGCCACAGTGGATCATCACTTCAAGTTCTTCATATTGTGCGTTCTCTATGATATTGATCTTCAAACCTGTTTTCCTTCCCTGATCCTGTATTCTCTGCGCAATCAGATAGAAAAGCTGCCATTTCCGACTGTCGCACACAAAAAGAGGCAGCCGTTACTTTTCACAGTGTAACCGCTGCCCGCTTTTTATACAATATCCCTCTGCTTATGTTGCATATTTTCCTGCGTAAGATGCCGCCCGCATGTGCTGTCGTTCCCGCCGATGCCTGCATCCTGTACTGCATCGAAATCACACGCTCTCACCGGGCTCCCTCCTTCTTTGTAACTTCCGTATCCACGGTTTCGCCGGACACTCATCTCTTTCTCAACTGTGAGATCATCCTGTCACAAGCCGTCTTCACATTCTCTCTCGAAGTCGCCAGATTCATCCGCGCAAAGCACTCATATCCTTCCCCGCCGAACCAGGAACCATAGTCCATTGCAATCTTACACTTTCTCTGCAGAAATTCTACTAATTCCTCCTCCGTCCGGAAAAAAGCGCCAAAGTCCAGCCACATCAGATAAGTCCCCTCCAGGTCACTGATCTTCACCTCCGGGCACTCCGCTGCAAAGCGCTCCCGCACATACTCGTAATTGCCATAAATCACGTTTAGCACATCCGCAAGCCAGTCCTCGCCGCCCCGCAGCGCGGCCTCAGCCGCCACATACCCGAAGGCGCTCCCCTGGCCAACAGACATATTTTCCATAAATGTGCGGAACTTTTTCCTGTTTTCCTCATCCGGTATGATCACAAAAGAATTCTGCGCGGCTGCAATATTAAACGTCTTGCTGGCCGCCGCCATGGTGATCACCATGTCCTCATAATCTCCCAGTGTGGCCGCAGTCACTTTGTTCCTGCCGAGTTTCGGATTGACAAGGTCCTGGTGTATCTCGTCTGAGATCACCATCACCCCGTGTTTCCTGCACAGCGCAAGAAGCCGCCGTAACTCCTCCTCCGTCCAGACACGCCCGATGGGATTGTGGGGATTGCACAGAATATAGAGCGTCACATGATGTGCGACGATGTCCCGCTCCATCCGTTCATAATCCATCTCATAGGCCTGTCCCGTCCTTTTTAACGCACACTTCACCAGTTTTCTCTCCCCACAGTGTTCCACAGCTCTCATGAAAGGATAGTAGACCGGCGTAGAAACCATAACGCTCTCTCCCGGATTGCTGAACACTCTCACCGCCCAGTGAAGAGCGGGCACCACCCCCGGCGTCACGCAGATCCACTCCGGTCTGATCTCATAGCCATGGTGTTCCCGTTCCCACTGCACCACCGCCTCAAAATAGGACGCGGGCGGCATGAAATATCCGAGCGGCGTTTCCACATATTTTTTCAACGCTTCCGTCACACAGTCCGGGCATGGAAAATCCATATCCGCCACCCACATGGCCAGAAGATCTTCCTCCCCGAACTCTTTTTTTAAACCGTCCCACTTCACACTGCTCGTATTTCTTCTGTCAATATATTCCATGCCTTTCTCCTTTTCCTCTTTCTCTTTTTTCGCCGTGACAATTCAACGCCCCTGCCGGCCGTCTTTTTCAATATCCTGTTTTCATTTCATTATACTGCAAAACAACCGTTTTTCAACCCTCTCTACGCCTTGAGTTTCCGCAGTTCTCTGCACAGCAATCACTTTATTCTTACAGATTGCAAA
>CAJTPM010000030.1 GCA_910578085.1 uncultured Lachnospiraceae bacterium | reverse complement strand
TAAAAATCCGCAATTTAGGATTTGAGTGGGAGTAAACATTCATGCGTTTGTCGTGGAAAGAGAGCTTTTAACTCTTTACAAATAAAACAATTTGTTGTATAGTGATACTCAAAAGTCGCAAAGGAGCGGTGAATGCTCACTTTGCGACTTTTTTTATGCACGGGCCCGAATAGGGAAATTAGCTGCCAAAGCGGCATGCGGGCTGCTCACAGGCATGGGAGAACAGCGTTCCCCTGCCGGGTTTATGAAGATAGAGGAGAAGAAAAAATGTTTGATGCAAAGTTGCAGGGGCCTCTGGCGCCGCTTTACAGGAGTGAATTCGAGCATGACAACTGCGGGATCGGGGCCTGCGTGAATATCAGGGGAATAAAGAGCAGGGATACTGTGGAAAACGCCTTAAAGATCGTGGAGAATTTAGAGCACAGGGCCGGAAAGGACGCCGAGGGTAAGACCGGCGACGGCGTGGGCATCCTGACGCAGATCCCCCACCGGTTTATGAAGAAAGTGACAAAGCCTCTGGGGATCCGGATCGGCGGCGAGAGGGAGTACGGCGTCGGCATGTTCTTTTTCCCGCAGGATGAACTGCAGCAGGGGCAGGCGAAGAAGATGTTTGAGATCATCGTGGAGAAGGAAGGACTGGAGTTTGCGGGATGGCGGGATGTGGCTGTATTCCCGGAAGTGCTGGGAAAAAAGGCGGTGGAATGCATGCCCCATATCATGCAGGCCTTTATCAGAAAGCCCTTCGATGTGGAGAAGGGATTAGCCTTCGACAGAAAGCTCTATATTGTCAGGCGGATCTTTGAACAGTCCACGGATATGACCTATGTGGTATCCCTGTCAAGCCGGACCATCGTCTACAAGGGTATGTTTTTAGTAGGGCAGCTGCGCACATTCTTTGCGGATCTGCAGGATAAAGATTACGAGTCAGCCATCGCTATCGTGCATTCCAGATTTTCGACCAATACGAATCCTTCCTGGGAGCGGGCCCATCCCAACCGCTTTATCGTACATAACGGGGAGATCAACACGATAAAAGGCAACGCGGACAAGATGCTTGCCAGAGAGGAAAATATGGAATCCGAGCATCTGAAGGATCAGCTGGGGAAGGTGCTGCCGGTGGTGAATACTTCCGGTTCCGATTCGGCGATGCTTGACAATACGTTGGAGTTTCTGGTGATGAGCGGTATGGATCTGCCTCTGGCGGTGATGATCACGATTCCCGAACCATGGGCAAACAACCGGACCATGAGTCAGAAGAAGCGGGATTTTTACCAGTATTATGCGACGATGATGGAGCCCTGGGACGGTCCGGCTTCCATTGTCTTTTCCGACGGCGACGTGATGGGAGCGGTGCTTGACAGAAACGGCCTTCGTCCTTCCCGCTATCTGATTACAAAAAGCGACACATTGATTTTAGCCTCGGAAGTGGGGGTACTGGATATCGATCCCGCCGAGATTCTGGTGAAGGAGCGGCTTCATCCCGGGAAGATGCTGCTTGTGGATACGGTGCAGGGAAGAGTGATAGGAGACGACGAGATCAAAGAGTACTATGCTTCCAGGGAACCCTACGGAGAGTGGCTCGACTCCCATCTGGTGACGCTGCAGGAGTTGAAAATCCCGAATCAGAGGGTGCCGGAGTTTTCCGATATGGAGCGTCAGAAAATGCAGAAGGCCTTCGGTTACACCTACGAGGAGTTAAAAAACAGCATTCTGCCCATGGCAAAGAACGGGGCGGAGGCTACGGCGGCCATGGGGATCGATACGCCGCTGCCGGTATTGTCTGACGCCCACCATCCGTTATTTGACTCCTTCAAGCAGCTCTTTGCCCAGGTGACCAACCCGCCCATCGATGCGATCAGAGAGGAGATCGTGACTTCCACTACGGTCTATATCGGAAAGGACGGCAATCTGCTGGAGGAGAAACCGGATAACTGTACGGTGCTTAAAGTACGGAACCCGATCCTCACCAACACGGATATTTTGAAGATCAAAACCATGCGCCATGAGGGTTTTCAGGTGGGTGTGGTGCCGATCATCTACTATAAAAACACCAGTCTGGAGAAGGCGGTGAACAGGCTCTTTGTGGACGCAGACAGGGAGTTTCGGAAAGGGGTTAATATTCTGATCCTGTCGGACAGAGGGGTGGATGAAAACCATGTGGCGATCCCTTCACTGCTCGCGGTGTCGGCCTTAAACCAGCATCTGGTGGAGACCAAAAAGCGCACCAGCGTGGCGGTGATTTTAGAGTCCGCGGAACCCAGAGAGGTGCATCATTTCGCGACGCTGTTAGGGTTTGGCGCCTGCGCGGTGAACCCTTACCTGGCCCAGGAGAGCGTGAGGGAACTGATCGATAAGCATATGTTAGACAAGGATTACTATGCGGCGGTGGACGACTACAACGACGCGGTGCTGCACGGTATTGTGAAGATCGCTTCCAAGATGGGAATCTCCACGATCCAGTCCTACGAGGGTTCCAAGATCTTTGAGGCCATCGGCATCGACAGAAGTGTCATTGATACCTATTTTACGGGGACGGTCTGCCGGGTGGGCGGCATCACGTTACAGGATATCGAGCGGGAGGTGGATGCGCTGCACTCCATGGCCTTTGATCCGCTGGGACTGGAAAACGATCTGTCTTTGGATAATCCGGGGCATCACCAGATGCGCAGCGGCGCGGAGGAACATCTGTACAATCCGGCCACGATCCATACATTGCAGGAATCCACCAGGCGCGGAGACTATCAGCTCTTTAAGCAGTACACGGCGATGGTGGACAGCGAGGAGTCGGTGCACAATCTCCGGGGGCTGATGGCCTTTCGGTTTGCGAAAAAACCGGTACCTCTGTCCGAGGTGGAGAGCGTGGAGGAGATCGTCACCAGATTCAAGACCGGCGCCATGTCCTATGGTTCGATCTCAAAGGAGGCCCATGAGACACTTGCCATTGCCATGAATCATCTCCATGGGAAATCCAACACAGGCGAGGGCGGCGAGGAGGAGGAGCGCATTGCCACAAGCGGCAGCGACGAGGATAAATGCTCCGCCATCAAGCAGGTGGCTTCCGGACGTTTCGGTGTGACGAGTCGCTACTTGAACAGCGCAAAGGAGATCCAGATCAAGATGGCCCAGGGAGCAAAACCCGGAGAGGGTGGGCATCTGCCGGGCAGCAAAGTCTATCCCTGGATCGCGAAGACCAGACATTCCACCCCCGGCGTGAGCCTGATCTCGCCGCCGCCCCACCATGATATCTATTCCATCGAGGATCTGGCGCAGCTGATCTACGATCTGAAAAATGCGGGCAGGCAGGCGCGGATCTCGGTAAAACTGGTGTCGGAGGCCGGTGTGGGCACGGTGGCAGCGGGCGTGGCGAAGGCCGGGGCCCAGGTGATCCTTGTGTCCGGCTACGACGGCGGCACCGGGGCGGCACCCAGGACGTCGATCCACAATGCGGGGCTGCCCTGGGAGCTGGGGCTTGCGGAGACGCACCAGACACTGATCCAGAACGGGCTGCGGGGCAAGGTGCGGATCGAAACCGACGGGAAGCTGATGAGCGGCAGGGATGTGGCCATCGCGGCGATCCTCGGGGCGGAGGAGTTCGGTTTTGCTACGGCACCTCTTGTGACCATGGGGTGCGTCATGATGCGTGTCTGCAATCTGGACACCTGTCCGGTGGGCGTTGCAACCCAGAATCCGGAACTGAGGAAGCGTTTCCGGGGCAAACCTGAGTACGTGGAAAACTTTATGAAATTTATCGCGGAGGAACTGCGGGAATATATGGCAAAGCTGGGTGTGCGCAGGGTGGATGAACTGGTAGGGCATACGGAGTTTCTGAAAGTCAGGGAAGATCTGCCGGAGCGGTTAAAACAGGTGGATTTGAGCCTGATTCTGGAAAATCCTTACGAGAAGTCCGGCGGCAGATTTATCTTCGATCCGAAACAGGTCTACGACTTTAAGCTGGAAAAGACGCTGGATATGAAGGTGCTTTTAAAAAAGTTTGGCAGGGCGCTGGAGAGCGGAGAGAAAGGAACCCTTGACCTGCAGGTGTCCAACACGGACAGAACCTTCGGTACCATTTTCGGTTCGGAGATCACGAGGCGTTACGGCGAGGGCGCGGCGGAAGACACCTGGAAGGTGCGCTGCCACGGCTCCGGCGGGCAGAGTTTCGGCGCTTTTATCCCGGCGGGCCTGACGCTTGAGCTGGAAGGCGATTCCAATGATTATTTCGGCAAGGGGCTTTCCGGCGGCAAGCTGGTGGTGTATCCGCCGAAGGGCAGCACCTTCAAACAGGATGAGAATATCATTATCGGCAATGTGGCGCTGTACGGCGCAACTTCCGGAAAGGCTTATATAAACGGCGTGGCCGGGGAGCGTTTCTGTGTCAGAAATTCCGGGGCATTGGCGGTGGTGGAAGGCGTGGGCGACCACGGCTGTGAATATATGACCGGCGGCAGAGTGGTGATCATCGGCAGGGTAGGCAAAAACTTTGCGGCAGGCATGAGCGGCGGCGTGGCCTATGTGCTGGATGACGACAATGATCTGTATACGAAGATCAACAAGGAGATGGTTTCTTCCTATGAGGTGACTTCCAAGTATGATGTGATCGAGCTGAAGGAGATGATCAGGGAGCACGTGGAACTGACCGGATCAGTTAAAGGAAAGGAGATCCTGGACAATTTTGCGCAGTATCTGACCAGATTTAAAAAGATCATTCCCCATGACTACGAGAAGATCCAGAAGATGATCGTGCAGATGGAAGAGAAAGGGCTCTCGGCGGAGCAGGCGCAGATCGAGGCGTTCTATGCGCGCAAGCAATAGAGCACAGGGCGAATCCCGCGAACGAGGAAAATCTACGATTTTCCGAGTTTGCGCACTGCGGAATGGAGGAAGAAATATTTCCTTCCGGGCTGGCTGAGCTGTAAAACTGCCAGTATGATAGTGGATAGAATAGGAGATAGAAAGATGGGAAAACCAACCGGATTTTTAGAATATAACAGAGAGACAGCGAAAGCCCAGGATCCCAAGAGCCGGATCAGGCATTTTGACGAGTTTCACGAGCATCTGCCCATGGAAAAACAGAGGCTGCAAGGAGCCAGATGCATGGACTGCGGCGTGCCGTTCTGTCAGTCGGGAATGACGCTTGCGGGGATGACAAGCGGGTGTCCGCTGCACAATCTCGTGCCGGAGTGGAATGAACTGGTGTACATGGGAAACTGGCAGGAGGCCTACAGCAGGCTGCACAAAACCAACAATTTCCCGGAGTTTACGTCCAGAGTCTGCCCGGCGCTGTGTGAGAAGGCCTGCACCTGTTCTCTGGACGGGGAGGCGGTCTCCACAAGGGAAAATGAATATGCGATCATCGAAAATGCTTACCGGAAGGGTTATGCGGCGGCCAATCTCCCGAAGGTGCGGACCGGAAAAAAGGTGGCGGTGGTGGGTTCCGGCCCCTCCGGGCTTACAGTGGCGGATCAGTTGAACAGGAGAGGACATCTTGTGACGGTTTTTGAGCGTTCCGACCGCGTGGGCGGGCTTTTGATGTACGGCATTCCCAATATGAAGCTGGAAAAGCAGATCATTGAGCGGAAAGTGAAGATCCTGGAGGAAGAAGGCATCGTCTTTGTGACCGGCGTGAATGTGGGAAAAGATAAGAAGGCGGAAGCGCTGCTGCAGGAGTTCGACGCGGTGGTGCTTGCCTGCGGTTCCTCGAACCCGAGAGACTTAAGCGCCCCGGGCAGGGATGCGAAGGGTATTTATTTTGCGGTGGATTTTCTGTCGAGAAATACGAAGAGCCTTTTGGACAGCGATTTTGCGGATAGAAAGTATGTGGAGGTAAAAGGAAAAAACGTCGTCATCGTGGGCGGAGGCGACACTGGCAACGACTGTGTGGGCACCTGTATCCGTCACGGCTGCAAGTCGGTGACGCAGATCGAGATGATGCCGAAGGCCCCGGAGGAGCGGGCTTTAGATAACCCCTGGCCGGAGTGGCCCAAGGTCTGCAAGACGGACTACGGCCAGGAGGAGGCCATCGCGGTGTTCGGGAAAGATCCGAGGATCTATGAGACAACGGTAAAGGAATTTTTGAAGGATAAGAACGGAAACCTGACTGCGGTAAAGACCGTGGAGGTAGGCTTCCGGAAGGATGAGAAGAGCGGCCGCATGGTGATGGCGGAACAGACGGGCAGCGAGAAGGAGCTTCCCTGCGAGGTGTTGATTATTGCCACGGGCTTTCTGGGCAGTGAGAAGTATGTGACGGACGCCTTTCAGGTGGAAGTGGACGGACGGAGCAATGTGAAGACGGAGGAAGGAAAGTTCTTAACTTCCGCGGCCCGGGTGTTTACCGCCGGAGATATGCATACCGGGCAGTCGCTTGTGGTGAAGGCCATTCGCCAGGGCAGAGAGTGCGCGAGAGAAGTGGACTTAAGTCTGATGGGATACACGAATCTGGCGGTGCAGTAGCATGGGCCCAGGCAATGGTAACAGTTCAGCCCTTTCAGCAGTGGATACGGCCTGTTCCGCTACGGTGCGGCGGATGACAGCGGGTGCACCAGAGCGGCAGGGTTAATGTATGAGATGCTGGGAATACAGTGGGAGCATGGCAGAATTGGATATGGCGATGTGGAGCTGTATCATTGGAGTGTAGTGACTGTTGACGGGCGAATCTTTATTATCGATCCATGCATGGACATCATTATGCCGACAGAAGACAAATTTGCTCATCCGGTGGTCGATTATGTTTTCAGTAAATATGGAAGAGGATAAGGAAAAAGCTGCGACTCGCAGATAACAGTGAAGCCGGTTGGTTTGAACTGTTGTATTCACAGAGTGGGCAGTGGCGGAAGCCTTGTGGCTGTTCAGAATTGTTCGGACAGCCACAGGGCTTTCTTTTTGCAGATAATGAATCCTGTGTTGTGCATGTATAGGAGTAAATCCATGTTTCGCAGTCTGACGAATATGGAAGTGCAGATGATCAGCGGGTGGTTTGGGGGATGCCGGGGAATGAGCAATGCATTTTTGCGGGCCTTATGGCTGACGATATAAAGGGTATGAATGCTTGTATAAATAAGATTGCTTTGGAAATGTTCAGCTTCTTTGATACAGGAAAGGGAAAACAGAGTAAGCCGGAGCGCTTTTATCACGGACATTTTAATGGTATTGATGGAAAGATAAGCAAAGAAAGTGGCAGATGTGCGTGGATGGTGCCCTCTCGGCAGGGAGACGGGAATCCAGAAAGTGATCTGGGACGACGACGGTTGGCCTCATATTGTGGGCGGCCACAAGGGCATGGTGGAGGTGGAAGCGCCAACAGATGCGATAGCGAGTGAAAAGGATTTGTACAGTGGGAAGGATGATTTTGACAGCAGTGAGTTAAACCTTCATTTTCAGACGCTTCGGATCCCGCTGACGGAGGATACCTTATCCCTGCAGGATCGTCCCGGTCATCTGCGGCTTTATGGAAGACAGTCTCTGATGTCCACCTTTTTACAGGCCCATGTGGCCAGAAGATGGCAGAGTTTTACCTTTGATGCGGAGACAAAGCTTGCTTACCGGCCGAAGAATATCCAGCAGTTTGCGGGGCTATGCTGCTATTTCAACACGAAAAACTGGACTTGTATTCAGGTGGCATGGCATGAAAAGTACGGGAGAGTGATCGATGTGGTAGGCACGGAACTCGGAAGATCCCACAGCATTTATGAAGAGGAACCGGTACCTGTGCCAAAGGATGCAGAGTATGTTTATCTGAAAGTACAGGTGAGAGGGATTTCCTACCGGTATCTGTATTCCTTCGACGGTGTGACGTGGATGGAGACACCCTGCCTGTTTGACAGCGCAAAACTGTCCGAAGAATACATCAAGACAGTCTACGACGCGGCCTTCACCGGGGACTTTACCGGAATGTTCAGCGTAGACGGCCTCGGCACCGCCCTCCCCGCCGATTTTGATTATTTCTCTTACGAAGAATTTGATATGGAAATAGATGGGAAGTATATCTGATATTTCTTAGCTCAGCGCCCAGCGTCCGTTGGCATCTACGTCGCTCCCTTTCTGTAATCCCGTACAGACTTCCCCGTATACTTTTTAAAGCAGTTGCTGAAATAGTAGGCATCCGGAATGCCTACTGCTTCGGCGATCTGATAAGCCTTTAAGTCTGTGGTGGAAAGCAGCGTGATGGCCCGCTCCATCCGAAGCCTGTTTAAGTATTTGGAGAAACTGAATCCCAGCTCCTTTGTGAAGGTGCGGCTTAAATAGCTGTCGTTCATATGAAAAGTTTCGGCCACGGAGCCCAAAGAGAGGGAGGCGTCCGTCAGGTTTGCCTGAATATACTGCAGGATATCCCACAGCGCGGATTTACTTTTATTTGTCCGACACTCGGCGATCTGGGTGGTGAGTCTTGTCAGAAAGGCGCCAGTCTCATTGCAAAGATCCCGGCTGGAGGGTTTTAACAGGATCTGCATAAAGGAGCTGCCCGGATCGGAGAAGAGGTCGTTGAGTGGAATACCGATATCATTGGCCACATTGACAGCGGAGGAGAGTAATGTCATGGATAAAATGCGCGCATGTTCCAGACTGAGCAGATTTCCGTCCTGTGTCAGATAAAGCGAGGGCAGCAGTTTCTGTACAGAATCCGGAAGCCCGGCCTTGATATAAAATTTGATATCTTCCAGTTCGGCAGGGGGAGAAGTCCATCCGCTGTTTTGCACATGGATATCGTTCTGGTAGACGACGATGGGCTGATCCGGCATGTATCTGCTGTATTTCAGGGATTCCAGAGCCTCCTGCCAGGAAGTTTCCGCCTGGTAAAAACTGTCATAGCGATTGCCGATACCGAATAAAATCTCATTTCCCGAGGTCTGATAGATACTGCGTTTCAGCTGTTCGCACAGCGTGACGACCTGTAAATTCGGAGAATAATTTAAAAGCACCAGATGGTGGTTATTGTCCGCGAACAGCTCCACATCCTTTGTCCCTTCCATATATTTTTTGATAAATTCCAGATTTTTCATGTCCTGCAGAAGGCGCTCCTCCTCCGTCAGATTTCCGGAGTGGGAAGCATGGGATTCCAAAAGGGTTACCTGAATGCAGATGGGAACGCCTTCGGGGAAATAGTAGGAGATTTGTTTTTCCGTGGAAGCGGAACGCGTACTGTTTTCACAAAACTCCAACAGAAAACGTTCCCGGAGGAAAGCAAAATTTTTCTTTAAGATCTCTCTCAGATGATCCACCTCAAGCCATTGCTGCCTTTCCCTCTCGATCTGTTCCCGCAGTTTTAAGAGCGTGGATATCAGATCGTTTCTGTTGATGGGCTTCAACAGAAAATGGGAGACACCCAGGCTGATGCACTGATGGGCGTAATCAAAATCCTTGAAGGCAGTTGTAATAACGATTTTGATATGAGGGTATTTTCTGGTGACGATATTGCAAAGCTCCATGCCGTCCATATAGGGCATTTTGATGTCGGTGAACAGAATGTCGGGCAACTGCTCTTCCATGGCCGAGAGAGCATCCTGCCCGGAGACGGCTTCCCCGGTGATCTCCATATTCATCGTATTCCAGTCGGCGCCGGTGAGTAACATTTTGCGGGCCAGCTCTTCGTCGTCCACGATAAGGACTTTTAATTTCTCATGATTCATCTTGTTTCTCCGTTTTACTGAGTGGTATGGTGAATGTAATTGTGCATCCCTCGTCCGGGCGGCTGTCGATACGGCAGATATCCGGGGTTTCGTAGAAGATTCGCATGCGTTCTATGGTTCCCCGTAAGCCGAAACTCCGGGAGGTGCTGTCCTGGTTGTCGTTCCAGATCTTTTCCATTTCAGCCTGGGACATGCCCACGCCGTTGTCCGAGATGAGGAGGATCAGAGAGTCTTTGTCTTTATGGGCGGAAATTCTGATAACGCCGCAGTCGCAGGTGGGGATGATGCCGTGATACAGGGAGTTCTCCACAAGGGGCTGTAAAATAAGTCTCGGGATCTGACAGGAGAGCACGTCTTCCTGCAGTTCGTATTCGTCGGTAAAGATATCAGGAAAACGCACTTTCTGCAGCTTTAAATAATTTTTTACAATGTTGATCTCGGTTGCCAGGGAGATGATCTTGTTTCCCTTGCTCAGGCTTTCCCTGTAGTATTCGGACAGAGAGATGATCAGGTCGTAGGCCTTTTCATTCTGGCCGGAAGTCACCAGGTAGGAGATGGCGCCCAGGCTGTTATAGAGAAAATGAGGCTTGATCTGTTCCTGCAATACGTTTAATTCCGCCTTGCGTAACCGCTTCTGTTCTGAGACTTTGGCGTCCAGAAGCTGCTCAATTTTATCCACCATATCATTGTAGGCATTTTGCAGTTCCCCGATCTCATCCTGATATGGCGTCACATCCGCGTGGTTGAAATCTCCGGTCTCCGGTTTTTTCATGGCATTTCTGAGGCGGTAGAGCGGCGCTGTGACAAAGCGGTTTGTGCTGAAAGCGATCAACAGGAAAAAGGCAAAGCTGATGAACAGTATCACGATGGAAATCAGGATAAAAGTCCGGTGCTGGCCGGTAAACAGGTGATAGTTGACTGCGGCTATGTAATTCCAGTCCATGCCGGAGGTCTGAAACTTCAACAGCAGGTAACGGGTTCCGGCCAGATTGGCATGGGTTCCGCCCTGAAGCGCGGAACGGTTTATCACGGTTCTGGCGGGAAGCGCATCCACGGAGGTGTTTTTCAGCCACAGATTCAGCTCCTCATTCAAAAACGGAAGAATGATATCCTCTCCGGAGGAGACGCAGAAATCGGTGTAACTGCTGCCCTCCTCTTTCGCAAAAGAAAAGAGGGAGTCCACGGAAATATTGATGAAGAGGCAGCCTAATGGTCTGGCGTCCTCGGTGCTGTTGATCAGGCGGATCAGCGTGACGTAGTTTTTGCCGTCCTCAAAGTAGAGGAAGCCGTCCGCGTTGATGGTCAGCAGGGGGGCTCCCTTTCTGGCACAGAGTTCCCCGTACCAGGGGGCGTCCCGGAAAGTGTCCATCTCTACGGAAGGCAGAGCGTAGCGGGCCGCCCCCTCGTAGATACCGGAAGGGCGCATGACGATAATGGAGGATGCCAAAGGCATGGACTCCATGGTGAGATAGAGGGAGTTGCGCAGCTGTCTGGAGAGGATGGCATACTCGGAACGGTTCACATCCTGCAGATAATTCTGTACCTCGGTAGTGCCTAACAGGTAGGTTGAGGTTTTGGAGATTACCGAGAGGGAGCTGTCCACATTTCTGGATACGGTTTCTACCGTCTGGGAGGTGAGGGTGGAAACGGTTTTTGACATCTCTCTGGAAAAAAAGCCATAGAGGATCAGCAGATTGCAGGTAATGCATAAAAAGATCAGGGCAGTGTAAATGTATTTCAGCTTTGAGGTTAAGGGACGGTTCAAAAATGCTGTTTTTATACGCTTGAAGTACATGCGGGTGCCTCCGTGGTATTTTATGTATAAGATGATAAAATTATACCAAAACGGGAGGACGCGGGCAAGAGATAAGGGCATATATCGCAGGACTTTGATTGCATTTCCGGGGAAAAACGGATATACTGAAAAAAGAGAGATGACAAAGAGGGGTAATGCTACTGTTTATTTTTCAAAAAGTATTGTGTTATACTGTGACATGAGATATATTATAATGAGTGTGGGGTAATTGTATATGGATAAAGACATTGATGTAACAATAAGTGAATCATTAGTTCCCAAATATTATATGGTAAAGCAGGCGCTGTTAAAGCAGCTGAAAGCGCAGATAACAAAACCGCATCAGAAGCTGCCAACCGAAAAAGAACTGACACAGCATTTTCAGGTCAGCCGTATTACGGTCAGAAAAGCGCTTTCAGAGCTGGAAAGTGAAGGATATATTTACCGGATTCAGGGAAGAGGCTCTTTTGCCAGCGATAAATTTCAGAGTGATCAGATGAAGCATCATGCGAAAAACAACACAGCCGCCCATGCATATAAATATCAGATAGAGGCTCATGGATATCAATATAAGCGGCAGTTTGTTGCAGCCAGAAGAGTGGGGTGTCCCGCGGAAGAGGCAAGCCTGTTCGGACTGGAGCAGGGAGTATCTGTACTTTGCATAGAGAGGGCTCATTTTGCGGATGATCAGGTGGCAATATTTGTGCGGAGCTATCTGCATCCTGTGAAAGCGGCAGAGGTGGAGCAGCATAATTTTATAACACAGTCTCTGTTAAATGCATTTCAGGAATGTTTTCATGCGGACCTGTTCTGTGAGGGCCGTCGCGTAAAAATCGACTGCGCAGATGCAGAGCTGGCAGAATATATGAATATAGAGGAAAAAACGCCGCTGCTAAAATATACCTATCATACGATTATCAGCGATGATGAGGAGAAGGTTCCGATCGAGTGCGCAACAGCCTGGTATCGTGCAGATATCATAGAATTCCTTCCGGATGTAGGGGGGGAGGCGGCCACGCATCACCACCATCATCATAAGTGCAGCGGCGGGGAATAAGTATCGTATCATCTGATTTACGAAAAATTAAAAAACGAAATGATATAGAAAAAGGACATGAAATAAAGCATGTCCTTTTTTGTGTGCAGGTATGTATAAAAAATTAGCCGTTAATGCAGCACGCGGGCCGTACGGCGCGCAGGCATCAAAAGGTAATATGCCGCACTGGGAAAGTCATACAGATGTTATTGCTGAAATAGAAAATTTGTTATAAAATAAATTATTTAGAAAAGATGTATTGACACGATGATGTATGATTGATATAATAACTAAAAAACAAGTAGGAGGTATTTGTTATGACACAGTATTTAGATGATTTTATGATCTGGGTGCCGACACAGATTTTTTTTGGGAAAACTGCGCTGGATCACCTGGCAGAAGGGATTAAACGATTCGGGGGGAGCAGGGTTATCCTTGTCTATGGCGGCGGCAGTATCAAAAAGACAGGTCTCTATGATACCGTTGTAAAGATCCTTGATGAGAATGGTATCTTCCATTGCGAAGTGTCCGGTGTTCAGCCGAACCCGCTTGCATCTAAAATTGATGAAGGTCTGCGCATCGCAAGAGAAAACAGGGTGGACTTTGTTCTTGCAGTGGGAGGCGGAAGTGTAATAGATTCTGCAAAAGGTATTGCAGGCGCCTATTATTTTGACGGCGGCGTCATGGATCTGATGGAACATCAGAACGGCAGACCGTTAGAGACCGATAAGGTGCTGCCCACCGGCACGATCCTTACGCTTCCGGCAACCGGTTCCGAGATGGCTACCGGCAATACTTTTGTGAATGATTATGTGGAAAAGCATACGAAAGCCGGATTCCATGGGCCTTATATCCGGCCGAGAGTTTCTTTCCTGAATCCGGAATTTACCTATTCTCTGTCCAGAAAACAGACGGTTGCAGGCGTATCGGATATCATGAGCCATATTTTTGAATCTTATTTTTCCAATGAAAAGGGATCTTACCTTCATGCGAGAACGGCGGAGGGAATGCTGAGAACGCTGATCAAATATACACCGATCGCGCTGGAAGAGCCGGATAATTATGAGGCCCGCGCCAATATCATGTATACAGGTTCCTGGGGGAATAACGGATATATCGTGAAAGGAAACTATGTAAGCTGGAGTGTGCATCTTCTGGAGAATCCGTTAAATGAGCGCTATAACATCACCCACGGGGAAGGGCTTGCGATTCTTACCCCTCACTGGATGAGATGGGCGAAACGGCCGGAGAATCTTTACAGATATGTGGAACTCGGCGTAAATGTATTTGGAATTGATGCGGCGCTGCCGGAGGAAGAAATAGCAGATAAGACAATAGAAGCGGTGGAAAACTTCTATGCAAATGTGCTTGGCATGCCGAGAAGGCTGCGCGACCTGGGAATTGATCAGGCCTGCTTTGAAGATTGCGCAACCCGGTTTGAAAATCCCACGACAGTTACCTATCAGTCCATGGCATTTGTTCCGATGACAGTGGAGGATGCTGTGAGCATCTATAAAGCTGCGTATTAAAAATTTAAAAGTCTGATTCAGACGGTGAGATGATACTGGAATATGACTGCGGTATATCCGAAAACTGAATAATGACGATAAAAAGACCTGCCTTCAGATTTTGATGGCAGGTTCTTTTATGCGCAGGCCCACATAAGGAAATTTGTTACCACGGAAGCATGCTGTCTGTGCGGCGGGCAGGTGCCCTGCTCAATTGGAAAAATTTGGACGAATTGAGAAATGTTTAGTAATGATATGATGATTATGGAGGGAGGATGTCGAAAAACGGTCTTTCCGATAAGCAGGAAAGGAAAAAGATTCTACCAACATAACAATTATCATGACAATAATGATAGAAAAATAAAATTCGTCATATTTAACAAAGATTAACTTGTTATATTAGTTGTTTTGTCAATGGTATTTTTTAAAAGGAAATGATAATATAAAAAAGACAAAAAATTGACAACAACAAACAAAAAAGGAGGAAAAGATGAAAAGAATTGTAAGCATTTTGTTGGTGGTGGTTATGACATTCAGTCTGGCAGCCTGCGGCAGCAATGCGGATGCACCGAAGGAAACAGAGGGCGGGAGCGCCGCAGCGGAAAAAGAAACCGCAGAAACAGAGACAGAGACGGAAAAACCGGATGATCCGATGGCAAACCAGGTGGCCATCATTTTGCAGGAAGGCGGCCTTGGGGATCAGGGGTACAATGACGGAGCGAAGATCGGATTTGACCAGATGGTCGAGAAATATGGGATTGACGGTGTCCTTGTGGAGGCAACGGCGGCATCGGAAGCAGATACCTTTATCCGCCAGCTGGCAGAAGAGGGGTATCCTCTGATCATCTGCCTCGACTGGGTGATCATTGATTATGTGCGGACGGCTTCTGCTGATTATCCCGATACGACATTTGTCGTGCTGGGGAAAGGGCTTCCGGGACCGGGTACGCAGGAAAATCTGATTGAGCCTTTTACCGCGCTGCATGAGTGGGCGTTTATGGCATCTGCGGCAATGATCGAAGTGTCAAAGGATGAAAATGTGATGTTTGACTGGCAGTTAAACAATCCCGGTGTGACGATCGCATCCATCAGTCCCGGAGAGTCTGTGAATGCACCGCGTTCCAGAGCGGCAGAGCAGCAGATCAGACAGTGGTATAAAGACAACGAGGGCCTGGATGTAACCTGTTATAACGACTATACGGGAAGCTATACGGATTCTGCCCTGAATCAGCAGATCGCAGAAAATCTTGTGACGAACATGGGTGTGGAAGCGTTCTGGCCGATGGTGGGAACAGGAGCCCTGGCAACTTTCAGCACAGCGAAGAACCTCGGCGCATATTCTCTGGGATGTGATACCGACCAGGATGCGGTGGAACCGGGCGTGGTGGCAACCTCTGTGCTTCACAATACCACGATGATGGTTATCAATATGATTGAAGAATGGCAGGCGGGTACGCTGAACGGAACCAATGAATACTATTGGGGCGTGGAATCAGGCGTTGTAGGCGTTACCGATATGAGCACGGTCAAAGGCGTGGAAGGCTGTGATCAGGAGGCCTGGGCACGTATCCGAGGCGCCCTTGATGATTGGGAGGAGCGGATCATCAGCGGAGAGTTCATTGTTTATAACTATTTCCTGGAGCAGGAATACAATGAGAATGCAGGAGACTTTGATACCTGGCAGGCAGCGCATCCGGGTGTTGACTATACCGAATGGGTGAAAGCTGGACGTCCTGAATAAAAAAATGTCTGATATATAACTGACCTGTAAAATGTGAGGGCTGTTTTTGAGGCCTTGGCTGGCGGCGGCCCTCACATTTTGTTATATGGGAAATCAGGACAGCGTAAATCGTTATGGGAGAAGGTATTGCTGTCTTCAGAGTATCAGATCTGTTTTGGAATTTTCAGGAAGACAGTGTATGCAATGCAGAAAGGCGGGTATTTGCCATGGGAATTATCAGCACGAAAAATCTGACAAAAAAGTTTGGCGATTTTACGGCGAATAAAGAAATCAATCTGGATATAGAAGCGGGGGAGATCCGGGCGATCATCGGAGAAAACGGAGCCGGAAAAACGACGCTTATGAACATGCTTTACGGGGTGCTGCAGCCGACGGAGGGGCAGATTTATTTTGAGGAAAAGCCGGTGACATTCCATACGCCGAAGGATGCCATTGCCTGCGGCCTGGGTATGGTGCATCAGCATTTCCGGCTTTCCCCGAGTCTGACGGTATATGAGAATATACTGCTTGGCGTGGAAGAGATGAAAACGGCGAAAGTGGGAAATAAAAAGATCAGACTTCCGCTTATTGATAATAAAGCGGAATACCGTATTATAGATGATCTGGTCAGAAAATATAATTTTAATCTTGATCCGGGCAGCAAAATCAAAGACCTGTCGGTGGGCGCAAGACAGAGAGTTGAAATATTAAAGATGCTGTACAGGGATGTCAAGGTTCTGGTTTTAGACGAGCCTACTGCCGTACTCATTCCCCAGGAAATTGAGGAACTGATCAAAGAGATTCTGGAGTTAAAAAAGGCCGGAAAGACGATCATTATTATCACCCACAAGCTGAACGAAGTGAAAATGTGTGCGGATTATATCAGCGTTATGCGCCGGGGTGAACTTGTTGGGACAGTGCCCAACGATGAGAATGCGACGAGAGAGAGCCTTGCGGAAATGATGGTAGGGCGTCCTGTTTTACTCCGGGTTCAAAAGAGCGAAAAGCCCGTTGATCGGGATAAAGTGGTGTACGAGGTGAACAATCTGTCTGCGAGGGACGGGGCAGGGAGAGAGGTTGTTAAAAATGTTTCCTTTAAAATACATGCGAACGAAGTGCTGGGGGTGGCCGGTATAGAGGGAAACGGGCAGAGCGAACTGATGTATCTTCTGACCGGGCTGATGAAGTCTACAGGGGGCAGCGTGAAACTGAACGGAGAGGAAATTTTACAGCTGCATCCGGACGAGCTGCGTGAAAAAGGGATCGGAATCATACCGGAAGACCGCTATAAACAGGGGTTGTGTCTGTCGCTTCCGGTCAGCACAAATCTGATCACAGGGTATCATAAGCAGAAACGTTTCTGCAAAGCCGGTATGATGAATTTCCGGGAGATAAGGAAAAATAAGGAAGAGCTTGTAAAGAAATATGATATCCGCCTTTCGGGGACAGATCCGGTGGTTTCGGCACTCTCCGGAGGAAACGGACAAAAAGTTATTGTTGCCAGAGAGTTCAGTAATGATCCGGAAGTGCTTCTGGCGAGCCAGCCCACAAGAGGCATTGACGTCGGCGCCACGGAGTTTATTCATCAGAATATCCTGAAGATGCGGGATGAGGGGAAAGCAGTCTTTCTTATTTCCTCAGAGCTCACGGAGATCAAGAGCCTGGCGGACAGGATTATTGTAATCTACGATGGGGAGATAGTCGGTGAGTTTCTGGAAGAGGAAGTTTCTTTCCATGAACTGGGACTTTATATGTCCGGTGCGAAGAGAATGGAAAGGGACAGTGAAGAGACGGTTGATTCAAAATAACAGGAGAAGGAGTGTTGAACATGCAATACAGCACCAGAGAAAAAATTGCGAATATTACCAATAAGATCATACCGCTTTTATGCGCCTTTGCCGTGGGGGCTGTTTTCTGCCTGATCATCGGATACAATCCCTTTGAAATATACGGGCTGATCATAAAGGGCGGTTTCGGCAGTTTCGGCGGCTGGATGTATACGTTGGGATTTGCCTGTCCCATCATTATGACCGGTATGGCGACGGCATTTTCTTTTAAGGCGGGCGTGTGGAATATCGGTGTGGAGGGACAGCTTTATATCGGCGCATATGCCACGGCGCTGATCGCCGGCGGATATTACGGTATGGATAAAATACCGCCTGCACTGCAGATCCCCGTGGCGCTGCTTGGCGGCGCTTTGGCGGGAATGCTTTACGCGTTGATCCCGGCCATTTTGAAGGCTTACATCAATATAGACGTTGTTGTGACAACGATCATGTTTAACTATATCGCCATTGCACTGACGAGATTTATGTGTAAGGCCTTTCATCAGGGGAGTGAGACTTACGACTCCACAGAGGCTATTATGGAGACGGCGGTCATTCCGAAGATCATGACAAGATACAGGTGCACTTATGCAATATTTATAGCGTTGGCTATAGTTGTTATCGTGACGTTTATCATCTATAAAACCCGCCTGGGGTATGAAATTTCCGCGATCGGGCGGCAGTTTGAGTTTTCCGAGGCGGTGGGCATGCGGGCCAAAAAGAAGATCATGATCGTGTTTGCCATCAGCGGTATTATTGCGGGACTGGCAGGCGCTACGGAAGTAATGGGGGTAAATAAGAACTTTATGCCGAATTTTTCCCAGAATCCCGGTCTGGGCTGGGAAGGATATTTTGTTGCGGTTCTGTCGGATAATAATCCCATCGCGGTGCTGATCGTAGCCATTATATTCGGAGGCTTCCGGTACGGAAGTATTTCGGCCCAGTCAAAGGTGGGGATGCCCCTTGACCTGTTGAATATTTTGAAATCGACATTGATCCTTTTTTATGCGATACGGTATATCAGCGCAAACAATATAAAGTTTAAGAAAAAAGGAACAAATTGGATGAAGGAGAAGAGTAATGCTTAATTTTATAACGAATCTGCTTTTTTATACGATAAGACAGGCGACGCCGCTTCTTCTTTGTACAGTGGGAGGGGTTTTTGTACAGAAGGCGGGAACGATGAATTTTGCCCTGGAGGCCGCCATCAATACCAGCTGCTTTGCATCAATCGTATTTACGGTTATTACAGGAAATCCCGTCTGGGGTGTATGCTCTGCAATACTTTCCTGTCTGTTGTTGAATGCATTGTTTGGCGTTTTTGTTGTGAACTGCAAGGCGAATGCAGTGATTATCGGGCTTGCCCTGAATTTGCTGATGCAGGCGGTGCCGCCGTACATCCTGTCCGCGTTTTTTGACAGCAGGGGGCTTTTGCTTGCAACAGATTACATTGATCTGGGAAGTGTGCCGGTGGATGTTCCGATCCTCAGGAGCATACCTGTTGTCTCTGACATCTTTAATGGCCATACGCCGCTTACCTACGCGACATATCTGATCATAGCGGTTTTAACGGTTGTGTTTTATAAGACAAAATTCGGGATCTATACGCAGGTCACGGGAGAGAATCTCAGCGCGGCGGAAGCGGTGGGCATTAAGACGGATCATATCAAATGGATTGCGCTCTGCATTTCTGCGGTGTGCTGTGCTCTCTCCGGTCTGAACCTTACGTTTGAGCAGGTGGGATCCTACAGTCTTGATATGAGTTCCGCAAGAGGCCTTATCTGTCTTTCGGCGATCAACTGCGGAAGGAAGGAGCCGGTGAGATCCTGCGTGTATTCCTTTATTTTCGGATTTACCAGAGCGCTGCAGCTGATGATATCCAACTATGTATCTCCTGACATCACGCTGGTGATGGAAGTGGTGCCGTATCTGATGATCATTATCGTATTTTTGGTGACACAGATACCTGAAGCGCGGAGAAATACCATGCGGATATTCAGTAATGAATGAAGTGATGTCAGTTAGTTGGTGGTACCGGACGCCGCGAGGAAAATAAAATGCTCCGTCGCCACGCTTTCGCTCCGTAAAAAGCGTAGCGGACACTAAGCTCGAAAATACCTCGCTAAGTGCCGACGCTTTTTAAGGGGCTCCTTGAGCATTTTATTTTCCTCGCGGCTGGGCTGAGGTGCTAACTAAACGGCATGGTACTGTAGAGACTGAATTGTTGTATAAAACAATACAATAATAAAACAAATATTGACACAAAAACATAACAATGATATGATATATACATGACAATGATAATACAAATATAAAAGGGGGACAGAATGAAGAAAAACGGATATAAGACGGCGGTTCTCGCAGTCGATCTGATGAAAAATCATACGACGGAGGGAGGAAGCAATTACTATCCCACCGCCGGGGAGATGATGCCGCGGGTTGCGGAAAGTATCGACAGAATGCGGGATGCAGGCGCTCTGATCATCTATATCTGGACGAAGAAAAATTTTTCGTCCGGTCTTACGGGTGCAGGCCCGGCGGTAAATCCGGAACTTGCGGGACGGGTTATGCCTGTGGATGAGGGAGAACGTCTGGAACTGGATGATCGGTTAAAAGTAGTGGAGGGAAGAGATATCGTTCTTGCAAAATTTGCCTACAGTGCGTTCTGGGGGACGCCGCTTTTGGAGATTCTGCAGCAAAGCGGCGTGGAGAATGTGCTGGTATGCGGGATCAAGACGAACGTATGCTGCCGGGCGACTGCCGTCGATGCTGCGGGGCATTGCTATAAGGCATTTATGTTGGAAGATATGACCAGCACAAACGACAATGAGACTAAGAAATTTCACCTGGATGAGATCAATCGTTATTTTGCAAAAGTCATCGATTCGGAAGAGGCAGTGAAGAGACTGGAAGAGAATATTTTTTAGGAGGGGTTTGGAATGAGAGCAGAGAAAAAGACAGCGCTTATTGTGGTCGATATGCTGAAAGGCCTGACGACAGAAGGCGGATACAACTATTATCCTACCGCAGGAAAGATGATGGAGGAAGGCTTTTCGGAGAAAATTGAAAAAATGCGGGAGAGAGGAGCGCTGATCATTTATATCTGCGGCTCCGGAAAAACCAGGACCGGCTTTACCGCTTCGCCGCATTCGATCAATCCGGAACTGGCAGGCAGAGATTTAAGCGCCATACCTTATGATGAGAGCTGGGGAGAATTTGATGACAGACTTCATATTGCGGAGGGAGATCTGATCGTGAGAAAACATACCTACAGTGCGTTCTGGGGAACGCCTTTACTTCGGATCCTCCAGCAAAACGGCGTGGAGAACGTGCTGGTGTGCGGCATCAAGACAAATGTGTGCTGCCGTCAGACAGCCATAGATTCCGTCAGCCACGGTTACAAGACCTTTGTTGTGAGCGATATGACCTGCACAAATGATGAGGGGACCAAGGCTTATCATCTGGACGAGTTTAACAGGTATTTTGCCAAAGTGATAGATTCAGAAGAAGTGGTCTCAAGGCTGGAAACAGGTAAATTCTGAAAATACTTTGGCAGGTTTTGAAGGGTGGAGTGCGAAATGATGAGAAAATATGATGTCCTGATGCCGGGAAGCGTATGCACGGTGCAGGTGTTTAAATTTCACCGCATGCCTGTGATCGGCGAGTCGGAAACTGTTCTGAATCAGACCACATGCAGCGATATCTATATGGGCGGCTGTGCTTACAATATCTGGAAGGGAATCGCGAGACTGGGCGCATCGACATACCCGTTCTTTTCCTACAGAGGTGAATTGTGTGAAAAGCAGATGAAAAAGGACTGTGAAGAATTCGGCGCGCCTGCAGATGCTTTGTTTAAGCCCGAGGGTGATGTGAATTATCATTGTCTGATGTTTCAGGACGACAGGAATGACCATATTACCATTTCGATTCCTTACGGAAAAGATATTGATAAGGAAGAGGTACTGCGCACAGGGGAAATACAGTACAGGGAAGAAGCATTTCGAGACAGCCGGAGTATTATCTTTGTCCTGTCCTATGATGATGCCGCGCTGGAACTGGCAAAGAAGCATGGGCTGACGATCGCTTATTCTTACAGAAACGATCCGGTTCTGAATCCGGATCACAGGCTGATCCGGATCCTGCGGGAGGCGCATATTATCTTTACCAATGAAGTGGAACGGGAAGCCATTGAAAAGAAATTCGGTATGGGGAAGATCACGGAGTTATTTGAGACGGGAAATGCCAGGATCATTGTGACCACATTGGGGGCACGCGGGAGTCTGGTTCGCCGGAAGAAGAAAGATGCTTCAATAGAGGAATATTTTGTGGAATCCACCCCTGTTGTAAGGAAAAATATAGATACCGTGGGTGCAGGAGACGGATATGTGGCGGGTTTTATGTACGGATATCTCAGAGGAGAAGATATTATGACCTGTGCCCGGTACGGGAGTACGGTATCTTCCTTTGTGATAGAGGAGGAGGGCAGTACGACAAATCTGCCAACCCTTGAACAGATGCTGGAACGGAATGCGGAGCGGCCGGATGCGGGATCTGGCTGTTCGGATGAGGGTTCCATGGTTTGAAAGGAATATGTTGAAAAACGGAAGAAACCGGGGAGAAAGTAAAGGAAAGAGAGGAGGACTGCATGAACATTGTAGAACGGATGCTAAAAGGGGAAAAGATTTCTATCGGTATGGTACATACGTTACCTCTGCCGGGATCTTTCCATGGCGGCTATACATTGGAGGAAGTGACGCAGAGGGCCGTTTTCGATGCAAAGACTTTGGAACAGGCGGGATTTGACGCACTGATCGTGGAGAATGTCAATGACGGACCGTTTTTACCGGAAGGCATTTCCACAAGACAGCTGGTATCACTGGCTCTTATTACACAGAAGGTGAGAGAGGCGGTGGATATCGCTGTGGGTATCGATGTCTGCGGCAGACAGTCGGCAGGGATCGAGGTGGCGAGTCTGTTAAACGGTGTGGACTTTATCAGGCTGTCTTCCCTGGTGGATGTGAGGATCGGTGCAGACGGCATATCGCAGCCGAATGGAGCAGAAGCAGTATGGCTCAGGAAGCTGATCGGGGCAGAACACGTAAAAATACTGGCGGATATTCAGGTGAAACATACTTTTGCGCTGCAGGAGAGTATTGCGATAGAGGATTCGGCAGTATGGGCAGTGACCACAGGCTGTGATGCGCTGATTGTGACGGGACTTTCCACCGGATTGGAGACCTCTGTGGAGACGATGCGGCGGGTGAAAAAAGTGAGCGCGGTTCCGGTCATTGCGGGAAGCGGCGTTTCTCCGAAGAATGTGAAAGAGCAGTATGAAGTCTGTGACGGGGCAATTATCGGAAGTTGTTTAAAGAAGGAAGGAAATCTGTTAAATCCTATTGATGCCTCGCTGGCAGCGGAGTTTATCAGAAAAGCAAAACAGTAATGATCACAGTGACAGGAGGATTTTAAAATGAGAGTAATCGGCTATTTAACAAGCGGCTATCCTTCGCTGGAAGGCTGTGTGAAAGGGGCGGACGCCTATATAGAGGGTGGCTGCGACATGCTGGAAATAAGCGTTCCGCTGATCAATAACAGAGAAGCCCCTTATCTGTCGGATCTGATGAAGGAGGCGGTAAAAAAATACCCTGATCTGGAACAACATCTGGAAAGTATCGGGAAGATTGCCGGGAAGCATCCCGATATACAGATCACGCTGCTGTTGTACCAGGAGGTGATTCTGCGTATAGGAGCGGTGAAACTTGCCGGTTTCTGTGCGGCCCATGGCATACAGGATATCAATTCTCCGGATCTGACGGATTCGGATGCCATACGCATTTTGAAGGAACAGGGGATAAGGCTTGCCGGGCTGATTCTTTATGAGCATGATGAGAAGCGTCTGGAGGAAGCGAAGAAAACAGACGGTTTCCTATACTGTCAGGCGTTCCCGCGGGAGGGACAGAATATTCTGAAAGGGTGTGAAACGCCGGAAAAACTGATCGCCTGTATCCGCAGTCAGGGCATCGGAAATCCGATCTACTGCGGCGGCGGGATTCGTATGCCGGAGGATGGGGTGAGACTGAAAAAAGCCGGAGCTGACGGTTTCTTCCTGGGAACCTCTATTTTGACAATCATGGATGACACGGAAAAGGTTGTGGAAACCGTCAGGGCTTTTAAAGAGGCAGTCGGGTGAAGCGATGGAAAAGAAAAGCAGGCGGAAATTATTTTACGGATGGATTATCGTTATAGGGTGTATGATGCTTTCGGCGGGAGGCGGAATACTCTCGGGCGTCATCAGTATTTTTGTTAAACCGGTATCAGAAGCGCTGGGGGTAGACAGGGGCCTGTTTACGCTGTATACCACGATCAATCTGCTGGCCACCATGCTGGTATTGCCGGCAGCGCCGAATTTGTTTAAAAAATATCGGTTTAAAACACTGGTTTTGTCGGGAGCGCTTGTTACAGGGGCGGCAATTTTCAGCTTTTCTTTTGCCGGAAATATAGTGTTGTTTTATGTGATCGCAGCAGTGGCGGGAATTGGCGCCTGTTTTATGAATGCAGTACCGATCATAATCCTCACTTCCAACTGGTTTGTAAAAAACAGAGGAATAGCCACCAGCATTTCCTTTTCCGGCATGGGAATTTCTTCCATATGTCTGTCTCCTGTCGTTTCCCGGACGATTATAAACTTTGGCTGGCAGGAGGCATACAGAATTGTGGCCATAGCCTTTCTGGCGTTTACGGTTCCGGCGATCTGTTTTTTGATCAGGGAAAAGCCGGAAGATATGGGACTGAAAGCATATGGGGAGGAAGAAAGCGGATTGCGGACTGAGACGGCAGGAAGCGGGTTTACCAGAAGCCAGACGGTAAAAACAAAGGCATTTCTTCTCTTTTCCATCGGTATTTTCCTGAGTTCTCTGATATCTTACGGGGTACTGCAGCATTTTGTGTCCTATCTGACGGATATTGGACTGGAGCCGATGAAAGCGGCCGGCTGGTTTTCGATCATCACTGTGGTGATGACGGTTTCCAAAGCAGTGACAGGCCGAATCTATGAAAAAATGGGGATAAAACGAGCCTGTCTGCTGTTAAGCACTATGCTGTTTGCGTCGCTTCTGATATTGGGGCGTGTGGATAACATATTATGTCTGCTGTTGTTTATTGCACTGTTCGGGCTGTCATCGGGACTTCAGATTGTGCCGCCCACCTATATGACAAATATGTTTTTCGGGGATCGGGATTACAGCGCAAATTATGGTCTGATCACAACGATCTATTACTGCGGCATGGCGGCAGGGATACAGCTTTCTTCTTACAGTTTTGATTATTTTAAAAGCTATGGCCCTGTATGGCTGTTATATGCGGCGTTTACGGCGGCTATGCTGATACTGTGGCTGAAAGCGGAGAAAAAAGCGGTAATGGAACGAAAGCTGTTACTGCATGAAGATGTGGCGTTAAATTAAAAAACAATAAGGAGGAAGCAACTATGAAATTTACACCGATTTATTACGTGTGCATTGCCTGTCCTACGATTACAAGGACAAAAGAAATGGTGGATAAGTATGTGGAAAGGGGAGCGAAGGCGTTTCAGATCGATATGCCTTCCATGGATCCTTTTGCAGAGACGGAATTTGTCAAAAAGATGATGAAAGAGAGCCTTAAATCCGGCATCACTTACAGGGATTACATGGACGGTATCCGGGATATCCGTGCAAAGCATCAGGATCTGGAGATACATATTGTGGTCTACGATGATGTGATCACATCCGTAGGGCTGCAGGAATTCTGTGATTTTGTGGAAGAAGTGAAGGCGGCGAGCATTATGGTGCCCGGGATATCCACACAGCATTTTATCTATGCAGCCGGCCGCGGCATAAAGATATTCCGGAGCATCATCCATGAAATGCCGGAGGAACTTGTGCTTGCGGCAACCATGGCGTCAGATGACGACTATATCTGCCTGCGCAACCGGAAACCGGGTGAGGAGGATAAACCCGGATATGACACCTGGGAAAAGAAATACCGCTATATCCGTGACAGAGGCGTAAAGGGAAACTGTTTCAGCGTATTCGGCATTAAGACGAAAGAAGAACTGGCCAAAGTAAAAGAGGCGGGCGGCAGAGGCGCGATCATTGGAAATGTGCTGATGCATCTGTGGGATGATGAGGAAAGTCTGTGGAGCCTGTTTGAGGAATTCCAGTCTCTTGCAGAGTGATGCACGGAGGAAATGAGATGGCTTTTTATCCAATTTACTATATTACACTGGTGTGTCCTGATCTGGCGACTTCAAAACAGAAAATTGAGGAATATATTGCTCATGGAGCGAGAGCGCTTCAGATAGATATGCCCTCAAAAGATCCGGTGTTTGAGACTCCCTTTGTCAGAGAAAATATGAAAAGGGCGCTTCAGATTTATGAGGGATATGACACATATCTTGATTTTTTTAGGAGAATCAGAGAGAAATATCCTTATCTGGAACTTCATCTTGTGGCGTATCCGGATGTGGTGGAGCGTATCGGCAGAGAAAAATTTGTTTCTTTCTGTAAAGAGATCAATATCACAAGTTTTATGCCTGTCAGCTCTGATCAGGAATACAGGTGCAGCTTTAAAAAGGATGGTCTTGTAGTAATCGAAAATATGGACGTGAATCTGCCGGATGCGGAGGTAGAGTATGCCGCAGGCCTGAAAGAGAATGAAGTGATCACGCTCAATTACAGGAGGCACAGGGAGTGCACAAGACAAGACTGTGCTGGGTTCCGGGACAAGATAAACTATCTCAGAAGACAGGGCGTGACAGCTAAGGTCTATGCGGTGGAGGGAATAGTGAATGCCGGGATGATGAAAGAGGTAAAGGAAGCGGGAGCGGAAAGAGCTTTTGTGGGAAATGTTCTGATGAAACTGTGGGATGACGAGAAGAGTCTGTGGGAGTTATTTGATGCATTTCAGGAGCTGGCCGGACCGTAGCATACGGTATGAATTTGGACAGGGCGGCAGAAACGGAATGAAGACGTAAAAAATGGCTGCAGCGCGGCCTTGTGGCTGCCTGGCAGTCCACAGAAGAAAAAAGAAAAAGGAGAGACAGATATGGGTTTTAAAATAATGTACTATGTGACGATAGCATGTCCTACTGTGGAAAAGACGCTGGAGATGATCGATCAATACGTGGCGCATGGGGTAGACAGCCTGCAGATCGATATGCCCTCTTCCGATCCTTTCGGCGAGACGGATTTTGTCAAGGAAATGATGAGAAACGGGTTGAAAAACGGGTACAGCTACGATGATTATATGGATGCGATCAGAAAGGTCAGAGAGAAATATCCGGCTATTGCCATCAGCATTGTTGTGTATCCGGATGTGATCGATGCCATCGGACTGGAACGCTATATGGCATTCCTGAAAGAAATCCATGCGAAGGATAACATTCTCTGTACAGATGAGGAGGCGCTTTTCGAAGCGTTTGACGAAAATGGCCTTACTTATATCAGTAATATCCCTTACAATGATCCGGAGTATGGTATTGAGCAGAATCAGCGATTTAAAGATGATCCGGATCATATGATAACCATGAGGACTAAAAGACGTACAGATGCTGTGAACCGTCGCTGTGACAGCTGGAAGGACCGGGTGAAACTTGTAAAAGAGGGCGGTTTGCGCTGTAAGCTGTATGCGGTTGCGGATGTGCAGACCGCTGAAGATGTGGCGGAGCGTAAGGAAGCCGGACTGGACGGTGTGATCATCGGAAATGTGCTGATGCGCCTCTGGGATCAGGAGGAAGAGCTGTGGAAAAGGCTGGCGGCGTTTGAAGCTTATGTGGAATGACAAGGCAGGGAAGCAGTGTCAGGGATCCTGCCGCAGATGTCGGTTGCGATGACCAATTCCCTGACTGTGAATGGTAACAACTGTTACCAATTTACAGAAAACACAATCAAATATAAATTTACTTAATAATAATTGTCCGCTATAATAATAGAGGACAATTATTTTTTGGCCGTTTGCATAACAGATATGTAATATCGGCAAAAAAAGATGTAAATCTGTACAAAAATGTGTTGACTTATGAAGAACGATGGGATAATATAGTGTTATACAATCAACTGGTCATGACGACATGACGAGCGAACCACTGGTGTTATCCCCATCTATTACAGGAGGACTTAAGGATGGAAGGAAGATTACCAAAGTACTATCTTTTAAAGAAAGGGATTCTGAACAAGATAGAAACGGGAGAATATCAGGAAGGCGCGATGATCGAGAGCGAAAGAGAGCTGATGGAGCGGTATCAGTTCAGCCGGATCACTGTCAGGAAGGCAATCGACGAGTTGGTGAACGAGGGTTACCTGTATCGAATTCAGGGAAAGGGAACCTATGTGAAGGGGGATTCCCAGAGCCAGGACCTGTTCTGTTTAAACAGTTGTACGGAGGATGTAAGACGGCTTGGACGGACACCGTCCAAGAAAACCAAGGAGGCGGCGAAATGCCCTGCAGATGCAAAGCGCGCAAAACATCTGAACATTTCTCCCGGGGATATCGTACATAAATTCGGACGTATTACTTATGCGGACAATGAACCTCTGAATTATACGGTGACGTATTTGCCGGAAAAGATTTTTCCGGGACTGGAACAGTATGATCTGGAAGAGCAATCTTTGTATGACATCATCAGGACAGATTATAATGTCCAGATAACAAAAGCAAGAAGAACTGTGGAAGCGGTTCTTCCAGACCAGATGGTAGCCGCCTATTTGGAGATCAATACGAATATGCCGGTAATTTTGTTTAATTGTATTACCTATGGGAATGTGTATGGAAAGGAAATACCCATCGAGACGTTTCGATGCTATTATCGGACAGATCACTATAAATTTTATATTGATCAGATCGGCTACCGTATCATGTGAAATGAAAACGGAGGAAAAAATTATGAGAGCAAAACTGACAGCGCTTTTAGCAGTCTGCACGCTGACCGCATCTCTTCTGACAGGATGCGGCAGTAACGAAGAAACTCCGGCATCCACAGAGACCGGGACACAGGAAGCAGGCGGGGAGACAGGCGAGGCTGCCGCACCCGCAGCATCCGATTTAAAGATCGCTATTGTGTGCGACGCGTCCGGACAGAATGACAACGGATATAATCAGTCGGCGGTGGAAGGCGCTAAGGAATGTGCGGACACCATGGGAGTGGAATATAAAGTTGTGGAGCCTACGGAGAGCATCGGTAATACATTATCCATTCTGGCGGAGGACGGCTACAACCTGATCTTCTCCATGGAATATGATTTTGATGCGCTGGTAAACGGCGAGGCGGGGGCAGCGCCGATTGCGGAGCAGTACCCGGATACGACTTTTGTTGTATTCAACGCGACGCCCAACCTGGACGAAGCCGGCAACACGATCCATGATAATGTGATATCCGTACTCTACAACGTAAATGAGTCATCCTATCTGGCAGGCGCATTGGCTGTACTGGTCAATGAGAATGCTGATGTTCTTCTCGGGGACGGCTACGATCTGACGAGTACGGAAGAAGCGAGAGCGCTTGGCTTTATCGGCGCAACGGATTCCGATGGCATCACCGTATTCGGCGTGGGCTTTGTGGAAGGCGCACAGCATGTGGCACAGGAACTGGGGGTGACTTACGACTACTACGCGAAATATGACGCAGGTTTTGCAGATACCGCAGGCGGCAGTACGGTGGCAGGCACTTATTATGGAAACGGCGCCAATGTGGTTTATACCGTGGCAGGCGCAGTGGGAGACGGCGTTGCTTCCAAGGCGAAGGAAGTGAAAAAGCTGGCGATCCATGTGGATGCAAATAAGGACGGCCAGCAGCCCGGTTATATCATGACGTCCGTTATTAAAAACACGAAGGTCGTTGTAAAGACACTGGCTCAGGCTTATACTGACGGCACCATCGGGGATATGGAAAATATCCAGGTGTATGATCTGGCGAGCGGCGCGACCTCGATCACGGATTTGGCAACCTTCAGCGCAGCGCTGGAGACAACGGACGAGGCGAAGGCGAAATGGGAGGAGATAACAGCATATCTCGCAGATCTGGAAGCAAAGATCGGGGACGGAACGATCAAGGTGACAAACAAGCAGAACGGCGACAGCTTTGACGAGGCATCCTGTCCGAATATTAACTTTAAATAATGTGTCGGAGAAAAGTTTTGTGAATCTGATCAGATAAATTCCGGGCCCGTATACGCGTATACCTATACGGGCCCGGAGTGTAAAGAGAAGGATAGCGGGAAAGGTATGGTTACTTATTATGAGTATGATACAGACGATAGATCTGACAAAAAGATTCGGCGATTTTACTGCAAATGACCATATAAACATTTCGGTGGAGCCACAGGAGATCAAGTGTATCGTGGGGGAGAACGGAGCCGGAAAATCAACGCTGATGAATATGCTGTACGGTCTTCTGGAACCCACGGAAGGGAAGATCCTGATCAGGGAAAAGGAAGTGAAACTGAAAAGCCCCATCGATGCGATCGCCCACGGAATCGGGATGGTGCACCAGCATTTTAAACTTGTCCCGAGCCTGACGGTATATGAAAATATCATGCTTGGCATTGAGGAAAAGCAGAAAAACGGCTTTCTGATCGACCGAAAAAAGGAGATCGAAAAGGTCAGTGAACTGATTGAAAAGTATAATTTTGAATTAAATCCACTGGACAGGATCGAGGATATATCGGTGGGCAGCAGACAGCGGGTGGAGATCCTGAAGATGCTGTACCGGAATGTGGATATTCTGATCCTGGACGAGCCCACCGCAGTGCTGACGCCCCAGGAGGCGGATGAACTGATGAAAAGCTTGAAGGATCTGAAGGAAAAGGGGAAGACCATTATCGTGATCACTCACAAGCTGCGGGAAGTGATGGAAGTATCCGACAGCGTGACAGTGATCAAGCAGGGAAAGGTGATCGGGAATACCCTGACAAAGGATACGAATGAGCAGCAGTTAGCCCAGATGATGGTGGGCAGAGATGTGGTCCTGACCGTGGAGAACACCCGCGGGGAAACGAAAGGGCGGGATGTGGTCTACGAGGCCAGCCATCTGACCACGTTAAACACCTTTGGGAAGGAGTGTGTGAAGGACGTATCCTTCACCGTGCGCAGGGGAGAAGTTCTGGGTATTGCAGGCGTAGAGGGCAACGGTCAGAGCGAGCTTGTGAAGATCATCAGCGGTCTGATGGAGGCGACGGAAGGAAAAGTCACCTTCAAGGGGGAGGATGTTACAAATCTGTGGCCTGACAGACTTCGTAAAAAGGGCCTGGGCATCATCCCCGAGGATCGGTTTGCCCAGGGGTTATGCCGTTCCATGAGCATCGGCGACAACTGTATCGCCGGTTATCACGGGGATCCGGAAGTCTGTCGCATGGGACTTTTGAACCGTAAAAATATCAATAAAAAGAGAGATAAAGCGGTAAAGGAATTTGATATCCGCGTGAGCGATGTGGAGGGAGATGTGTCTTCCCTCTCCGGGGGGAATGCCCAGAAGATCATTGTGGCGAGAGAACTGGCGGCGAAACCGGACGTTCTGATTGCCTGTCAGCCCACGAGAGGAATCGACATCGGTTCCATCGAGTTTATTCATAAGCAGCTGCTCAATTATCGGAATGAGGGAAATGCCGTGATACTGATCTCCAGCGAGCTGTCGGAGATCATGAGCCTGTCCGATCGGGTGATCGTCATGCATAAAGGGAGAATATCAGGCGAGATTGATCCGAAGGATGTGGATATGATGAAAGTCGGACTGCTGATGGCAGGTATCCGGCAGGAAGGAGAGGCGCAACATGATGAGTAAGAAGATAAATGGAATAGTGAAAAGCCTGCTCAACTGTCTGATTCCGGTGCTGTTGGCGTTTCTGGCAGGGGCGGTGGTCATTCTGGCGATCGGGGAAAATCCGTTGGAGGCCTATGGCGTTTTATTGAAAAAATCATTTTTTACAAGCGTCGGTTTTCAAAATACGCTGCACTATGCAGGACCCATGATCTTAACGGGGTTAGCCATAGCGATCACCTTTAAGGCAAATATTTATAATATGGGAGTGGAAGGTTCGCTGCTTGTCGGCGCTTTCTTTGCGGGCATTGTGGGAGCCAATCTGACAGGACTTCCGGCACTGCCGTTAAAACTGATCTGCTTTGCGGTGGCGATCGTCTGCGGCGTGGCGTTTGCCATGATTGCCGCTGTGCTGAAGGTAAAGTTCCGGGCGGATGAGATGGTGGTGACGATGATGATGAACTATGCGCTGGCAAAGGTGCTTGAGTATCTCTCTACCACCGTATTCAGAGACAGCGGAAGCGGCTATGTGTGTACGCCTGTGGTAAGCGATGGGGCGATGTTTGTGAGGATATTCGGGAAATCCAGACTGACTGCGTTTTTCTTTGTGGTGGTGCTCCTGTTGGTGGTGATGTGGTTTGTGATGAAACGGTCCAGACTGGGCTATGAAGTGACCGCCATGGGAAAGAATTTTGAGTTTGCCGAGGCGGTGGGTATGAATGTGGGAAAAAAGATCGTTATCATTATGGCGATCTCCGGAGCGCTGGCAGGCATTGCGGGGGCAGGCTGGATGTTGGAGGACCAGTATCGGTACACCCTGACCTTCTCCGGCAGTCCGGGACTGGGCTGGGACGGTATGCTGATTGCGCTGATGGGAGGTCATGATCCGATCGGCATCCTGATTGCGGCGGTCTTTTATGCGGGGCTTAAAACCGGCGCGGACAGCATCAATATGTATACCAGTGTGCCGAAAGAGATCGTAGCGCTTATTCAGGGCCTGATCGTGCTGTTTCTGGCTGTAAAGTTTATTCAGGATAAATTTAAAATCGTGAAGATTGGGAAAAGGAGAAAGGAGGCATAAGATGCAGCTGTTAGAAAGTATTCTTTATGATTGTGTTTACCATAGTGCGCCGATCATTCTCTGCGTGCTGGGCGGTATGTTTGCCTATAAGGCCAACGTGTTAAACATCGCGTTGGAAGGCATGATGTTAAACGGCGCCTTTGTGTCGATCCTTACCTATTATTTTACGGGAAATATGTTTGTGACGCTGCTTCTGACAGTGGGTTCCACGTTGCTGTACGGTGTGATTTTCGCCTTTCTCGGCGTGACCATGAAGGGAAATGTCATTATTATAGGCCTTGCGGTCAATATGATCTCCACGGCGGTGGCGGGGTTTGTGCTGGTGCTGATGAATTCAGCCAATATCATTCTGGAAAATTTTGACCTGAATGCGTTGAAAATCAACATTCCGCTGATCGGGAAGATTCCGATCGTGGGGAGCATTTTAAGCGGCCATCCGGTGATCACTTACATCAGCTTCCTGATGATATTCCTGATGTATATGCTGATGTACCACACGAAGTTCGGCATTTATGTCCGCGTGGTAGGGGAAAGCGAGGAGGCGGCGAAAGCCATCGGTCTGCATACGGACTTTTACAAATATGCGGCGATCCTGATCGGCGCTGTGGGCTGCGCCTTCGGCGGCATGAACCTGTCCTTGGAGCGTCTGGGGCTGTTTACAAACGATATGGTGGCGGGCAGAGGATTTATTGCCATTGCGGCGATCTACTGCGGACAGGGAAAACCGGTACAGTCTGCGATCTATGCGGTGTTGTTTGGACTTTCCAGATCCCTCGCCGTAAACTTGAGTGTGTATGCCGGCAATGCGGCAGGGCTGTTCGACTGCTTCCCATATATTCTGATGATTGCGGTACTGGCGGCGGCGTCCTATGTGAAGCATAAAAATGTGAAGGTAAGAGGTTTTTAGAGATGAATAAGACAGCGCTTTTGATTGTAGATATGGTGAAAGATTTTACGGATCCCGAAGGGCTTGTATACTATCCTCAGAACAGAGAGGTGCTGCCGAAGATCCGGAAAGTTCTGGACAAATGCAGAGAGCATGGCTGCCTGATCGTGTTTTTGCAGCACTGCAACAGAAAGGATAAGCCGGACAGGCGGATCGCTTCCATGCGTCCCAACTGTCTGGAGGGGACGTCTGGCATCGAGATCGATCCGATGCTCCCTGTGGATGAGAAAAAGGATTACGTGATCCGAAAACGCCGCTACAGCGGGTTTTTCGGGACGGACCTGGATCTGGTGCTGCGGGAGAACCATATCGAGAATCTGATCATTGTGGGCACAAAAACAAACTGTTGCATCCGGGCCACTGTCACGGACGCTTTCTATCTGGACTACAACGGCATCGTGGTCAGTGACTGTGTGGCCACAAATTCGGAGACCGTGCAGCAGGTTCATCTGGAGGATGTAAAGAAGTATCTGGGGCAGGTGATGGACAGCGAGGAGCTGTTTGGAAAACTGGAGGCCGGTGAACTGTAGAAGTAGGAAAAAAGTTAAAATAGCAGATAAGCTTGTGTGAAAGTGTGGTGGGAGCTTATCTGCGGAACTGGAATAGAGGTTTTAATGATGAAATACGATGTACTGACAAGCGGCTATGTGAGTATGGACCGCATTATACGAATCGCTTCACCCGCGCAGATCGGTTATACGTCCCTTGTCACAAATGCGGATAACACGAAGATCCAGTATGGCGGATGTTCTGTAAATATCGCGGTGGCACTGTGTAAGCTGGGACAGAAGGCCATGCCCATTCTGCGGGTAGGAGAGGACTGGGAGGAAAACGGATTCCAATCTTTTCTGAAAGAGGCCGGGGTACCCCTGGAAGGGACCACGGTGCTCGCCGGGGAATCCACTTCTACCTGCTATCTGCTGCAGGACAATAATAACGATCATATAACGATCTATTATCCCGGCTCCATGGATAAAAAGTATGCGGCGCCGATCCCGGAAGAGTATTTTAAGGAGGCCGGGCTTGGCGTGGTGACGGTGGCAAGCGAGCCGGATAACCGGTATTTTGTGGAGCGCTGTAAACAGGCAGGGGTGCCGATCGTCTTCGGCATGAAGGATGATTTTGACGCCTTCCCCGAGCCGTTTTTAAAGGAGCTTTTGCAGGAGAGCAGGATCATTTTCACCAATGAGGTGGAGCGGGCAATCATCGAAGATCTTTTTGGCTGTGAGACTATTGAGAAGCTGTTTGAGATCGGAAAAGTGGAGATTCTTGTGACAACGCTGGGAAAAGAGGGGAGTATCTGCTACGAGAAAACGGAACAGGGAATAAAGAAGCATAAAATCGGTATCTGCAAAGTGGAGCATGTGGTGGATGCCACGGGCTCCGGGGATGCCTATATTTCAGGCTTTCTATATGGCTATCTGCAGGGCCGGAAGGTGGAGGAGTGCTGTAAGCTTGGAGCGGCGTTAGCCTCTTTTGTGATCCAGGCGGCAGGCTGTTGTACCAATATCCCTTCTGCCGCGGAACTGGAGGCGAAGGCGGCAGAACTGTAAAACAGCAGATTCCCGGACAGTGCACAGCTTCATTTTCAGATGGGACTTGTACCAGCTGAAAATGTAAGCTTGGGGTAAGGTGTGCTGGAAGGGAAACTGCGGAACTGGAAACAGCAGATTCCCGGACAGTGCACAGCTTCATTTTCAGATGGGACTTGTACCAGCTGAAAATGTAAGCTTGGGGTAAGGTGTGCTGGAAGGGAAACTGCGGAACTGGAAGCAGCAGATTCCCGGACAGTGCACAGCTTCATTTTCAGATGGGACTTGTACCAGCTGAAAATGTAAGCTTGGGGTAAGGTGTGCTGGAAGGGAAACTGCGGAACTGGAATGGAGGAAAAATATGGCAACATTATATATGGGAGTAGAGAAAGATACGGTAGCGCCGTATGTGATATTTTCCGGGGATCCCTGGCGGGTGGAAGTTGTGAAACAGTATCTGGACAACCCGCAGAAAGTGGCATTTAAGAGAGAATTCAATACCTGGACAGGTACCTACAAGGGAGTGCGCATCACGGTTTCTTCCACCGGCATGGGGGCCCCTACTGCGGCCATTGCCATGGAGGAGATGTATGAGGCGGGCATGCAGGTGGCGGTTCGCATGGGAACGGTTATGGCGCTGCGGGATGACATGCTGGGGAACTTTATCATCCCCATCGCGGCCATGCGGAGAGAACAGACAAGCGCCACCTATGTGGAGATGTCCTACCCTGCGGTGGCAGATATCGATCTGGTCAATATCATGAATGAAACGGTGATCCAGATGGGAGCAAAGTACATAAACGGGCTGAACTGTACGATGGACGGTTTCTACAGCCAGATGCATGATTCCAGATTTTCCCTGGAATCGGGGAGAGATATGGCGCCTGTCTTTGAGGAATTAAAAAAGCTCCATGTGACAGGGATCGACATGGAATCGTCCTGCATGATGACGCTTGGGAGACTGATGGGTGTAAAGACCTGTGTGGTGACAATGACCACCGTACTGGAAAATCTGAAAAAAGTTCTGGAAGGGCAGGAGCGCACAGACGCGGAGGATCTTCTGTGCAGGACAGCTTTAGAAGGAATTTATAACTATCACATGAAATATGGAAAGGAGTCATTATGAGTAAAGCGATCTTGACAAAGGGTTCTCAGACTGTTATTGGCATGGTACACTGCCTGCCGCTTCCGGGAACCTGCGGATTTGATGGGGATTATCGAAAAATTATTGATCAGGCGGTGCAGGATGCGCAGACACTGGAAAAAGCCGGGGTGGATGCGGTGATCGTGGAAAATATGGGAGACACGCCGTTTTCCGCTCTTCTTGATAAGGCGCAGGTTGCAGCGCTGGCTGCGGCGGCTGCCGCTGTGAGAGAGGCGGTTAAAATTCCCATAGGGATCGATGCGGCATTCAATGACTGTGAGGCGTCACTTGCTATCGCCGGCATATGCAGGGCCGACTTTATCCGCGTTCCGGTGTTTGTGGATACGGTACTGTTTTCCGACGGGATCATTTATCCCTGCGCCAAAAAGTGTATGGAATACCGGAAGGCCATGGGACTTTCTCATGTGAAGATCCTGGCGGACGTACAGGTGAAACATGCCAATATGCTGAATCCGCAGATCACAGTGGAGATGAGTGCCAAAGATGCCGCATCCAACGGCGCGGACGCGATTATTGTGACCGGTGCGGTGATCGGCGCGGAGACGCCCATTGATATGTTAAAGCGGGTACAGAAGGTAGTGAATATACCGGTTCTCGCCGGAAGCGGCGTCAATCGCGGCAATATTCATGAGCAGCTGCAGATCGCGGACGGCTGTATCATCGGTTCCAGTTTGAAAAAGGGCGGCGTTTTAACGAATCCCATTGATTACGATCTGGTGCGGGAAGTGATGGAAGCACTGTGAGTCTGAAGGGTTTGGATTCGGAGAGACAAGGGGAATGTGCCGTATTCCCCCCACACAAAAGCCGCGCCGGAAACTGAGAATCCGGAGCGGCGGACAGAAAAGAAAAAGGAGACGAAAAAGACTATGATGAGACCAATGAAACTGGCGGGCAGTGAGTTAATGTTCGGTGAAGGCTGCCTGGCCTATATTAAGACAATGCCGTACAGAAAAGTGTCGATCGTGATCGGCGGTTCGAGCATGATAAAGAGCGGTATTCTGGATAAAGTGAAAGCATATTTTGCGGAGAGCGGCGCGGAGACCATGGTGATCTCCGGCGTGGAACCGGATCCGCATTTTGCCACAGTAAAGCGTGGAGCGGAGGAGATGAAAGGCTTTGGGCCGGATCTGATCGTGGCCTTAGGGGGCGGTTCCGTGATGGATGCGGCAAAGACCATGTGGATCTATTATGAGCATCCGGAACTGGAAAAGCTTTCGGATATTTTCCCGCCGAAGGCCTTCCCGAAACTGCGCGGAAAGGCGAGATTCTGCTGTATTCCCTCCACCAGCGGTACAGCCAGCGAGGTATCCCGCTCTGTTGTGATCACCGACGAGGACGGTATGAAACAGGGATTGGGGAATATGGAGATGATGCCGGACATTGCGATCTGCGATCCCGAAGTAACAGCTTCCATGCCGCCGCATATCACAGCGGAGACGGGGATGGATGCGTTAACTCACGCACTGGAAGCACTGGTGTCCCGGAGAGCCAATTATCTGAGCAATATCCTGGCGGTGAGTGCGGCGCAGGATATTATGAAATGGCTTCCGGCCGCTTATGAAAACGGACAGGATCTGAAGGCAAGAGAAATCATGGTAAACGCTTCCATGGTGGCGGGCATGGCCTTTACCAATGTATCTCTGGGCATCGTACATTCCATGGCACACACCCTTGGCAGTTATTTCCATATTGCACACGGGCTGGCGGATGCGATCCTTCTTCCTTATATTATGGAGTTCAACAGCCAGGCGGATTATGCAAAGAAAATTTATGAGGATTTTGCGGCGTCGATGGGGAGCGGTGATCTGGCAGAAAGCGTACGGGAACTGAACCGGAAAGTCGGGATTCCCGGGGCCTTAAAGGACGTGATAACAGAGGAAGACCGTTTTATGGAGCTCCTGGACGATATGGCAAAAGCGGCTGCAGCAGACGGCTGTACGAAGACAAATCCGATCATCCCGGATGGGGATCAGTTTAAGGCGCTTTTTGTTAAAGCATACAGAGGGTAAAATTCTGACTTGGAGGACAGTATGGAAATAATATTATATTTATCAAACGGATATCCGACCATGGAATCAAGTATTCAGATGGCAAAGGAATATGCAGATGCAGGCTGCGGTATGATCGAAATTGATTTTCCTTCCCACGATCCGTTCTTAGAGAGCGAAATGATCAGGGACAGGATGAAAAAAGCACTGGAAAACTGCGATGATTACGAGGCGTATATGGAGGAGATCGTGGAAGTAAAGAGAAATCTTCCAGATGTAAAGCTTCTGGTCCTCTCCTACGAGAATACGATACAGGAAATCGGAACGGAGCGTTTTATCAGATTCTGTGTGGACAATGATTTTAAGGATGTGCTGTTAGTGGGGCTTACCGGAGATGAGATCAAGAATCAGATTATTGCTGCCGGTATCCGTGTGTCCTGCTATGTGCAGTACCAGATGCTGGAAGAGGAGATAGAATCGGCGAAAAATTCCAACGGTTTTGTGTATCTTCAGGCCAAACCTACGCCGGGACAAGGGTTTGTGAATCCAAAGTATCCGACACTGAAAGACTGCGTGCAGTGCCTGCGGGATCACGGGATAGACCGCCCGATCTACTGCGGCGTGGGCGTCCATTCGCCGGAGGATGTGCGCATGGTGAAAGAAGCGGGGGGAGATGCGGCCTTTATCGGCAGCACGATCTTAAAGCTGCAGGGAGATATTTCCGCGATGAAAGAAAAGATCAGGGAGTTTGCGGCGCAGTGTAAGTAAATACGGCGCGGCAGGCTTCGGGAGCGGGACAGTATATTCTGTTCAGACACGCTCCCGAAGCCTGCCGCAAGGTTTTCCCTGCCGTCAGAACACACTGAGCGCGCATCCAGCAGCTACTGCAATGATATAAAGAAGCAGCAGGATCTTAAAATTCTCTTTCATTGGGTGGTTTTCGCGAAACAGGACGGCCAATCCCACACCTGCGCCTGCCGAGAGCCCGGCGATGGCGGAACCGAAACTTAAGCCGCCGGCCAGATATAATTCGGTGATCAGAACGGAGGCGGCGCAGTTTGGGATCATGCCCAGGAGGGCGGCAAAAAAGGGCTGAAACAGCGTATCTTTTCCGAGAAAGCCGGACAGTCTTTCCATACCCGCAAAAGCAAGAAGAAGATTCAGGCCGAGGGTGAAGACAAAGAGCCAGGCAGTGAGTCTGGCAGTATGTTTAAGAGCCGGTCTGAAAATTCCGTTTCCCTCATGACAGCCGCAGGTTTTACACATGTCGTCGATATGCTTTTCTGCTTTTTTGTTCCGAAACAGGAAATCAATCACAAAACCGGCCAGGGCGCCGATCAACACTTTTGAAAAAAGAAGCAGGGCGATGGTCTTCCCGCTTCCCGGATGAGCAAAAAGGATCAGGACCGCCTCGTCTGAGGTGGATAAAAACACGGCCAGCAGTGTGCCGAGGCTGATCAGACCTCCGGAGTAAAGGTTGGCGGCGGCTGCGGAAAAACCGCACTGGGGGATGCAGCCTGAAATTGCGCCGGCGAGAGGGCCGGCTTTTCCGACTTTGGAAAAAAGACGGTTGCCGTATTGGCCGGCGTAGTGTTCGATGGCCTCCAGCAATAGAAAAGCGGCAAATAAAAACGGAAGGATCCTGAGCGTATCTGAGAACGCATCCAACAAAGCGTCTATCATCATTTTTTTACCTCATACATAAAATTATTATTAAGGTATACCATTTTTTGGGGGAATCGGCAAGCTTTAAATTGTTTGCTTCATGTAATTTCTTCATAGAATGTAAGCTGTAAACTGTTTTTGTGCTGTACAGAGATAGAAATATCAGTGAATGTATGGTAGAATAAGCGATGACAGGAAGGGAATATCTGAATGGAAACTCTGGCAGATTGTGCGGATCAGGTTTTTGGACAGCCCGGCATGTGGCCGGTGAAATGAGGGCATAACAGTTGATTGTGGCAGGAGGCTGTCGGAGAGGTTAAACAGCGGGGATGAAAGAGATGGAAGACAGATTGAAAATTTCTGTAATCACAGTATGTCTGAATCCGGGAGAAAAACTGGCGCTTACATTGGACAGTATTCTGAATCAGAAATATCCGGATGTGGAAGTGATTGTGAAAGATGGGGGCAGTACGGACGGTTCTCTGGAAAGATGGACAGGCGGGAATATATCAGGAACCGGGACGGAAAAGGTAAAGGTATATGTAGAAAAAGACGGGGGTATTTATGACGCCATGAATCAGGCGGTCTTCCATGCAACGGGAGATTTCCTGCTATTTTTAAACTGTGGTGATACTTTTGCGGATGAAGAAGTTCTGGGACGAACAGTGAAGGTGCTGGAAGAGGAAAAAGGGACCGGAACAGATCTTAACAGGCTGGTAGTCTACGGTGATACCTGCGGAGAGAAAAATGGCGTTGTTATTGCTTCCTCGCCCGAGATCACAGGATTTACCTGTTACCGCAATATTCCATGCCATCAGTCCTGCTTTTATAGCGCAGCACTGTGCAGAGAAAAGCCCTATGATCTGCATTATAAGATCCGGGCGGATTATGACCACTTTCTCTGGTGTTACTACCGGGCAGGAGCTAAAATGCGTTATATGGGATTTGCAGTGTCGTCCTATGAGGGCGGCGGCTTTTCGGAGAATAAAAAAAATAAGGAACTGGATAAAGAAGAACACAGGCAGATCACCAGAAACTATATGGGAAAGGGTGAACTGTTTCGGTATCGTCTGATCATGTTCTGTACTCTGGCGCCGCTTCGCAGTGCATTAGCGGAAAACCGGATGTTTTCCGGGATATACCATCTGGTGAAACGGAAGTTCTATAAAGGATGACAGCTCAGAAGCAAAAGGGGCAGACGTTATATTGACAGACATCGGAAATTTTGAAAGTGCTTGATTTTATCCGCATTTCATGTTATCCTGTCTGAGTAAACAGTATAGAGAAGTTCTTCGGGGTTGGGTGAAATTCCCTACCGGTGGTGATACGTTTTCTGCTGGAAAAGCGGAAATGCGGCGAGTCTACGACCCATGCAAATGGCTGATTTGGTGAGAATCCAAAACCGACAGTAAAGTCTGGATGAAAGAAGAAACTGTGAAAGATACATAGTCGGATGCCGTGCTGATCGGCATGCCGAAGGTGATTTTGCAGCAATGCCCCGCATGGATATGCGGGGCTTCTTTAGTGTAGGGCCACTTATGAAGCGTGTATGTGCCGGTCAATACTGCGCGCAATGAAACTGGCCTGCGGAGAGAGTTCCCTTCTCCGTCAGCAGAAGAACTCCTTCTGAAATTCAATGGAAAAGGAGAAAAGAAAATGAACGGACTGTTACAAAGTATTCAGGAAAATGTGGTATTTTTATTGGAGTTTCTGGCAGTGATCTGTGCGCTGTTTCTGGTGGCTTACGGAGCGGAAAAATGGGCTAAAAAGGTGTCCGGTGATTCAGAGCGGGTGCTGTCCACAAGAAAGATAGCGGTGATCGGTGTGTTTTCGGCAATATCAGCAGTTTTAATGTTATTTGAATTTCCTGTTCCCTTCGCGCCGCCCTTCTATAAAATTGATTTTTCGGAATTGCCGGCTTTAATCGGAACTTTCGCTTATGGACCTGTGGCGGGTGTGATGATAGAGCTATGCAAAATTGTATTAAAGCTTTTGATGAAAGGGACAACTACTGCCTTTGTGGGAGATCTGGCAAATTTTGCCATCGGCTGCAGCTTTCTGCTGCCCGCTTCCATTATTTACCTTCTGAAAAAAACGAGGAAAAACGCGGTGGTGGGTTGTGTATCGGGTACTCTTGTCATGACTGTGATCGGGACGGCGTTCAACGCGGTATATCTGCTGCCTAAATTTGCTGAACTGTATGGCATGCCGTTGGATGCGATCATTGGAATGGGTACAGCGATCAATCCGGGGATCACAGGCGTGTCGAGTTTTGTGATCATGGCAGTGGCGCCGTTAAATTTACTGAAAGGGGCATCTGTTTCTGTTGTAACGTTGCTTGTCTACAAAAAACTGAGCCCGATTCTGAAAGATTCCGAACCGCTTAAGGGAAGGCAGAAGAAGAAAGACAGGATGAGTGTTTCGGGATAGTCCGGTGCTTAACAGTAATGGAAAAGATCAGGAAGAAAAAAGAACAGTTGAAAAAAGGATATATTCTGTTGTATAATATGACAGTGAAATGTCGTGAAAAGCGCCTGCGATGTAGGCGCTTTTTATCGCACTGTGAAAAGGTGTCAAAATTATAAATATATTGTATCAGAATGGAGATTCCGGAATGGAAATGGAATTAGACGTACAGATTACGAAAAAGGATTTATATGATTATCAGCTCCACCATGCCTATACTTCGCCGTCAGGGCTGTTCGGAACGATCGTGGGCTGTCTTTTTGTCGTGGGTTTTATCAATACGGGGACGCCTCTGTATCTGGTGATCGGCGCGTTTATCATCCTGTATTTTCCCTGGACGCTGCATATAAAAGCAGCGGCCCAGGCACAGTCGCCGGTCTTTCGGAAGCCTTTACATTACAGATTGTCGGAAGAGGGCCTGGAAATTTCCACGGAAGAAGAGAAACAGCCTGTTTCCTGGGAAAGTATTACGAAAGCTTCTTCCACCGGGAAAACAATAATGCTGTATACTTCCAGGACAAATGCCTTTCTTTTTCCAAAGCGGGTGCTGGGAGAAAGAAGCGGGGAATTTGTGCAACTGGTATCCCGGTATGTGGCGCCGGATAAAATGAAGATTAAAACGGCATAAGTTCAGAGCTTGTGCCCAGGCAGATATGGGGGTGCGGAAGTGAAGACAGAGACAGTATATGAAAGCTACGGGCCGGAAGATACTTTTGCGCTTGGGGAAAAACTGGGACGTGAGGGAGTACCGGGCCAGTTTTGTACACTGACAGGAGATCTGGGAGTGGGAAAGACTGTACTGACCCAGGGCATCGCAAAAGGGCTGGGCATAGAGGAACCGGTAAACAGTCCTACATTTACGATCGTTCAGGTCTATGAAAGCGGCAGAATACCGTTATATCATCTGGATGTGTACCGCATCGGAGATCCGTCCGAAATGGAAGAGATCGGCTGTGAGGAATATTTTTACGGTGAGGGGCTGTGTATTGTCGAGTGGGCGGATCTGATAGAAGAGCTTCTGCCCGAACAACGCACGGAGATCATGATAGAAAAAGACCTGGAAAAAGGGTTTGATTATCGAAGGATCACTATAAAAGAGGTAGGGCTTTCATGAAAATACTTGCAATTGACAGTTCCGGGCAGACCGCTTCGGTAGCGCTTTGGGAGAATGACCTGACTTTAGCGGAATTTTCCATACATGCGAAAAAGACGCATTCTCAGACACTGCTTCCGATGCTGGAAGCGGTCAGGGAAAAGACAGAATTTCATATGGAAGAGATCGATGCGGTGGCAGTGACTTCGGGCCCCGGTTCTTTTACCGGACTTCGTATCGGTTCGGCCACGGCGAAAGGATTCGGTTTTGCGTTGGATAAACCGATCATCCCGGTGCCGACGCTTGCCGGATTAGCCTATAACCTGTATGGGACAGACAAAATAGTGTGCCCTCTCATGGACGCAAGAAGAAATCAGACATATACAGGATTGTATGGGTTTTCAGAAAACAATACCGGTGGATATGACATGAGCGTCATAAGAGAGCAATGCGCCGTGCCTGTGGCAGAGATACTGGAAGCCTGCAACAAAACCGGCAGGAGCGTCATGTTTTTGGGAGACGGTGTGCCTGTTTTCAGGGAACAGATAAAAGATCTGGTCAGAGTGCCGTATACCTTTGCGCCGGCACATATGAACCGGCAGCGGGCAGCGGCTGTAGCGGCGCTTGCGGCAAAGTATTATGAGCAGGGAAAAATGAAGACGGCCGCAGAATATACGCCGGAGTATCTGAGACTTTCTCAGGCGGAGCGGGAGCGGATCGAAAAGGGCGGTCAGTCCTGAGAAAAGCCGTTGTGAGAAAGCGGGCAGAAAGGGATGGCACAACAGAAGCCTGCTGAAAAGATGGAGTGCCTACGGACGGGAGAGACCTGTATGACAGAAATAAAAATTCGCAGGATGACGCCGAAAGATGCTTCAGTGGCAGCGGCTCTTGAGCGGGAGTGCTTTTCGGAAGCCTGGTCGGAAAATGCCTATCTGAGTACATTGATGAATGAGGATGCCATTTATCTGGCAGCGGAAACGGAGAGCGGAGAGCTTGCAGGGGTATGTGGGGTACTTGATATACTGGGAGAGGGAGATATCAGCAATGTGGCCGTGGCAGCGGCTTTCCGGAGACAGAAAATTGCAGAGCGTATGCTGGCGGAACTGTTAAAGCGGGGAAAGGAGCGGGGGATTACCGCATTTACCCTGGAGGTACGTGCTTCCAATAGGGCGGCTATCAGGCTTTATGAGAAATTCGGCTTTGTTCCGGAGGGGCGCAGAAAGAATTTCTATACAAAACCAGTGGAAGACGCTTTGATCCTGTGGCATCGGTGCACAGAAAGTGACAGGAGTGTCAGATAAGAAGAACTGTCCCTGAAAGAGAAAGTATAAAAGCTGTGGGGGCGGAAGCAGGGAAAAGATGTAATGCAGAGTATACCGTTTCTGAGGAAAGCGGTAGTGATAAGAAAGAAGGAATAAATGGATGCTGGATGTATGTTTGCTGGGAACAGGGGGGATGATGCCTCTTCCTTATAGATGGCTCACTTCGTTGATGGTGCGGTATAACGGCCACAGTATATTGATAGATTGTGGGGAGGGCACGCAGATCGCTTTAAAAGAAAAGGGATGGAGTCCCAATCCTATTGATATGATCTGTTTTACACATTACCATGCGGATCATATCAGCGGTCTGCCGGGCATGCTTCTGACTATGGGGAATGCAGAGCGTAAGGAACCGTTAATGCTGGTGGGCCCCAGGGGGTTGACCAGGGTAGTGGGTGCTCTCAGGACGATCGCGCCGGAACTGCCCTTTGAAATTCAATGTAAGGAGCTTTCGGAGGCGGAAGAAAACTTTTCTTTTGAAGAACTGCGGATGCAGGCTTTTCGAGTAAATCATAATGTGGTATGCTATGGGTATAGTATTTCCCTTGACAGGATCGGGCGGTTTCAGGTTGACAGGGCAAAAGAACTGGGAATAGAGATGAAATACTGGAGCAGGCTTCAGAAGGGAGAGCGCATCGAGACGGAGAAGGGCCTGCTGATTCCTGAGATGGTTTTGGGAGCGCCGAGAAAAGGGCTGAAACTGACTTACTGTACGGATACCAGACCAACCGAAAGTATCGTGACCCATGCGGCGGGGTCCGATCTGTTTATCTGCGAAGGGATGTATGGGGAGGCGGATAAACAGGAAAAAGCAAAAGAACACAAACATATGACGTTCCAGGAGGCGGCAAAACTTGCAAAAAAGGCAGCGGTCGGACAGCTGTGGCTGACCCACTACAGCCCGTCTCTGACAAGGCCGGAACCTTTTATGGATGAAGTGAGAAAGATATTTCCCAGAGCATATGCGGGGAAAGACGGAAAAAGTATGGAACTTCAGTTTGAAGAAAGCGATTCATAAAGGATTTGCCTGTTATGGCGGGGAGGTTTCTCATGAGAAAAGGTCCAAAATCAGCAGCAGTACTGGCAGTTATGGTGATCACGGTGTTTGCACTGTACTACTATCTGGTCAATAAAGTGGAACGGTCAGATCCGGAGGTAGAAACATCGGCAGTGGAGGACGTACTGCTCAAAAATCTGGAGACTGACTATCCTGCTACAGTCCGGGAAGTGATAAAATATTATAATGAAATTATGAGCTGCTATTACGGTGAGAATCCCACGGATGAGGAGCTGAAAAAGCTGGCTGACAAAGCCATGGAACTGTATGATGCGGAGCTTGTGGATTATCAGAGTGAAGAGATGTATATTGAAGATCTGAAGGCGGAAATAGCCGCTTTCGCGGCGTCTGATACGGTTTTGTCCCATGTAGCGCTCTCTTCCAGTACGGCGGTGGATTACTACACTTACAACGGAAGAGAATGCGCACAGATCAGATGCATTTATACCATGCGGCAGAAGACGGGTCTGATGACGATCAAAGAGGTCTATGTATTGCGCAAAGATGACAGTGGAAGGTGGAAGATCTTAGGCTGGACGCCGGCCGAAGATAAAACGGAAGCGATGGAATAGGCAGGAAAAGAAAGCCTGCGAAACAGTCCGGCACATATGCCGCACCGGGTGAAAATGCGCCATGTGGCCTGCTGCATGTGTACAGGTATGGTGGAAAAGATGGAAGAAAAAGAAATATTTATTCTGGCGATAGAAAGTTCCTGTGATGAGACAGCGGCTGCGGTAGTGAAAGACGGCAGGGAAGTTCTGTCCAATATGATATATTCGCAGATAGAACTGCACACGATTTATGGTGGTGTGGTGCCGGAGATCGCTTCGAGAAAGCATATCGAGAAAATTAACCAGGTGGTGCAGGCGGCCCTTGATCAGGCCGGGAAAAAACTTGGGGATATGACTGCGATAGCGGTGACTTATGGGCCTGGTTTGGTGGGGCCGCTGCTGATCGGTGTTTCCTTTGCAAAAGCACTGAGTTTTTCTACAGGGATCCCGCTCATTGGCGTGCATCATATTGAAGGGCATATCAGCGCCAATTATATCGAACATGGAGATCTTGAACCTCCTTTTGCCTGTCTTGTTGCATCCGGGGGGCATTCTCATCTGGTGGTGGTAAAAGATTATGGGGAATATGAAGTGATCGGCAGGACCAGGGATGATGCGGCGGGGGAAGCCTTTGATAAGGTGGCGAGAGCCATTGGACTTGGGTATCCCGGCGGGCCGAAGATCGATAAGGTATCAAAACTGGGGAACCCGGATGCTATCCATTTCCCCCGGGCGAAGGTAGTGGAGTCAGTCTATGATTTCAGCTTCAGCGGTTTGAAGTCGGCGGTACTCAATTATCTGAACAACTGCCAGATGAAAGGGGAGTCTTTTGATCAGGCAGATGTGGCGGCGTCTTTCCAGAAGGCAGTGGTGGACGTGCTGGTGGAACATTCCATGGCGGCGGTGAAGGAATATGGCTTCCGAAAATTTGCCATCGCCGGCGGGGTGGCTTCCAATTCCTCTCTGCGTGCTGCTTTTGTGGAGGCATGCCGGAAAGAGAATCTGGAATTTTATTATCCATCTCCGGTTTTTTGTACAGATAATGCGGCGATGATCGGGGCGGCAGGTTATTTTGAATACCGGAAGGGTGTGCGCAGCGGATATGACCTGAATGCCGTACCGAATTTAAAACTGGGGGAGCGCGGTGGGGGCATTTGAACGGGCAGCTGCTGTCAAAAAATCAGTGAATCGGGCATATGAGCCACTGCAGGTCGGAGGTTGGATTTTGGTGGTGGATGGAAAGTATTCAGCTTTATACACACCTGCTTTCAGCGGAAAGAATGAAAAAGGATAATGAATAGAAAGAAAAGATGTACGGCGGTGATCCTTGCGGCGGGAAGTGGCAGGAGAATGAAGAGCGGCGTGGCAAAACAGTTTATGCCGCTTTGCGGAAAGCCTCTGATCTGTTATGCGTTGCAGGCAGTGGAAGAATCTGAAATCATAGATGACTGTATTCTGGTGACGGGGGCAGATACCATCGTCTTTGCGACAGAAGAGATCGTGCGCAAATACGGATACCATAAAGTAGATACGGTGATCGCCGGCGGCAGTGAAAGGTATCTTTCCGTGGCCAGTGCCGTGCGGCTTATTGTTTCCGGCGATATGGCTGTGCCCAACAGAGATGGCTATGTGTTTGTGCATGATGGAGCGAGACCTTTCCTGACAGAAGAAATTTTGCAGGATACCTATGAAGCGGTGTGCAAATACGGCGCCTGTGTCAGTGCGGTGCGCAGCAAAGATACGGTAAAGATTGCGGATGAAGAAGGCTTTGTATCCCAAACACCGGACAGAAACCTGATCTGGAATATGCATACGCCCCAGGTTTTCGAGACAGGAATCATCGCGAAAGCTTATGCGGCACTGGAGAAAAATATAGAGAAAGTAAGACAGGAGAACATTCATATCACGGATGACGCGATGGTGGTGGAATATTTTACGGACCACCGGGTAAAACTGGTAGAGGGCTCCTATGAGAACATTAAACTGACGACACCGGAGGATCTGGTGGTGGCTGAGAAAATTTTGGAGAAAAACAGGTAAAACTTTCATAAAATGTGTTGACATGGCAATTCATTTTTGCTAGAATATCTCTTGCACTGATTTGAAGTGGTACACTTTGGAGAGGTATCGAAGTGGTCATAACGAGGCGGTCTTGAAAACCGTTTGTCCGAAAGGGCGCATGGGTTCGAATCCCATCCTCTCCGCTGGAGATATAACTCCAAAGGAAAATGAGGAACGCTCAGATCCGGTTGAAACAGTCTGAGGCAGCTCTCATTTGAATTAAATAGAAGTAGAAAGAATTCAGATTCTGCTACACTTGGAGAAGTACCCAAGCTGGCCGAAGGGACACCCCTGGAAAGGGTGCAGGTCGTTAATAGCGGCGCGAGGGTTCAAATCCCTCCTTCTCCGCTCAGAAGGAAAATTCTGAAGAAAATGAAAAAAGTGCTTGACACAGAAGGAACGGCGTGATAAGATAACAAAGCTGTCGCGCAGGAAACCTGTGAGAAAGCAGCATAGGACCTTGACAAATAAACAGTAATGCAGCCCTGAAAATATTCCGAAGCTGTGAAGATTCTAACCGGAAGCGAAGCGAGAGAGCGCAAAGCGGAAGGGGGCCCGAAGCATGATAAGTGAGCCGGGCCAGGGAGAGACAGCGGAATGATTTCAGAGAAAGAAAAAAAGAACGAACGAAACAAACCTAAGAAAGCAGTAAAAAAGGAAA
>CAJTPM010000029.1 GCA_910578085.1 uncultured Lachnospiraceae bacterium | reverse complement strand
TAAACAGAACAGGTTTATGGATGACACCTATGAGTGGCTGGGTGCGCATACTCTGATAAAAAATAATACCACATATGGGCAGATCAATAATAACTTTACAGCCGGTATAGCCGGGAGTGTATATAATACGGCTGATACGATAACTTCTCCGGAATATCTGGCGGCAAAAGCTTATAATGTAGCAGCGCATCCGCTTCAGACACTGGACAGGATTAATGTCAATGGAATGGATGTAATAAACGGTGCTCTGGGTGTTGTGGATAAGATCAGGAACAAAGAGTATGGATCTGTTGCCCGGGGAGCCGGTTATGCAGTAGGCAATGCGGTACAGATCTATGGTGCCAGCAAGTGCATTGAGAAGTGCGGGGAGTTGATAAATAAGCAAAAACAAAAGGTATTATCTAATAGTCCTGTAACAGGTAATGGAGCTTATAATGGAGATTTAGGCACTGGAAAGGGATTTGGGAAATTAGAAGGCCTGGAGATAAAAGTGACTGATGAAGGATTAAATATAGTAAAAAAGCATATAACTGAAAACGGGTTTGAAGCATATGAAAATACTGCAATGATTCAAAGACTTACAGATTCAATGAATATGGGACAAAAAATTAGTGGCGCAGATGCCAGCTTTTATATGCACGAATTAAGAGAGGCAACACTTATGAAAGAGGGAATGTTGTATGAGTCTGCGCACAGTGCAGCTCTTGAATATTATAATGTCTCACCATTTAGTGTGTATCATCCAGATGTTATAAAGATTGATCCTTCAGCATGGGGAAATAAATGGTTTGAATTTTGGGGAATAGAGAGATAACATAATGAATAAATTGATTAACTTAAAAAAAATAGATTTTTGCTATTGGGTAAATGAATTACCCAAATTAGAGGTGAATAGTGGAAGTGAAAGGATTATAGAAATAAAAAGAGTTAGTGAAGAATTTAAGGATCCCGTACAAATTGCGTTGGAGTTATCTCTGCACAGGCATATATCCAGTTATGCATTACTCGGATTTACTTTCACACCTGCAAAAAACGGGCAGTCTCTTATAATCAGGATTAATTGTTCTAATGAAAATAGAAAGAATTATTTGAGTCAAATTAGAACAGGTGAATCAAGTAAATATATTTATAGCGGTTTAGATGATTATTTGATAGAATCAATTTCAGATGAAATTATTAATTTCAGTAAAGAAAAATATCTTCCCGCTGGTGATTTGAGTTTTAGTGTCGCAGCCAATTGTGAAGTTAGTTCAAGTCCACTAATATTTAAAATGATTACTAAAATATTGTTGAGTATTTTTATAGCTGTGGATAGAGAGAAGATATTCAACAGTAGTTGTATGGAAAATCTGTTTATGAATGAGATTTTAAATGAAATTTCAAACTACACAGAGAGATAAAATAGCTGAAATGATAAAGGAATAATAGAAGAGAGTAGAGGTTTGCAGATATGGATTGAGCTGCAAGCTTTTTCTCATATCTGAGAGAAACAGTCAATGGTGTTATTCTTCAAATTAAAAGAGAAGCCAATCCGCAGATTATTTTAGCATCATAGAGTGCTAATGAAGATTTCACGCCACATTATCAGGGAACAGTTCTGCACATTACCGGAATGAAAATACCCTGTGCAAATTAATTGCGCAGGGGTATTTTCTTGGGTAAATTTTTTGACCTGTTTAATGTGTACAGGAAGCGTTTCTATCTCTTTGGTAATCCTCTATAAATGTTTCCAGCTCCTGAATGAGCGCATCATTTTCATCCGGACTGCCGGCAGACATTAGAACCTTTAGAACAGATATGATACTTGTCTTCTGGAACAGGTGCTGCAGCTTGCTTTCCAAATAGTCCTGTCTGGTAATGTCAGCGAGAAAAGTGCGGGCATACTTGGTGTTAACTGGGATAAATCTCTCGACATGAATCATTCCCTTTTTCAGCAGACGCGGCATTACCTGTGAGACACAAGGAGCGCTCAGCTTTGGATCGCTGGAAAGCTCTGAGATTTCATTGATCGTCAGATCTCTTTCACTGTCCCACAGGATATCCATGATTTTATACTCCCGGTCAGTCAGGCCGATAGGACCTTCATTTAGCATGAATTCACCTTCTTCTATCAATAGTTTATTTAAATAATCGTATGTAGAAAATTTAGATATGTCAAGTGAAATAAAAAATTTTATCATTATAATTTGGCTGTTGTCGGTCTGTTAACACCGAGAATCAACAATTAACGGTCAACATTTACAATTGGCGGTCAACTTGTTGAAAAATTTTTTTGGTTTACTATCGTATGTTTAAAAGAGAGTTATTTGAACTGAAATCGATTGATGAATATCGCTGATTTTTAGATGGATGGCAGACAGTGGGTATTTAGACTGGTTGGGAGACCAGAGGTCAATAAAAAAGGTATAGATTTTCTTAACTGGCAGTGTGCTGCCGGACACCCGGATTTCTGGTGAACAAAAAAACATGGTTCATCAGGAATCTATTAGGGTGTCTTTTTTGTGCCATGGGATAGGATGCATGGCAGACATTGGAGGAATGGATAAAAGCCGGGAAGCGGCAGTGGAAATTAGAGGAAAAAGTAAAAATATGTGGGAAGAACGGTTATCCGGAATACAAAGCGGGTAATGGTTCTTTTATTTTTGCGGTAAAAAGGGCAGATGCTCTTTCTCGTATCCGGGCGCCTCCTTTTCGATTTTGAATTATTCAAAAATCGGAAAGGAGAAAGCCACAGATGGCAGAAAGAGAAAAATATTATATCGGATTGAACGGACAGACCTTTGAGGTAAGCAGGGAACTCTACGAGGCTTATTACAAAGGGCAGCGTAAGGAGAAATACTTTACCCATGATTTGAAACAGGAACATACAAAGGTGGATAAAGAAACGGGAGAGAGGATCATCGTTCCCAGCAGGGAGGATTCTTACGAGCGGCTTCTGGAAGCGGAGAAACAGTTTGCCGAGGATGCCGAGGATGTAGAGGATGCGGCAGTCCGGGCAGTCATGCTGGAGAAACTGAATGAGGCGCTGCATACCCTTACAGACGAGGAGACAGCGATCATCCATGCCCTGTTCTATCAGGAAATCAGTGAGGCAGAACTGGCAAAGAAATTAGGAATAGCCAGAACAACCCTGCAGTCAAGAAAATATAAGATCTTAGAGAAACTGAAAAATTTATTGTAAAAAAATAAATTATTTTTCGGCAGGCCCCTTTACCTAACGGCGAATTAGGTGAAGGGGTTTTCTTTTATTCAAAAATATTTCCCCTTCCGCTGCACTTTGACAACTTCATATCTGTGCATCAGGCACACATCCGACCGGCCGGAGAGCCGGAAAGCACAAGTCAGGGTACGCCATGCGGGAATATCCCAAGCGAGAACTATCTGTGACTATGCCGTCCGTGGTGGGACGGAATGCGATGATACCGGTCGGAGATAATGATACTTCCAGCGATGGCCCGCATAAGTGACGGGAAAATGCACACCCACGTTTGAGAAAGAATGTGGGCGGCTTTTATGATGCCTGCTTACCGACAGGATGGCTGATGCATTTTTTTAAGCAGTAGAGATCATGGGCTGGATGGGAGTTCATTTTTGTTAGTGAAAAGCCAAACCATTATCTTCCAGCCTGTTCCTGTGCTGCTTTATGGCACAAAGAATTTTAGGAGGCGTAACGATGGTAAAGGGTGCAGAAGAATTATTGATTTTTGTATTTGACGAGATTTTACCGCAACACGGAATGAATCTGCGGGTAAAACAGAAAGAACTTTCTCTTGAAATGCTCCGGGCATTGCAGGAAAAAAAGCTGGCTTTATGCGAGGCGGAGGTGGGAACAGGAAAAACACATGCATATATCCTTGCGCTGACGGTACATAACATTTATTCAGATAAGAAGGCTCCGACAGTCATATCCACATCCACCATAGCCCTGCAGAAAGCATTGACAGAGGAATATATACCGCAGATATCCGACATTCTTTTAGAACACCATATAATTGACAAGCCTTTATCTTTTGTGGTGCGAAAAGGAAAAAGGCATTATGTCTGTGACTCCAGATTAAAGATATATGAGACATCCATAAAAAATTTGCAGAGAGAAGCGGATGCCAATCTGATACTGGAACTGGCAAGGCTTGGGGAGCAGAAAGCTGACAGGATTGATCTGGATGATACCGCGCTGACACCCTATGTAAAAGGCAGAATCAACGTGTTTCGCTGCAATAAGTCATGCCCATATTCACTTCTATGCAGATTTATGAATTTTAAGAAAAAGTGCATGGCGGACAATTTTGATTTTCAGATTACGAACCACAATTATATCCTTGCAGATATAATCGGACAGAAGCAGGGCAGAAAACCTCTTTTCCCGGAATATGGAGCAATGGTGTTTGACGAGTCCCACAAGCTGATAGATGCCGCAAGACAGATGTACAGCACAGTCTGGGACGAGCAGGATGCAGAACTCATTGTAACATTGAGTGAAGTGAACAGAAGAACCGCAGCCATGGATGAACTTACTGTGTTACGGAGCCGGATTGCGGAATATAACAGACAGATATTTGACAGGCTGGCGGGAGATTTGGCAGGAAACCACACCAGAGAGGAAAGCAGGGGTGAAATAGTGGTAGGTTCCATAGAAAAATTTTATATGAGGCACATGGCAAAGGCTTTAGAACAGCTTCCCTTATCCTATCAGGAAAACAGCGGACAAAAAATGCGTCTGCAAAATTTGAAAAAGCGTTGCCAGGAACTGGCGGACAAGCTGACCGTATTTCTAAACAGCGGAAATTCCATCTGCTGGATGGAAAAGAGGGAGAACGGCAGGCTTGCCCTGTGTGCGGTTCCCATGGAACTGGAGCGGATTCTATTCCGCGATATCTGGAGTAGACCGATACCGGTCATTGTTACATCCGGCACAATGTCAGTCCGGGGCGATTTCACTCATTTTAAGAGAATGACAGGGCTTTCCTTTGCCAATTCGTCCAGAATCATGGAAACAAGTAAACCGTCACCATTTCATTATCAGAGTAACGGCCTGCTCTATATACCGGAGCGTATGCCGTTTCCAAATATCCGGGATGACAGATACATACAAGCAGTCATGGAGGAAATTCTGCAGATTGTGTCTGCCACCCATGGGCATACTCTGATTCTTTTTACATCCTACTGGCTCATGGAGAGGGTGTTCTATGGTCTGAAGGAGCAGCTTTCCGATTATCCGCTGTTTCTTATGGGCAGAGGCAGGCTGGATGTGATAAGCAGCTTTAGAAGAAGCGGAAACGGAGTGCTGTTTGCCAGCGACAGTGCCGGAGAGGGAATTGATCTTGCAGGGGATATCCTTTCCAGCTTGATCGTGGTAAAACTGCCGTTCCCCGTACCGGATCCGGTCATGGAATACCAGAGAAACCAGTATGAAGACTTCGATTTATACTGCAGGGACGTTATTATCCCGGAAATGCTGATTAAGTTAAGACAGTGGATCGGGCGCGGTATCCGCAGGGAAAAGGACACAGCGGTATTTTCCATTTTAGACAGCAGGGCATCTCTGCGTGGACGATACCGGGCGGAGATTCTGAGTACCCTCCCGACCATGCCGGTCACGGACAGGATTATGGATGTGGTGGATTTTATTATAAGGAAGAAAGCAGACAGTTATTTTGGGGGTAAGGAGCGGGAAGAAGAATGAAAAGCGTGTTAATCATTGTGGGAACTATAGCAGGCACCGTTGCTGTTATGCTCTTGTTAGCCAGTGTTGCGATTACGAGAGCGGGGAGGAAGATATGAGAGCAATGGAAGAAATGAAAGGATTATAGAGGAATATCGAACAAGCTGGCTGTCATATAGTGAGATAAGCCAGCTTGCTGCTTCGTGGAGAGAAAAAATGGAAGAATGGGAAAAACTGAAGTCGGTTGATATACGAACAGTTAATCGAGATGGACTCATAGATATAACAAGAATCCCGGAAGATGATTCAGGCGGTGTAGATAAAGAAATGCAGATGAAAATTTTTTTAAGAAATGTAAAAAATCCGTATTGCTTTATGGTTGGAGATGTAATAGTAAAATCTTCTTTTACAGAAGGAGTCAGCCTGAAACAAAGATTACGGGAGTTGGCAGATGGAATATAGAATGAAAATTGCTATAAAGGTCTGGAAAAAAGGAAAGTTCTGTGCTAATATATGCGTAGGACTAAATGAATAGAAACCACTTCTTATTTTTATAGCAGATTGTTCTGGCTAATACGAATAAGGAGTGGTTTTTATGTTATCAAATAACTTATCTAAAACATATCTATGCGGAGGTTATCTGCGTTTATCCAAAGAGGATGTGGATGTTGTCGGCAGTGAAACGCTGCAAAGCAACAGTATTGAAAACCAAAAAGAATATATTGAAGATTATATACATAGTAAACCAGAAATTGAGATTGTCGATTTCTATATTGATGACGGTTATAGTGGCGTGAATTTTAACAGACCTGATTTTCAAAGAATGCTACAGGATATCAAAGATAAGAAGATAAATTGCGTCATTGTAAAAGATCTGTCACGACTAGGAAGAAACTATATCGAAGTTGGAAAGTATATTGAGAGACTTTTTCCTTTACTGGGTGTACGTTTTATCGCAATTAATGATAATTTTGACAGTGCTGATGATACAGTGGCTTCCAATAATATCATTGTTCCTTTTAAGAATTTAATCAATGATGCGTATTGCAGGGATATTTCAATTAAAATCAGAAGTCATTTAGAAGTAAAGAGGAAACGTGGAGAATTTATTGGTGCTTTTGCGGTCTATGGATATATGCGAGGGAAAGATAAAAATAAACTGATTGTTGATCCTTATGCAGCAGAAATAGTAAAAGAGATATTCGGCATGAAAATGGACGGAAAGAGCCAGCAGTCGATCGCGGATGAATTGAATAGTCTGGGGATTCTTTCTCCGGCAGAATACAAGAAAAAACAGGGGAGCGGGTATAAGACGGCGTTCCAGACACACAGTAAGGCGAAGTGGACCGCAATGGCAGTTATGCGTGTTTTGACAAATGAGATCTATGTGGGAACCCTGATACAGGGAAAGGAGAGTACCCCCAATTATAAAGTCAAAGTGAGGGAAAAGAAGCCACGGGAAGAATGGATCCGGGTAGAAAATGCACATGAAGCAATCATAAGCAGAGCTGATTTTGAAATCATTTCAGATATTATACAGAAAGATACAAGGGTAACTGCCGGAAAAAGCGCGGTCTCAGTATATTCCGGTTATCTGATGTGTGCGGATTGTGGATGCAGTATGGTAAGAAAGAAAGCATACAGCGGTTCTTTTGAATATGTATATTATGTCTGCTCTGGAAATAAGAAGAACAAAGACGCATGTAGCAGTCATAGAATCAGTGAAAATGCCTTAAATCTTGCCGTAACAAAAACATTGCAGCTTCATTTGAAGCATTTGGCTGATTTACAGGAGAGTATCCGGTACATACGGGAATCATCTTGTAATTCAGACAAGGTAAAAATGATGGTACTGCAATCCGAAAAAATAGAGGAAGATATTGAAAAGTATAATCGCTTAAAACTGGAATGTTATGAGGACTATAAAAACGAAATAATTACTCAGGACGAATATCTGCTGTTTAAGAAGGAATTAGATAACAGTATGGAAGATACTAAGAAGGCTACTACGGAATTGGGCAAGAAAAAAAGAATGCTATTAGATGGCAGATATGAAAAAGAAAATTTCATGAAAAAAATTTTGACAAGCAAAGATATAGAGTTAAAGCGTTCCTTATTAGTCCGGTTTATCAGTCAGATATATGTGTATGAAGATCGTCGGATAGAGATTATCTTTCGCTATCAGGATGAAATCGAGCAATTAGCTGGACTGGTAGATGAAATCAAGCAGGAAGCGGCTTCACGGGAGGTGGTTTGATGGCACGAAAAGTCAGAAATTACCCGGTTCCGAGAGATAAGATGAACGGGAACAGATTATCGGAACAGATCCCAAAAGTTAAAATGAAGGATTTTTCCGTTGCACTTTATATTCGATTGTCTAAAGAAGATAGCGGAAAAAACAATCAAAATACAGTGGAGAATCAAAAGGCTTTTCTGGAAGAGTTTGTAAAAAATAAGCCGGATATGAAAGTGGCTGATATTTATATCGACAATGGATTTAGCGGAACCAATTTTGAACGTCCTGCTTTTCAGAAAATGATGGAAGATGCGAAACGAGGTAAGATTAACTGCATTATCGTAAAAGATCTGTCTCGTTTTGGACGTAGTTACTTAGAAACAGGAAATTATTTGGAAAAGATATTCCCTTTCTTAAACATACGATTCATTTCTGTTACAGACCATTTTGATACTTTTGCCGTAACTTCTTCTGAAAGTGGCAGAGTATTAGCGAATGGGATAGAAATTCCGTTGAAAAATATTATCAATGAAGTGTATGCAAAGGATATTTCCAGAAAAGTAGGTTCTGCCATAGAAATCAAGAAAAGAGAAGGAAGATATGGAGGTGGAGTTGCTCCATACGGTTATAAGAAATCGAGTACAGTTAAGGGCAAATATGAAGTGGATGCGGAGGCTGCCCAGGTGGTGCGCTATATCTTTGGACTGCGGTCTGAGGGCTATGGATATTGCAGTATTGTAAAGATTCTGAATGAAAAGGGAATAAAGTCACCCAGCGCATACCGTTACGAAAAAGGGATTGTAAGAAATGAGAAGATGAGGAATGTTCTTTGGAAAATCTATGCCATAGAGGATATGCTTCGTGATGAAGTGTACTTGGGAAACATGGTAAGAGGCAAGACACATTCAGCTATGCATAAGGGAGAAAAGAGACATCGTGTTCCAAGGTCGGAATGGGTGATTGTTCCGGGAACCCATGAGCCTATTGTATCCAAAGAACTCTTTGAAGCAGTACAAGCGGTTAATGAAAAGAAAGCGCTGGAGCATAAAGACAATCTGGAAAAAGCAAAAGGTAATCCGAAACGTGACAATTTGTTTAAAGGCAAAATATTTTGTGGAGATTGTGGCATTACGATGGGATACGCGGTCAGTAATTATAATTCCATGAGCTACTATTGCCCCAATTACAGAGAAAATGGTGTAATGGGATGTGTTAAAAAGCACATCAGTGCAAGAAAGCTGGAAAAAGCAGTATTAGAAGCGGTTCAGATACATCTGAAAATATTCCTGGAAAGCAGAGAAGAAATTCAGTCAAGAAATAGCAGTGCTGAAATTGGAAAGAGACGGATGGTGCTTGAAAGTGAGACAAGAGACTTAAGACAAAAAGAGGCACAGTATCAACAGAAATTGAGCAGTGTTTATCTTGACTATAAAGATAAATTACTTACGATTCAGGAATATTTCATGCTGAAAAATAATTATCAAGCCGGACTTGCAGAACTTGAGGCTGCTCGTAAAGAGAGAGAACTGCTTTTGAATAAAATGCAGGAAAACTATGGAGAAGATCTGGAATTATCTCACGCTGCAGAACGGTATTCCAGGCAGATGGTGGTTACAAAAGATATGGTGGATGCCCTGATAGAACGAATAGAAGTATTTGCAGAGGGGCGTATTCATATTATATTCCGATTCGAGGATGAGTACCGGAGGTTACTGGAAAAGAAAGCTGATATGGAGCAGGAGGGAGCAGATTGAAAGAGAATTTTAATCTCCCTGATTTGAGTGTCCGCCGTAGCGGACAGACGGGAGCAAGGATGAAGAAATATGTGGTTGCAAAATATATCCGGCTTTCCATGGAAGATTTAGATTTATGCAATTCTGAAGAAAAGGCAGAGAGTGTAAGTATCAGTAACCAGAGAAATTTCATAAATACCTTTATAGAGCAAGGAGAAGAATTTCAGGGAGCAGAAATCAAGGAATTTGTAGATGACGGATATTCCGGTACTAATTTTGACAGACCGGCGATAAAGGAGTTGCTCCGGTCATGCAGACAGGGAGAAATAGATTGCATTATCGTAAAGGATTTGTCACGTTTTGGACGAAATTATCTGGAAGTTGGAGATTATTTGGAACAGATTTTTCCGTTTTTAGGTATTCGTTTTATCAGCATCAATGATGGGTTTGACAGTAAAGATTTTTTCGGACAGACGGGTGGAATGGATGTCGCTTTCAAGAATTTTATCTATGAGATGTATAGCAGAGATTTGTCTGAAAAGGTAAAAAGCGGAGTTACAACCTGCATGAAAAGGGGCGAATACTATGCAGGTTGTATGGTGTATGGCTACAAAAAGTCATCAGATGGGAAAAGAATGGAAGTTGACGAGGGTGCGGCAGTTACCATACGGCATATTTTTCAGGAATTGGCAAATGGAAAAAATGCGAAAACTTTGGCGATTGAACTAAATGCAGAGGGAGTGCCGACCAGACTGACTTATAAGCAGGCAAAGGGAGAGCAGCTTAACCGGCATTATAAAGCAGATATATGGAATCGTAACAAAATACATTCCATTATCCATAATCGGGTATATCAGGGAGATATGGTGTATCGAAAGGCGGTTCGTACCAAAATTGGCTGTAAGCAGAAGGTAAGACAGCCGGAAGAAAAATGGCTTGTGATACCGGATCATCACGAGGCGATTGTCAGCCGGGAACTTTTCAAAAAGGCAAATGACAGTATCAGAAAAGGAAAAACAGCGGTTTATGACCGATCTGCGGTTCGACGAGGAATTGTCTTTTGCGGATGCTGTGGAAATCGGTTAGAACTGCGGAAAACAAAGACACCTTATTATCTGTGTAAACGCAGAAATTTGCTGGACAATGCAAAGTGCAATGAGATTCGTATAGAAAAAGAACAGATTGAGCAGACGATATGGACTATCTGGCAGGAACATTGTAGATTGTTTGCGATAATCCCTGTTTCCGTGCTCTTTGAGAAGCAGCAGGAGAAGTTGAAACAGCAGGAAAATAGACTGAAGCAGAGATTAGAATGTTTTCCTGCTGAAAAAATCAAGCTGTATGAACAGTTCCGTTCTGGCATGGTAAAACAGGATGTATTCTTAAAAGAAAAGGAGCAGCTGAGCGGGCAGGAGGAAGTAGTACGGAGAGAAATAGAGAAATTCTCCGAACAGATTGATATGCAGGAGAAAAGGGAAAAAAACTATCGGTGTGTTGCGGATCTTGTGAAAAGGTATGGAACGAGCGAGACATTGACAGAAGAATTTATGAGGGAGATGGTGGAGAAAGTCATAGTATATGAAGATAAGCGGATAGAGATTGTCTGGAAGTATCGGGAGGAATTTGAAGAGATATAGTAAGAATCTGGATTTGTCAACCCCAAAATCAAAATTTCTTCGAAAAAATTTGGTCCTTACTTGACATCAGCAGATGACGGGCCTCATCCGGTCTATACGGAAAAGCTGTTAGATGGCCTGAAAGAGCGGGAGGTGAAGGCTACTTTTTTTGTATTGGGCCAGAATGTGGAGAAATATCCGGAAATTATTGAGCGGATGAAAGAGGAAGGGCATATTATAGGAAATCACACCTATAGCCATATTCAACTGAGAAGCGCCAACAGGCAGCAGTTTCGGGACGAACTGGTGCTGACGAATGAGTCCATCAGCGGGATTACAGGGCAGGAAGTCCAGTATGTGAGGCCGCCCTACGGAACCTGGGACAAAAAACTGGAGGAGGAACTGAATATGTTTCCTGTGTTGTGGAATGTGGATCCCAATGACTGGTGCACCGGAAACGCCGATAAAGTGACGAAAAATATTGTGAATAAGGCGAAGGAGAACTGTATTATTTTACTGCACGACTGTTATCAGAGCAGTGTGGATGCGGCTCTTGCTTCTATTGATATTCTGACGCAGGAAGGGTATGAGTTTGTGACGGTGGAGGAGCTTTTGTTTGATTGACGTGGGTTCAGGGGGGGATAATACAATGCAATAGATAATGCGAACGAAGAAAATTTGTAAAAATAGCGAGGCAAATGCCATTATGTCAAAACAGGACAGGAATTGTCAGGTATCTACTCCGGAGAAGTATATGGAACAGATGCTTGATTATGTTGGATATAAACAGGACTTATTGAGAATGCGTTACTCTGTGAAGATATTTCTTTTAAACTGTATTATTTCCTGAGAGATGCTGTCCATGTGAAAAATGAAACATATGACTACCGTTTTGCGTTGAGAATTCTTGATACATATTGTGGAATTAAGATATACAGATCAGGTGAAAAAAGAACAAAGAGAGTGCTGGCTGGCAGAGGGCGGAGAGCATGGGATTCTATATTATTATATGAAGACTGGAAGACTGGAATTCTACAGTGTTGGTGAAGAGAACAGGCTATTGGTCTGCCTGAAAGACCATGAGTGTGTTTAATATGTTTTTTAATACAGGAGAAAAGTGGAGCATCCGGCAAACCCCATCTTGTCAGTTTTCCTGATCTTCCCCAATATGCATGATCACCTTTTTGCAGACCAGTACCAGAAAACTTACCTGCAGAGCGGCGGAGACAAATTCAGCGATAGGAAAGCTCCACCAGATCAGTTCCAGGCGGCCGCTTAAGGAAAGAAGCCATGCCGCCGGCAGAATGACCACGACCTGCCTGCAGATCGAGTTGATCATGCTGCACCAGGCGTAGCCCAGGGACTGGAAGGCGGTGCTCATGACGATACAGAAACCGGCCAGGGCAAAGTGAATGCTGATGATCCGGAGTGCGGGGATGCCGATGGAGAGCATGGTATCGGAAGCTTCAAATAGAAGAAGAAGCTTTTCAGGCAGGCACTGCATGATCAGGACACCGAGCAGCATAATGCAGACGCTGTACATGACGCCCAGTTTTATCGTTTTTACGACACGGCTTCGGCTGCCGGCACCATAATTGTAGGCAATGATCGGCACCATACCGTTGTTGAGGCCGAAAACAGGCATAAAAATGAAACTCTGGAGTTTGTAATACACACCGAACACAGCGGTGGCGGTATCGCTGAAGGTCATTAAGATCTGATTCATACCGAAATTCATAATACCGCTGATGGCCTGCATGATAATGGTGGGAATACCGATGAAATAAATTTGCCTGATTACTGCAAGGCGGGGTTTAAAACCTTTCAGGCCAAGGTTTACTTCATGGTTTACAGCCAGATTGAAGCAGACAGCGAGAACAGCGGCAACACATTGTCCGAAAACCGTGGCAACGGCAGCGCCTTTAACCCCCATGGCAGGGAATCCGAAATAGCCGAAGATCAGGATCGGATCCAGAACAATATTGATCAGGGCGCCGGTACCCTGGGTGATCATGGTATAGAATGTTTTGCCCGTGGACTGCAATATCCTTTCAAAGACAGCCTGAAGGAAAATACCGAATGAGCAGGTGCAGATGATCCGCAGATATTCGATGCCGTAACGGATGATGGTTTGATCCGTGGTCTGGCCGTAGTAGAACGGACGGACAAAAAAACAGCCGAGCAGTAAAAAGATCAGGTAGTGGCAGACAGCGAGAAACATTGTCGTTTTGGCAACGCTGTCTGCCTTTTCAAATTCTTTCTCCCCCAGGTGTCTGGAAAGCAGAGCATTCATTCCCACGCAGGTTCCCATTGCCATTGCAATCATAATGTTCTGTACCGGAAAAGCCAGAGAAACGGCGGTCAGGGCTTTTTCTTCGATTCTTGCCACATAGATGCTGTCCACAATGTTGTAAAGCGCCTGTACCAGCATGGAGATCATCATGGGAAGGGACATGGAGACTAACAGGCTGTTTATGGGCTGTATGCCCATCTTGTTTTCTTTTATTTGAGACGCATTGTTATGGACAGCAGTTTCTTTTCTCATTTGTTCTGTTCCTTTCTGTGTTTCGTGTCTGTACTTCAGATCTCATTTTCCACGCAGGTTCTCATGGCCATTGCGATTATTAAGTTCTGTATTCCTATCAGTATGATCAGGTGGTCTCCCGCTCAGCAATATTGGAAAAGATCATCATTTTGTTGGGCACTTTTTCACCCCGCAGAACTTTCACCAGAATATCCGAACAGGTAATGCTGAGCTGTTCCAGTTTGTTGTCCAGGCTGGTAAGTCTCGGGGAAGAAATTCTGGCATAGACGGAATTATCCACGCCCACCACAGCCACCTGTCCGGGAATCGCATACCCTGCGTCTTTTAGGGCCTGGATCCCTGCGATGGCAAGAAAATCCGTGGCGTAGATGATGCTGTCCGTGGCGGGATGTTCTTCCATCAGGCGGCGTGTGGCAGCATAGCTTTCGTCCCACTCATCCTCATCGGTATTCAGCCGGAGGACCGGGGGATCTTCACAGTCGGGAAATCCTTTTAGAGCATTTTGAAATCCCAGAATTTTCAGGTTATTACTGGGGGTATCTCCTCTGTTGATAAAGGCCATGTGCCGTTTTCCTTTCGCATATAAAAGGCGGACACAGTCGGCTATGCCATGCTCCTCATCGGTCAGCACGCCGTATACATTGGGCAGATCGATGTAGCCGTTTTCAATGATCACGGGAAGGTCGCCCAGATATTCCAGAATGGCTTTTTTCATGGTTTCAGACTGGAAGGTGGATCCCACTAAAACGATGGCTTCCACTCTGCGGGAAAACAGGGTGCGGATGCTCTCTTCTCTGGTGGCGTCGGAGAAGCCGGAGTTGATGATAATACAGTTATAGCCGTAGTTTTTCAGTTCCTGCTCCATGAAATATGCTCCCTCCGCATGGTGGGCGGTGCGGATGTCCGACATGACGATGCCGATGATCTTCGTGGACTGCTGTACCAGTCCTCTGGCGGAGGCGTTTGGCTCAAAATTATATTTTTTGAGAAGAGTCTCGACTAAGATGCGGTTGTTTTTGTTCACGCCTTTTTTCTTGTTGATGACGCGGGAGACAGTGCTGGCGGATACGCCGGCTTCCTGGGCGATGTCATAGATAGTCATGGTGGATTCCTCCTGGTTTGCTTTGATCGAATTTCACTTGTTTTCCATGGCTTACGATACCAATACTTCACTCGCAGCAGAGCTGCTCGTTAGCTTATGGCTGCTTACGCAGCAGCGCCTCATCGTTTCACTCAGAGGCTGGAAGCAGCAGAGCTGTCTTTCATGAGCAGCATGACACTCGCAGCAGAGCTGCTCGTTAGCTTATGGCTGCTTACGCAGCAGCGCCTCATCGTTTCACTCAGAGGCTGGAAGCAGCAGAGCTGCTTCCCATAAGCTATATTATACACGAACCACTTCAGATTTGAAAAATAATTTTTCACCTGCTTTCAGTATAAAACAAAGAGAAATCGATTGCAATAATAATTTCCTGAAATTCAGAGGAATATATAATAAAGAACCGCAAACTAAAATAATAAGGAAATAAATATGGTCAAAATGCACATTTTTGGAATTGTGCACAAAAATATTATGATAAATTTGTGCAAAAAATCAATTGAAATCGATGCCAACTATTGATATATTATCAGCATGAAATGAAGAAATCGATTGCAGTTTATAGAGAGATCGACTTGTGATTACGCCGAATTTATCGGAGGATTACAGGAAAATGAGAGAAACTGCAAGGACATTGCAGAGGAAAAATTACAGGAAACAACAAGAATAAATGAGAAAGGAGTACTGTGTATGCCGATGAAAAAAACACTCCGGCAATTGTTCACGGAGGAAAAGGTGGTGCTGGCGCCGGAAGTTTATGACTGTGCTTCCACCATAACCTGCCAGGATTGCGGCTACAAGGCATTGGTTCTGAGCGGAGCGGAAGTCTCTATGTCTTTAAAGGGAATTCCGGATCTGGGATTGCTCTCCTGTGACGAGATGCTGATGGTGACGAGAAATATCTGCGCCATATCTGATCTGCCACTTGTAGTGGATGGAGAAAACGGCTATGGGCCGGCTCTGACGGCTGCTTATCACTGTAAAAGGTTTGCAGATGCGGGGGCAGCGGGTGTGATTATAGTGGATTCTCCGGAGACCAGAATAGGCGGGGTAATTTCGAAGGAGGCGGCTGTGGAAAAGATAGCTGCCTGTGCAGATGCGTTAAAGGGGACGGACTGTCTGCTGATTGCACGGACAGATGCGATGGACCTGGATGAGGCGATCGACAGATGTGTAGCATACAGAGAAGCGGGGGCGGACATGACGCTTGTATTCTGTTTTAATTTTATTCCCCCAAAGGAGCGGCTTGAGGCCTGTAAAAAAATAAATGCGAAAGATCCCGGCTGGAAGTGGTACCCGGATCTGGGCGTACACGACGGAAAATCGGATGTTACTCTGAGCGAGATCGCTGCATACGGATTCAATTTTGTGGGAATTCATTATCTGCTGGGATCTGCGATGACAGCTATGACGGATGCGGGAATGGGGAATATTAAAAATCAGGATAATGTATATGCTATGACTAAATATCCCCGCCCCGGTATCGGCAGCGAAGAGCAGATCGAAAGATGGTATCGGTATGAGAGCAGGTTCGTAAAAGATCCAGAGTTGAGAAACAGATGGCCCTACAACTATTATAAAACACAAAGGCATTAGAAAGGAAGGAGAAAACATGAAAAAGAAACTGGTAGCTTTCATCATGGCCATGGCGATGTGCGCCGGGCTTGTGGCATGCGGAAACAATACGGCGGATGTGCAGACGCCTGGGACATCACAGGGAGGGACAGAAGAAGCGGCAGAACCCGTGAAAGAGGCTGTGGAAGAGGCGGCGGAGACTCTCGAAGGAACGGAGCCGGGAGAGGACGGAACGTATAAAATAGCGGTGATGATTCCGCTGTCGGGGGATCTGGCATTTTTCAGTTCCTACTTCAAACCCAGCCTCGATTATCTGGTAGATAATATCAATAAAGAGGGCGGGATCAACGGCCATGCGGTAGAATTGCTTTATAAGGATGACCAGGGAGATCCCACCATCGAGGCTTCCGCACTGGCGGAAGTGCTGGATGAGAATGTGTGCGCTGTGATCGGCCCGTTCATGGATGCCTGCGGACCTGTGGTTGCGCAGTGGGCGGAGACAAATCATATCCCGGTATTTATGTGCTGCGCGCTTGCCACAGACGTCGGGTTTGATAATCAGTCGGATTATGTATTTACCGCCGGCGCCAGCGCCTGGTCCTGGTCGAAGGTATATGCGAATGCGGTAAAAGAAAAGGGATACAAAAGCGTATACTTTGTGGGAAATTCCGGAAGCGTTCCCGATAATGTGAAAGACTATTTCTGGCGTGAGATCGAGACAATGGGCCTTGACGTGAAGAATGCGGGGGAGATTCGTTTAAGCGGCTCCGAGACAGATATGACTTCTGTCATTACCGGTATTATGTCATCCGGCGCGGACTGTGTTGTATCTTCTCTGACGGGCGGGCCTGCGATCACCTTTTTACAGCAGGGAAATCAGATGGGATTGTTTGACACCTGTACGCTGTTAGGCGTTTATATCAACGATTCGGATCACACGGAATCTGTAGGAGATGCTTATCCGGTCGGAAAGGTATATTCCATCACCTGGTTCCCAATCAGCTTTGACTTTGCGGCGGACAGCGCGCGGGATATCTACGGACGTTCCGACAGCGTGGTTCCCAACAGCGGCGGTCTGACATTCTATTATGCGTTAGATACGATTGCGGCGGCACTTAGGACGCTCAGCTATGAGGAAGGGTATGACGGGGATGCGCTGTTAAAAGCGGTGGAAGAGACAAAGTGTGAATCCTTATTCGGTGAAATTTATTATACAAAGTACAATCATCAGCTGGTATTTCCGCTCTATCTGGCCAACACGCAGATGAACGAGGAGTACGGTATGGCACTGCCGGATCAGGGAGACTACAAAGAATACGGCCTGGAATGTTATCCGACGGAGGAAGAGTGGGAAGCGGAGAGGCAGAGACTGGGCAAGTAACCGGAAGACAGTAACTGCAGATAAAATAACGGACAAAGCCCGCATTGCGGGATGGACGTCCGGCCAAAGCAAAGCTTTGCAGCGGACTCGTAAGTTCCGGAAAATTTTTCCGTACAATAAAAAGAGTATTATGCGCTGCAATGGCTGACGCTGCGGCGCATAATGAAACAGTTACAGGTTCCCTGCCGGAAACGGGGCTGTAACTTGGACCGGGAGGTAAATTTTGAGCATATATTTATATCAGGCTTTAATGGGATTGAGTTCAGGATTATTGTATTTTCTGACAGCAGCGGGAATGGCAATCATTGTTTCAGGGCTGAATGTCATTAACTTTGGACAGGGTGCGTTCTGTATGTTCGGGACGTTGCTTTGCTACAGCGTTTACCGCATGACAGGTTCCTTCTTTCTGGGACTTCTGGCGGCGATCGTGGTGTCAGGACTTTTTGGGGGATATGTGACTGAGGCGATGCTCAGGCCGATCTATAAGCGGCCGGCTCTGTTTCAGCTTCTGCTGACCATGGGTGTGGGATATATACTGCAGGATTTTTTCCTTCTGGCCTGGGGGAATACCATGGTGACCGCAAGCATACCGAAAGCGTTAGATTTTCGGATTAATCTGATTGGGATGCCCTTTCCCTTTTACTATATTTTTCTGATCATCATCAGTTTGTGCATCTGCGCCGTCATGCTCTATGTGTTTAAAAAGACGAAAGTCGGTATGATCTTTCGCGCGATTATCACGAACCGGGAGATGGTGGACTGTATGGGGATCAATGTAAAAGTGATGAATTCTCTGATGTTCATGGTCGGCATTTCTCTCACAGCTCTCGCCGGCGCCCTGAACCTGCCTGTCACAGGAACTCAGACTGCTGCGGAATCCCCGGTGCTGTTCACAGCGATGGCCGTTCTGATCATTGGCGGAATCGGAGAGATCAGAGGAGCATTTATCGGCGCCCTGATCGTGGGGATGTGTATGTCTTTTGGCGCAATGTTTTTTTCGCAGTACTACAGTCTGATACCGTCTCTTATGATGGTGTTGATTCTGCTGATCAAGCCGGAGGGCATCTGCGGAAAGAAAATAGAAGCGAAGTAGGGGGAACGATATGGCAATTAAAATTTATAAAAAAGATCTGCTGGTCGGTGGAGCCGTCGTGGTGGTATTTCTGCTTCTGTCATGGCTTATGCCGGTAAAAACAAGTTTTCTGTTGTCGCGCATCCTGATCATGATGCTTTTTGGAACGGCGGTCAACATCATGTTCGGGTACGGCGGCATGATAGCTTTTGGACAGGCCATGTTTCTGGGATTCGGTTCCTATTCCTTTGTGATATTGCTGTCCAAATTTCATATGCCGTATGTGCTGGCGATTGCGGGTTCCATTTTGATGACGGTTGTTTTCAGTTATTTCATCAGTATTCTGGTTTTGAGAGTGCAGGCACTGACATTGGGCATGCTGTTTATGGGAATGAATCTTCTGCTGTACAATGTGGCGAACTATGTGCCTTGGCTCGGCGGCGGCGTGGGGATCTCCTACGCGTGCCGTCCAGGATTTGCCACGAGCGATAAATCTTTTCTGGTGTTTACGTTAGCTGTGGTGGCAGTCTGCTTCGGGATCATGTATGTGATACTTCACTCTCCGTTTAATCAGATCATAAAGGGGATCCGGGAGAATGAGATGCGCCTTACCTATCTGGGGATCAACACAAAACGTGTAAAGCAGCTGATGATCATGATATCCAGTACGTTCTGCGGCATTGCGGGGATCCTCTACGCAATGCTCAACTCCGGCGCCTATGTCACCTACCTGGACACGAATATTTCGATTCAGGGGCTCACAATGTGTTTGTTGGGCGGTATGTTCACCTTCTGGGGGCCGTCCATCGGGGCGACGGTGATCACGTTTATCAATGTATATATTGCGGGGAAAACAGTGTATCACCGCTTTATACTGGGCGTAATTCTGATCCTTGTCATCTATTTCTTTCCGGGCGGCGTGCTTGGATACGGTGGGGACGACAAGGGGCGTGTAAAGGACTTTTTCGGTAAGATTATGGGCGCCTGGAGAGGAGGAAAAAGAGAGAATGAGTGAACTTTTGCGTACGGAGAAGCTGACCCGGGATTTCGGCGCCCTGCGGGCCGTGAATGAAGTGGACTTTTCGGTAAAACGGGGCGAGGTGAGAAGTCTGATCGGTTCCAACGGAGCCGGAAAATCAACTTTTCTTGATCTTGTGATCAACAAGACGGCTCCCACCGGCGGAAAGGTAATATTTAACGGGGAAGATATCACCGGCATGGCACCGCACCTGATCGTGCGCAGAGGGATCGGGAGATGTTTTCAGATCAGCAAATTTTTCCCGAATCTCTCTGTGTATGAGAATATTCAGATTCCCTGCATTCATAAAAACAGTATGACTTTCAGTATGTTCCGAAGCGCAGAGGGAAAATGCGCGGAGCAGGTGGAGCAGCTTATGGAGGCGGTGGGAATTCAGGACTCCAGGGACAAATTTGCCGGCAATATGTCCTATGGGGATCAGAGGAGGCTGGAGATCGCAATCACGTTGGCCGCGCAGCCGGAAATGCTTCTGCTCGACGAGCCCACGTCCGGTGTGGCGCGGAAAGAGGGTTATATGTTGATGGAGCTGGTTGTGAATCTGGCGAAGGAGAGAGATCTGACTGTGGTATTTATTGAACATGATATGGATATTGTATTCAATTATTCCGATACTATTTCCGTGTTGCATTACGGGAAGCTGATTGCAAACGGCAGGCCGCAGGAGATCAGGGACAATGAAGAGGTGCAGGCGGCTTATCTGGGAGGGTTAGTATGATTTTACAACTGGAGAATCTGGAGGCGGCATACGGAATGAGCCAGGTGCTGTTCGGCGTAAATCTGGATGTCAGGGAAAAGCAGGTGACATGTCTTTTGGGAAGAAACGGCGTGGGAAAATCTACCACTATTAAGACGATCATGGGCGTGCTGAAGCCCAGAGCCGGAAATATCCGATATAAAGGCACGGAAATAGGGGGGATGGTCCCGAATAAGATCAACCGGCTGGGGGTTGCCTATGTACCCCAGGGCAGACAGGTGTTTCCGACGCTGACAGTGCGGGAAAATATTATTTTCGGGGAGAGAAAGCCAAAAGAAAAAAGAACAAAGGTCTGGACACTGGACGAAATTTATGAACTGTTCCCCAGGTTGAAGGAAAGACAGAACTTTATGGGGGACCGTATCAGTGGCGGAGAGCAGCAGATGATGGTGATTGCCCGGGCGCTGATGCAGAATCCGGATCTGTTGCTTTTGGATGAGATCTGTGAGGGGCTCGCGCCCATCGTTGTGCAGGAGCTGGCGGCAGTCATTCCGGAATTATGCAGACAGGGAGTGTCCGTGCTGCTTGTGGAACAGAGCGCAAAATTTGCGTTGGAGGTAAGCTCCACCTGTTACATTATGGAAAAGGGTGCGGTGGTGCACAGCGACGAGACAAAAAATATCAGCGACGAAGTGTTTAAAAAATATATGGGGACATAAAAAGTATGGATGAGATGAAACTTTATATCATGAATTGCGGAAGCATGATCACACCAGAGGGGAATGTGCTTGCGTCCCTGAACACGGAACAGCTGAAATTGGTGATCCCCGTGCCGGTCTACCTGTTAGTGCATCCCGTGCAGGGCCTTGTGCTGATTGATACGGGCTTCCGGTATGCGTATCTTCCGGATGAGATGAAGATGAATATCGCCTGGTCTCCGTTACAGGGGATTCGCGTGCAGATTGAGAGGCTGGGGTATGATGCGGATGCTGTGCGCCATGTTCTGCTGTCCCACCTGCATTTTGACCATGCTGGTCAAATGACTGATTTTCCGGGAGCGGTCTTTCACATGAGAAAGAGTGAATGGGAGGATGCACTGCCGCCCTCGAGGCCTGATTATTTTGAGGCGGATTATAAGGATGCGGTGTCGCTTCGGTTTGACTATATCCCGGAGGGGAAGGATCACGATATTTTCGGGGACGGTTCCGTCATCAGTCTGGCGACGCCCGGTCATTCGAAGGGACATTCCTCTTTTATGATAACCCTGCCGAACTCCGGGAAATTTCTGCTCATGATGGATGCGGCGCATATGCCGCAGTATATGGAAGAAACAAAATTTTTTGCGGATTCGAAGGATATCCCCGGGTGCATCCGTTCCGTGGAAAAGCTGAAAGAGTTGAGGAAGACGTGCGATCATGTTGTCTACGGGCATGATCCGGAAACCTTCTCAAAACTGAGAACGGTACCTGACTATTATGATTGATTCCCGCGTGCAACGAGCCAGGTGGCTGCTTAGAGCTAATCTATGGTTGGCTTAGACATATTGGCGATTGCCGCGGGGGGTACATGCCACACAACTCTGTTGCGTTGCGAATCTGATGCCACGCCAGTTTGCTGTGGGGTTGTTGACTTGAAAGGAGAGATAAAAAATGTCGATGAAAAAAACATTAAGACAGTTATTAGCTGAAGAAAAATGCATTCTTGCGCCGGAGGTGTACGACTGTGCGTCAACCATGACAGTGGAACAGTGTGGATATAAAGCGACGGTTCTGAGCGGGGCGGAATTGAGCCTGGCTTTAAAGGGAGTTCCAGATCTGGGCATTCTAAATGTGGAGGAAGTGATTCAGGCGACAGACCGTATCTGCAGTTTCTCCTCCCTGCCGATGGTGGTAGATCTGGAAAACGGATATGGCCCTGCGCTGACGGCCGCTTACAACTGTAAGAGGATTGCAAAGGCCGGTGCGGGCGGAATCATACTGGTTGATTCGCCGGAAGTGAGGATCGGCGATGCGCTGCCCATGAAAGAGGCGGTGGAAAAAGTGCGGGCCTGTGCGGATGCGCTGAAAGGAACAGACTGTATTCTTGTGGCGCGCACGGACGTGCCGACTCTGGAGGAGGCCATAGAGCGCTGCGTGGCTTACAGAGAGGCGGGGGCTGATATGACGTTAGTGTTTATGATTAACGATATTGAACCGGCGAAACGGTTTGAGGCCTGCAAAAAGATAGCGGAGGCGGATAAGGGATGGAAGTGGTATCCAGATCTTGGCTGCCATAACGGCAAATCGGATGTGACATTGGAGGAGATAGCGGAATACGGCTTCAATTTTGTGGGAATTCACTATTTGCTCAGTAGCGCTCTCACCGCCATGCTGGATGCCGGCACGCATAATTTCAGAAATCAGAACAATGTGTACGCCACAGAGACCTATAAGGAGGACGCCATAGGCTCGCCGGAGCTTCTGGATAGCTGGTATCATTTTGAGAAGCAGTATGTGGATGATCCGATGCTCCGGCATCGGTGGCCTTACGGATATCATATCCGAAATAAGGGATTTGAGGAAAATAAGCAGGATTGACAGGAGACAGGAAAGATGAAAACATTGGTATCATTTTTTGGGGAACAGTCGGAGCTGTTTCAAGAATTGAATGGGAAAGCCGCAGAGTATGCGAAGACGAAGAATATCGAATTTGTCTGGGCTCCTCAGAATCCCTTTGATGTTGAGGATGTTGTGGAACACCTGAATCACGCTGACGCGGGACTGATCGATGTGGAACCCTATTCCGACATGATTTTTGACAGGATGAATGACAAATGTAAACTTTTGATTCGTTTCGGTGTGGGTTTTGACAAGGTGGATCTTGCGGCGGCGAGCAGGCACGGCATCTGTGTGACGCGGACGACGGGAGCAAACAGAACCGGCGTGGCGGAGATGGCGCTGATGCAGATCCTCGCGGCCCGCAGGCAGGTAATGGTGAACCGCAAAACTGTGGAATCCGGTGTGTGGGTGAAAAACATCGGGAGGGAATTGATTGGAGCTAAAGTCGGGATTCTGGGTTTCGGCAATATTGGGATGGAACTGGCAGGCCTTCTTGCGGGCTTTCGCTGTGAGATATTGGTGCACGATATCTTTCAAGATGAAAAGGCGGCAGAAAAACTGGGAGCCAGGTTTGCCGGACTGGATGAAATTTTCACCACCTGTGATGCGATCAGCGTGCATCTGCCCTACTGCGGGGAGACACATCATATCATCGACAGAGATATGTTAGGTAAGATGAAAAAGGATGCGGTGATCGTCTGCACGGCCAGAGGAAATATCATAGATGAGGATGCGCTGTACGATGTGCTGCGAGAAAAGAAGATAGGCGGCGCCGGGCTGGATGTCTACGCACAAGAACCACTTCCAAAGGATTCAAGACTCATCGGGCTTGATAATATTATTCTCACGCCCCATGTATCCAGCCAGACCTATGAATCACTGTGGCATACATATAAAAAGGCGATTGATATTATGGCAGATTTTTATGCAGGTAAAGAGCTTGATAAAAGTGATCTGTTGAATCCTGATTATATGAAATAGGTAGAAAAGTTTATGAATATAGAGGAGAAACCATGTTTGCAGTCAAATGTATCGAATCGAATAAATACGACAGCTTAAGACCGAAATTTCAGGCAGCGTTTGATTTCCTGCAAAATACGGATCTGAAGGTACTGAAGCAGGGAAGTCAGATCAGGTTGGCAGAGGGCGTTACCGCAATCATCAAAGAGACTTATCTGACGGAACCGAGAGAGGAAAGAAAATTTGAGATACACAGAAAGCATTTTGATATACAGTATATTGTTGAAGGGCAGGAGTTCATAGGAACGGTTTTTGTGGAAGACCTGGAACAGGACGGCGAGTACGACGAAAAAGAGGACATTGTGTTTTTTAAGGAACCGGAACAGTCCGGCGGCCTTGTGCTGCGGGAGGGCGATATGGCAGTTTTTTCGCCGGAGGATGCGCATAAGCCGGGGTGCTTTATGGATAAACAGGAGGCGGTCAGAAAAATAGTCATTAAAATCGCAGTGTGCGACGAGTGAGAGAAAGTGGGAATCAAGAACACAGGGATAATAAAAATGGCCAGACAATTAAATCTGGTCATTTTCTTATTTATAAATTTACATCTTAAACGGGAATGTACACTTATTTTTCAAGGTATTAAAGTAGCGCTCCATTGGGGCATTGTCGTACGGATATCCGGCTTTGCTCATGCTCAGGATCACATGGGCGGACTCGCAGAATTCCGTAAAGAGAAATCTTTAGTTCCAAAACAGATCTCAGGGATACTCTGCCTATTAAGTTCCTACAGTAAATTTACACGACCTGAATATTGAGGAATTATTGAACTTTGCAATTGCGCATGATATGATAGATGTATCATATGTGCAAGAGCAGATGAAAATGAGTAAAAGAAGAGATATTAAGTAATCTTCCCGAGTTTAAGAATACCGTACTGATGTTCTGATGAAAAATTTGATGACAGTTTGATAACAGAGGTCGAAAAAAACCCGTAAATACGGGCTTTCCGAGTGGAAGCAAGGAGGCTCGAACTCCTGACCTTTCGCGTGTGAGGCGAACGCTCATCCCGGCTGAGCTATGCTTCCATAACGCGTAATTCCTTAACTGTCTTTTATCATACCACAAGATGGGAAAAAAGGAAAGTGGAAAATTATTTTTATAATGCATTAAATCATTTTTTATTTGAAGAGGCAGGCGGCGGGGCGATCAGGCATCTGGCGAACAGAGGGTATACCGCAAAACAGATTACAGAATCTTTGAGCTTTCCAATCCCCTATGAAAAGGTACGGGAAGCTTTTACGAAACATCTGTTGGAGAATGGTATCCTGTTGCGGGAAAAGCCGGGGGTCGGGACGATGCCGGAAAAGGCAGAATATGTGCGGGAGTATGACAGATACGGCAAACCCAGTTTTCGGAGAGTGGTAGTCGAAACGTCAAAGGGGCAGCCAGAGAGGCAGAGCACAGATAGGAAATGGATGGAGACGGACTTTGAAAAGTTTCTTATATTATATAGAAGCGGAGCGAAGAGTCCGGTGCCGGCGGAAGAGACAGACCTTATCCGGGCTGAGAAAAATATCTATATTTCCTGGGAGTTTGGAACAGACAAAAAGGAGGATATGCTGCGGGTATTGGATAAAGGGCAGAAAGAATACCTTGAGGGAATCTGCTTTACAGGAAGGCTGATGTATCACTTATTGGATCGCAGAATGTTCGGCATTGCGATGAAATTATGGGAGAGCGGACTGCCTGTCGGAATTGTATATGTACAGTGCTGAGCGCCCCCGGCAGGATCAGTATGAAAAATATCGCTGAAAAAGAAAGGCACGGGAATGAAGAAAGATATATTAAATAACAGGTATTATTTATATGCGACAGAGTTTTTTGCCGGGATGGCTGTGATGGCGGTGGAGCTCGGGGCGAGCAGGCTGTTAGCCCCCTATTTCAGCTCTTCCCAGATCGTGTGGACGATTATTATCGGGACGATCATGATCGCCATGGCTTTAGGGAATATTTACGGAGGCAGGAGCGCTGATAAAGATCCCAATCCGGACAGGCTCTACAGGAGGCTTTTAGTGGCCGCTGTCTGGATCGCCGCTATTCCGGTGGTGGGAAAGTATATTATACTGGCAATTTCCGGGGTGTTGATTCTGACAGTCAGCACGAATTTTCTGATTCTGGCGGCATTTTTTGCCTGTATGATCATCTTTGTGTTTCCGCTTTTTCTATTGGGGACGGTGACGCCGTCCCTTGTAAAATATACGATCGGCAGTCTGAATGACAGCGGAAAAACGGTGGGAACACTGGGGGCCTGCAACACGATCGGCAGCATTATCGGCACCTTTCTGCCCACCTTTGTGACGATTCCGGCGGTGGGGACTTCCATCACATTTCTGATCTTTTCCGGGATCCTGCTGCTGTTAGGGCTGCTCTATTTTATCAGTAAAAAGACCGGAAAGAAGGCCTGTATTGTGTCGGCGGTACTGTTTGTACTGTGCAGCGTACTCGGACATTCCGGCAGTTTCGCTTTCTGGGAGACGAATCTGGCTTACGAGGGGGAGTCCATCTATAATTATCTGCAGGTGAAAGAAACTGACAAAAGCGTCATATTATCTACCAACGTACTGTTTGGGGTGCAGTCCATCAAAATGAAGGAGGACGGGCTTACCGGCATGTATTATGATTACGCGCTGGCAGCGCCGCTGATGGCGGATGCGCCGAACAAAGAAAAAACGGAAGTGCTGATCCTGGGGATGGGTACCGGTACCTACGCCCACCAGTGCAGGAAATATTTTGAAAATATGATGGTGGAAGGGGTGGAGATCGACCAGAAGATCACCGATCTGGCGGGCATCTATTTTGATCTGCCCGAAGATGTCCGGGTGACGACCTACGACGGGCGGGCCTATCTGCAGGCCATCGATAACAAATATGATGTGATCATGGTGGATGCCTACCAGGATATCACGATCCCCTTTCAGATGTCTTCCCTGGAATTTTTCACGCTGGTGAAGGATCATCTGAAGGAGGACGGCGTGATGGTGGTCAATATGAACATGAAATCGGACGGGGAAGGCGGTATCAATGTCTGTCTGGCGGATACGATATCGGAAGTGTTTCCGAACGTCTATACCGTGGATGTGAGAGGGGCGACGAACAGAGAGCTGTTCGCCTCGGAGAATGCCAATATGCTGACACTGTTGTCAGAAAACAGAAAGCAGCTGCGTCAGAAGGAACTGACAGCGATGATGGAGCGGGTGGAGGAGAATCTGACAGTCTATGAGAGTACCGGAGAGCTTCTGACAGATGACAAAGCGCCGGTGGAAGTGCTGGGGATGCGGGTGATCGACGAACTGATTCAGGATGAGATTGGATATTATAAAGATATTTTCAAAGAGCGGGGCTTGAAGGGGCTGCTGGAGGCTGTGTAAGATTGGTGGAGCCGCCCATTACCTGGCGGCGCCGGACATTACGGTACAAATATCTAGGGAACTACACAGTATCCGGTTGATATATCGAGGGGGCTTGTCATGGACATATTTGAATACATGCGTCAGAATACGATGAAAAAAGAATCACCGCTTGCGGCCAGGCTTCGGCCGCGGACCTTGGACGAGGTGGTGGGGCAGCAGCATATTATCGGAAAGAATACGCTGTTATACCGTGCCATTTCGGCGGATAAGATCAGCTCTATCATTTTTTACGGCCCGCCCGGAACAGGGAAGACAACGCTTGCGAAGGTGATCGCCGGGACTACCAGCTCGGAATTCACGCAGATCAATGCCACAGTGGCCGGAAAAAAGGATATGGAAGCCGTGGTGGAAAAGGCAAAGGAAGATATGGGCATGTTCGGGAAGCGGACGATCCTGTTTATCGACGAGATCCACCGCTTCAATAAAGGACAACAGGATTATCTGCTCCCCTTTGTGGAGGACGGCACGATCATCCTGATCGGCGCCACCACGGAGAATCCCTATTTTGAGGTCAACAGTGCTCTGATTTCCCGTTCCATTGTCTTTGAGTTAAAGCCGCTTGGCCCGGAGGATATCAAGATCCTGATCATGCGGGCGGTGGAAGATAAAGAGAAGGGGATGGGAGCCTACGATGCTTTGATCGAAGAGGATGCGCTGCAGTTTCTGGCGGATCTCTCGGACGGAGATGCAAGAAAAGCATTAAACGCCGTGGAGCTGGGGATTCTGACGACAGAACGGGGAGATGACGGGAAGATTCACCTGACGCTGGAAGTAGCCAAAGAATGCATCCAGAAACGTAATATGCGTTATGATAAAAACGGTGACAATCACTACGATGTGATTTCCGCTTTCATCAAAAGCATGCGTGGATCCGATCCCGACGCGGCGGTGTACTATCTGGCGAGAATGCTGGAGTCCGGTGAGGATATCAAATTTATCGCCAGACGGATTATGATATGTGCGTCGGAAGATGTAGGTATGGCGGATCCAAATGCTTTGACTGTTGCAGTCAGTGCTTCTCTGGCCGTAGAGCGGATAGGACTGCCGGAGGCAAGGATCCTGTTAGCTCAGGCGGCCATCTATGTGGCCACAGCGCCGAAGAGCAACGCCTCCTATCTGGCGGTGGGTGCAGCCCAGGAGGAAGTGCGAAGAAGCGGTAATCTGCCAGTGCCTCCCCACCTGCAGGACTCCAGTTACAAAGGAGCAAAAAAACTGGGCAGGGGACTGGGTTACCAATATGCCCACGATTTCCCGAACCACTATGTAGAGCAGCAATACCTGCCCTACGAACTGACCGGCAGGGAATTTTTCAAACCGGATGGAAACGGATATGAGACAAAGATAAAAGAACATATGAAACGGCTGAAGGGATGAAGAGAGAAACATGAAACTGTTTTATCTGAGGGAAAACCACCCCGGACGTCCGCCTTCTAAAACAGCCTATCCACCAAAACCTGATAGATTTCCTCATTCTTCTCCCGCCAGTTTCTGCAGATCGAGGCGGCAGTCTCTTCGGCCGGCACCGACAAAGTGATCTGCACTAACGGTATCCCCCGCTCTTTGGCCGACAGACGGGCTTCAAACTCCCCGGTGGCGGCCCTGTCGTAGTGTGCCGTGACAGAAATATCGGAGAGCAGTTCCAGCCTGTTTTCCTTTAAATAGGTATTGATCTCTTCCTTTGTTACATCGCTGATATTTGTCTGGAAAAAGGCAAGCGTCTGTGCGCCCTCATCTGTCAGGGTGAGATGGGGCCGCTCGTTGATGGATTGTTCCCTGACCAGGCCGGCGTCGATCAGCTCGCCGATGGCCTGATTTAACAGAAAATAGTTGGTGTATCCCTTGTCCAGAATAAAATCGCAGATTCTCTGCCTGGATAAAGGCAGGGCTGCGCGCTTCAGCAGATATAAAAGAATCAGTTTGTAGAGCGTCAACGGTTCCTGCAGCATGGCAATGACCTGTCCCTTTCTTTTACCGAATGTGATCTCTGACAGCCTGCGCAACGACTTTAGCAACAGTGGGATCGAAGGCTTCCGGCATAATATAATCCTCATTTAATTTATCTTCCGAAACAAGAGAGGCGATAGCCTTTGCAGCGGCAAGCTTCATCTCCTCAGTGATCTGTTTTGCCCGCCCTTCCAGGGCACCTTTGAAAATACCGGGGAAAGCGACCACGTTGTTGATCTGGTTCGGGAAGTCGGAACGTCCGGTACCGACGATCCTTGCCCCTGCCGCTCTGGCCGCATCCGGCATGATTTCCGGCACAGGGTTTGCCATGGCAAAAAGGATGGCGTCCGGGTTCATTGTTTTAACCATATCAGGTGTTACGATATTCGGAGCGGAAACACCCACAAAGATATCGGTGCCTCTCATGGCATCGGCCAGAGAACCGGTCTCCTGACGGGGATTGGTAATCTTAACCATGTTTTCCTGCATCCAGTTAAGCCCCTCGGAGGTTTTTGAAAGAATGCCGGCTTTATCACACATGATCACGTTGGAAAAACCGTATTTTAATAAAAGCTTTGTGATAGCAACGCCTGCGCTGCCTGCGCCGTTCACCACGACCTTGCAGTCGACAGCCTGCTTTTTTACAACTTTTAAGGCGTTGATGATGCCGGCTAATACGACGATGGCAGTGCCGTGCTGATCGTCATGAAAGACAGGAATATCCAGTATCTGTTTTAAGCGCTCCTCAATTTCAAAACACCTGGGGGCGGAAATGTCCTCCAGATTGATACCGCCGAAACCCGGCGCAAGATATGTGACAGCCCGGATGATCTCCTCCGTATCCTGGGTGTCCAGACAGATCGGGACGGCGTTGACACCGCCGAATTCTTTAAACAATACGGCTTTTCCCTCCATAACCGGCATGGCGGCGTAGGGCCCGATATTACCTAAACCTAAAACAGCGGAACCGTCAGAGACAACGGCCACCGTGTTGGATTTCCAGGTGTAGGTGTACGCCGCATCCTTATTTTCTGCGATGACTTTGCAGGGTTCGGCAACGCCGGGAGTATAGGCTAAAGAAAGGTCTTCCCGGGAACGAACGGGGGTTTTTGAGACAGTTTCCAGCTTGCCGTTCCATGTTTTATGAAGTTCCAGCGCTTTTTCATTTATTGTCATAAGTATGGCTCCTTTTTGAGAATATTTTTACATAACAGGTATTGTGAAAATAGAATCCTGACTTGTACTAAGAACATAATAAATACTTTTAAACTTTCTGACAAGCCTTAGCCGATAAAAAAGTCAGTAAAAAATTTAATAAAATTGAAAAAAAAGGTTGGCATGTCCACATTTCTACGTTATAATAGATAAACATATTGCGTTTAGAAAGAGAAATCTTTATCATATCTTGATGTTGAGTGATATACCGCAGGGTATCTTTAGGCTATTTGATTTCCGAAACAAAATTCAAAACCTGATGACAAAACATGAAAAGGAAAGAAACAGAAAAGTAAGTGGAGGAGAAAGGAGAAAAAGTCAGTAAATGAGTGATATGAGAGAAAAGTATGAATCTCTTGCGCTGAGTGATCTGAAGGAGATTGCAAAAGTGCGGGGGATCCGTATTACAGGACTGAAAAAGGCGGACCTGATCGAAGCGATGCTGGCGGAGGATAAGAAGGACGAGGAGAAGGGGAAAGTAGTGGAGGCGAGATCCATTATTCCCGGAAGCAGCCCGGAAAAGGAGAAATTTCCGTCGGAGTTAGACAGCGGTATTAAGGCGAACGGTATTCTGGAGGTAATGCCGGATGGATACGGGTTTATCCGCTGTGAGAATTACCTTCCGGGTGAAAATGATGTCTATGTGGCGCCCAGCCAGATCAGACGGTTTAATCTGAAGACCGGCGATATTCTGGAAGGTAACACAAGAATTAAGACGCAGTCCGAGAAGTTCAGCGCGCTGTTATACGTCAGTAAGATCAACGGTTTCCCGCCGGAGATTGCACAGCGCCGGACAAATTTTGAGGATATGACGCCCGTTTTTCCGGATGAGCGTTTAAGGCTGGAGACGCCTGGCGGCTCCATGGCAATGCGGATCATGGATCTGATCTGCCCTGTAGGAAAGGGGCAGCGTGGCATGATCGTGTCACCGCCAAAGGCAGGTAAGACAACTTTATTGAAAGAGGTCGCAAAGTCTCTGAAAAAGACAAGTCCCAATGTACATCTGATTATTCTGCTGATCGATGAAAGACCGGAGGAAGTGACAGATTTTAAGGAAGCTATCGAAGGCCCCAATGTGGAAGTGATCTATTCAACTTTCGATGAACTGCCCGAGCATCATAAACGTGTGGCGGAGATGGTGATCGAGCGCGCCAAGAGACTGGTGGAGCATAAACAGGATGTTTGCGTGCTGCTTGATTCTATTACCCGTCTGACAAGGGCCTACAACCTGACAGTGCCCCCTTCAGGGAGAACTCTTTCCGGTGGTCTTGATCCGGCAGCACTGCATATGCCAAAACGTTTCTTCGGTGCAGCGAGAAATATGCGAGGCGGCGGCAGCCTGACGATTCTGGCGTCGGCTCTTGTGGAAACCGGTTCCAAAATGGATGATGTGATCTATGAGGAATTCAAGGGCACCGGCAATATGGAGATGGTTTTAGACAGAAAACTTTCTGAAAAGAGAGTATTTCCGGCCGTGGATATTGCAAAATCCAGTACAAGAAGAGAGGATCTGCTTTTGACGCCGGATGAGCAGGAGATCATCAATATTCTGCGGAAGGCTTTAAATGGGATGAAAGCGGATGAAGCAGTGGACAAGATATTGGATCTGTTTACCAGAACAAAGACAAACGGCGAATTTGTGAATATGGTCAGGAAAATGAAATTTATTTAAAGGAGCGGATATTCAGAGGACGGTGAAATATAAACTTTGTCTGAAACGGTTATAAAAATCAGTTTATTTTAAATTAAGATAATGATTTGATAAATTCTGCTTGCATACAGGTAAACGCTATGATATAATGTGTAAGCTGTCATTAAAAAAGTGGCGAGCTTCAGAAAAAAATAATTACAATTTTTATACAATGAAACAGAGAGGTGAAAAAGATGAAAGAGGGACTGCATCCTGCCTACTATCAGGCAACTGTCACATGTAACTGTGGGAATACATTTGTAACAGGTTCCACGAAACCGGAGATTCATGTGGAGGTTTGTTCAAAATGTCATTCATTCTACACAGGACAGCAGAAGACAGCCAGAGCGGATGGACGTATTGATAAGTTCAACAGGAAATACGGCATGGCTGAAAATTAAGATGATTAAGAAGGGGTTGGGGAAAGGTTGTCCTCAACCTTCTTTTGTTTATGTACTATTTTATGTTTGACAGGAGCAAGATCCATGAGCAGGAAAAGAGGATGTTATTCCGGCATTGGCGGTCAGGCCGTGCTGGAAGGAATTATGATGAAAAATAACACTCGTTATTCGGTGGCGGTCAGAAAGCCGGATGGTGAGATCGATGTGGAGATCGGAGAATACACAGGTATATTGGGAGAGAGCGGGATTACAAAATTACCTTTTATTCGTGGTATATTTTCCTTTGTGGACTCTTTGATTTTGGGAACAAAGTGTCTGAATCATTCTGCTGCTTTTTATGAGGAAGAGGAGGAAACAGCGGCGGATAAGATGGTGAACAAGGCATTTAAGGGCAAGGCAGAGAGCGTGTTGATGACGCTTACAATGGTCATTGCGGTGCTGGCAGCAGTGGGCCTTTTTATGGTATTGCCCTATCTGATTTCCAATTATCTGGAAAGATTTGTGAGAAACGACTCTCTTCTGGCAATCATGGAGGGCGTGATTCGTATTCTGATTTTTGTGGCCTATGTGCTTCTAATCTCCCTGATGAAGGATATCAGACGGGTTTATATGTATCATGGGGCCGAACACAAATGCATCAACTGTCTTGAAAAGGGACGAGAACTTACGGTAGAGAATGTGATGAGAAGTTCCAAACAGCACAGGCGCTGTGGCACCAGCTTTCTGCTGTTTGTCATGTTGGTCAGTGTGGTATTGTTTTTCTTTATCCGTGTGGATAATATGGCGCTCAAGATACTGATCCGTATTTTGCTGATCCCTGTGATCGCCGGGATCGCTTACGAGATCATCCGGCTGGCTGGCAGATCCGACAACTGGCTTGTGCGCATGATTTCCGCGCCGGGACTGTGGCTGCAGGGGCTTACCACAAAGGAACCAGATGAGAGTATGGTGGAAGTTGCGATCAAAGCTGTGGAAGCCGTGTTTGACTGGAGAGCCTGGCTGCAGGAAAATTTCGGATATGAAGCGGACGGTGACGAAACGGCAGAGGATGAGGAGCCGGGGGAGACTGTGGAAAATCCGGAAGAAATGACAGGGGAAGACCTGTCGGATGAAGACCAAAGAGAGGCGGAAGAAGAGCAGTACGAAGACTGGGAAGAGGCAGATCGGGAAGCCGAGGAAGAGCAGTACGGAGAGTGGGAAGAGGCAGATCGGGAAGCCGAGGAAGAGCAGTACGGAGAGTGGGAAGAGGCAGATCGGGAAGCCAAGGAAGCGGAGTGCGAAGACTGGGAAGAAGCAGAAGAGGAAGCGTACGAAAACAGTGGAAAGATGTCGGCACAACCGCGGCAGGGGGAGAACAGACAGCCGGCGGAAGAACTGTGGGTGGAAGATGAGGACGAACCGAGTTTTATCGGGAATGATGAAATTGAGTGACAGTTTCAGGGACCTGCCTCGTATGAAAGGGGCGTTCAGCCGATAAACTGTATAGTGCGGCGATAGAAAGCGGTGCGGTGCGGAGAAAGAGGATGCAGTATCAGGAGATCTATAAGCAGGGCGTATCGGTCCTTGAGGGGGCAGGCATTGAGGAGGCGGCGTTAGATGCCAGACTTCTGTTAGAGGAGGTCTGTGGTACGGACAGGACAGTGCTCTATGCCCACGGAGAACGGGAGATAAGCGGAGGCGAGGAAGAGCAGTATCTTGAAAAAATAAAAGTGAGAGCGAATCGAGTTCCGCTGCAGCATATACTGGGTAAGACAGAATTCATGGGACTGACTTTTACAGTCAACGGGCATGTGTTATGCCCACGGCAGGATACGGAAATACTGGTGGAAGAAGTATTGAAGCATCTGCATGACGGCATGCGGATCCTGGACATCGGCACGGGGAGCGGCTGTATCTTACTCAGTCTTCTCCACTATTCCAATGACTGTCATGGAATCGGGGCGGACATTTCCGAAGAAGCCCTGGAGGCCGCGAAAACAAACGCGGTCAGGCTGGGAGCAGCGCATGCGGACTTTGTAAAGAGCGATCTGTTTGAAAAAACAGAGGGAAAATTTGAGATCATAGTATCCAATCCGCCCTATATCAAAAGTGCTGAAATAGACGGCCTGATGCCGGAAGTAAAAGATCACGATCCGCATGCGGCGCTGGACGGCGGGGAGGACGGTCTGTTTTTTTACAGAAAGATCACTGAGAAAGCGGGAGAGCATCTGCCCGGCGGCGGGATGTTATTTTATGAGATCGGCTGGGATCAGGGGGAGGCTGTGAAAAATATCCTGGAGGAGAACAGCTTCCGGGAAATTCAGATAGTCAAAGATTTTTCGGGCCTTGACAGAGTAGTATTTGGGACATGGTATGGAGAAACCCGGTGAATCAGCGATATAGGGAGCAGTGGTAGTATGCCGGAAATCGGAAAGACAACGCTGACACTGCATGCGGCGGTATATTGGAAGCCGAAAGGCAAGACGAAAGCGGCTGCACGTTGGGTTCCGGAAAGACAGGTCTGTAAGTTGAAGTACAGGGTGACGGGAACAGCAGCAGTTTTGGATATAGTGAGTGAAATGAGATTGAAACAGAAAAGGGGAGAGAGATGTTTGACAGATTAGAAGATCTGCTGCATAGATTTGAGGAGATCATGAATGAGCTGGCGGAGCCGGGAGTCACGGATAATCAGCAGCATTTCAGAGAACTGATGAAAGAGCAGAGCGACCTGACGCCGCTTGTGGAAACCTATAAAGAATATAAAAAATGCAGGCAGGATGCGGAGGATTCTCTGGCCATGCTGGAGGAAGAGTCCGACGAGGAGATGCGGGATATGCTGAAGGAGGAGCTTTCGGCATCAAGAAAACGCATTGAAGAACTGGAAAAAGAGCTGAAGATCCTGCTGTTGCCGAAGGATCCCAACGATGACAAAAATGTGATAGTGGAGATCCGGGCAGGAGCAGGCGGCGACGAAGCGGCGCTGTTTGCGGCGGAGATCTACCGGATGTATGTGCATTATGCGGAGACGCATCGCTGGAAAGTGGAGACGTTAGACGTGGAGGAGATCGGCATCGGCGGAATGAAGAGCGTCACGTTTCTGCTGAGCGGACAGGGCGCCTACTCTATTATGAAGTATGAGAGTGGCGTCCACAGAGTGCAGCGCGTGCCGGAAACAGAGTCCGGGGGCCGGATCCATACTTCCACGATCACTGTGGCGGTGATGCCGGAGGCCGAGGAGGTGGACGTGCAGATCGACGAGAAGGATATCAAGATCGATGTCTGCCGTTCCTCCGGTGCGGGCGGTCAGTGTGTCAATACCACCGACTCGGCGGTACGGCTGACGCATATTCCCACAGGGATCGTGATCTATTCCCAGACGGAAAAGTCACAGATCCAGAATAAGGCGAAAGCCTATGCGCTTCTGCGGACGAAACTGTACGATCTGGAACAGCAGAAGGCCCACGACGCGGAAGCGGAACTCAGAAAAAGCCAGGTGGGAACAGGCGACAGGTCCGAAAAGATCAGAACCTATAACTTCCCCCAGGGCCGGGTGACGGACCACCGCATCAACCTGACGCTCTATAAACTGGATAAGATCATGAACGGCGATATTCAGGAGATCGTGGACGCCTGTATTGCAGCGGATCAGGCGGCGAAATTGTTGAAAATGGGGGAAAGCTGAGAGGCCGCCTGATCCGCTGATCTCGGCGGCGAAATTGTTGAAAATGGGGGAAAGCTGAGAGGCCGCCTGATCCGCTGATCTCGGCGGCGAAATTGTTGAAGATGGGCGGGGAATAAAAGGCGTTTTCAATGGAAAATATGGAACTGTATGAAAGGATCGAAGAAAAAATAGAGGAGTGCAGGGAAAGATATGAGAAGGATAAACAGGATTCGTTTTATTCTCATGTCAGGCACAGTGAACTGGAAACGCTGGAAACGCTCTACGAACGTGTCCGAGAGGAGGGAGCGTCGGCTGCATTGCAGGCGGAACTGAGAAAACGGCTCGGCGAGCTGGAGGAGGAAAAGGGGCGGGAAGAGCACTGTCCTTCTTTCAGCTGGTATGGCGAACACTATCATTATCTGGTTCTCGAGGGAGCGTACGACGCTTATCGGGGCATGATAGGGCTTCTGGGGGGAAATGAAGGATAAGACAAAAAGCTGCATGAAAAATAACAGCAGTAAGACAGGAGGGACAACATGATTCTTGATTTTAATCAGATACCGGAAAACGTAACGCCCCATTTTAAGGGCGGCGAAAAGGAGATGGCCATCAGAGCCTATGCGGATGAGAAAAACCGCATTATGTTAAACAGGCTGATCCCCGGGGCAAGCGTGGGATTACATACCCACGAGGGCAGCAGTGAGATCATCTATATTCTGGAGGGCAGCGCTGCGGTATTGTATGACGGAGAGAAACTGCGGATCGAGGCGGGGCAGGTGCACTATTGTCCGGATGGGCATGCGCACAGTCTGATCAATGACACGGAGCGCGATCTTGTGTTCTTTGCAGTGGTGCCGCAGCAGTAAAATATGAGGGTTTCTTTATGGGAAAAACCACAAAAAATGTGGCGCTTATTCTGCTGTTTCTGACATTGATCGTTCTTCTGGCACTTATGATCTATCTGCATTTTTTTGCGTCAGCGGATCAGGATATTTCCGGGCAGTGGACGACTCGGGCAGATCTGTCGGAACAGGCGTCTGTGACAGCATTTCTATGGCTGCAGGACATAGAGGGAGTGGATGTATCCCTGGAAGAGCTGGAGACGTGTATGGAAGGATTGACTGTACAGGTCGATCTTACTCTGGAACAGACTGCACGCTCTGAGGGGACGTTTCGCTGTTATATTGTGCCGGAGAGTTATGAGAACTGTAATCAGGCCGCCTATGAGGCTTTTGCGGCGGTTTTCCGGGAACTTCTGGGAGAGAGGCTTCGTATGGCCGGCTATACGGGTGATACGGGAGCGGAAGCGGTGGAGACGTTGGTGACGGAAACCTTTGGGATGTCCACAGTTTCCTACCTGACGTCCTGTGGGCCCGCCCTGTTACCCTCTCTGGAGGAATTGCAGGGAGAGTACGACGGCAGCGGGACCTATGCAACCGCCGAGGGCATTCTGACCAGACAATTTGAGGCGGGCGGCGCCCGCCGGACTGAGACGGAAAGCTATATCCGGGTAGAATCCGAACTGATTCTGACAAAAGGAGACGATGCGGAAGATTCTGATGATTATCCTGTATTGTACATATTACATCAGGCCGAGTGATCCTGTTCCGGGTGCGGGGTGGAGAGAAAATCTCCTTTTCCCGATTGTACGCTGTCCTGCCCGGGTTTGAGGACGCCTTCGGCCAGAGGATGAGGAAGTAATCGCTTTATCTGGTTGAAGCAGACGGATGAGAGGAGAGCCGATGAAAAAATTTCTGCGGAAAGTAAGCGCTGTTATATTGTGTGTGATCATGCTGTGCGCCGTCTGGCCTGTCAGGACATCGGCAGCCTTTGAGATTCCGGGGATCTGTCAGGTACAGACGGACACCGGTTCCGGCGGCATGGTGAAAACACTGGATTATGCCTACGCCGGCAACACCTATCTCTCCCTGCGGGATATGGCCATGATTCTGAGAGATACGGAGAAATCTTTTTCTTTGGAAATAGCAAAAAATGCTGTTTCCTTAAATCCTGGCGAGGCCTACATGCCTGTGGGGGTGGAAAATGCGCCCTGGGAAGCAGAGACAAATCCGGATATTTCCCTGAAACGGAATGAATTTAAAGTGGGGGGACAGAAAGTATCCTATTATACGATGATCATGGAACTGCCCTCCGGCGGCTATGACTGCTTTATGATGGCGGCAGATCTGGGGATGATTCTGGATACGGATATCACCGTCCCTTCTGCAGGTACGCTGCAGATCCATTTGCTGGAGCCATTTAGCATCCTGCCTGCCGAGCTGGAACAGAACGGGTATTTTTACGGCGTCAACAGTGTGCTGGTGGGGGATGCTTCCACCGGAGAGATTTATTATGAATATCAGTCCGATATGCCTTACGCCATAGCCAGTACCTCAAAGCTGATGACCAGTCTTTTGACGATGGAGGCTGTCTCGGCAGGACAACTCAGCCTGGATCAGCAGGTGGTGGTCTCTGACGGGGCCAGACGGCTGGCGGTGTCGGCTGACGGGGTGATTCCTCTGGAGACAGGAGCCCTGATCACGGTGCGGGAGCTGCTGATCGGAACACTTTTACCCTCCAGTAACGAGTGCGCCCTGTGCCTGGCTGAAGCCGTGGCAGGTTCGGAGGAAGCTTTTGTGCAGAGGATGAATCAGAAGGCGTTGGAGCTGGGCTTATCCCAGGCGGTTTTTTTCAACTGCAACGGTCTGCCCGTCTATACGCAGGAACCGGTACCCGCCAAGCGGCAGAACCGCATGAGCGCAGAGGATATGTTCAGACTGGTGTCTTATCTTTTGAAGGTTTATCCTCAGATTACGGAGATCACTTCCCTGGAGAAAGCAAGACTGGAGTCCATTGACTTTGAGGTGCGCAATACCAATCCGCTTTTATACAATGTGTCGGAAGTGACCGGATTAAAAACCGGCACGACCAACAGGGCCGGCGCCTGCCTGATCACTTCGCTGACCGTGGATGACGGTGTGGCAGAACATGATCTGGTGGTGATTGTTCTGGGAGCAGAGGATTCTGTGGAGCGGACACGGGTATCGGAGCTGCTTGCCAGATATGCACTGCAGGCCTTTGAGACGGGGGCGGGAGGGACAGAGCCCGGTGCAGAAGTCCGGACGCCGGAAAATCTGCCTGTACAGGCCGAGGCAGCGGTACAGTGGGTGATCCGGACGGCGAGGAATCGCTGAGCTGTAAATTGTTCCATACAAGATATTTTGCGGGTGACTTACATATACTGTAAGAAACAGGGAGCAGACCTGAGGTTATGGCACTGTAAGCGTATCGGAAAGATACTGCCGGTGTAACAGGAGGGTATGCCCTATACAGGAGTGTGGAAATGGATTCACAGAAAATGGAAAACCTGTTGAACCTGTCATTGGAAGCGGCGCCGGTGGAGAGAGAACGGTCTCTGGAACTGCCGGTAGGGGTTTTGGAAGACAGATGGGAATTGATCGTAAAATATCATGGAGACCTCAGGGGAGCGTTTGAAAGGGAAAATTTATCCCGGCCAGGCTCCCCTGAAACTTTGGAGGCGGAATATCTGCTGCCAGGCTACGCGATCCTGACAGCAGGGCGGGGGGAGATCGAGAGGCTGTCTTCCCTGCCGGAAATTGACTACATTGAAAAACCGAAGGCAATGTACGAGGGTGAGATCACGATCAGACAGGGGAGCCTTTCTTCCTGCATACAGGAGGTGACGGACAGAGGACTTCTCTTAAGCGGACAGGGCTGTCTGGTGGGGATTCCTGATTCGGGAATTGATTACAAAAACGGCGCGTTTCTGGATGACCGGGGGCGGAGCCGTATTTTGTATCTCTGGGATCAGACGCTGCAGGCGGATGCAGAGAGAGGATGGACGGCACCGGAAGGGTTTTATCACGGTGTGGAATTTACGAAAGAACAGCTGGATCAGAGCATTCAGGACGGAGAAGAGCTTACGTTTGACCGGTCCGGTCATGGGACCGGCGTGGCGGCCATTGCGGCGGGAAGCGAGGGCGTGGCGGCGAAGGCGGATCTGCTGATCGTAAAATTAGGCACCGGCAGGGGAGCGGAAGGATCCTCCCGCACCACGGAACTGATGCGCGCCGTTTCCTGGATGCTGCAAAAGGCGCAGTCGTTGGGAATGCCGCTTGCGGTCAATATCAGTTACGGCAGCACCTACGGTTCCCACGATGGGACATCGCTGTTTGAAACATTTTTAAATAATGTGGCGGAGAGTTATAAGATCGTGGTCTGCGTGGGCAGCGGAAACGAGGGGGCCGCCGCCGGACACACGCAGGTCATTCTGGACGGAAGGAAGATTGTGGAGTGCAGTATGGCGGACTATCAGAGCGCCTGCAATGTTTCGATCTGGAAAAATTATGGGGACAGTTTTCTGTTGGAAATTCTGTCCCCGGGAGGCGGGCGGTTAGAGATTCCGCTTGACAGGAACGGAAAGCGGAATTTTACGCTGGATGGGACGACGATTCTGTTTTACGGTGGGGAACCGGCCCCCTACACAAAGGTGCAGGAATACTATTTTGATTTTCTTGGAAACCCCTATATTACCGCAGGAATCTGGACTTTTGTGCTGACGCCGGTGCGTATTTTACAGGGAGCGGTCAGTTTTTATCTGCCCTCGGCGGAAGCGCTGAACCGGGGCACCAATTTTTTCCGGCCCACGGCGGCGGTGACCATGACGATACCGGCCACAGCCCAGAAAGTTATCACCGTAGGAGCCTACAATCCGCTTTATCAGGAGTATGCGGACTTTTCCGGCAGAGGCTACCCCTTTGAGGAGGATACGGCGGAGGGAAAGTTCTATTATGAGCAGCAGATGAAGCCGGATCTTACCGCCCCGGGGACAGACATCCTAGTGCCCGATGGCCGGGGCAGTTACGCGGTGGTCTCGGGCACTTCCTTCGCGGCGCCCTATGTCACCGGTAGCAGCGCTCTCCTTATGGAATGGGGGATCGTGCGGGGGAATGATCCCTATCTGTATGGGGAGAAGGTGAAGGCGTATTTTATCAAGGGGGCGAAGAGACTGCCGGGGTTTGCGAGGTATCCGAATGAGATGGTGGGGTATGGGGCGCTGTGTGTGGAAAATAGTTTGCCAATTTGATTTTTGTTAGATAAAGAATCCACTTACTTTCGTAGAATAGATGTGGTAATTATATAATTTTAGAGTCAGGCGATACTTTACATTAAGAAGATGTGTGGTATAATTATATATAGAAAGAATAGCAATAAAAGGATAGTTTTATGGAAAGATGCGTTTGAGAAGGAGAAAGCTAATGAGCGCAGTATTAAAAAAGGCATTAGATGATTATTATAAAATGATAAAAGGCGAGAGGGCTAATTATCAGGCATGCTATAAGAGTTTTTTGGAGTATTGCAATCAAGAACTAGAGTTTTACTCACTGGCTGACTTAGCTGAAAATCTTACAAAAATAGATGTTGAGCAGGCGTGTAAATATTATTTTGAAACAAGTAAGAGGGCAACATCTATTGAAGCAATTCAGAGATTTTTGACTGCAATAGATCAATTTATCAGCCATACTAAGAAACGAGAGTTTGAGTGGAGATATTTGAAGGAAGGTTGCAGAAATAAGCAGATAGTGCATGATATATGTTTAAGCTTAAATAATGAATTAAGTCAAAAAATATATTTACCATTTGATGAAGAGGAAAAAGTTAAAATTGTAAAAGAGCAGATAGAGCTTTTAAATAAAAACAACTTTTATCAATTTGGGCAATCGGTTATTTATCGTCTTCTTGTTAATTACGGATTTAAAGAAAAAATTATTATTAATATGAAGATAGAAGAGTTTAATGAGAAAGAGGGACAGTTATTGGTAGGTTGCGATGAGGAACAAAGGATATATGTAAAGCTGGAAGCAGACATATGGGATGATTTAATAAAATATTGTGGAATGCATAAATATCCTGATAGGATATATTTGTTTACAAAAAGCAATGGCGAAAAATTAACGCCTGATAGCATTTTCCATACTTTAAAGAAAAAAATGAAAGAATTGGATATTTATAATTTTACACCTACCACCGTTGCATTGCAAGGAGTTGCAAATTTGATTGAAAAAGGGCTGACCTTACAGGAAATAAAAATACTTACAGGATTTGAAACACAAAAAATAGAAGATATTTCAAAATATTTATTGACAGATGAAGATATAGAAAAGGTAATTAATGAAAAGCTGCAAAAGAAAATCAGAAATGAGGTGATGGTTTGGAATTAATAAATTTTAATAATTTTCAACAAAATCAAAGAATGTATGGCGGAACAGCTGGTCGAAAAATGGGAATTACTTATAATGGAAAAGATTATCTTGTAAAATTTCCAGGTAATTTAAAAGAACAGAAGATGAAAAATATTAATCTGAGTTATTCAAATAGCCCTGTCTGTGAATATATTGGTTCAAGGATATACGAGATAGTCGGCGTGCCTGTTCACAATACAATTTTAGGAACCAGAAATAATAAAGTTGTAGTTGCTTGCGAAGATTTTTTACAAGATGGAGATAAACTCTATGAGTTTGATAAAATAAAAGTCACTTTTGAACCCCATTTTTTAGATTCTAATGGGAATGAGACAAATGGTGTGGGTGTAGACTTGTATGAAATTATGATGACGATACAGGAACATCCGTTTTTGCATGATGTTCCAGGAGTAAAACAGCATTTTTGGAGTATGTTCATAATGGATGCACTGATAGGTAATACAGATCGTAATAACAGCAATTGGGGAATCATTTTAAGAAAGGATAGGTCGAAGGAGATTGCGCCGGTTTATGATAACGGTAATTGTTTAAATAGCAAATGGGATGATGAAAAGATGCGAATCGTAATGAATGATCCTGATAAAATGGAAGCAGAGGCGTATAAAGCACGCAGGTGTATATTTGAATTACATGGGAAACGGGTAAATCCATATCATATAATTGAAAGCAGGGAATATCCGGAATGTTCAGAGGCTGTTTATAGATTGACACCCCAAATAGGAAATAATATGGATAGAATACAAGCAATGATTAATGAGATACCAATATTGTCAGAAATACAGAAGAGATTCTTTATATCAATTATTGAATACAGGTATGAAAAAGTACTGTTAAAATGTATAAAAAATGAAGGCGTGCATTAGATTATAGGGAATCGTACAGAAAGTGGTGAAAAATAATGTATGTAGACGAACAAATAATATTAAGAGATAATTTGCCGGATGGGTTGCAGCGTGATTTTATGGAATTACAGGAATATTATAATACAGGTAACTGGTTTATGTTTGATACTGCTTTTGAAGCGGTAGAAGCCAGTGTTAAAGCCTATTACTTGGCAGGGAAAATTAGTATAGAGGATTTGAATATTATTTTTAAAAAATATGGTATTGCGTAACATTAGAAATGTTTGTAGGTAGATATTGTTATTTTAATAATAATTTTTTAATCAGATAAGGGGTTGATTGTAAAGTAGTCTAATTTAACCACTTTGTAACTAAACCACCTTGACACTAATTCACCGTCCATTTTGTCCTGACTTAGTATTAGCGAACCGTACGCCTCATGAAGTTATGCGGGTTCCAGCGATTTTCACGTGGGAAAAGTGAAAAAGGATTGTGACATTAACTTGACATACGCGGGGTATGGGGCGCTTTGTGCCGAAGGGAGTCTGCCGGGGTAGAATGGAGTTGGTTTTTAGAAAATAAGCACTTTGTTTTGTGATGTATGGTGTCGAATAAAGTGCTTATTATGCATTGTTTTGATGCTGAATTGACAGTTAATTAAGCTAAATATGAATGATGATTTTTAAAACAAAGAAAAAATCATGAAGCGATTAAGCGGTCGAATTCGACCACTTTAAAAGCGAAGCAGATTTGCATACATTTGTACTGAGTGTTTCAGAATGGATTGAAAAGACAGAAGTGATGGGACTATTTGTGAAACGTGGAAAACATGGAGGAACGTATGCACATAAAGATATTGCATTTGAATTTGCCTCGGCGATCAGCCCTGTTTTTAAACTATATTTGATCAAAGAATTTCAAAGTCTGAAAGAAGCGGAGAATGATGCAAAGAAAATTGAATGGGATGCAAAAAGATTTCTGTCTAAAAATAACTATTTGATTCAAACAGACGCAGTTAAAAAATATTTAATCCCATCAGAAAATTATAAAGAAAACTTAGAGTGGCTGGCATATGCAGTGGAAGCAGATGTTTTGAATGTTGCGTTATTCGGATTTACCGCGAACGCATGGCGGGATGAAAATCCTGAATTGGCAAAAAAGAATAATGTGAGAGATTTTGCTTCCATTAACGAACTTATAGTTTTATCTAATTTAGAAATTGATTTTGAATAAAAAACAAGAACTTTTGCAGATTAAAAAAAGATACATAAAGTTAAATGAAGTTTATAACGAATTGTGTGAATATAGGACGGCTATAAACGAGGGAGTTAAAGACTATAAACGAAATGTTATTTATGATATTGAACCCATGTTGCATGTATATACAGCTAAGATTTTGCAACAGAAATTCTGTGGAAAAAGTATTTTTATTTTAACGGATGAGAAGATGGAAAATTTACAATTGATTCATTCCGCAGATGATAACCATGATATTTTATATAATATGAGCTCAGGACAACTTGCTGCTGTTTCATTATCATTCCTATTATGTATGAATCAAGTGTATGCACAACAACAGTCCTTGCCTCTTTTGTTGATAGATGATCTTATTCAGACAATTGACGATGTAAATAGGGTAGGGCTGGTGGATATTTTGCGATTTGAGTTCAAAAATACACAAATATTTATTTCTACACATGAGCAGAAGTTTGAATGGTATTTAAAATATAAGTATGAAAAGGCAGGAAAGAAAATGAAAGCATATAATATGAAAGATATTAACACAAAATAGCTGAAAAAATAGGATATTGTATTGGCGTAGGGGATAATGTGAATACTTTTACTGGTAAAACAACTTGACAATAATTCACCGTCAATTTTGCCCTGACTTAGCATTAGCGAACCATACGCCCCACGAAGTTATGCGGGTTTCAGCGATTTTCGCGTGGGAAAAGTGAAAAAAGTTTGTGACATTAACTTGACATACGCGGGTTATGGGTCGATTTGTGTCGAAGGGAGTCTGCCGAGGTAGAAATGTGGGGGATTTTGGGATAACAAGCACTTTATTTGGTGGTGTATGGTATCGAATAAAGTGCTTTTATTATACGTTTTTTGATATTCTGGTTTGCCTCCTTAGTTCTTTTTGATTGTATATCAAATTCATAAGTATTAAGTATCAACTAAAAGCGGACAAAATCACCAGAACATTTTTGAGGGGCACATTTGAAAATTCAGTAGAGCATTTTCATGTGTTCGTTAAATACATTTGTAAAGGGAATTGATCCATTTTATCATAAAAAATCAGATTCTACTTGTAAATAATTAAAAAATGATTATAATAATTATTAGATTAGAATTGGTTGGAGGATATCTTGTGTTCGTAGAAAACAAAACAACTGAATTCAAGCGAGAATATGTTGAAGACATCAAAAATACGATTGTTGCATTTGCAAACTGTGACGGCGGTACACTTTATATCGGAGTGAACGACGATGGAACAGCTTGTGGTGTCGATAATGTTGATGATACTATGTTGCGTGTAACCAATGCAGTTAGGGATGCTGTGCGGCCAGATATTACTATGTTTGTGGAATGTCGTAATGATGTCATGGATGAAAAGTCCATTGTATGTGTAAATGTCCAGCGCGGTACGGCAAGACCGTATTATCTGAAAGGAAAAGGAATTCGCCCGGAGGGTGTTTATGTTCGTCAGGGAGCATCGACAGTTCCGGCAACAGATACTGCCATCCTGAATATGATCAAAGAAACCGGTGGTGACAGTTATGAGACAGTCCGTTCTCTTGATCAGAATCTTACTTTTGATAAGTCTGCTGACTTCTTTAAAAAACGGAAGGTAGAGTTTGGAAAAGCCCAAATGCGTACGCTCCATCTGATTGGTGATGATGATATGTACACTAATCTGGCATTTTTGCTGTCTGAACAGTGTACGCATATGATTAAAATGGCTGTATTTGAGGGCAGTAAAAAATCTGTATTCAAGGACCGCCGGGAACTGTCAGGTTCTCTTTTGGAGCAGTTGGAGGAAGCCTTCGATTATATTGACCGTTACAATCGTACCCGTGCAGAATTTTCAGGACTGGACCGCTTAGATATGCGGGATTATCCTTCAGAGGCAATCCGTGAGGCGTTGCTGAATGCTATAGTTCATCGGGACTATTCTTTTAGTGGTGCCACTCTTATCAGTATTTTTGAAGACCGAATTGAATTTGTAACAATCGGCGGTTTGGTAAAAGGAATTACATTGGATGACGTGAAGCTGGGGGTGTCTGTATTGCGCAATCAGTATTTAGCTAATATTTTCTATCGTTTGCGACTGATTGAAGCATATGGTACAGGAATTCTTAAAATCAATGAGTGTTACGATGATTATGCTGTAAAACCTATAATCGAAACAACAAGTAATGCTTTTAAGATTACACTTCCTAATACCAATTTCCACGCAAAGGAACAAAAAGCTCTGAATAACCGAAAAACGAGTTGTTTTACCAGTGTGACAAAAAAAGAAGAACGAATTAATGCTGTCCTAAAACTGTGTCGCAGTAAAGGTTCTATCGTTCGCAGCGATATAGAAATGGAGCTTGGTGTGTCCCAATCTACTGCAATCCTGCTTTTGCGAGAACTAACTGACGAGGGCGTGCTGATTAAAAAAGGACGGACTAAAAACCTGCGATACTACGAGAATAAATAAAGGAACGGTTGAAATTATGCCATTCAAATATGAGTGTAAAATTAACCAGTTTCGTATCAAAAATACTTAGGTAAAGATGGAGTCGAAGATATGCCTACGTTAAGTGAGATATTTGATAAACGGAAAATTCTCCTTTATCAGAACGAAAGTCTTGATCTGGATCACTATTATCAGGAACCTTATCAGGATGAAAACGATGAAATCAAAGAAATGGGCAAACCATTTGAAACCGATGAGTCGAAGAAAATACGTTCTCTTGATTTGGTAAACGAAGATCGGACATATTCTGGTTTTGCAGTGTTTAGTTTTTGGTGATATTATTCGATCCGTCTATTCTTTGAAGCAAGGGGACTATGACCAAGACGACCGCAGTAGTAAAATGCCTGTTCCTAAACGAATCATAATTTTTGTTGACGAATTAAATAAGTATGCACCTTCTACATCCGGTAAGAATTCTCCTCTGTTGGCGAATTTGTTGGATATTACTGAGCGTGGTCGCTCTGAAGGCGTTGTGCTGTTTTCGGCGGAACAGTTTAGAAGTGCGATTCACGAACGTATCAAAGGCAACTGTGGTACAAATGTATATGGTCGTACAAATGCCATTGAGGTATCCCGTCCGGACTATAAATTTGTCCCTACAGTATATGCAAATATGATGACCAGGCTAAAGAAGGGAGATTTAATTCTTCATCATCCTGTTTTTAAAACATTGCTAAAGATTCAATTTCCTTTCCCGTCTTACAATCAAGGGGGTAGTAAATAATGGGTGAACCTGTAGCAGGTAAGTTTTTGCTTGAAATACTTACCAAAGGTATGTATTCTAACCCGATGCATGTTTATCGGGAATATATTCAAAACAGCACAGATTCTATTGACAAAGCTGTTGCAAGTGGGGTTATTTCTTCATCTGTGGCTGCAATTCATATTCAGATCGATGGTGCAAAGTAGAGAATCATTATTCATGATAATGGTTATGGTATTCCTGCTGAAAAAACTAGAGGGATTCTGTTGAGTATTGGCGATTCTGATAAGAATGGCATGGACGAGAGAGGTTTTCGAGGTATTGGACGACTTGCAGGTCTGGCTTATAGAATCTATATTACCACTCTGTTTACCTTTAATTTTGATGTGGATGTAAAAACCATCAATCATTATAAACTGCTGGTAAACAACATTGATGATCTTTATGTTGGTGGCATTATGGCATCGCTTATGCCGGAGAAAATCGTAGAAGCAACAGGAATTGATCGTTTTCATATTTTGACTGGGTTGTTCACTGACACTTCGGTGGTTGGTGATAGTAACGATATCAATGTGGACGAATTGCCGCTGGATTATGATATTCTGGAACAGATTGATTATAAGTACCCTGCCGGCGATAATTATTTTACTTATACTACCAGAGGATGTCCGAACCATTGTTCTTTTTGTGCGGTACCTATTTTGGAGCCACATTTTCATGTGACAAACAGCATTGTTGATCAGATTAGGACTATTGACGAAAAATACGGTCCTAAGCAGCACCTTCTACTTTTGGATAATAATATTCTGAATACTGCAGATTTGAAGTCTCTTGTTGATGATTTGTGTAAAGCGGGATTTGGTCGGGGGGCAAAGTATGTAGATCCTGGTGCATACAATATTGTCATAATGCGCTATATTTACGGTCTGTGACATTGAAGATAAAGTGATTGTATCCGCTGAAATTCCGGGTGTAGATATTACGGAAAGACCAGTGTTTTATAAAGGCGTTGGTAGAATCAAAGGTTCTTATATTCGTGTTGGGGAGTCTGATGAGCCAATGAGTGAATATGAAGTATATAGTTATGAAGCTTTTTGTAAAAGAATTCGTGATGATATTCGTACAGTAGATGAAGCTAAATTACAGCTTTTGGACGAAAAGCGTTTAAATGACTATTTGACTATGGTAAAACAGGAGCTTCCTGTATAATTCAAATATAGGGAATTCCAAGAAGGGTGGTTGATAA